>LJSY01000084.1 GCA_001314805.1 Rhodobacteraceae bacterium HLUCCO18 | reverse complement strand
TCGAGGCGCGCGCCGGACGCGGGGCGCGCGCGCGTTGGTGGCAGCGGAATAGGCCGTACCACCGACGCACGAGCCTTTAGGAAAGGCACGCAGGTTCGTCCGGGCCGCGAACTGGAACTGGCTCTGTGGCCCACGGGTGAATATCGTCGCCTCGCGCACGTCAGGAGGATGATATGCCCAAAGGCTATTGGATCGTTCACATCAAGGTCACCGACCCCGAGACCTATCGCCGTTACGCCGATCAGGCGCCCGCCATCGTGGCCCGGCTGGGCGGCGCGTACACTGTAGACGCCGGACACTCGGACACCGTTGAGGGCGACGCATCACTGGATCGGCACGTGGTCGTCGGATTCCCAAGCTACCACGCCGCCGTGGCGGCCTTTCGATCCGAGGCCTACCAGGCGGTCGTTCCCCTTCGTCAGGCCAGCGCGGAGTGCTTTTTCACGCTTGCCGAAGGCGCCTGAGACGACCGGCGCCGGCGAACCCCAGTTGGCCAACGGGATCAGAGGATCTTCTGCCCCGTCTTTTCCCAGTCCTTGAGAAAGCTTTCGAGGCCCTTGTCGGTCAGCGGGTGGGCCGCCATCGCGTGGATCACGTTCGGCGGTGCTGTCGCCACGTCGGCGCCGATCAGGGCCGCCTGCTTCATGTGATTCGCCGTGCGGATCGAGGCCGCGAGGATCTCGGTATCGTAGGAATAATTGTCGTAGATCTGGCGGATCTCGGCGATCAGGTCCATCCCGTCGAGGTTGATATCGTCGAGCCGCCCGATGAAGGGCGAGATGAAGGTGGCGCCTGCCTTGGCCGCCAGAAGCGCCTGGTTGGCCGAGAAGCACAGCGTGACGTTGACCATGAAACCTTCGCTGGTCAGCGCCTTGCAGGCCTTCAGCCCCTCCCAGGTGAGCGGCACCTTGATGGCGATGTTGTCTGCGATCCTGGCCAGTTCCTTGCCCTCGGCGATCATGCCCTCGGCATCAAGCGCGACGGTCTCGGAACTGACGGGGCCATCGACGAGGTCGCAGATCTCCTTGGTCACTTCCTTGATATCGCGGCCTGATTTCATGATCAGCGAGGGGTTGGTCGTCACCCCGTCGACAATGCCAAGCTGGGCGAGGTCACGGATCGCGTCGATGTCGGCGGTATCCACAAAGAATTTCATGCGCGAGGTTCCTTTCAAGTTTGGGCCGTGGTCATCTGCCGGCCTTCTAGCGCAAGCGCGGTGAGCCTTAAAGCCATGAGCAGGTCGTATTTCGAGGAAGGGTCGCTGGTGGGCGTTCTGACGCCCGAGCCGATCGACCGCGTGCTCGATTACCGCGCGCCCGAAGGAGGCTGCTGGCTGGGTGCCTTCGTCGAGGTGCCGCTGGGGCCCCGCAAGGTGCTGGGCGTGGTCTGGGGCGAAGGCAAGGGCGACTATGATCTGGCGAAGATCCGGTCGGTGAACCGTGTGCTCGACGCCGCGCCCATGCGCGAGGAGATGCGCGAATTCCTGATCCGCGCGGGCGGCTACACGCTGACCCCGCATAGCCAGATGCTGCGGCTGGCGACGCGGGTGCCGGGGCTTTCCGATCCGCCCTCGATGCGCAAGGTCTACCGGCTGGGTCGCGGGGAACCCGACCGCATGACGCCTGCGCGCCGTCGCGTGATCGAGACGCTGACGGAATACGGCGGGCTGGGGTTCACCCTGTCGGAACTCTCCGCGCTGGCGGGCGTGTCCACGAGCGTCATCAAGGGGCTGGCCGCGCAGCGCGTGGTGGAGGAGGCCGATACGCCGCGCGATGCACCCTATCCGCCGCTCGACCCGGACCGGTCGGGCAAGGCCCTGACCGAGGATCAGGCACAGGCGGCGGAGCGGCTTCGCGACGCCATCCGTGCGCGGGTGTATGGAACGACGCTGCTGAAGGGCGTCACCGGTTCCGGCAAGACGGAGGTGTATCTCGAGGCCGTGGCCGAAACCCTGCGCGCCGGGCGGCAGGCGCTGGTCCTGTTGCCGGAGATTGCGCTGACGGCGGAGTTCCTGACCCGGGTCGAGGCGCGCTTCGGCGCGAAACCCGCCGAATGGCATTCCGGCGTCACGATGACCGAGCGGCGTCGTGCGTGGCGCATGCTGGGGCAAGGCGAGGCACAGCTTGTGGTGGGCGCGCGGTCCGCGCTGTTCCTGCCGTTCCGGGACCTCGGGCTCATCGTCGTCGACGAGGAACACGACAATTCCTACAAGCAGGAGGAGGGCGCGCTTTACAACGCCCGCGACATGGCCGTGCTGCGCGCCTCGCTGAACGGCGCGCAGGTGGTGCTCGCCTCGGCCACGCCGTCGCTGGAAAGCTGGGCCAACGCCGAGGCGGGGAAATACGCGCGCCTCGACCTGACGGCGCGGTTCGGGGCGGCGGTGCTGCCGGAGATGCGCGCCATCGACATGCGCCTCGAGGACCTGCCGGCGCAATCCTGGCTCTCGCCCGCGCTGACCGCCGAAGTCGCCCGGAGGGTGCAGGCCGGCGAACAGGCCTTGTTGTTCCTGAACCGCCGGGGCTATGCGCCCGTGACGCTCTGCCGGGCGTGCGGGGCGCAGCTGGGCTGTGACCATTGCGACGCGCGCATGGTGGAACACCGGTTCCTCAAGCGCCTCGTCTGCCACCAGTGCGGAGAGACGAAACCCCTTCCCGAGGTCTGTCCGGTTTGCGGGGTCGAGGGCAAGATGGCCGCCGTGGGCCCCGGTGTCGAGCGCGTCGCCGAAGAGGCGGCCGCCGCCTTTCCGGACGCGAAGATCGCGGTCCTGTCCTCGGATCTCTTCGGCTCGGCCCGCGCGCTCAAGGCCCAGATCGAGGAGATCGCGGAGGGTGACACCGACATCATCATCGGCACGCAGCTGGTGGCGAAGGGCCACAACTTTCCGCGCCTGACGCTGGTGGGTGTGGTCGACGCGGATCTGGGCCTGCAGGGCGGCGATCTGCGCGCGGCAGAGCGCACGTTTCAGCTGATGCGGCAGGTCTCGGGGCGTGCGGGGCGGGCGGAGAAGCCCGGTCTGGCCATGCTGCAGACCTTCCAGCCGGAGCACCCGGTCATCCGCGCGATCCTTGGCGGCGACGAGGAGGCGTTCTGGCGCGCCGAGGCGGCGGAGCGTGAGGCGGCGGGAATGCCACCCTACGGACGCCTTGCGGGGATCATCATCAGTGCCGGCGACGCGGCCTCGGCCTTCGAACTGGGACAGCATCTGGCGCGCAACGACGCGGCGATCCGTGCGGCGGGTGGCGTCGTCTACGGGCCCGCGCCCGCGCCGATCGCCCGCGTCCGGGGGCGGCACCGCGTCCGGCTGCTGGTCAAGGCCCCCAAGGGCGCACCCATTCAAGGCGCGATCACCCGCTGGATGAGCGGATTGAAGCTGCCTTCGCAGGTGCGGCTGGCCGTGGATATCGACCCGCAGAGTTTCTACTGATAGGGGCTTGCCATCATATCGAACGTTTGCAAGTGGCCACGGACGATCTAGAACCCGGCCAAAGCCAGCGAGTGTCACGAAATAGTCATGTCAGTAACCATCACGCCAAAACCGGGGATCCTCGAGATCGCGCTCTACCAGGGCGGCGAAAGCGCATTGCCCGGCTTCGTTGCCCCCCTGAAGCTCAGCTCGAACGAAAACCCGTTCGGCCCGCCCCCCTCTGCGGTCAGCGCGATGGCGGAGGCCGCGACCATGGCGCATCGCTATCCCTCCACCGATCACAAGGGGCTGCGTCAGGCGCTGTCCGAGATCCACGGCCTCGACCCCGAGCGGATCATCTGCGGCGTGGGATCGGACGAGATCATCACAATGCTCTGCCAGGCCTATGCGGGGCCGGGCGACGAGGTGCTGTATCCCGAGCATGGGTTCGGGATGTACCGCATCTCGGCGCTGGCCGCCGGTGCCACGCCCGTGACCGCGCCCGAGACGGATCGCGTCGTCGACCCCGAGGCCATCCTCGCGGCGGTGACCGAGCGGACCCGGCTCATCTTCATCGCCAACCCGGCCAATCCGACGGGCACCATGCTGCCGCTCGCGGCCTTCGAGGACCTGGCGGCGCGTTTGCCGGACCAGTGCCTTCTGGTGATGGACGGGGCCTATGTGGAATATGCCGACGGCTACGATGGCGGCGCCAAGCTTGTCGAAACGCGCGACAACGTGGTGATGACGCGGACCTTCTCGAAGGTCTACGGGCTGGGTGGCGTGCGCGTGGGCTATGGCTACGCGCCGAGGGAGATCATCGAGGTGCTGACGCGGATTCGCGGTCCCTTCAACCTGTCGACCATGGCGCTCATGGGGGCGGAGGCGGCGCTCCGCGACACGGACTGGGTGGCAAAGGCGCTGCGCGTCAATGCCGATGAACGCGCGCGCCTGACCGGCGGGTTGCGTCAGCTTGGCGTGGCCTGTGACGACAGCGCGGCCAATTTCGTGCTCGCGCGCTTTTCCGACGAGGCCGAGGCCGACGCGGCGGATGCCCATCTGAAGAAGCGGGGCATCATCGTGCGCGCGCCCAAAAGCTACGGTCTGCCCCATTGCCTGCGCATCACCGTGGGCCGGCCGCAGGACAATGACGCCGTGCTGGGCGTGCTGAGAGAGTTCCGGGGGCCGCGATGACACGGATCTACGATCGCGTCGCCCTGATCGGTCTGGGCCTGATCGCGGGCTCCATGGCGCATGCGATGCGCCGTGCGGGGCTTGCGGGCGAGATCGTGGGCACCGCGCGCTCGACCGAGACACGCGAAACCGCGCGAAAGATCGGCCTGTGTGACCGCGTGGTCGACACCGCGGCGGAGGCTGTCGGGGACGCCGATCTCGTGGTTCTGTGCGTGCCCGTGGGCGTGATGGGTGCCGTCGCGCGGGAGGTCGCGCCGCATCTGAAACCCGGCGCGACGGTGACGGATGTGGGCTCGGTCAAGCGCGACGTCATCGCCGAGGTCGCGCCCCACCTGCCCGAGGGCGTGCATTTCGTGCCGGGCCATCCGCTTGCGGGGACGGAACATTCCGGGCCGACCTCGGGTTTCGCGGAGCTCTTCGACAACCGCTATGTCCTGCTGACACCCGACGAGGGCACCGATCGCGCGGCCATCGACGGGTTGCGCCGGCTCTGGGAAGGCTGCGGCGCCAATGTCGAGGAGATGGACGCCGATCACCACGATCTCGTTTTGGCCGTGACCTCGCACACGCCTCACCTCATCGCCTACACGATGGTCGGCGTGGCCGACGATCTGCGCCGCGTCACCGACAGCGAGGTGATCAAGTATTCCGCCGCGGGCTTCCGGGACTTCACCCGCATCGCGGCCTCGGACCCCACCATGTGGCGCGACGTGTTCCTGTCCAACAAGGACGCGACGCTGGAGATCCTCGGCCGCTTCACCGAGGAGCTTTTCGCGCTCCAGCGGGCGATCCGGACCGGGGACGGCGAGCATCTGCACGCCTATTTCACCCGAACACGCGCGATCCGGCGTGGCATCATCGAGGCCGGGCAGGACACCGACGCGCCGGATTTCGGACGCGTGCCCGTGGCGCGGCGGCGCGAGGACGCGGCGGAATGAAAGGCGGGCGGCGGCTGGCGGGGCTGACCGCGCTGGTCTGCCTGCTGTCGGTTCCGGCGGTTCTTGCCGATGCACCGTCGCGGTCGCTATTGCCGATGCAACGGGGCGCGGCCGAGCCTGTTTCCGAGGTGGCGAGGGCCGTAACCGACGCGCCGCGGGCCTCCCTGCGTCCCGTGACCCGCGGGGCGCCCG
>LJSY01000083.1 GCA_001314805.1 Rhodobacteraceae bacterium HLUCCO18 | reverse complement strand
GCGTTGTTCGCCGATCCGCGCAACCATGCCCGTGTCACCCTGCGCGGCGACGCCGCCCTGGCCTTGCCGGGCGTCGGCGTGAAAGCCGCCGATCTGGCCGCCGTCGCCTGATCCGAGCCGGGGCGAAAAGGCAATTTGCCCCCCTGTCGTTTCGTGCTAGACCAAGCCCTGAACCGGGGCGACGGGCCCCCGGACCAAGATGATGACCCAAGGGGCGCCTGAGATGACGGGCCGCAGCAGTAGACCAGGCATGCGCAAGGCAATCGCCGCCGGGGCCCTTGCCCTGGCGCTGGGTCTGTCGGCCTGTGGCGACGGTGTCGACCCGCGCCGCGATGGCGTGCTGGAACAATATTCGGCCCAGGAAATCTATCAGCGCGCCGAATACGAACTGGCCAGGGGCCGCGCCGATGACGCCGCGATCTATTTCGGCGAGATCGAGCGCCTCTATCCCTATTCCGAATGGGCCAAGCGCGGGCTGATCATGGCGGCGTTTTCCTACCACCAGGATCGCGATTACGACAACTCGCGCATCGCGGCGCAGCGGTATCTCGATTTCTACCCGGCCGAAGCCGACGCGGCCTACGCCCAGTACCTTCTGGCGCTCAGCTACTACGACCAGATGGACCAGATCGGCAACGATCAGGCGGTGGCCTATGACGCGCTGCAGGCGCTGCGGCTGGTGATCGAGCGCTATCCCGACAGCGAATACACCCAGGACGCGGTCCTCCGCTTCGACGTGGCGATGGACCAGCTTGCCGCGAGCGAGATGGAGGTGGGCCGTTATTACCTGCGCCGGCAGCATTACACCGCCGCGATCAACCGCTTCCGCCTGGTGGTGGAGGAGTTCCAGACCACGAGCCACACGCCCGAGGCGCTGCTGCGTCTGGTCGAGGCCTATCTCTCGCTGGGGCTGACGGACGAGGCGTCCACCGCCGGCGCGATCCTTGGCTACAATTTCCAGGGCTCGCCCTTCTATGACGACGCGTTCCGGCAGCTCACGGGGCAGGGCCTCACGCCGGATGCCGCCGGGCAGGGCTGGCTCAGGGAGGTCTGGGACCAGACCGTGCGCGGCGACTGGCTCTGACGATCCGTTTCCCGTGACTGCGGGGGGCTGGCGGTGCTTGCATCGCCCGGTCCCTCGCCCGATGGTGCGCCCATGCTCAGGCATCTCGACATCCGCGACCTGCTGATCATCGACCGGCTGGAGCTTGCCTTCCAGCCGGGACTGAACGTGCTGACCGGCGAGACCGGGGCGGGCAAGTCGATCCTGCTCGATGCGCTGGGCTTCGTGCTGGGCTGGCGCGGACGTGCCGACCTGGTCCGGGCGGGCGCCAATCAGGGGGAGGTGGTCGCGGTCTTCGAACTGCCCGCCGATCACCGCGCCCATCAGGTGCTGGAGGAGGCGGGGCTGCCCGTCGGAGCGGAACTGATCCTGCGGCGGGTGAACGCCGCGGACGGGCGCAAGACGGCATGGGTCAACGACCGCCGCGCCTCGGGCGAGGTGCTGCGCGCGCTCTCGGACGTGCTTGTGGAACTGCACGGGCAACAGGATGACCGCGGGCTTCTGGATCCGCGCAATCACCGCGCGATGCTGGACGATTTCGGGGGTTTGGCCGCCCTGCGCGCCGCCGTCGCGGCGGCCTGGTCGGAGCGGGCGAGGACGCTCAAGGCCCTCGGGACGGCCGAGGCGCGGCTGGAGGAGATGCGCCGCGAGGAGGACTTCCTGCGCCATGCCGCCGGAGAGATCGCGGCTCTCGCGCCCCGGCAGGGGGAGGAGGCCGAGCTCGACGCGCGCCGCCGCCTGATGCAGGCCGCCGAGAAGATGCGCGAGGACGTGGCGCGGGCGGCCGCCGCGCTGTCGCTCGACGGCGCGGAGGGGCAGATCGGCGACGCGCGCCGCTGGCTCGACGCCGTGGTCGACCGCGCCGAGGGCGGCCTCGACGCGGCGCTCGCGGCACTGGAGCGCGCCATGGTGGAACTGTCCGAGGCGCAATCCGAAGTGGCCCGTTTCGCCGACACGCTGGTCTTCAACCCCGCCGAGCTGGAAGAGACGGAGGACCGGCTCTTCGCGCTCAGGGGGCTTGCGCGCAAGCACGGGATCGTGCCCGACGACCTCGAACGCTTCGGCGCCGACCTGGAGGCGCGTGTCGCGGCGCTCGATGGCGGGGCGGAGGAAATCGCCGGGCTGCGCGCCGCGCATCGGGATGCCGTCGCAGCCTGGCGCGAGGCCGCCGACCGGCTGAGCCATGCGCGCGCCGAGGCGGCGGGCAGGCTCGATGCCGCCATGGCCGAGGAGCTTGCGCCCCTGAAGCTTGAGCGCGCGGTGTTCTCCACCGTGCTCGCCCCGGCCGAGCCCGGGCCCAGCGGGGCCGATCAGGTCACCTTCACCGTCGCCACGAACCCGGGCGCGCCGGCCGGGCCGCTCAACCGCATCGCGTCGGGCGGAGAGCTGTCGCGCTTCCTTTTGGCGCTCAAGGTCTGCCTGACGCGTGACGACAGCGGGCTGACGATGATCTTCGACGAGATCGACCGTGGCGTGGGGGGCGCCACCGCCGATGCCGTGGGCCGCAGGCTTTCGGCGCTGTCGCGGGACGGGCAGGTCCTCGTGGTGACCCATTCGCCGCAGGTCGCGGCCCTTGGCGCGCATCACTGGCGGGTGTCCAAGGCGGTGACCGACGGCATGACGCTGAGCCGGGTGGAGCCGCTGGCCCCGCCGGAGCGCATCGACGAAGTCGCGCGGATGCTGGCGGGCGACACCGTGACCGCGGAGGCGCGGGCGGCCGCGCGCGCGCTTCTGGCGGCGGCCGGGCAGGGCGGCTGATGCGGCGCGAGGGGCGCGGCGCGTCTTCGGGCTCCCTTTCAGGAAGCCGCTCAGCCACCCCGTCCGCGACGTCGCGCGGGAGTCCTTTTCGTTTTGCCTCCGGCGGGAGTTTCTTGCCAGGATGAAGAGGCTTGCGTGCCGCTTCGTGCACGCGCGGCCCTTGCAACCCGGGGGAGGAGTGGACTAGGCCGGTTGCACCAGACGCCCGGCGGGAAGGTCCGGCGGCGTTCGTGTGTGGAAGGGAAGGCGCAAAGCGTGTCCGAGGAGCGCCGTGGACCGGTCGGGGACCAGATCGACACTGTGCTTGCCGCCTGTCGCGGCGGCTGGCAAGTCCTGCGCGAGAAGGGGCCGGGGCAGATCACCTTCTGGTTCATCGCGCTTCTGATCGGGATCGCGGCGGGCTTTGCCGCGCTGTTCTTCCGCAAGGGGGTCGAGGCACTGCAGCAGTGGCTTTACGGCGTCGAGGACATCCGGACGATCCACAGTTTCGCCGAGAGCCTGCCATGGGTCATGATCCTGCTGATCCCGGTGGCGGGGGGGCTGGTGGTGGGGCTGATCCTGCACTGGTTCACCCCCGATGGGCGGGTGCGGTCCGTGGCCGACGTGATCGAGGGGGCCGCGCTCAACAACGGGCGGGTGGAGACGCGGGCGGGGCTTGCCTCGGCCATCGCCTCGATGATCACGCTGGGCTCGGGCGGGTCCTCGGGGCGGGAGGGGCCGGTGGTGCATCTCGCGGCGGTGATCTCCACCGCCGTGTCGCGCTGGATCCGGGCCGACGGGATCACGGGGCGGGATCTTCTGGGCTGTGCCGTGGCCGCGGCGGTCTCGGCCAGCTTCAATGCGCCCATCGCGGGCGCGCTTTTCGCGCTGGAGGTGGTGCTGCGGCATTTCGCGGTCCATGCCTTCGCGCCCATCGTCATCGCCTCGGTGGCGGGCACCGTCATCAACCGTCTGGAATTCGGCGACGTGACCGAGTTCAGCCTGATCGAGGGCGGCGCCCTGCAGTTCTACGTGGAGCTTCCGGCCTTCCTGATCCTCGGGCTGGTCTCGGGCCTGATCGCGGTGGCCTTCATGCGCGCGACCTTCTGGGCGGAGGACATGGGCAATCTCGTGCAGCGACTGACGGGCATTCCGCGCTGGCTGAGGCCCGCGATCGCGGGGCTCCTGCTGGGCGCCATCGCGATCTGGTTTCCGCATATCATCGGCGTGGGCTACGAGACCACGAGTGCCGCGCTGACCGGTGAGCTTCTGCTCTACGAGGCGATCGTCTTCACCATCGTCAAGGCGGCGGCGGCGGCGATCACCATCGCCGGCCGCATGGGGGGCGGGGTGTTTTCCCCATCGCTCATGCTGGGGGCGATGTCGGGGCTGGCCTTCGGGATCATCGCCACATCGATCATGCCGGAGGTTTCCGGCTCGCAGACGCTTTACGCGCTGGCGGGCATGGGCGCCGTGGCGGCCGCGGTGCTCGGCGCGCCGATTTCCACCACGCTGATCGTGTTCGAGCTGACAGGCGACTGGCAGACGGGGCTTGCGGTGATGGTGGCGGTGTCGATCTCCACCGCGCTGGCCTCGCGGCTGGTGGACCGGTCGTTCTTCCTGACGCAGCTGGAACGGCGCAACATCCATCTCGCCGCCGGTCCGCAGGCCTATCTGCTGGCCATGTTCCGCGTGGGCCGGGTGATGCGCCCGATGGATCACGAGAACGCCGCGCCCGAAGAGCGGCTGCTGACCCTGATGGAGCAGGGGATCTACACTGACACCAACGCCACGCTGGAGCGCGCCCTGCCGATCTTCGAGCGCACGGGGCTGGATTTCGTGCCGGTGGTGCAACTGGCGCCCGGCGACGGTCCGCCCGCGCTGGAAGGCGCGCTGTTCCATGTCGATGCGCTCAAGGCCTACAACAAGGCGCTCGCGGCCACGGCGGAGGAGGAGCATTCCTGACCGAGTGACGCAGGCAAAGCGGCTTGTCAGGTCGCGGCGGCGCTGGCTAGGCTCCCGCGCATGCGAATGCTGTCACGACTGCTTGCCATCGCTCTGATCGCGCTGCCGGTTCCGGTGGTGGCCGATACCGGGGAGCTGTCGGAGATGCTCCGCCGTATCCCCGAGGCCGCGCTGCCGCCCGGGGCGCCGCGGCTCGATATCTCCTATGGCAATGGCGATGCGGTGCGGGGCGTGGCGCGGAATGGCAACCTCGCCTGGCCCGCCGATGACTGGGCCCATGAATACGCCGCGCTCCGGTCCGCCAGCGCCGCTCAGGCCGACGCGCTCCTCGCGGGCGAGGGCGAGGCGATGGAACTCTACTATCGCGACTGGGTGCACACGCTGGAGGTCTCGGCCCCGCCGGCGCGGATGGGGCTGCATTTCCTGTTCCCCGATTCCGAGATGCGGCTGCGCGGCGCGCTTTTCTCGCGCGGGATGGAGATGGCGACGCGCAACGGTCAGATGGTGCTCTGGGAGGGCGAGACGGATCACGCGCGCGATCCCGGACGCGCCGATCCCACCAACCCGTTCGGTGGCGCGGAGGGCCTGTTGGCGCGTTTCGTCGTGGAGGGCGAATGGGCGCTCTGGGCGTCGGGCTGGCCGCAGATCGAGCTGATGCAGACCGGCGGCGGCGCGACGCTGGCCGACCGGGGCGAGGTGGCGCAGATCGTGGCTGGCCTCGGCGATGCGGTGCGGCGCTACGGGCGGCTGGTCTCGGCGCGGATCTCCATCGACCTCACCGGCGCGGGGCTCGAGGACTGGAGCGATCCGGGCGTGCATGGCGTCGTCATCGCCGATGTGGTGAACCGGCGCGAGGAGGCGGCGCTGATCGGGTTTCTCTTCGCGCCCGGCACAGACACCGAGGCGATCGCCGCCGGGCTGAGGGAGCGCTGGCGCGGCAGCATGCTGGCGCGCTGGACCGAGGCGCCGGACCTCATCGCCATGCCGGGGGCGCGACCGGGCTTCATCCTCGCCGTCGAGGGCGGTTGGGGGGAGGACGAGGCCGCGTCGAACGATGCGCTGGCGGCCCTGATGCGCGCGCGGGAGAACGGCACGCTCGCCGCGTTGATCGCGCCCTAGGACACCGACTCATAAACTCGCAACCAGATGCGTGTGGCTGCCATTTTGATGAGGGCGAGGAAGTTGGCGTCGTGCTTCTCGTATCTTGTGGCGA
>LJSY01000082.1 GCA_001314805.1 Rhodobacteraceae bacterium HLUCCO18 | reverse complement strand
TTCCATCAAGCGGTCCAGAAGGTCTTTGTCGATGCTCATACGTGGGTCTCCTCTCAGAGCAGTTACCACGTCAGCGCACAAAATTTAGGATAGTCCCCTCGGCATCTATGCAGATAGGACCTTCTCCCTCAAGCGGACGTTCTGGACCACAAACCGCAAAAGTCACATCCGATCCAGCCGCCCTTCATCATCGATCACGTCGAGCGAACACCGCTCGCTGCACCAGTTCCAAAGGACCAGGTTTAAGTCAGCGTCCCTCGCGCCCTTCGCGAAGCTTCGAACAAGCAAACCAGCATAGCCCGCGGCGATCAGGTTACTGGCGAAGTCCTGTGTCGGCACCCTCTGCCCCTCGAGCATGGCGAGGCGCCAGCCGGGATCGGCCAGCATCTCATTGTTTATCCCGTAGGCCGCGAGCTGTGCGGCCTCCCGCGTGTCGAACACAGGTGCGATATCGGCCCGGTAGGAGACGAGGATGGTCGGCTGCAGGCTGCCGACCTGATTGGCCTCGCGCAGCGCTGTGACCGGGTCCAGCGCGGAATAGAGCGCGGGCGTGCCCTTCGGGTTGAAGCGGCCGCCGTGGAGTTCCGCTCCGCGCCCGGACAGGGGCATGCGCGCATATACGGGGTTCAATGCGCGGTAGAGCGGGCCGCGAAAGGCATCGCCGGTCAGCGCCATCAGGCGAAGACGCCCGCGTCCACCGCGTCGATGTAGTCGAGCACCTGTTGCGCCTTGCCGTCCTGCACCAGCTGCATCGCGGTGCGCCCGTCGAACCCGGCTAGAGGCTCCGACCGATACCAGGCATAGGCGATGAGCGCCGAGCCGAAGCGCGGTTCGACCTTGTTCAGGATTTCGACCAGTTCCCGTAGCCGACGTTGGGTCTTGTCCGAGCCGATCCGGGTGCGACGCTGCAAGGCATCCTTGCCCAGCCCCACTGTCATCGCGATCTCTTCGGCAGAGGTGCGTAGGGTGGCGGCGATGCGGCGCGGCTCGAACTGTCCGGCTTCGGTGAAATTCGCGATCTGCATGGCAGCACCTATGTCAGTTATTCTGACGGTATATAGCGTGAACGCAGCCGATCATCAAGGTCGACGTCCCGGAGCCACGCTTGCCGCCCGGCAGCCGTTCGACACTTTCAGCCTCATCCCTGCCCCTGTTCTTTTTGCGGTCGCCACCCGACCGGGTCGGCGACCCAGCGGTCGATCTCGGACTCGCGCCAGCCTGCGCCGTGGATGGAGATGCGAAGCTGGGTCGGGAAGGTGCCCTCGGCGATCTTGCGGTAGAGGGTCGAGCGGGACAGGCCGGTCCGGGCGAGGACGGTGCGCAGGCGGATGATGCGGTCGGGGTCGGGCATGGCTGTTCTGGCTCTTGCTGGGGTCGTGTGAGGGGTGTTGACCCAGTCAGGCCGGGCCGGGAGGAGAGGGCAAGACCGTCCAGGGCGGCGTAGCGCAAGGACGCGCGGACGGCGGCAGATGGGACGGGTGTCAGAGACCCAGGCCCCGGCTGCGGGTGAGTTCCAGCCCGTGGTGGAAGGCGAGT
The DNA here is from genome assembly GCA_001314805.1 of Rhodobacteraceae bacterium HLUCCO18. Taxonomy (GTDB): domain Bacteria; phylum Pseudomonadota; class Alphaproteobacteria; order Rhodobacterales; family Rhodobacteraceae; genus Roseibacterium. Next base: position 4,535 of record LJSY01000082.1, on the reverse strand, counting down.
TCCTGACCGAGTCGCCGCCCCATATCGCTGGAGATGCCAAGGTCGCGTTTGCGGTTCGCAAGAAGGGACTCCAGCTGCGGATCGCGGTGCAGGCTGCGGGCCATGTCGGTCATCGCCTTGCGGGAGGCGTGGTAGCCCGTGTAATCGCCCGCGCGGTATTGCGCGCCGCTCCGGCGGTCGAGTTGCTGCCAGCGCTCCACGAAGCGGTTTGCACGGGCGCGAGGGTCGGTACGTAGCTCGGTCTCGAGCTGCAGGGCGCGGATCGCGCGGCTGGTCTGCCCCTTGGCGGCATCCCGCGCGAGGCTCGGATCTTTCAGATAGGCTTCCTCGGCATCGCGCCAGCCATCCGGGCGCAGGGCCTCGAAGGCATCGCGGCTCCGGTCGAGAGTGCGCAGCTGATCAGGGCTGGCCTTGCCGCCCTCAGTCAGCGCCTCGAAGACGTCATGCACAGCCTCGGCATGGCGGATCAGGGCACGGGCGCGGGCCGGGCGGAGTGCCGCCTCGCGGGCTTCGGCGAGATCGTCCGACTGCGGGCGCACATCTGGCGGCTCGGACGGGTGAGCACCGAAGTCGATGCCCCGGCGCGCGGCGAACCCCTCGGCAGGGTCCACCCTGGCGTGATCGAGCGCCATGTCCTTCGCCCGCTCGCGCCCGAGGGTGCGGGCGAGTCGCTCGGGTGTCGCGAAGTCGTCGCGGCCGTAATGCAGTTCCACCCCGTCGCGGTGCCGGGTGAGGGCCACGTAGCTGGCATGCGCATCCAGCCCCGGCGTCGCCAGCACATGGGCGCGGTCCACCGTCATGCCCTGCGCCTTGTGGATCGTCGCCGCGTAGCCGTGATCGATCCGGTCGTAGTCCTTGAGATCGAAGCGGACGGAGCGTCCGTCATCGGTGTGCACGGTCATCGACTGGCGGTCGAGCTCCGCGATGCTCCCCAGCGTGCCGTTTTTCACGCCGAGGCCGCGATCGTTCTGCAGGAACATCACGCGGTCGCCGGTGGCGAAGTCCCGCGCGCCGCGCTCGACGGTCAGGCGGACCTCCGGGCCGAGATCGCCCGCCTCCCGCATCCGCTCCCGCGCAGCCGTATTCAACGCGCGCACCTCTTCATTGGTATGGGTCAGGATGATGCGGCTGGCCTGCGGGTCGGCCTGCCGGTCTCGGTCCCAGCCCTCGATCAGGGCCTCGCGCGCAGCCGCGCGGGTGTCTGCCGCATGGACCTTGCAGTGGGCCTCGTAAGCCGCCAGCGCCGCCTCCGTCCGGCCCGTCGCCAGATCACGCGTCGCCTCCCGCTGCCAGTTCTCGCGCTGGCGGCGGACCTCGCCGATCCTCGCACCACCGTGGCGGTCGTGGAGCGACCGGAACGCGGCCCCCGCCTCGATCGACTGCAGCTGCTGCGGATCACCGACCAGCACCACCTTGGCCCCGGCGTCGGAGGCCTGCGACAGCACGCGTTCGAGCTGCCGCGTGCCGACCATGCCGGCTTCGTCGATCACGAGGATGTCGCGCGACGTCAGCGCATCGCGCCCCTGCGCCCAGCCGTGCTCCAGGCTCGCGAGGGTGCGGGACCCGATGCCCGATCCGCCCTCGAGGTTCTCGGCCGCGATCCCGGAGAGCGCCGCTCCGCGGACCCGATACCCCGCCGCCTCCCAAGCCTCGCGCGCCACCCCGAGCATCGCGCTCTTCCCCGTCCCGGCATGGCCGATGACGATCCCGAGGTCGCGGCCGTCGGTGACATGGGCCAGTGCCTCGGCCTGCTCGGTAGAGAGGATCAGACCACGCGCCCCGGCGCGGGCAAGTGCGGCGTCGCGGTCGCGGGCTTCAATGCCATGACGGTCCCGATCCGCCATCGTCAAGGCCGCGCGATGCAGGCGCTGTTCGGCCTCCAGCATGTCGCGGGTCGTGAAGCGGTCCTCGCCCCGCGCGTCCTGCCCCAGCGCGACCAGGTCCGGCGCGCGGCGCATGGCCCCCAGCACCGCGTCGAACTGAGCGTGCTGGCCGAGACAACGGATGCCGCGAAACGGGAGGCCTGGGCGAAGCGCGGGGCGGCGATGTTTCGAAGCAAGTCGCGCAAACCTGCTCCGACAGATGGCGGCGACACTGGCCGCGCAGAAACGAAACCGGGCCGCCCTCAACCGCCATCAGGCGGCGAAGGCGCGGCATGACCGACGCGGCTGGCAGATGGATCGACGCAAGCGCACGCGCCAGCTGATCGAGCTCGGCGGGCTCGTGAAGAAGGCCGGGATCGTCGAGATCACCGGCGACGACCGCACCCTGATCTTCGGCGCGCTTCTATGGATGGCCGACCGGCTGGAAGGCGAAAAAAGCGAGCACGCGCGGAAGGTCTGGCGCAACTGGGGCCGCGCGGCGTTCGAGATCGAAGCAAAGGAGAAAGCCGGGAAGTGAGAAGGCACGCCCTGCCTTACCGGACAAGCTCCACGACCTCGCCGCTCTTGCCCATGGCGAAGCGGCCCCAGGCGTCCATCAGCGCGCGGCGCCTGTTAAAAAGATCGGAGCGCGCATAGGCCCGCTCCACCTCGTTGCCGGTCGCATGCGACAGCGCGGCCTCGGCCACTTCGCGATCGGCATGCGCGCTCTCGCTGCACCAGTCGCGGAAGGTGGAACGGAAGCCGTGCACCGTGAACCCGTCCGCGCCCATGCGGCCGAGAAGCGGCTTGAAGGCCATGACGGAGAGGGGTTGCGCCTTGTGGTCCTTGCCGCGTTTCGGGCTGGGGAAGACGTAGACCGGATCGAGGCCGCGGACCTTCTTGAGCACCGCCAGCGCCTCGGGCGAGAGCGGCACGCGATGAGGCACTCCGCGTTTCATCCGCGCGTCAGGGACGAGCCAGACCGCCTCCTCCAGATCGAACTCGGGCCACTCCGCGCCCCGCACCTCGCCGCTGCGCAACGCGGTCAGGATCAGGAACTCGAGACACCTAGCCGAGACCGCCTCGCGCGCCGCAAGCTGCGCCATGAAACCGGGCAACTCGCGCCAGGGCATCGCCGCCATGTGCTCGGCCTTCCGCTTCACGGCGGGCAGCGCCTTCTTCAGCCCCGCCACGGGGTTCTCGTGCGGATAGTGCCCCGCCCCTTTCGCCCAGTCGAAGACCGCGGCGATGCGCTGTTTCACCCGGCGCGCGGTGTCATGCTTCTTCGCCCAGATCGGGTTCAGGATGCTCAGGACATCGGCCGAGGTGATTGACTGGATCGGGCGCTTGCCGATCTTCGGAAAGGCGTAAAGCTCGAGCGAACGCAGCCACAGCTCCGCGTGACGGTCGCTCTTGAGGGTCCGGGAGAGCGAGGCGTGGTGACGCTTCGCGGCCTCCTCGAAGCTCAGCTCCTCGCGTTTGCGCAGCAGGTCCGGATCGCGCCCCGACCGGGCCTCTGTCCGCAGCTTCCGCGCCTCTTCCCGAGCCTCGGCCAAGCTCATCCAGGCCAGGCTGCCCAGTCCCAACTCCCGACGTCTGCCATGCACGAGGGTGCGCAGGATCCACGATTTCGCGCCGGTCGGCCCTATCCGGAGATAGAGCCCGTCGCCATCGCCATACATCCCCGGCTTGCGGGTTGCGGCGACGCGCTTGACCGACAGTTTTCCCATCCTTCCGCCCTCGCAGGCCTAAACTTCTGTCCCGCCATTTGTCCCACCACTCGGCATGAGAAATGGTGGGACAAATGGTGGGACAGAGTGAAATCGACTGGGACAGGTGAAGCCCCGATTAGGCTTTAAGTATATGCCAAGAAATGACTTTCTGCAACAGCGCGAGACAGAATGACGAAGGGGTTATGTAGCCCTACGGGCTGCCACTCACCTCCCGCAAGGTATTGATTCCGCTTGGCAATGTGACGTCACTCTGGCGCAAATCTCCCAATTTTGCGGCAACGACCCGGATTTCGGCGGTGTCTCGGCCGGCCGGTCCCCCCCTTCCCAGCCGGTCGCGGGACGCGCTTGGAGGCGTTGCGCAACTGATCGACGGGCTCTGCGATAGACAACCGGGCGCCCAGAAAATATGTCTGAGCCGTTCAGCAGGGGGGCGAGCCGTGAAGACAATCCCGAGCAGCATCGATGAGACCCTCGCACTCCTGGGCCGGCAGAACTATGTCTGCGGCCGTGATCTTGGCACTGTCGCCTACCTGTCGCTCAAGCTTGGCAAGCCGCTTTTCCTCGAAGGCGAGGCCGGCGTCGGAAAGACGGAAATCGCCAAGGCGATCGCCGCCGCGCTGGGCCGCAGGTTGATCCGGTTGCAATGCTACGAAGGCCTCGACGTGGCCAGCGCCATCTATGAATGGAACTTCGCCGCCCAGATGGTGGCGATCCGCGCCGCCGAGGCCCAAGGGTCTGCCGACAAGGACCTCCTGCAAAATTCCCTGTTTTCGGGCGATTTCCTGATCGAACGGCCGCTGCTGCAGGCGATGCGGCCCGATCCCGCCGGCGCCCCGGTCCTGCTGATCGACGAGATCGACCGCACCGACGAACCCTTCGAGGCCTTCCTGCTGGAGGCGCTGTCGGATTTCCAGGTGACGATCCCCGAACTTGGCACGAT
>LJSY01000081.1 GCA_001314805.1 Rhodobacteraceae bacterium HLUCCO18 | reverse complement strand
TCGCCACAAGATACGAGAAGCACGACGCCAACTTCCTCGCCCTCATCAAAATGGCAGCCACACGCATCTGGTTGCGAGTTTATGAGTCGGTGTCCTAGAGCGACATCTGGCCCTTGTAGAATTCGTCCATGTAGCGGCCGAAATGGATCGGGCCGGTGATCGGGTCATGGCCGGGCTCGAGCAAGGCCGGGATCGGCGCGATGATCGCGTCGTAATCGGCATTGGCGAAATGCGGCAGCGACATGCGGTCCTTGGCCTTCCGGTTTACCACGCGGTGCAGGTTCGAGATGTAGCGCCCGTTGGTCCAGTTCATCATGACGTCGCCGATGTTCACGACGAAGGTGCCCTCGATCGGCGTGGCCTGCACCCAGCCCTTTTCACGGTGCCTGACCTCCAGCCCGCCGACCTGGTCCTGCATCAGGATCGTGAAGGCCCCGGTGTCGGAATGCTCGCCCGCCCCGATCTTGAGGTCCTTGGGGTCGGTGCTGGGCGGCGCGGGATAGTAGAGCAGGCTCTGCTGGATCAGCGGCCGCTTGTAGAAGGGTTCGAAGAAATCCTCGGGCAGGTCGAGGCCGATGGCGAACATCTGCCGGATATGGACCGAAAGCTCGAGCATCGCGTCCTGGTAGGCCGTCACGACCTCGCGGAATCCGGGCAGATGGTCGGGCCAGCGGTTGGGGTGGTGCATCGGCTTGCCACGCAACACGTCCGGATCGTCGGCGGGCAGTTCCAGCATGGTGCGGAACGTGCCCATGCCGCCCGACTTCGTGGGCACATAGCCCCGGAACCATTCGGGCGTGGCCAGCGTGCGGCGGCGGTCGTCCTCCGACTGGTCGAAGAAGCGTTCGGTCTGCGCGAAAGTGTCGTCCACCAGCGCGGGGCTGAGCCCGTGGCCCGCCATGTAGAGAAAGCCCACCGTGCTGCAGGCCTCCGCCACCTCGGCGGCGATGGCCTTTCGCTTGGCGTCGCTGCCGCCGACGAACCCCGTCATGTCGATGACCGGGATTTCATTGGTGTTGATCGCCGGGGCTTCTTCGTAAACCTGTTCCGCGAGATCGGACATCGTGCGCTTCCTGTTCTGCCGGGCACGGGATGCTCAGTTTTGCATCACCGGGCCACGAAATATGATCCACATGCGACTTCATCAGACACAATCGCAAAATAGTAGAAAAAATATCGGATTTGCTGGACAGGGAATTCCGTCTGATTAACGCTTAGGCAATTGACGCCGATCTGCCCGGGAGACACCCGATTGCCGAACCAGTTCAAGCTCGATGGCATGGCCGTTTTCGTCACCGGGGCAGCGAACGGCATGGGCGCCGCGGTCAGCCGCGTCCTGCACGAGGCGGGCGCGAGCGTGGTGCTGGCCGGGCGCGACCTTGCCGCGCTCGACAGGCTTTCCTCGGGTCTTCACGGGTCCGTCGTCGTGCCCTGCGACGTGACCGAGGAGGCCAGCGTCGCGGGCGCCGTGGCCACGGCACTGGAGAGGTTCCCGACGCAGCGATGGGGGCTTGCGAACGTGGCCGGTGGCACCGGGCCGGGTGGCAAGACGGTTTGGGAGCACAGTCTGCGCGAGGTGGAGGAAATCTTCGCCGTGAACGTCTACGGCCCGTTCCTGACGATGAAGCATTTCCTGCCCGTCATGATCACGGCGCGCGCGGGGGCCGTGGTCAACGTGGGCGGCACCTTCGGGTTCAAGGGCGCGGCGCTTTCCTCGGCCTATGGGGCGACGAAATGGGCGCTGAGGGGCTTCACCCACAGCGCCGCGCTCGAGGCCGGCCCCCACGGCGTGCGCGTCAACAGCGTCAATCCCGGCGGCGTGGACGGCCCGCGCCTGCGCCGGCAGCTGGCCGAGGCGGCGGAGCGCACGGGCGCGCCCTACCAGACGCTCTACGACGATTTCGCCGCGCGCTCGGCGCTGGGGCGGATGAGTTCCGATGTCGACGTGGCCAACGCGGTGCTCTTTCTTCTCAGTGACGCGGCGGGCAACATCACCGGGCAGGACCTGCTGGTCGATGGCGGCACGGTTGTCTGAAGAAGGGAAGACGCGATGACATCGAAACGAGGATACGGCCCGTGAAGCTTGGACTTGACGGGCAGACCGTTCTCCTGACCGGCGCGACCAGCGGGATGGGTCCGGAGATCGCGCGCGCCTTCGCCGAGGAGGGTGCGCGCCTTGGCCTCCTGGCACGTCGGCCCGAGGCTGTCGCCGATCTTGTGCAGGAGCTTTCCGCGCAGGGCGTCCGCATCGATGCCTTTGCCTGCGACATCACCGATGCCGACAGCTGCAGCGCCGCCGCCGACGCGGCCGAGGCCGGGCTGGGGCCGCCCTTCGCCCTGATCAACCTTGCGGGCGGGTCGGGGCCCATCGGCAAGACCGGGGTCGAGACCACGCGCGCGGAGTTTCACGACATTCTCGACCTCAACACGACCGGCATCTTCAACATGATCCGCGCGGTGGCACCCGCGATGATGCGAGCGGGTCGCGGGCGGATCGTCAACGTGGGCGGCACCTTCGGCCTGCGCGGCCGCGCCGGGCGGCTGGCCTATTCGGCCTCGAAATGGGGCCTCAGGGGCGTCACCAAGAGCTTCGCGCTGGAACTGGGCGCGTACGGAATCACAGTGAACACCGTTGCGCCGGGCATGGTCGACGGCCCGCGCTTCCGCGAAAAGGTCTGCGCCAACATGGCCGTCGCCGAGGGTATCACCCATGAAGAGGCCGCCGCGCGCCACGCCGCCGATTACGCGCTGGGACGCGTCTCGACTGCGCGCGACGTGGCCAATGCCTGCGTCTTCCTCGCCTCCGATGCCGCGCGCCAGATCACCGGTGTCGACCTTCCCGTCGATGGCGGCTGGGCCGCGCTCTGACCTCAAGACCCGAAAGGACCATCCATGACCGCACTCAAGATCACCGCAGGCGACTTTACCTTCGACGCCGTGCTGGAGGAGGAGAAGGCCCCCCAGACCTGCGCCGCGTTTCGCAAGGTGATGCCGTATTCCGGCCAGATCGTGCATGTCCGCTGGTCGGGGGAGGGCGTGTGGATCCCGCTCGGCGACACCGATTTCGGCGTGGGCTACGAGAACCACACGAGCTACCCCTCGGCGGGCCAGATCATCCTCTACCCCGGCGGGATCAGCGAGACCGAGATCCTGCTGGCCTATGGCGGCATCTCCTTTGCCTCGAAGATGGGGCAGCTCGCGGGCAACCACTTCATCACGCTGTCCGGCAACCTCGACAGGCTGATGGAACTCGGCAACAGCGTCCTTTGGAAGGGCGCCCACGAAATAAGGTTCGAGTTTGCCTGAGCCGGCTCAGCCCAGCAAGGTCTCGAGCCGGGGCCGCACCACGGTGATCGTCTGGTTCACATGGGCGGCAAGCACCGCCTCGGCCTCCGCGACGTTGCGCTCGACGGCGCAATCGGCCAGCAGCCGGTGCTGCGCCGCAAGGCGTTGCTGCGCCGGTTCGTCGAAGCCGATGAGCCGCCGGTAACGGTCGAAATGGTCGTAGAGCACGCCGCAGAAATGCAGTGTCATCGGCGAGCCGCAGGCGTCGATCAGCGCCTCGTGAAAGGCGCGGTGGCAGCGTTCCCAATCGTCCTGCACCTCGCTGACCGTGTCCGTGGCATAGCGCCTGGCGGCCCGGTCGAGCCGGTGGGCGGCGATGACGATACGCTCCTCCCACGCGTCGTCGCCGTTCTCGACGGAGACGCGGAAAGCCTCGGGTTCCAGTCGCAGCCGCATGGCGGCGATGTCGTCGAAATTGGCCAGACTGATCTCGGGCGCGCGAAAGCCGCGGTTGACCTCGCGGATCACCAGCCGGTCGGCGGCAAGCTGGGCCAGCGCCTCGCGCAGACGGCTCACGCCGAGGCCGTAGCGTTTCTGCATCTCCGCGAATCTGAGCGCGCTGCCGGGGGGATAGACGCCGGCGATGATGTCGGTGCGCAGCCGGTCATAGACGGGGGCTGCGTCGTCCGGCTCTGGGGTAATCGTGTCGATGCTGCTCACGCCTCGGTCGCCTCCGGAGAAATCGGTCTTGTTTGCTGTGCAACGGCCGGCCGCGCCAGCCCGTTGCGCTGCCGTCCCGTTGCGCGGCCATATTTGCTAGCCTAGGGTTATTTTTCAATCTTCGCAAACAATGGAATATCCGGATGAGTTTGGACCTTCTGCTGAAAAACGCCAGGGTCGTGACCGAAACCCGTGTCTTCGAGGGATGGGTCGGCGTGCGGGAGGGGCGGATCGCGCAAGTCGGCAGCGGGACGGAGCATCCGGAGGCCGCGCGGGTCATCGACCTGGATGGGCGGCACCTGCTGCCCGGTTGCATCGACGTGCATGTGCATTTCCGCGAGCCGGGCATGACCCGGAAGGAGGATTTCGGCACGGGGTCTGCGGCGGCGGCCGCAGGCGGGGTCACCTGCGTCTTCGACATGCCCAACACCGTGCCGCCCACCGACAGCGCCATGCGCCTGCGCGAGAAACGGGCGCTGGCCGAGGAAAAGGCGCTGGTGGATTTCGGGCTCTATGGCCTGCTGGGGGAGCACAATCTCGACCAGCTCCGCCCGATGGCCGAGCAGGGCATGATCGGCACGAAACTGTTTCTGGGGAACACGACCGGCGACAACCCGTGCCCCTCGGACGGCGCGGTGCTGGAGGGGTTCGAGATCCTGGCCGAGATCGGCCTGCGCTGCTCGATCCATGCGGAGAACTCGCCGATCCTGTTCTGGCGGCAGAACAAGATGAAGACGGCCGGGCGCAACGACCCGCTGGCGCATCTGGCCGCGCGCACCGACGTGGTCGCCGTCGAGGCGCTGAACCGCGCCGCCACGCTGGCCGACTGGACCGGCGCGCGCATCCACATCGTGCATGAAAGCTGCGCGGCCTCGATCCCCTTCATCGCCTTCTGGAAAGGTCGCGGCTGCGACATCACCGTCGAGACGCTGCCCCAGTATCTCTATCTCGATGCCGAGAGCTTCGCCGAACCCGGCGGGCACCTGATGCGGATGAACCCGCCGATTCGGCAGAAAAGTCATCAGGAGCCGCTGTGGCAGGCGCTTCTGGACGGCACGATCGACTTCGTGGCTACCGATCACGCCCCGCACACCCCCGAGGAAAAGGAGGGCGCAACGATCTGGGACATGGCCTGTGGCTTTCCCGGGGTGCAGACTTCGCTGACGCTGATGCTTCAGGCGGTGCGCGCGGGGCGCATGACGCTGCCCGGGATCGTGCGCGTGATGGCCGGGGCGCCGGCGCGCAGCTTCGGCCTGTCGGACCGCAAGGGGGCCATCGCGCCCGGAATGGACGCCGATCTGGTGGTCGTGGACATGGATCGGGAGGAAACGCTGGGCGCCGAGCGTATGCTGTCGCGGGGCAAGGTCTCGCTCTATGAGGGCTGGCAGGTCACGGGCGTGCCGGTGATGACCTTCGTTCGCGGGCATCTGGTGGCCGAAAACGGCGCGATCGTGGATGAAACTCCACGCGGCCGGATGGTGCGCCCTCACATGCCGCCGCCCGCGCCGAGGAACACCGCCACGACGATGCAGGCCGTGCTGAGCCCCGGCAGCGTGCCCTGGGACACGGGCTCACCCGGCTGAACGTCGACCTTTCCCGCCATCGCGTTCCCGCCACAAAGCCGGGCGCGGGCGCCGCCGCCATGGCCGTTGCCGTGCCCGGACCGGCGCCTGCGAAGCCTTTGGTATCGGACCGGAAACGACGCCACGCTTTCGTCACTTTCTGAGCGCGAAAATGGACCATTCGCGGGCCTAGTCTTGGACCTTGGTGCGGGCATGTCCCGCAGACAGTGTGGGAATCCGATTGACGCTTTGATCATGGAAAAGTCTGGATCATACGGCGACGAGCTGCCACCGGGCGCAGAGCTGTGCGCCGGGCAATATGTCATTGAACGGTATTTGAATTCCGGCGGATTCGGCGTCACTTACCTGGCGCGCGACAGCCTCGGCCGCAGCGTGGTCATCAAGGAATGCTTTCCGTCCGCCATGTGCCACCGGTCGGGCCAGACCGTGCGGCTGCGCTCGGCCAGCAGCGAGGACGAGTTCGGCGCCATCCTCGAGCTTTTCGAGAAGGAGGCGCGCGCTCTGGCCGCGCTTCAGCATCCCTATATCGTCGGCGTGCACCAGTTTTTCCGCGACAACGGAACCGCCTACATGGCGATGGACTTCGTCGACGGGAAAACGCTGCTCGACATCATCGAGAACGAGCCCGACAGGCTCGCCCCCGC
>LJSY01000001.1:66974-163911 GCA_001314805.1 Rhodobacteraceae bacterium HLUCCO18 | reverse complement strand
GCCTCGGGCAGTTGTCGCACCTCGGCGCCGCTTTCGCGCCAGGGCAGGATGTTGGAATGGTGTTCATAGGGCCCGATCAGCACGAGCGGCCTTTCCCCACGCGCCGTGGCGGCGGCGATGCCGAACAGATGCACGAGGCGATTGATCCCCGCCGTCGCGCCCGAGCCGGCGAAGATCACCGCATGATCGCTCCCCGCGCCGCAGGACCGGGCCACGATCTGACGCGCGGCCCGGCGCATCGCCGTCATCCGCGCGCCGCAATGGGACGCCTCGGTATGGCTGTTGGCGTACCACGGCAGAACCTCCTCGAGGACGAATCGCTCCGCCTGCATGAGCGCGCGCCCCGAGGCGGTGTAGTCGCAATACAGGACGGGTTTGGGGCCGAAGGGTCCCGGCAGCCGCGCGTCCTTGCCGATGAGCCCGCCGCGCAGTGTCTCAAGGGCGTCCGCCCCCCCGAGGGAGGCCTGAAACCGCTCGAAAAGCGTGATCGGGGACGAATCAAACATTGCCGCACCTTGCCTTGCCGTGTAGAACGTTAACACCGTCGTTGCGTGGAATCATCATTCAATTACCCCGCAAAAGGTCGAAATGCGCAAGGTATGTTATGCAGAACGGCTTCGAAATAGATCAAATTGACCGCCGGCTCCTTCTTGCGATCGAACAGAACGCCGGACTGTCTCAGCGCGAGCTTGCGGAGCAGGTCGACCTGTCGCTGAACGCGTGCTGGCGGCGCCTGAAGCGTCTGCAGGAGATCGGGGTGATCCAGGGCTCGCGTTCGGTGCTGAACCGGGAGGCGCTCGGTCTCGACCTGACGGTGTTCATGATGATCAAGACGCATCACCATTCCGGCGAATGGTCGCGTGATTTCCGCCGCCATGTCGAGTCGATCCCCGAGGTGACCGAGTTCCACCGCATCGGCGGAGAGTGGGACTATCTCATCCGCGTCGTGACAACCAGCATGTCGGGATACGACAAGGTCTACATCCGCCTGATCGAACATTTCGATCTTGCGACGGTGACGGGATATTTTTCGATGGAGACGATATTCGAGGGCAGGCCGCTCATGGCGCGACTGACCCAGTGAACGATGAACAATCCGCGCCGCGTGCACGCACGGTGCGGCAGGCAACCGGAAACCGGAAGGGGAGAGCTATGAAGGACGGACGACAGCAGCAGGACGGCGAGACGTTCCGCGACTTTCTGGACAGGCTTCGGGCGGCCGGGGAACTGGTGGACCTGACACAGCCTGTCGACATCCGCCATATCGCGACGCTGGTCGACCAGTCCGACAAGGCCCTGATGTTCCATGACGTGATCGGCTACGACATGCCGGTCGTCTCGGGCATCATCCGGTCGCAGAAGCGCGCGATCATGTCGATGGGCTGCGCCACGTATCCCGAGATCGAGGCCAAGCTGAAGGCCGCAATCGACGCGCCGGTGTCGCCCGAGCGGGTCGAGACATCGAGCACGCTCGAGGTGATCCAGACCGGCGACGACGTCGATCTCTACGCGCTTCCGATCCCGATGTCCTCGGTCCATGACGGCGGGCCGATGATCACCGCCGGTATCGTGATCTCGCGGGACCCCGAATACGGAATGAATTCCGGGATCTACCGCTTCATGGTGAAGGAGCGGAACCTCACCGGCATCGACATCGTGACGCCCAACAACATGCGCCTCTTCGCGCAGCGCGCCTACGAGGCGGGCCGTCCGCTGCCGATCTCGATCTCGATCGGCAACCATCCCTACGAGATCATGGGATCCGGCTTCCGCGCGCCGCTGGGCATGGACGAAATGGCCATCGCGGGCGGCATCCGCGGCATGCCCGTGGCGCTTGGCGCAGGCCAGACCATCGACGTGCCGCATATCGCCGACAGCGAGATCGTGCTCGAGGCCGAGATCCTGCCGACGGGTTGGGTCCACCCCGAGGGTCGCTTCGGCGAGTTTACCCGGCTCATGGGCGGCTTGCACTGGAACCCGCTGGTGCGTGTGAAGTCCGTGCTGCGCCGCAAGGACGCGGTCTACTACGCGCTCCACATGCCGTGGGAAAACACCTGGCTTGCGGCGCCGACGCGCTACACCGCCATCCGGCAGGCGCTGAAGACAGCGGGCATCAACGTCAAGGACATCAATGTCACGCTGGGCGGCTGCGCCTTCTGGCACGTGGTCATCTCGATCCGCAAGCAGGCGGGCGAGGGCAAGAACGCGCTGCTCGCCGCGCTGTCGGTGATGGACATCAAGCATGTCGTGGTCGTCGACGAGGATATCGACGTCTTCGACGCGACCGACGTGGAATGGGCCATCGCCACGCGCGTTCAGGGCGACCGGGACGTGATCGTGATCCCCGGCGCCCGCGGCAAGCCGCTCGACCCGTCGCTGGCGCCGACCCCGGTGGGCGTCGTGCCGACGACGGCGAAGGTGGGCATCGACGCGACCATCGGCGAGGGCATCCCGAAGGAGCGGTTCGAACGGATCGCCTATGCCTATGCCGATACGGCGAAGATCGACGACTACGTGTCCGGCAAGGCCGACCCGGAAGGCGTCGCCGCCGCCGCGGATGCCGAGATCGCGGACCTGGCCGACAGGATCGCCGACATGATCGGCGCGGAACCCGTCTACTACCAGGCCATCGCGGAGGCGTTTTCGGATTACGCCTTCCCGGTGGTCGCGCGCGCCCTCGGTCACCTGCATGCGACGGAACGGCTCTGGCAGGATCCGCGCGGCCGCATGTGCCTGCGCGACTCCGATTTCGCGGCCAAGCCGCCGACGGCCCGCTGAGATGGGCGGTGCCGCCGACGCATGCCGTATCGCACGGCCCGTCCCCATGGCCGCGGCGCCCGGCGGCATGCCGCGACACGACCGGGAAGGTTTCATCGTCGCGGACCGTTCGCTGTTCGTGAAGGCGCGCCGGGTTCACGCAAGTCACGTCCCGGAAGGGGGAGGAAAGGACCAAGTTTGAAGAACCGAGGTCACGCGGATTTCTGGTGCGGCGGCCGGGAGCGTCCGGCCGCAGACGGCCGAGCCGGATGTCGCGCGGGACGGGCCCCGCAGGGCCCGCGAAAGGCCCGGAGCGCCCCCATGACGGGATAGGTTCATGGGTACGTGACGGGGAGAAGGCCGTGGACCGCCGGAGAGCGGTGGAGCGGCGTAAAAGCGCTGGACTCCGAGGCCGCGGCGCTTCCACAGTCGAAACCAAACGGGTTCTGCACCCGTACAACAGGAGGGAATGAACATGAAGAGAAGAGCAATTCTCGCAGGAGCGATCGTGGCGATGGCAGCATCGCTTCCGACCGCGTCGATGGCCGAGTGGCCGGAGCGTCCGATCCGGATGATCGTGCCCTTTGGGCCGGGCGGTGGCGCCGATACGCTTGGCCGGACCGTCGCGGAACCGCTGGGCGAACTGCTGGGCGTCGAGATCATCGCCGAGAACGTGACCGGGGCGGGCGGCACCATCGGCGTCGGAACCATGGCGAACTCCGAAGCCGACGACTACACGATCGGCGTCATCAACGTGTCGACCAACGTGGTCGCACCCGCGGTCCGGGACAACCTGACCTACGACGCACAGACCTCGTTCGAGTACATCGCCATGCTGGGCGGTGCGCCGACCGTCATCGCGGTCAACCCCGATGTCGGCATCGACACGCTCGACGAACTCGTGGAGGCCGCGCGCAACGCGTCGCCGCCGATGGCCTACGGCTCGCCCGGGACGCTCACGATGTCCAATCTGGTGCCGGCCAAGTTCTTCGCCGATATCGGGGTCGACGTCGAGCACATCCCCTACCAGGGCGCCTCGGCAGCGGTCATCGACGCGGTCGCGGGTCATATCCCGTTCACCGGGACGACCTTTTCCACCGCACGGCCGCAGCTTGACGAAGGCACGCTCCTGCCGCTCGCAATCTCGACCCCCGAGCGCGTGGCGTCCTATCCGGACGTGCCGACATTCGCCGAGCTTGGCCATCCCGACCTGACCTCGGTCACGTGGTTCGGCCTCGCCGCCCCCGCGGGCACCTCGCCCGAGGTCGTCGCACGGCTGAACGAGGGCGTGAACGAGGTCCTGCAACGGCCCGAGATCATCGAGGCGCTGGAGAACCAGGGCTTCATCGTCCAGCTGATGACCCCCGAAGAGTTCCGGGCCTACCAGGTCGCCCAGTTCGAGCTGTTCGGACCGGTCGCGGTCGAGGCGTCGCAGGAATGATCAAGATCCGCCCCGGACATGTCCGGGGCGGGCACCCCCGTGGATCGGTTCGTGCCGGACCGCCGCGGGGAAACCTTTTGGGACGCGGCCATGAACAAGCCTAATTGGCAGGACATTTGGGGCGGTGCGCTCGTCATCGCCTTCGGTATCTTCTTTGCCTGGTATGCGCAGGATACGCTGAGCCTCGGATCGCTGCGCCGCATGGGGGCAGGTGCGTTTCCCTTCGCTGTCGGGATCGTCCTTGTCATTCTCGGTGTCCTGATCATCATTCCCGCGCTTCGCAGGCCGGGGCCCAAGCTCGATTTCGCGATCCGCACACCGCTGATCATTCTCGCCGCGGTTTGCGCCTTCGCGCTCTGCGTGCCGCGCTTCGGCGTGGTCCCGGCGATCTTCGCGACCGTCTTCGTGTCCTCGCTGGCAGATCCGCGGCTGACGGCACTCTTTTCGTTCCTCGTGGCGGCCTCGCTCAGTGTCGGCATCTGGCTGCTGTTCGTGCAGGGCCTGAACCTTCCCATCCCGATGTTCGACTGGAGCTGGTAATGGATATCCTCGCAAATGTCGGACTGGGCCTTCAGACCGCGCTGGAGCCGACCAACCTGTTCTACTGCTTCGTCGGCGTGGCACTGGGCACCATCGTGGGCGTGATCCCGGGGGTCGGGCCGCTGGCGGCCATCGCGATGCTCATCCCTCTGACCTTCTATCTCGATCCGACGGCAGCGCTCATCATGCTTTCGGGGATCTGGTACGGGACGACATATGGTGGTTCGACGGCCTCGATCCTGCTGAACGTGCCCGGCACGACGTCGGCGGCGGTCACCGCGCTCGACGGCTATCCGATGGCGCAACAGGGCCGCGCGTCCGTTGCGCTTTTCATGACGGCCGTGGCGTCCTTCGCGGGCGGGTCGATCGGCATTCTGGTCATGATGTTCTTCGCGCCGCTCATCGCGCAATACGCCCTGAATTTCGGACCGGCGGAGTATTTTTCGCTCATGTTGCTCGGGCTCGTCGCGGCATCGTCCCTGTCGGACGGCCCTCCGGCGAAAGGACTGGCCGTCGTGGCGCTCGGCGTCGCCTTCGGCTGCATCGGAACCGACATCTACTCGGGCGCAGAGCGCTTCACCTTCGACACGCTCAACCTGACGGACGGGCTCAACCTGATCGCGCTCGCCATCGGTCTTTTCGGCATCGCCGAGATCATCTCCTCCGCCGGCCGGAAGGAGCCGACGATGGTCGGCAAGGAGTCGGTGCGCATGCGCGCGATGATCCCGACGCAGGATGATCGCAGGCGATCATGGGCGCCGGTCCTGCGGGGGGCCGGCTTCGGTTCCTTCTTCGGCACGCTTCCGGGCACGGGGCCGTCCATCGCCTCCTTCGTCGCCTATGCGTTCGAAAAGCGTGTCTCGAAGACGCCCGAACGTTTCGGCAAGGGGGCGATCGAGGGGATCATGGCGCCCGAATCCGCCAACAACGCCGCCGATCAGACGTCGTTCATCCCCACGCTCGCCCTTGGCATTCCCGGCAGCGCCACGATGGCGCTGATGCTGGGGGTGCTCATCATCCACGGAATTCAGCCCGGGCCGACACTGATGGATCGCGAGCCCGAGCTTTTCTGGGGTCTCGTGATGTCGTTCTGGATCGGCAACGTTCTGCTGCTGATCCTGAACATCCCGCTTGTCGGGCTGTGGGCGCGGCTTTTGCTGGTGCCCTATTACATCCTCTATCCGGCGGTTCTGGTGTTCATCTGCATCGGCACGCTCAGCGTGCAGCAGAACGTTTTCCACGTCTGGACGGTCGCCTTCTTCGGTTTGCTGGGATACCTGATGCGCGTGCTTGGCTTCTCGGCGGCGCCGCTTCTGCTGGGCTTCGTGCTCGGGCCGATGATGGAGGAGCATTTCCGCCGGGCGATGCTGATCTCGGCAGGCGATTTCGGCTTGTTCTTCGATCGCCCGATCTCGGCGGTCGTCATGTCACTGACGGGACTGTTGCTGCTCCACGCGATGTATCGGACGGTGCGCGCCAGGATGAAGCGGAAGGCCAGCGCGGCGGGATGAGTGGACCGGCGCACTGGATCAGGCGGCGCCCGACAGGCCCCGATAGATCATCAGAAGCGCGCCGAAGCTGAGCGCTGCGCGATACCACGTGAAGTAGTCGCCGTCGCTCAGCCGGTCGGTGACGCGGCTGCCCAGATAGCCGGCCACAAGCCCGATGGGCAGCAGCAGCGCCGCCTCGATCATTATCGTCGTGGTGACATGTCCGCTGACGCCGAGAACCGAGATCCGCCACATCAGCACGATGCCGATCAGCAGGATCAGCGTGCTTCGGAACTCCTGCCGGCCGGGGACGAAGGCGCGGATATAGAGCGACACGAAGGCGATCGAGGCCGCGCCGACCACGCCCGCGATCAGGCCGGTGACGGTGCCGAAGACGGGGCCCACGATCCCCTGATGCCTGCGGACCAGCGGATGCAGCGGATCGAGCAGGCGGAACTGGTCCATCGCCATCGACATCAGGATGATCGCGCCGGCCAGCACCGACAGGTTGGGCCCGCTGAGCCGGCCGAAGATCCAGACGCCGAGGATGATGGCGGGCAAAACGAAGATCGCCAGCTTCAGCACGAGGGGCTTGCGCCCGTGCCTTATGCCGTTGGGCATCAGCTGCACATGGGTCATCAGGTTCGAGATCGCGGCGAGGACGACGGCGTGATGCGCCTCGACCACGAAGGTGCCGCCCACGATCAGAAGCGGCACCGCGCCGAAGCCGAAGACCCCCTTGATCAGAAAGGCGCTTGCATAGATCGCGGCCAGCGCGGCGATCTCCAGCCCGGTCATCTCGGGGAAGATGGGGATGCCGGCGATTTCCATGTTCAGCCGGGCCCGCCCGCGTGTCGCGCCGCGCCGCTCATGCGGGCGCGTAGCCCAGGATCGCCTTCAGCTCGGTGAAATCCTCCAGCCCGTGGACGCCCTGTTCGCGCCCGTTGCCCGATTGCTTGTAGCCTCCGAACGGCACGTCGCCGCGCGCCGCCGCGTAATTCAGGTAAACCCTTCCTGCGCGGAGGGCCGAGGCCAGCCGCCGGCCCCGCGCAAGATCCGACGTGCTGACATAGGCGGCGAGGCCGTAGACGCTGTCATTGGCGATCTCGATGGCCTCGGCCTCATCGGAATATCCGATGATCGACAGGACCGGGCCAAAGATCTCCTCGCGCGCGATGGTCATGTCGTTGGTCACGTCCGCGAAGACGGTCGGGCGCACGAAATAGCCCCTGTTGACGCCATCGGGCAGGCCCGGGCCACCGCAGGCCAGCGTGGCGCCCTCGTCGATGCCCGTCCGGATCAGGCCCTGCACCTTGGCCCAGTGCTGCGCGCTGACCAGCGGGCCAAGCTCCGTGCCGGGCGCGCGCGGGTCGCCGACGCGCATGCTTTGGGCCGCGCGGCAGGCGATGCCGGCGGCCTCGTCCATGCGCGCGCGCGGGACAAGCATCCGCGTCGGTGCCTGGCAGGACTGTCCGGTGTTGCGGAAGGCCCGTTTCGTTCCCGCCGCGACGGCGGTCTCGAAATCTGCGTCGGGCAGGATGATGTTGGCGGACTTCCCGCCAAGTTCCTGATGGACACGCTTGACTGTGTCGGCTGCGGCATGCGCCACCGCGATCCCGCCGCGCGTGGAGCCGGTGAAGGACACCATGTCGACGCCGGGATGGCGGGACATGGCGGCCCCCACCGTCGGCCCGTCGCCTTGCAGGAGGTTGACCACGCCCTTGGGCAGGCCCGCCGCCGCCATCGCCTCCATCAGCACGATGGCGCTCAGCGGCGAGACCTCGGAGGGCTTCCAGACCGACGTGCACCCGGCGGCGAGACTATAGGCGATCTTGGATGCCGCCTGGTTCAGCGGCCAGTTCCACGGCGTGATGAAGGCGCAGACGCCGATCGGCTCGCGCACGACAAGCGAGGTGCCGACCATCTGTTCGAAATCGTAGCTGCGCAGGATTTTCGCCGCGCGTTCAAAGCGTTCG
This sequence comes from Rhodobacteraceae bacterium HLUCCO18, assembly GCA_001314805.1. Classification (GTDB taxonomy): domain Bacteria; phylum Pseudomonadota; class Alphaproteobacteria; order Rhodobacterales; family Rhodobacteraceae; genus Roseibacterium. Next base: position 155,707 of record LJSY01000001.1, on the reverse strand, counting down.
CGCGCCATCTTCAACTGCACATTGCGCGCGAAATCCTCGGGCGCGCCCATCTCGGTGATCATTGCGTCGACCAGCGCATCCGCGCGCGCGTCGTATTCGGCCACGATCGCCTCGAGCAGGTCCGCACGTTCGGCAGGAGTGAAGGCGGCGAAGCCCGGGAACGCCCTGCGCGCCGCCGTCACCGCGTCATCGACATCCTGTTCCCCCGCGAGGAGGATGGTCGCCGCGATCTCTTCCGTCGCGGGGTCGATCACGTCGCAGGGACGGCCGTCCGCAGGGGCGCGCCACGCGCCGTCCACGAAGATTCGATCGGTGTTCTGCATGGTGGCGATCCTCCCTGAGACGCAACTTTCCCGGGTTCCGGGCATCGCCCCGGATCGCTTGCGGGATTCCGTTTTGCCGTACATAATATGTAATACGCTTTGTTGAGGCGGGCAATCGGGATACGCAACCTGGGAGAGATCATGCGCGACGCTCAGACACTGCACATGGCCTACGGGTCTGACCTCATGGCGCAGGCCCTGCGGGATCTCGAGGTGGACTACGTTTTCATCAATCCGGGCTCCAGCTTTCGCGGGTTGCACGACTCGCTGGTCAACTATCTCGGCGACGAGACGCCCAAGATGGTGCTCGCCACGCACGAGATGACGGCGGTGGCCATGGCGCATGGCTACGCCAAGGCGACCGGCCGGACCGGGGTCTGCATCCTGCACAACCTCGTGGGGCTGATGAACGGCTCCATGGCCATCTTCAACGCGTTCTGCGACCAGGTGCCGATGGTGATTTTCGGCGGCAGCGGGCCGGCGGACCCCGGACAGCGTCGTTTCATCGACTGGGCCCATTCGGCCAACACCCAGGGCGACCTGGTGCGCCCCTACGTGAAATGGACCGACGAGCCCGCATCGCTGGAGGGGGCGATGGATTCGATGCTGCGCGCGTTCCGCATCGCGGGCACCGCGCCCAAGGGGCCGGTCTACGTCTCGCTCGATGCCGGCCTGCAGGAGGAGGAACTGGCCGAGCCGCGCGCGACCGGCGCGGACCTGCCGCGTTACAGTCCCGCCGCGCCGATCCACCCCGATCCCGCGGCCATCGACCGGGTCGCGCGCGCGCTTCTGGAGGCCGAGATGCCGCTGATCGTCTGCGGCCGCCTCGGGATCGACGGCCGCACGACGGCCCCGCTTCTCCGCCTCGTGGAGGCGACGGGGGCCGCCTATCTCGACGACCGCACGACGGTCTGCTTCCCCTCGCTCCATCACCAGAACCTCAACGGGGACAAGGAGGTGCGCAAGCTCGCGGATATCATCGTCGCCATCGACGTGCAGGACCTGACGCTGGCCACCAAGGGTTACGGCGTCGGCCGCAGCACCATCATGGGCACCGGGGCAGGGGCGGCGTCCGCGCGGGTCGTCGATGTCTCGCTCAACGACTATTTCGGCAATTCGTGGAGCCGTTTCGGCGGCCCGACCCCGCCGCTCGACGACCAGATCCTCGCCGATCCGCTGACCACGCTCGAGGCGCTGGCCGACGCGGTGGAGCGCATCGGGGGCGACGCGGCCCGCATCACCCTGCGCAAGGCGCGACTGGCCGCGCGCCACGAAGCGATCCGGGAGCGGCAGGCGGAGGCGCTGGCGCGACGGCTGGACGAAACCCCGATCTCGATGGAGACGCTGACCCACGAGGTCTACCAGGCGGTGAAGGGTGAGGACTGGCGGCTTGTCGTGCGCAACCACCGGACGTGGCGCGACGGGTTTTTCCCCTTCTCCGGCGCGGGCGATTACCTTGGCGGCGACGGCGGCGGCGGCGTGGGCTACGGCCCCGGCGCCGCGGTGGGCGCGGCTCTGGCGCTCAAGGACAGCGGTGTCTTGCCGGTCGCGATGCTGGGCGATGGCGACTTCATGATGGCGCCGGGCGCGATCTGGTCGGCGGCGCATATGGGCGCGCCGCTCCTGATGGTGATCCTCAACAACCACTCATGGGGCAACGACGAATTGCACCAGCGCGAGGTGGCGCATCAGCGGGGCCGCGACGTCAGCCGCGCTCATATCGGCCAGCGTACGGAAGAACCGCATGCCGATATCGCCAGCATCGCGCGCGGCTTCGGCGCATGGGCGCCCGAGCGTGTGGAGCACCCCGCGAAACTCGCGCCGGTCTTGCAAGACGCGGTCGGCCGGGTCAAACAGGGGCAGGTCGCGGTGGTGGAGGTCATCACCGCGCTGGAATAGGGCCATATGGACAGCGCAGGCGACACCAGGGAGGCGACGTCCGGCGCGCGGGCGATCGGGGCGGTCGAGAGGCCGCAGATGCTTCTGCGCGACCAGGTCCTGGCCAAGCTGCGCGAGGCGATCATCACCGGCGTCTACCGTCCCGGCGAGCGCATGCTGGAACGCGAGCTCTGCGACATGCTGGACGTCAGCCGGACCTCGGTGCGCGAGGCCTTGCGCCAGCTCGAGATCGAGGAACTGGTTTCGGTCGGCCCGCGCGGTCGGCCCTTCGTCACCGAGATATCGGCGGAGGCGGCCCGCGAGATCTACGAATTCCGCGCGGTGCTGGAAACGGCGGCGGTCGAGATGTTCATCGCCCGCGCGCCCGAAGCCGCCTTCGCGGAGCTGCAAAGGTTGAGCGGCGCCTTCGCGGACGCGCTCGACCGGGGCGACATCAAGGCACGTTTGCAGCTCAAGACCGCGTTCTATGAAACGCTCTTCGGTCATGCCGGAAACCCGCCCATGCACACCGTGTTCATCCGCGTGTTCAACCGCATCGGTTTCCTGCGCGCGCGGTCGCTGCGACGCGTCGACAACGCGGCCCGGCGATCGGCCGAGCTTCAGGCGATCGTCGACCGGATCGTGGCGCGCGACGTGCCGGGCTCGCAGGACGCGATCCGGCGGCACATCCGTTCGGTGGGCGATCTTGCCGTCGATTATCTGGATGCCGCACCGGAGGCTGCGCGCGATGGCTGACGGGTTCTGGCCGTTCTCGCTGGCGTTCTACAATGACGCCGAGGTGCAGCAGGCCTGCATCGCCTTTCAGGACAGCCATGGCGGCGACGTCAACGTGATGCTTTACCTGCTGTTCCGCGCACGGGATGGCGGGGCCTACGATGCGGGCGGCGTGGCGGCGGTGGATGCCGCCGTCGCCCCGTGGCGCGAAGAGGTGGTGCGCCCCTTGCGCGCGGTGCGCCGGGTCCTGAAAACAAGCGAATTCCTGCCCGACGACGAGGCGCAGGAAGGCTTCCGCGCCAAGATCAAGAAGGTGGAGCTTGACGCCGAGAAGCTCCAGCAGGCGGTGCTTGAGGGTAACGCGCCGCCACCCGGCACGACGGCGCTCGACCCGCGCGCCGCGGCGGCCCGCAGCCTTTCCGCCTATGCCGAGGTGCTTGGCACGGACCTGCCGGACGACCTTGCGGGCGTTTTCATCGAACGCCTCGCGGCCGTAACCTGACCCTGGCCCGCGCCACCGGGCCAAGGCTCATTTGCCGAGCTTGCGCAGGCTTTCCTCGGGGTCGACGGCGGTTTCGGGCTTCAGGCCGGGCACCTGCAGCTGCGCGCTGATCCGGCCGTTTTCCAGATACTCGCCCTCGGCGGCGCGCTTGGCGGCCGCGTCCCAGACCGCGTGCCATGCGCCCAGCTGGTAGCCGTGCCATGGCGATTGCGGCGTCAGGCGAGGCAGGCCCAGCTCCTCCCATATCTCCTTGGCGCGTTCCATGTATTCGCGCGCGGGCAGCGCCAGCGGCGGCATCGGTGCCTTCATCGTCGCATCGATCAGCAGCGTGCTGTCCTCTTCGCCGGCATGTTCGCGCTTGGGCCCGTGACCCTGACCGCGATGCTCCAGCGTCTGCACGTCCTTCACGGGGTTGGTCCGGTAGGCCATGGCCCAGATGATCGAATCCGGGCTGTCGACGTCGATATCCTCGTTCACGGCGATGCAGATCTTGCCGCAATCGCCCTTGAAATAGGCCGCGCCATAAAGCGCGCGCCAGACCTCCGAGGGCGGCGTGCCGGGCTCGATGGTGATCAGCGTGACGCGCAGCAGCCCCGTGAGAGGTTCGTGGAGCGACACCTTCTTCACGCCCTTGATGCTCATCGTCGTCTTGAGGTGGTGGTAGAACAGCGGCTCGTAGGCCACGCGCTTGATGACGCTCGACTCGCTGGGTGCCACCTGGCTGATGTAGCTGGGGATCACCGCGTCGCGCCGCCGCGTGACCGCCGTCACGCGCATCGGCATGTTGTATTCCTCGAGCGCGACATGGCCGTGGCTTTCGCCGAAGGGCCCCTCGGGTTCGACCTTGGTGACGTCGATATAGCCCTCGATCACCACCTCGGCCTCGGCCGGCACCATCAGCGGCACGGTGCGGGCCCTGACCACGTTGATCGGCGCGCCGGCAAGCCCGCCCGCGACGGTGAACTCGTCCATCCCGATCGGCAGCTTCTGCGGACCCATGAAGGCCACGTAGGGCGGACAGCCGAGCACGATGGCCACCGGCATCTCGGTGTCGCCGCGCGCCTGGTGCTTGAGGTAGTGCTGGTAGCCGCCCGCGCCGCCCACGCGCGTCGCCATGCGCACCACCAGCCGGTCGGGCGCCTTCAGCCCGCAGCGATAGGTGCCCATGTTCTGCACGCCGTCCTCGGGGTCGGCGGTTATGACGTTGGTCGCGCTCAGGGTGGGCGCGCTGTCGAAACCGGGGGTCGAGACTGGGATCGGCAAAAGGTCGAGCCCGTGGCCCTCCTGTTTCAGGATCTCGCCCTCCTCGACGATCTCGTGGCAGGGCGCGTCCGTCACGTCGCGGGGCGGCACCGGGTTCGCGATGGCGTCCGCCCACTTGTCGCGGATGCCGTCCACGTCGCAGCCCATGCCGGTGGCATAGATCGCACGGTTCGCGGCCAGCCCGCCGACGATGACGGGGATCTCGTATCTTCGCCCGGCCTTGTTGCGGATGTTGGTGAAGAGGAATGCCTTGCGGTCCTCTTCCTTGAGGCCTCCGGTGAACTGCCAGCGCACGAGGGGGTGCAGTTCGCTGTCCTTGTCGATCTCGCGGTCGACGCGAACCAGCAGTCCCTTTTCCTCGAGACGCGCGATATGGTCGTGCAGATCGCGGTAGGGCGTCATGGGGGTATCCTTCATGCCTGTCGTCTCCTCCCCGGCGGGGGTCAGTCCTCGTCGTCCGCGTTGCGTCCCGGCGCCGACCCCTGCCAGCGTTTCACGGTTCCGCTTTCGATGCCCAGCAGGTCGAGCGCGCGCCCGGCGAGGTGGTCGATGACGTCCATGACGCTTTCGGGGTGGTAATAGGTGCCGACCACGGCCGGCATCACGATGGCGCCCGACCGCGTCGCCTGATCCATCAGCGCGATATGCCCGGCATGGAGCGGGGTCTCGCGGAACAGCAGGACAAGACGGCGGCGTTCCTTCAGGGCGACATCGGCGGCGCGGGACAACAGGTCGCCCGCCTGACAGGTCGCGATCGAACTCAGCGTCTTGACCGAGCAGGGCGCCACGATCATGCCCTCGTTGCGGAACGAGCCGCTGGCGATGCTGGCGCCGATATCCTTGAAATTGTGCACCTGGTCGGCCAGCGCGTGAACCCGGTCGGGCGTGTAGTCGGTTTCGATCTTCATGGTGCGCAGGGCTGCCGGCGACATCACCAGGTGGGTCTCCACGTCATCGATGGGGCGCAGCAATTCCAGCAGACGGATGCCGAGGATCGTGCCCGACGCCCCGCTGATCCCGATGATGATGCGGCGGTCAGCCATGGGCGTGATCCTTTTCGAGCGTCTTGACGAATGCCTCCAGCCGGTCGGCGAAGGCCGCCTCCGCCTCGATGGAAGAGATATGGGCGGCGTCCAGAACCACCAGATCCGCATGGGCGGCGAGCGCCTGCATCTGCTCGGCGCGCGCCACCGGGGTGGAGGCATCATGCGCGCCCGCGATCAACAGGACCGGCCCGGGATATGCCGCGAGCGCCGGTCCCAGATCGGCCGCGGCAAGCGCGGCGCAGCAGGCGGCATAGCCCTCGGGCGAGGTGCCCGCGATCATCGCGCGGACGCGGTCCGCCGTGGCGGGGTTGGCGGCGCGGTACGCTTCGGTGAGCCAGCGGTCGAGCGTCGGCCCCACGAGCTCCGGCAAACCGCCGCTCAGGGCCGTCGCGGCGCGGTCGTGCCACATCTGCGCGGGCGGAAAGCTGACGGCGGTGTTGGCCAGCACAAGGCCCGCGACCCGCTCGGGCGCCTTCGCGGCCAATGCCATGGCCGTCGCGCCACCCAGCGAGAGACCGCACAGGACCGCCCGGTCGAGCCCGGTCGCGTCCATCACGTCAAGCGCGTCGCAGGCGAGGTCGTCGACGCTGCACTCCCCCCGTTCGATCCCGGAGCGGCCGTGTCCGCGGGCATCGAAAGCGACCGAGCGCCGCGCCATGCGCGCGCGCACGCCGTCCCACATCCCGAGATCGGCCGCCAGCGAGTTGAGGAACAGGACAGGCATCCCGTCGCCGTCCGAGACGTGGACGTAGAGGCTTTGGCCGCTGGCAAGGTCCATGGTCGTCCCGCCGTCCGCTGTCTCGTCCGCTCTCTGGTCCATCATGTCGCCCCTGCATCCTTCCGTGTGTCGTCGAAATGCTTGCGGAGGTCCTTGAAGAACTGTTTCGTCAGGTGCTTGGCGACGGATTTGAGGATGCGCTGGCCGACGCCGGCCACCAGACCCCCGATCTCGCCTTCGCCCGCATAATCCAGCCGGCAGGTGCCGGGGCCGGTCTCGACGATGGTGAATTCCGCCGTGCCGGTGCCGGTCCCGAGCGTGCCCTCGCCCGAGACGGTGATCCGGCAATGGGCGGGCGGCGTCTTGTCCGACAGGGCGACCGCGCCGTTGAAGCTTCCGCCGACGGCGGCGACCTTCAGCTCGAGCTCGACATCGTAGGTGTCCGGCGCCGTTTCCGTCATCTTGCGGCAGCCGGGAATGCACCGGGTCAGGACCTCGGGGTCGTTCAGACCCTCCCAGAGCTGCTGTTGGCTCGCCTCGATCTCCTCGCTGCCGGCGATGTCCATATGCATGGCGCGCTCTTCCTCAGAGACCGAGCAGGGACGACGCGACCCCGCTTTCGATCAGGTCGCGGTCCGCGGCGCTCACTCCGGCCCCGTCGAGGATCGCGCGCGGCGTGGGGTCGCCAATGGGAAACGGCATGTCCGACCCCAGCATCACCCGGTCCGCGCCGACCGTGTCGAGCAGGAGCCTGAGCGCGGCGGGGTCATGCAGGAGCGTGTCGTAATACATCATCGAGAGCGCCTCGCGCGGGTTGCCGAGGCTGTCGTCGAGCGACGCGTTGCGCATCAGCCGTCCCAGCACGTAGGGCAGGCCGGCCCCGCCGATCCCGATCATGATCTTCGCATTCGCGAAGCGTTTCACGTGGCCTGCATAGATCAGGCGGCTGACCGCGATCAGCGTGTCGGTGATCCGTCCCACGGCATTGGCCATGCCATAGTCGTGCACCCGGTCGTCGCCCGCGTCGAACACGGGATGGATCGACACCAGCGCGCCCAGGTCATTGGCCGCCTCCCAGAACGCGTCGAGCCCCGGATCGTCCAGCACGCCGCCCTTGCCGAAGGGCTGCGTGCCGATCATCGTGCCGGCAAAGCCCTGTTCCATCGCCTCGCGCAGCACCTCGGCGGCGCGGGGCCCGTCCTGCAGCGGCACGACGCAGAGGCTGCGGAACCGGTCGTTGGAGGTATCGGCGGTCTGCTTGAGGTGGCGGTTGATCGTGCGCGCCCACTCCGTGCCTTCCTCGTCGGGCATGTCGTTGCCGAACATGTCGAGCCATCCGGCGATCACCTGCATGTCGATGCCGTTCTCGTCCATCCACGACAGGCGCCCCGGCATGTCGCGCAGGAACCCCGCGACGGGTCGCGTCGGCTTCTTGCCGGCGAAGGAGAAGGCGAGGCTGTCCTTCGCCTCGATCATCTCGACCGAGGGGAACTCCGTTCGCCGGTCCCGCAGCTCGTCGAGCAGCGCGGAGGGGACGTAATGGGCGTGGGCGTCGATGATCATGCCGCAGTCTCCGCGTCGGCTATGGTGTCTGAAATCGTGCTCATGCGCAGCGGCAGCTTGTCCACCGTGACGCCCCAGGGCGACAGGGCGTCCTGCACCGCGCCCGAGATCGCGGCGGGCGCACCCAGATAACCGCTCTCGCCCGAGCCCTTCTGGCCGAACTCGGTCAGCGGCGAGGGTGTGCAGTGATGGACGATCTCGACCGATGGCACCTCGTGGGACGAGGGCATGAGGTAGTCGAGGAAGCTCTGGGTCATGAGCTGCCCCCCGTCGTCATAGGTGAATTCCTCGAGCAACGCGGCGCCGATGCCATGGGCGATGCCGCCCAGCGTCATGCCGCGCACGATATGCGGGTTGATGACGGTGCCGCAGTCGTGGCCGATCACGTAGCGGCGGATCTCGGGCTTGGCGAGCACCGGGTCGAAGGCCATCAGGACGAGGTGGAACTCGAAGGAATAGCAGGGATACATCTGCACCTTGCCGTCCTCGGGAAGGGCGACGCCGGTCGGCACCTGCTGGATGAAGGAGGCGGCGAGACCGGGGTTGGTGCCCGGCGGCAGGTCGTGGAACCGCCTGTGGCCGATATCCACCAACTCGTCCCAGCCCACGGCGCGTCCGTCCGGCGCCGTGATCGTGCCCGCCTCGTAACTCGCCTCGGACGGGTCGATCCCCATCGCATGCGCGCCGATGGCGACAAGCTGACGCTTGAGGTCGCGCGCGGCCCGCGCCGCCGCTCCCCCCAGCATGATCGCCATGCGGCTGCCCACGGGCGAGTTGCCCGGCAGGCTCGACAGGCTGTCGGGCCGGGTCACGCGGATGCGGTCGGGATCGATGCCCAGTTCCTCGCCCACCACGGTGGCGGCCAGCGTCTCGTGCCCCTGTCCGGAACTGGTGGTGTGGATCGTCACCGTGACGCCGCCGAGCGCGTCGATGATCACGCGCGAGCCCTCCATCCATGTGGAGGTGCGGTTGTTCTCGTTCAGAAGCGGCTCGAAGGACGAATTGCCCCCCGAGGGCTCGAGGCAGGCGGCGATCCCGATGCCCGCGCACAGCCCCTCGGCCCGGAGCCTGTCGCGCTCGGCCGTCAGCGCGGCGTAATCGGCATGGGCGAGCACCTTGTCGATCACGGTATGGTAATCGCCGCTGTCATAGGTGCTGCCGGAGGGAATGGTGTAGGGGAATTCGTCGGCCCGGATCAGGTTGCGGCGGCGCAGCTCCAGCCGGTCCATCCCCAGATGCGCCGCGATCCGGTCCATCATCGTCTCGATGGCGTAATTCGTCGGCGCCTGGCCAAAGCCGCGCACGGCCTCCTGCACGGCCTTGTTGGTGGTGACCGACATGGCGCGGTATTGCACCGAGCCGATCCGGTAGGGGCCGACGATGGCGCCGATGGGCTTGCCCAGCTGGAACGGCGCGCGGCCGGCATAGGCGCCCGCATTGTCGAGGGCGCGCATCTTCATCGACCGCACGGTGCCGTCCCGGTCGAAGGCCACGTCGATGTCGAAGATCCGCTCGGGCCCCTGCGCATCGCCCGCGCGCATGTTCTCCAGCCGATCCTCGATCAGCCGCACGGGGCGGCCCAGCTTCCGCGCGAGATAGGACACCAGAACCGTGTGCTTGATCCCGCGCTTCACGCCGTAGCTGCCGCCCACGTCCACGTCGTAATGCACCCGGACCGCATTGCCCGGCAGCTTCAGCGCGCGGGCGATCTGGTCGGCGTATTTCGGCATCTGGATGGAGGCCCAAACATCGAGCATCTCGTCCCACGGGTTCCAGCGCGCGATCACGCCGAAGGTCTCGATCGGCACGGTGGCGTTGCGGCCCCACGTCACGCGCAGGCTGAGGCGATCCTCGGCGGCGGCGAAATCGTCGGCCACGGGGCCCCAGTCGAACGTCTTGTCGAGCAGGAGATTCGAGCCGTGCTCCGGATGGACCGGCGGCGCGTCGGGTCCCAGGGCGGTCTCCGCGTCGATCACGAAGGGCAGGGGCTCGGTCCTGACGCGCACCTTCTCGGCGGCGTCCTCGGCCAGCGCGCGGCTTGTCGCGACCACGGCGGCCACCCATTCGCCGGCATAGCGGATCTGCCCCACCGTCAGCGGAAAGCGGCGCACGCGCGGCGTGTCGAGCCCGTTCATCAGGGGCGCGACGCCCGCCGAAAGCTCCTCGCCGGTCAGGACGTCGACAACGCCCTCCATGGCCAGCGCCTCGGTCGTGTCGATCCCGAGGATCTTCGCCGCCGGCGCGGTGGAGGCGACGAGCGCCACGTGCAGCGTGCCGGGAATGTCGAGATCGGCCACGTAGCGGCCCGCGCCCGCGACGAAGCGGCGATCCTCGCGCACCCGGCGGTTGGTCGACACGAACCTGCGTCCGGGATCGGTCATTTCACCACCTCGCCGGCCCCGAGCACGTTCGATGTCCGCATCCGCTCGGCGGCGAGCGCGATCGCCTCGACGATCTGCTGGTAGCCGGTGCAGCGGCAGATATTGCCCGAGATCGCCTCGCGGATGTCTTCCTCGTCGGGCGTGGCGTTCACCCGGAGCAGCGCATGCGCCGCCAGGATCATGCCCGAGGTGCAGTAGCCGCATTGCAGGCCATGGGTCTCGCAAAACGCGTCCTGCACGATGTCGAGCGTGCCGTCGCCGGAGGTAAGCCCCTCGACCGTCCTGATGTCGAGCCCGTCGGCCTGCACGCCGAGGATCAGGCAGGACCGCACCGCCTCGCCATCGACCAGCACGGTGCAGGCGCCGCAGACCCCGTGTTCGCATCCCGCATGGGTCGCCGTCAGCCCCAGCCCGTCGCGCAGCACGTCCAGAAGCGTCGTGCGCGGCTCGATCTCGACGACATGCGTCCGTCCGTTGACTGTCAGTTCGGTCTTCATCCTGCCTGCTCCAATGCGTCGTCGCGGGCCTCGGTCAGCGCCAGTTCCGCCAGCCGCGCGGCCGCGCGCTTGCGATAGCGCGCCGTGGCGTGAAGGTCGTCGACCGTCTCGAGATCCTCGAGCGCCTCGGCCACCGCGCCGCGGATATCCCTGTCCGTCAGCCGCGTGCCGGACAGGCCGGCGACATCGACCGCGACCGGCGTGTCGCCCACGCTGCCGATGCCCAGAAGCGCCTCGGCGCATGTGCCATCCGCCTTCAGAACCACCTGCGCCCCGGCCGAGGCGAAGGCATAGTCGCTGCGGCGCGAGGCGATCTCGCGGAACCCCGTTCCGGTCGGGGCGCTGCCGCGACGGGAAAACACCAGACGGCTCAGCAGACCGCCCATCGGCGCGGAGGTCAGCATCGGGCCGATGAAGAAATCGGCGGGCTCGAAGGCCTCTTCCTCCCCGTCATCGTCGGTAAACACGATGCCCGCGCCAAGCACCGTCATCACCAGCGGGATCTCCGCGGAGGGGTCGCCATGGGCGACGGAGCCGCCCACCGTGCCCCGGCTGCGCGTCGGAGGATGGCCGACATGGCGCAGCGCCTTGGCCAGAAGCGGCACCTCGTCCCGGATCACCTCCGAGGCAAGGGCCGCCGCCTGCCGCGTGACCGCCCCGATCTCGACCGTGTCGTCCGTCAGGGTTATCCCGCGAAGCGCCTCGATCCGCGTGATGTCCACCAGAACCGAAGGGCGCGACAGGCGCATGGCCAGCATCGGCACGAGCGTCTGCCCGCCCGCCAGAACGCGCGCGTCCATGTCACCGGCGAGGATGCCGCAGGCGTCCTCCACGGTTCTTGGCCGGACGTAGTCGAACTGGACTGGCTTCAACGGCTATCCCTTTCCCAAGGCGTGTTCAGGCGAGCGGCAGGTCCGCCATGGCTGGCGACAGGAGCGTGACGTGCTGCTTCACGACGAGCGGGCCATCGACCTCGGAGGCCTTCTTGGCCGCCTGCCACCCCGGATCGGACCCGAACGAGGCCCAGGCGGCCGCGCGCGCCTCTTCGTCGGGGAACCGGGTCAGGTAGGTCAACCGTCCGGTGGCCGCATCGACGAAGGCGCCGACCAGTTCGATGCCATGGTCAGGGAAACGGGTTGCGACCTCGGCCATGAACCGTTCACGCACGGCGTCCGCGCGGCCCTCGGCATGCTCGTAGATACGCAGATCGTAGATCACGTGATCCTCCCAGGCGCTGTTTTTTCGACCCTAGCTTATGCGACAATCGGTGGTCAATCTGTAAGATTGCAGCGGCGGCCGGCCACAATATAAAGTAATATTTTTCAGTATGTTGAAGTCCACCTCTCCCGGAACGGCCGGCATGTCCAGCACATTCTAAGCGTCACGATCGCCGTGTCAGAGTGTAAAGTATTGCGACAATCCTCAGATTGTCCTACAGATAACTCCGAAAAAGGCTTGCGGAGTGACCTGGATGGCGAGGCTGCATACCGACGACGGACCGCGCTACCTTCAGATCGTCGCCGCGCTTGAAAACGACATCGCGACGGGCAAGCTGGCCGTGGGCCAGCGGCTTCCGACCCACAGGGAGATGGCCACCAGGCTCGGGCTGAGCATCGGGACCGTCTCGCGCGCCTATGCCATCGCCGAAAGCCGCGGGCTGATCTCGGGCGAGGTCGGGCGTGGCACCTTCGTGACCGGCAAGACGCCGCAACTGGGCGTGACCGAGATCGGCGTCGCGCATCGTGGCATCAACCTGGCCCTGAACGCGCCGCCCGCGACCGGCGAGACGCAGGATTTCGCGCGCACGATGGCCGAAGTCATCGACGGCGAGGGTCTGCACGCGCTCATGGGCTACCTTCCGCATCAGGGGCTCGAGGCGCACCGGGTCGCCATGGCGGACTGGGTCTCGACCCTCGGCATGGAAGCCGCGCCGCATCGCCTGCACGTGACCCACGGTGCGCAGCATGCGATCGCCATCGCGCTGCGGCTTCTGGCGCGCTCCGGCGCGCCGGTCCTGACCGAGAACCTGCCCTATTCCGGCATCATGTCGCTTGCGCTGATGGAGGGCTACGACCTCCGCGGCGTCTTGATGGACCGACACGGGCTGATCCCCGAGCGTCTCGATGCGGCCTTCCGCGAAAGCGGCCCGGCCGTCCTCTACTGCACGCCGACGCTCCAGGCTGCGACAGGCTCGCTCATGCCGCTGGAGCGGCGCGCCGAGATCGCCGAGATCGTGGCGCATCATGACGGCTGGATCGTCGAGGACGATGCCTACGGGTTCCTTCCGCCCGGCGGGGTCAGGCCGCTTTCGGCGTTTCTGCCCGAACGCAGTGTCTATATCGTCAGCTTCGCCAAGTGCCTGTCACCGAGCCTTCGCGTGGGCGCCATGGTGGCCCCCGAGGGCATGCGGGACCGGATCGTCAACGCCATCCGGTCGACCGGATGGATGGCGAACCCGATCATGGCGGAGGTCACCACCCGGATGATCGAGAACGGCCTCATGGCCCGCCAGGTGCAGGCAAAGCGCGCCGCCGCCGCCGAGCGCACGGAGGTCGCGCGCGCACGCCTCGGTCCGGCGCTCGACCTGATGTCGGACGTACCGGCCTTCCATGTCTGGATGCGCCTGCCGCCCGGCCGCGCGCCCGTGGGCCTGATGGCGCAGGCGGCGCAGGCCGGCATCACCGTGGCCGCACCCACGCCGCTCCAGCCGCTCGACACGATGGGCAACGGGGTCCGCATCTGCCTCGGCGGCGCGCCGGACATCGCCGCCCTCGACGGGGCGCTGGAGACGCTCGGGGACATCCTGCAGGGCACCGAAGCGATGTCTCTGGTCTGAGCGCGTCGCCGCTGGCCTGTCGTTTCGGCGGGGCGTGCGCTTTCACACGGTGGTCCGGCGCGCGAGGCTGCAGACAATCAGGCCTACGCCCTGCGAGACCGCCATGATCGAGGACAGGGCGGCCGATCGGGTGCCGGGCCGGTCGATGCCGTCGTGGATGAACCGCCAAGGACGCGACACCAGGGCGACCGAGACCGCCACGCGCGGAACGTAGATCGTCCGGAACACGTTGATCCCGAGCAGTTTCATCTTGATCGGACGCGCGGGCCGTGCCGGACGCGAACCTCGGGCAGGCCGGCCAGAAACGGGTCGATCACGGTGCACGAGGCGTTGGACGCCCGGGGTGCACGTTGACTGCCATCAGCTGGGGATGACATGGTCCCACGTGATGCAATCCTGTGACATGGGAGAATTGGCCATGAAGAGATTAAACACGCCCGCCGCGCTTGCAGTCGCGATGCTCGCGCTCGCGGCCTGCGTATCCACCGGTACGGGGACGGGTCCAACCGGCAACGCCACGTCCGCCGAGAGAGCCTGCGCGCGCGCGGTGGCCGACCGCCTCGGCGTGGCCAACGCGACCGTGATCGAGCATGTTCCCTATTCGCAGGGCGCCATCACCAATGTCGAGGTCCCGTCCCGCGACGCGCGGTTCATCTGTCACACTGATGCAAGCGGCGCGGTGTTCGAGCTGCTGGAAGTCTGAGACGCGCCGGCAGGGTCCCGCCGCCCGCCCGGCCTCCATCCCGCGAGCGGTGCGCCCCTCAACTGTTGAGATCGAATGCCTGCTGCACTTCGGCCTTGTCGGTCTCGGACCTGGCTTTTGCCAGGACGACCGATCCGCGGCTCAGCACGTAGAACCGGTCGGCAAGGTCGAAGGCGAAATCGAAATACTGCTCCACGAGGATGATCGCCATCTCGCCCTCCTCGCGGAGCTGGCGGATGACCCGCCCGATGAGCTGGATGATGTTCGGCTGGATGCCCTCGGTGGGCTCGTCCATCAGCAACACGCGCGGACGGGCGATGAGCGCGCGCGCGATTGCGAGCTGCTGCTGCTGTCCCCCGGAAAGGTCGCCGCCGCGGCGGTGTTCCATGTCCTTCAGCACGGGGAAGAGGTCGAAGATGCGATCGGGGATGGCGCGGTCGGCCTTTGGCAGGCAGGCGAATCCCGTCTCGAGGTTGTCGCGCACGGTCAGCAGCGGAAAGATCATGCGCCCCTGCGGCACGTAGCCGATGCCCATCTGGGCCAGCCGATGAGGCGGGAGGAGCGGAACATCCTGCCCGTCGAGCATCATCGCGCCCCCCGACCGCGCGTGATTGCCCGAGATGGCCTTCATCAGGGAGGTCTTTCCGACCCCGTTGGTCCCCATCACGCAGGTCACTTCGCCGCGCTCGGCGCGCATGGAGATGCCGTTGAGGATCTGGCTACCGCCGTAGTGAAGCGTGAGGTCGCGGGTTTCCAGCATCTTACCGTCCAAGGTAGACTTCGATCACGCGCTCGTCGCCCATGACATGTTCCAGTGAGCCCTCGGCAAGCACCGACCCTTCGTGGAGCACGGTCACGCGGCAATCGAGTCTGCGCACGAATTCCATGTCATGTTCGACGACCACGACCGCGTGGTTTTTCGCCAGTCGCTTCAGCAGGTCGGCGGTATGGTTGCGCTCCTCCGTCGTCATGCCGGCCGCCGGTTCGTCGACAAGCAGAAGGCGCGGGTCCTGCGCCAGAAGCATCCCGATCTCGAGCCACTGCTTCTGACCGTGGCTGAGGATGCCCGCCTTGCGGTTCAGGTGATCCGACAGGCCGATCTCGGCGGCGATCTCCTCGATCCGCGCGGTGTCCTCGGGGGTGACGCGGTCGAACATCGCGCTGAAGGGACCGCGCGGTTTCTTCAACGAGACGCGCAGGTTTTCGCGCACGGTCTGGTCCTCGAAGACCGTGGGGCGCTGGAACTTGCGCCCGATCCCTTCGCGCGCGATCCTCGCCTCGGACATGGACAGGAGCGAATGCCCCATCTCGCCCCAGCGGACCGTTCCCGCATCGGGCCGGGTCTTGCCGGTGACGATGTCCATGAAGGTGGTCTTGCCCGCGCCGTTCGGGCCGATCACGGCGCGCAGTTCCGGCAGGCCGATGGTGAAGCTGAGATTGTTGATCGCCTTGAACCCGTCGAAGGTGACGGAGACGCCCTGGACCTCCAGAAGGGTGCTCATGTGTCCTCCTTCCGTACGAGATAGTCGAACAGGCCCGCCAGCCCCCTCGGCGCGAAAAGCGTGACCAGCACGAAGCCCAGGCCCAGAAGAACCGGCCACCAGTCGATCCAGTTGATCTCGTAGAACCCGAGGTCCACGTTCGGCGCGCGCCCCGATGTGAACCATGTCGACAGGAGCGATACGGCAGCCGCGCCGATGACCGCGCCGTAAAGGCGCCCGCGGCCCCCGATGGCGACCCAGACCGCGAGGTAGATCGAGGCGATGGGCGCGATCTCGTCGGGATTGATGATGCCGGCCTGCGGGTAATAGAGCGCACCCGCGACGCCGCAGATCATGGCCGACACCGTGAACACCACCAGCTTGTAGACCTCGACGGGGTAGCCGAGGAACCGCACGCGCAACTCGTCGTCGCGGATGCCGCGCACGATGCTGCCGAACTTGCCCGACACGAGCCACGCCGCGCCGACATAGCCCAGCCCCAGCGCGAGCGCGGAGGCCCAGAAGAACCAGACCGAGAGCCGCTCCTGTCCGATCGCATCGGCGCCGGGAATGTTCTGCAGCCCCGACAACCCGTTGTTGCCGCGCAGGCCCGTGTCGTTCTGGAACAGGTAGAGCGAGAGCGCCAGCGTCATCGCCTGCGTCAGGATCGACAGGTAAACGCCCGTCACCCGGCTGCGGAAGGCCAGCCAGCCGAAGACCAGCGCCAGAAGGCCGGGCACGAGCATGACGAGAAGCAGGCTGAGGATGAGGCTGTCCGAGACGGCCCACATCCACGGCCAGTCCTCCGCGCCCACGACCGAGAAGATCTGTAGCGCGGTCGCCTGGCTCACCTCTCCTTCCGTGGGCGGGATGGGGCTTTCGGCAAGGTTGGCGCGGATCACGGCCTCGGTCCGGGCGGTCATCAGCCACATGCCTATCATGTAGCCGCCGAGGCCGAAAAAGGCGAAATGCCCGAGGCTGAGGATGCCGCAATAACCCCAGACGAGGTCCATCGCGAGGGCTGCGAGGCACAGGCACAGCGTCATTCCGAGGATCTTGGTGAAACTGACCGAAACTGCCCCCGTGCCATAGGCCGGGGACAGGAACGTCACGGCAAGCGCCACCAGCGCGAGGACGCCGATGAAGATCGGGACGGAGCGGTTTCGTACGAAGATCGAGTTGCCCATGCGCTCAATCCCCCGCCGCGCGGCCGCGCAGCGCGATGATGCCGCGTGGGCGGAACTGGATGAACAGGATCACGAAGATGATCATGTATGTCTGCGCCGCCAGCGTGTTCGTCGGGTTGAGCCACTCGACGAATTTCTGGAACGCGCCGATGATCGAGGCGCCCACCAGCGTGCCGAAGATGTTGCCGACGCCACCCACGACGACGGTCATGAAACTCTGCACGATGTAGTTGGAGCCCATATCCGGCACGACCTGCGCGAAAAGCCCGATGGCGACCCCCGCGATCCCCGCGATCCCCGAACCGAGGCCGAAGGTCAGCATGTTGATCCGGTCGGGATTGATCCCCATCGACGCGGCCATGGCCGGGTTCTGGGTGACGGCGCGCACCTCGAGCCCCAGCCGCGTGCGGTTGAGGATCAGCCACAGCGCGAAGAAGAAGAGGACCGCCAGAATGAAGATCGCGACGCGGATGGAACTGATGGACACCACGTCGTTCAGCGCGACCGACCCGGCCATCCAGTCCGGCGGCGTCAGCGGCTGGGTCAGCGCCCCGAAGATCAGCCGCACGATCTGCTGCAGCGCGATGGAGATCCCGAAGGTCGCCAGAAGCGTCTCGAGCGGGCGGTGATAGAGCCATCTTATGACCAGCCGCTCCATGGCCACGCCGGCCATGAAGGTGACGATGAAGGCCAGCGGGATCGCGATGGCGAGCGAGGCCGTCTCGTTCGGCACGAGGGTCTGCACGAGGTAGCCCGTATAGGCGCCGATCATGATGAACTCGCCATGGGCCATGTTGATGACCCCCATGACGCCAAAGGTGATGGCAAGCCCGATGGCGGCGAGAAAGTAGATCGAGGCGAGCGATATCCCGTCGAGCGAGAGATCGAGGAACCGGTAGAAGCCGACGCGCGTCTCGATCCCGTCCAGCGTCTCGCGCGCGGTCGAGGTGACGGCGGCGCTGCGCTCGTTGTAGACCTCGAAGAACACGAACCGGCCGAGGCTTTGGGCGATATCGGCCTCGGTCGGCGCGGGCGGGGCGATCCCGGCCTCGACCAGTGCGGCATAGGCCCGGTCGCGTGCGCTTTCGGTGTTCAGGGTTGCCACGGGGACGCCGCCGACTTCGCCATCCACGATGTTCGCGGCAAGGGTGGCCACCTGATCGGATCGCGGGATCAGGGCGGGGGCGAGCCCGTCGGCCACCAGCATGTCATAGGCGTCCGCGACGCTCAGCAGGTCGCTGCCGGGGCTGAGTTCGCGGGCTATGTTCGCGTTCTCGGGCAGGGTCTCGGCAAACTCCGTCCGCGTCGTCAGGAGCGGGTTCAGTGTTCTGCGCGCGGTCAGGCTGATGTTGCCCGCAAGGCTTCGGATCGCCTCGACGCGGGGGGCATCGTCGTCCGAAAAGGCGATGACGAGCGCCGGCAACAAAAGCTCGGCCCGTTCGAGCACGTCCGGGTCGGTCTCGGTCGCGACCAGGTCTTCGAGAGCCGCAAGGTGCCGCTCCTCGGGGTCGTCTTCGATGGCGTCGAGCGCTCCAAGGCGCACCGCGGGATCGTCGGAGGCGAGTTGGAAGCCGACCAGAGTGGCGCCGATCACGGACTGTACGCCGCGATTGGGCCTGAGCTGGCGGACCTCGCGGCTGGTGGCGGTGCCGAGCCCCTCGCCGCTGGTGATGTCGATGAGCGTCAGGGCATCGGCGTCGGGGTCCTCCACGTAGACGAAAAGACCGTCGCTTTCGCGCTGGTAGAGCGCGCGCGCCTGCCACGCGGTCAGGAACGCCGGCACCTCGGGCAACCGGCTGTCCACCAGGATGTCCAGAACCTCCTGCACCGTGCGGCGGGAGGCGTTTGCGACAAGCTCGGAATTGTCCTGCAGGATGGACTGAAGGTCTGGGCCGTCCGTTTGCTGCGCATGGGTCGGCAGCGGAGCGGTGAGGCTCAGGAAGACGCCGGCAAGCGCGGCGAGTGCGATGCGTATCATTATGCGTGCTGCCCCGGGGCGCGCGGGGACGGGCGGATCCGGGTCCGCCCGTCGCCCGTCAGGTTTTGTCAGTAGTTGGACTGAAGCTGCACGCAGGTCTCGGTCTCGGTGTTGTACATGCCGCAGCCGAGGCCGGGCCAATCCGAGACGAGCACGGCGGAGTCCTCGAGGAAATCGGTCCATGCGTCGCCGGGGACGGGGTCGGTCTGGCTGACGATGTCGAACTGCCCGTCCGCCCGGATCTCGCCGATCAGCACCGGCTTGGTCAGGTGATGGTTGGGCAGCATCTCGGCCATGCCGCCGGTCAGGTTGGGAACCTGCAGGCCGTACATCGCCGCGCGCACCGCGTCGGGTTCGGTCGTGCCCGCCGCTTCGACGGCCGCGACCCACATCTGGAAACCGATGTAATGGGCTTCCATCGGGTCGTTGGTCACCCGCGTGTCGTCGCCGGTGAATTCGTGCCATGCCGCGATGAACGCCTCGTTCTCGGGCGTATCGGCGGACATGAAGTAGTTCCACGCCGCGAGGTGCCCCACGAGCGGCTCGGTATCGAGGCCCGAAAGCTCCTCCTCGCCGACGGAGAAGGCGACGACGGGGATGTCGTCGGCCGTCACGCCTTGCGCGATCAGCTCGTTGTAGAAGCCCACGTTGGCGTCGCCGTTGATCGTGGAGATCACGCCGACCTGTTCACCCGTGGCACCCAGGGCGACCACGTCCGACACGATCGAGGACCAGTCGGAATGGCCGAAGGGCGTGTAGTTGACGAAGATGTTTTCCTGCGGGATTCCCGCGTCCAGAAGGTACTGCTCGAGGATGCGGTTCGTGGTGCGCGGATAGACGTAGTCCGTGCCCAGAAGCGCGAAGGATTCGACGCCCAGTTCCTCGATGAAATAGTCGACCGCCGGGATCGCCTGCTGGTTCGGCGCGGCACCGGTGTAGAACACGTTGAGAGAGCTTTCCTCGCCCTCGTACTGGACCGGGTAGAAGACGATGCCGCCCAGTTCCTCGACGACCGGCAGGATGGCCTTGCGGCTGGTGGAGGTCCAGCAGCAGAAGATGACATCGACCTCGTCGACGGTCAGAAGCTCACGCGTGCGCTCGGCGAAGGTGGGCCAGTCCGAGGCGCCGTCGACCACGACGGGCACCAGTTCCTGCCCGAGCAGGCCGCCGGCCGCGTTCTGCTGTTCGATCAGCATCAGCATCACGTCGCGCAAGGTCGTTTCCGAAATCGCCATCGTCCCGGTGGTGGAATGCAGAACGCCTACCTTGATTTCGGCATTGGCAGCCGTCACGGACAGCGCGGCGACGGCGCTGGCGAGAAGCAGTTTTTTTCATGAGAATCCCCTTGGCAGTCCTCGTGCATTTTGCACGTGCAGCATGAACAATGCCGATTGACGTGGTGTTGTCTGCCGTTAATTCTGCGGCGCCGTGATGCAGTTTTTGCACCACCTGCGGGATCGCGCATGAAACATCTGAAGATCTACACGGCGATACGGCTGATCCAGCGGCAGGGATCGATCCGGAAGGCCGCCGATTTGCTTGCCGTCTCCCCCTCCGCGCTCAATCGTTCGATCCAGACCTTCGAGGATGCGGTCGGTTTCAGCATCTTCGAACGCATCCCGGCCGGTGTCCGACTGACCTCCGCCGGCGAACTTCTGCTCGATGTGGTCGAACGGCACCTTGTCGAGTTCGGGGAGCTTCAGCGGCAATTGGGCAACCTGCGCGACGGGCACATGGGCACACTGTGTGTCGGCATCGGCGATGACATCTCCGCCGGGCTTCCCCTGCTGGCGATGCGCGATCTCGAGACCGAAATGCCCGGCGTTTCCGTCAACGTCTCCTGCGGAGACGTGATGCGCCAGTTGCGGCAAAGAGAGATCGATCTGGCCATCGTCACCAACCCCGAGACGGACCGGTCCGTAGAGGTGCTTGCAGCCCAGAACGTGCGCCTCGCGGCGTTCGCCACGCCCGACTGGGTCGGGACCGGCGGCCAGGTCGGGCTTTGGGACCTGTCGCCCGGTCGCCTCGTGCTGCCGCCCGAGGGCACCGGGTCGCGCACGGCGATCAGCCACGCGTTTCGACGCCATGCGCTCGAAGAGGGCACCGTGACCAGCGTCGTTGCAGCGCAGCTGGGTCAGGCCATCGCGCATGGCCCGCGGACCTGCATCTTTCCGCGCACGGTCTTCGATGGCCCCGGTTCTCCGGCCGCGCTCGATCCGCTTGAGCTGGATATCGGATCCGTTCAGATCAGCGTCCTGCGCCTCTCGGGCGTGCCGCTGTCGAGACCGTCGCAATGCCTGCTGAGGTCCATGGAAAGCCGCTTGAACGCCGCCACGTGACGGCGCGTTCCGCGCGGTGCCATCCGGGCGTGGAGCTCGCGATCTGCGATCGCGACGCGGCATGCGCGGGCGTCGTGGCCGGCGCCTGCCACGACGCCACCGACCTGCGGCGTCTCCCGGTCGATCCCGCGATGGATCGTCTGCCGGGCAGGTGGGCGGCCGGATGAGGCGGACCGGAGCCTTGACATGTGTCGGCACCGGTTGCACTGTAGTTTGAACAAACTGTTCTATAATGAACATTCGATGTGAAACTCTTGTCTGGGCACCAGGCTGCAGGGACGATCCGATGTGCCGATCTTCGCAAGCATTGCGATGCCACGATGACTGAGCCGATACCCGGGGTGTCGGGTGATCTCGCCCATATCGCGCGGCCGGGGCCGGGGCCCGTTGTCGTGTTCCTGCATGGTATCGGGTCCAACGCGACCTCCTTCGCGCCGCTCTTCGACGTCCTGCCCGCCGACCTGAGCCTGCTTGCGTGGAATGCGCCGGGCTATTCGGGTTCGTCGCCACTGGCCGGGGACTGGCCGATGGCCGGCGACTACGCGGACAGGCTGGCGGAGTTGCTGGACCGGCTTGGCCATGGCGCGGTGCATATCGTGGGGCATTCGCTTGGAACGCTGATCGCGGCTGCCTTCGCGCGCCGGTTCCCGGACCGGGTACAAAGCCTCACGCTGGCCGCCGCCGCGAAGGGCTACGGCGTGCCGCGCGGTGGGGCGCTGCCCGACGGGGTGCAGGCCCGCCTGAGCGATCTCGCGCGGCTCGGCCCCGCCGCCTTCGCCAATGCGCGCGCCGCCAATCTCGTGCATGATCCGGAGGGTCACCCCGAGATCGTAAAAAGCGTCGAGGCCGCGATGGCGCAGGTCAACCCCGACGGCTACGCCCAGGCGGCGCGGATGCTTGCGTCGGGCGATCTGCCCGGCGATCTGGCCCATGTCGCGACGCGCCCCGGCTTCATCATCGGCGCGCAGGACCGGGTGACGCCCATGGCGCAGACCATGGCCGCCGCCGACGCGTGGGAAGCGGCAATGGGCACGCGTCCCACCGTCACCGAGATCGACCGGGCCGGGCATGCGGTGTACCTGCAACGTCCCCACGCGTTCTGCGCCGCCCTGCTGGATCACATGGGCCTGGCCGCCGCCCGAAACCCCGAGGGAGCTTGAGATGACCGAAGACCTCAGACTGGACCACCTGCGCGGCATCGTGATGCGCGCGCCCGGGATCACAGCGACGACGCCGTTCTACACCGATCAATGGGGCCTGCACGTGGCCCATGAGGGCGACGGGATCACCTATCTGCGCGGCACCGGGGACCAGCCTTTCATCTACGGGCTCAAGGATGACGCGACCTATGGCATCGAGTACATCCATTTCGGCATGCCGGACCGCGATGGCGTCGACGCGCTCTACCGACAGCTTTCCGAAAAGGGCGCGGACCTGCGCGGCGCGCCGGCGGCGTACGACGGCCCCATCGGCGGCTACGGCTTCGAGGTGGTCGACCCGGATAACCGGCGCCTGCGCATCACCGCCGACATCGCCCTGCGCGACGCCGACGACGTCCACGCCTATCCCCGCAAGATCAGCCATGTCGTGCTGAACACGCCCGACATGGACGGTGTGCAACAGTGGTACGAGGAGATGCTGGGTTTCCGCACCAGCGACTACTCCGCCGACCAGATGGTGTTCCTGCGCATCGGCAGCGACCACCACGCCATCGCGCTGGTGCGCGCGCAATATGCGTCGGTCAACCATGTCGCCTTCGAGATGCCGGGCATCGACAGTTTCATGCGCGGTATCGGCCGCATGAAGCAGCAGGGACAGGTGCCAAGCTGGGGGCCGGGGCGGCATGGGCCGGGCAACAACCCCTTCGCCTATTTCGTGTCCCCGTCCGGCTTCGTGATCGAGTTCACCTCGGAGGTGCAGCAGATCGACGAGGAGACGCACGAACCCAAGGTCTGGTCGCGCACCGACCCCGAGGCGATGGACCAGTGGATGACGGCAGGGCCGCCGACACCGGCGCAACGCGCGGTCATGGCCGGGCGGCCCGATCCCGGCTTTCCGAAGGAAGGCTGAAGGATGGACCTCGGGCTGACCGACCGTTGCGTCGTGGTCACCGGCGGCAGTTCCGGGATCGGGCTGGCGGCCGTGCGCATCTTGCTGAAGGACGGCGCGCGGGTGGCGTTCTGCGCCCGTGGCGCGGAGCGGCTGGAGGCCGTCGCGGCGGAACTGGGAGACGCATACGGCCCGGACAGGGTTCTGGCGCGGGCGTTTTCGGTGCTGGACCCTGAGGCGGTCGCGGGCTTCGCCGAGGAGGTCGGGCAGCGCTTCGGCGGCTGCGACGCGCTTGTCACCAATGCCGGGCAGGGGCGCGTCTCGACCTATGCCGACACCAGCGACGCCGACTGGCGCGAGGAGCTGGAGCTGAAATTCTTCAGCCAGCTGCACCCGATCCGCGCCTTCGAAGCGATGCTGCGCGCAAGCGGGCAGGGCGCGATCGTCGCGGTGAATTCGCTTCTGGCGTTGCAGCCCGAGCCGCACATGGTCTGCACCTCCGCCGCGCGGGCGGGCGTACAGAACCTGCTGAAATCGCTGGCCACCGAACTCGCGCCCGACATTCGCGTCAACTCGATCCTTCTGGGTCTCGTGGACAGCGCTCAATGGCAACGCCGCTACGAGGCGCGCGAGGACAAGGCCCAGAGCCGCGAGGACTGGTTCGCCGCGCTGGCAAGGGCCAAGAAGATCCCCCTCGGCCGGCTCGGCCAGCCCGAGGAGCCCGCCCGCGCGATCGCGTTCCTTGCCTCGCCCGCGTCCAGCTACATCACCGGTGCCAAGCTCGAAATCTCGGGCGGCGTGTCGCGCTTTGCCTGATCCCCGTTTCCGAAGACCCTGACGAAAGACCCAAGCCCCATGCCCCAGACCGTTGGCCACCAGATCGCCGAGGCGCTTGCCGATGCGGGCGTCACCACCATGTTCGGCGTGATCTCGATCCACAACATGCCGATCCTCGACGCGGTGGCCGAACAGGGGCGCATCCGTTTCGTCCCCGCACGCGGCGAGGCCGGGGCGATGAACATGGCCGACGCCTTTTCGCGCGTCTCGGGGCAACTGGGCGTGGCGCTGACCTCGACCGGGACGGCGGCGGGCAATGCCGCGGGCGCGCAGGCCGAGGCGCTGACCGCCGGTAGCCGGGTGCTGCACCTGACCACGCAGATCGACCGCCCCTGGATGGACCGCGACCGCGCCGCGATCCACGATGTGCCCAAGCAGCCCGAGATGCTGCGCGGCGTGTCCAAGGCGGTGTTCCGCATCTGGGACGAGATGGGGGTTCTTGGCACGCTCTCGGCCGCGATCCGCGCGGCGATGACGCCGCCCACGGGTCCGGTCAGCCTCGAGGTGCCCGTCGACGTGCAGCGCATCCCCGCAGTGCCGGGATTGCGCCTGACCCCACCGCGCCCGGCTCTGCCGCCGGTGGAGGAGGCCGCCCTCGACGCGCTGGCCGAACGGGTGACATCCGCGAAACGGCCGATGCTCTGGCTCGGTGGCGGCGCGCGGGGCGCCGGGGCCGAGGCGTCGGAGCTGGTCGAACGCGGCTTCGGCGCGGTCACGTCCACGCAAGGGCGCGCGGTGGTTCCCGAAACCCACAAGGGCACGCTCGGGGCCTTCAACATGACCCCCGAGGCCGAGGCGCTCTATCGCGGCTGCGACCTGATGATCGTCGTGGGCTCGCGGCTGCGGGGCAACGAGACGCGCAACAACAAGATGCCGCTGCCGCGCCCGCTGTTCCAGATCGACGTGGAGCCTGCGCAGGGCGGGCGCAACTACCCGGTCGACGGGTTCCTGTGCGGCGACGCGGCGGCGACGCTGCGGGCGCTTCTGGACCGTCTTCCCGACAGGCTGCAGACCGACCCGCAGCTGCATTACGACATCGCCGTGGCCCGCGCGAAATCGGAAGGCGCGCTGCGCGCGCGCCTCGGGCCCTATCAGGTGGTCGCCGATCATCTGCTGGCGGTGGTGCCGCAGGGCGGTCACCCATGGGTGCGGGACGTGACGATCTCGAACTCCACCTTCGGCAACCGCTACGTCCAGATCGCGGCGCCGCATCTTGGCGTCCACGCCCTGGGCGGCGGCATCGGGCAGGGGATCGCCATGGCCATCGGGGCGGCGGCGGGATCCGAGGCGCGCACCATCGCGCTGGTGGGCGACGGCGGGGCGCAGCTTGGCCTTGCCGAGCTGATCACGGCGGTCGACGCGGACCTGCCGATCACCTTCGTGCTGATGAACGACGCGGCCTATGGCGTGATCGAGAACATCCAGGACGCGCAATACGACGGGCGCAGGCATTATTCCAAGCTCAAGACGCCCGATTTCCGGCTGCTGTGCCAGTCCATCGACATGCCCCATGCCCGCGTCGCGCGGATCGAGGATTTCCCGCAGGCGCTGGACGCGACCCTCGGGCGGACCGGCCCCGCGGTCGTGGAGGTCGACATGGTGTCCATCGGTCCCTTCGCGGAATCCTTCGCCGGACCGCCGGCCGGGGCGGCGGGCGGCAAGTCATGAGCCTCGGTCACGTCGCGATCATCGGGTTCGGGGCGATCGCCCGCGACCTGATCGACATCCTCGCTGCGCAGGAACGCGCGCCCGAGCACGTCTCCGTGCTGGTGCGCCCAGGCCGCGAGGCGGAGGTTCGCGCGGCGCTTGGCGGGACGGCATCGGTGACATCGTCGCTGGACAGCGTGCTGGCGGCGCGCCCCGACGTGGTCGTCGAATGCGCCGGACACGGTGCGGTGGCGGCCTTCGGGGCGGCGGTGCTGGCCGGCGGCACGGACCTGATCGTGGCCTCGGTCGGGGCCCTGGCGGAGGCGGAGCTCGCCGCCGGGCTGGACACCGCCGCGCGGGCCTCGGGGGCGCAATGCCTCGTGCCCGCCGGGGCCATCGGCGGCATCGACGCACTTGGCGCGGCGCGTCTCTCGGGGCTGATCTCGGTCGATTACACCGGCACCAAGCCGCCGGGCGCCTGGGCCGGCACGCCGGCCGAGGAGGTGACCGACCTTGCCGCGCTCACCGCGCCCTTCACCTTCTTCGAGGGCAGCGCGCGGGAGGCGGCGCAGAGCTATCCCAAGAACGCCAATGTCGCCGCGACGCTGGCTCTGGCGGGGCTGGGCATGGACAGAACGCGTGTCCGCCTCGTCGCCGACCCCGGCACGACCGAGAACACACACGCCTTCCGCGTCACCTCGCAGGCGCTGGAGTTTTCCATGCAACTGGTGGGCAAGCCGTCGCCGCGAAACCCCAAGACGTCCCGATCCACCGTTTACAGCATCGCGCGCGCCGTCGTGAACCGGCGCGCCGCGATCGCCATCTGAGGGTACCATGGAGCAGACATTTCGCGACGACCTGATCTTTGTCGGAGGCCATTGGCAAAAAGGGCGCGGCGCGCCGATCACCTCGCAATTCGCCGCCGAGGGCAGCGTCAACACAACGCTGAGCGGTGCGGCGGCGGAGGATGTGGAGCTTGCCATCGCCCGCGCGCGCGACGCGCAACCGGGATGGGGGGCGCTCAAGCCCCATGAACGCGCCACGGTGCTCTACCGCATATCCGAGGGCATCGCCGCCAATATCGACCGCATCGCCTGGGTACAAAGCCGCGACACCTCCAAGACCCTGGCCGAAACCCGCGCGCTGGCGACCTCGGCTGCGGGCACCTTCCGGTATTTCGCGGCCGTGGCGGAAACCTCGGACGACCTGCTGACGGTGCCGCGCGGCGACTATACCACGGCTTCGATCCACGAGCCGCTGGGGCTGGTGGCGGCGATCACGCCGTGGAATTCGCCCATCGCGTCCGACGCCCAGAAGGTCGCGCCGGCCCTTGCCGCGGGCAACGCCGTCTTGCTGAAACCGGCCAGCTGGTCGCCGCTGGTCAGCCTCGAACTGGCGCGCATCGCCGAGGAAGCGGGACTGCCGCAAGGGCTTTTGTCGGTCCTGCCGGGCTCGGGCCGCGAGGTGGGCAACGCGCTGGTCGAGCATCGCGACATCGCCAAGGTCTCGTTCACCGGCGGCACGGCGACGGGGCGCAGGCTGGCCCATGCGGCGGCGGAAAAGCTGATGCCGGTCTCGCTGGAACTGGGCGGCAAGTCACCGACGATCGTGTTCGAGGATTGCGATGTCGATCTGGCGATCGCGGGGATCCTCTTCGGCATCTTCTCGTCCTCGGGGCAAAGCTGCATCGCGGGGTCGCGCCTGTTCGTGCAGCGCAGCATGTACGAGGCCTTCGTCGCGCGGCTGGTCGACGCGACGCGGGCGCTGGTGGTCGGCCATCCTTTCGACGCGGCGACGCAGGTGTCCTCGCTGGTTCATCCCGAGCATCGCGAAGCCGTGGAACGCTACGTGGCGCTGGCCCGGGACGAGGGCGGCACGATCCTGTGCGGCGGTACGCGGCCCGAGGCGGCAGCGCTGCAATCGGGTGCCTATTACATGCCCACGATCATCGCCGGGCTCGACAACACCGCGCGCACTTGCCGGGAGGAGATATTCGGCCCCGTGCTGGTCGTGATGCCCTTCGAGGACGAGGCCGACGTGATCGCGCAGGGCAATGACAACGACTATGGCCTCGCCTGCGGCATCTGGTCGACCGACCACCGCCGCTGCCGGCGCATCGCGGCCGCCATCCGGGCCGGCACGGTCTGGATCAACACCTACAAGCAGTTCTCGATCTCGACGCCCTTCGGCGGCGATGGCGAAAGCGGGATCGGACGCGAGAAAGGGCGCGCGGGTCTGCGCGCCTACCAGCGGCAGAAGTCGATCTACGAGGACATGTCCGGCCAGCCGCATCCCTGGGCCAGATGGCCCTAGCGCGCGGTGTGACCCAGCGCGGCCGAGGCCCTGCGCGCGGCCGAGGTGACCGCGTCGATCAGGGCCGGGTCGCGGCCTTCGGGACCGGCGGCGAAGCGCGCCTCGGGGCCGGACACGTTGATGCCGCCCACGACCTGCCCGGTATGATCGAAGACCGCCGCCGCGCAGGACCCGATGCCCGCCTCGAAATTCCCCTGGCTCCAGGCGAAGCCCTCGGCCTTGTCGTGGCGGGCCTGCGCGATGATCTCCTCGATCGTCCGCGGCGTCTTGTCGGTCGCCGTCTGGGGTGGATCGCCGGAAAAGATCTGCCGCAGCTGCGTCTCGGAGCATTCCGCGAGGATCGCGCGTCCGATCGACGAGGCGTGGGCCGCCAGCCGCGATCCGGTGCGCACGTTGCTGACGAGATGGGAATTGGGCGCCTCGCGCCCGAGATAGATGATGTCGCGCCCGTCCAGCACCCCCAGATGCGCCGACATGCCGGTTTCAAGGCACAGTTCCCGCAGGATCGGCTGGCAGATCTGCACGATGTCCCGCCCCTGGATGGCCTGCGCGCCGAGGCTGACCATCCCGGCGCCCAGCCGGTAGCCGCCGCCGTCGCCCAGTTCCTCGATCATGCGGTGTTCCAGAAGGGTATGGATCAGGCGGATCAGGGTCGTGCGGTTAATCCCCAGATCGCGCGACACGGTGGACAGGTTCCGCGCCCGCTGCCCTTCGCCGATGTAATGCAGAAGCTTCAGCGCCCGCTCCACCGGGGGCACGGAGTAGGGGGTCTGGGATGGCGTGTCGCCCATGGGGATCTGTCCTGTCGTTCAGGTCTGCGCGGGGTGCTGCGTGCCGGAGCCGCGCGGCGGAAAACTGTTGACCGCACGGGTCCTCATAACCTACGTTTGAACATATAGTTCAATATAGAACACCCGGCAAGACCAAAGGGGACAAAGTGGCGCTTTCAATCGGCATATGCGGGGGTGGCATCGGCGGTCTTTGCGCCGCCATCGCGCTGCATCAGGCTGGTCACGACGTGCAGGTCTTCGAAAAGGCGCGGGCCTTCAACCGGGTCGGGGCCGATGTCAACCTGACGCCGAACGCCGTCTTCGCTCTCGACCAGCTGGGCGTCGGCCCCTACCTGCGCGACAGCGCGGCGCGCCCCAGCTTTCGCATCAGCCGGGACGGCGTCAGCGGCGAGGAGACCTCCCGCCTGCCGATGAGTGCGGCGGCGGAGGAGAAATACGGCGCGCCGCAACTGACGATCCACCGCGCCGATCTGCTGGACGCCCTGCGCGCGCGCCTGCCCGAGGACAGGCTGCGCCTTGGAATGGGGTCGGTCTCGCTGGAGCTTGGCGCGGGGCAGGCGACGCTGGGTTTTGCCGATGGCACGCGCGGGGCCTTCGACGTGGTGATCGGCGCGGACGGCATCCACTCGGTCGTGCGCACCGCGCTCTGGGGCGAGGATCATCCGCGCTACACCGGCATGGTGTCCTATCGCGGCACGTTCCCCAGCGACAGGGCCGCGGGGCTTCCCGACACCGACGCCTTCACCAAGTGGTGGGGCGAGGTGCCCGAAAAGCAGATCGTGACCTTCCCGCTGACCGGGGGGCGGGAAATCTTCGTCTTCGCCACCCTGCCGCAGGAGGATTGGTCCGAGGAAGGCTGGACGCTGCCCGGCGATGCCGAGGATCTGCGCCGTGCCTATGCCAATTTCCACGGCGACGCCCGCAAGCTGCTGGACTCGCTGGACGATGTCACGCGATCGGCGCTGCATGTGCGCGATCCGATGCCGCAATGGGCCAAGGGGCGCGCGACGCTTCTGGGCGACGCGGCGCATCCGATGGTGCCCTTCATGGCGCAGGGCGCCTGCATGGCCATCGAGGATGCGGTGGTGCTGGCCCGCGCCCTCGCAAGCGCAGACCGCACCGACGATATAGAGGCCGCGCTCGCGCGCTACGAAACGGAACGCAAGCCCCGCACCGCGCGGGTCCAGGAAAGCTCGCTTGCCAATGACTGGCTCAAGAAGGCCGGCAACGCGGATTGGGTCTATGGCTACAACGCCTGGACCACGCCGCTCGATCAGTCCACTCACAACGGGAGTTCCCATGAAACACGTGTTTAGCACCGCCTTGCTTGCCGCCGGCGTTGCCGCAGCCGCCGCCCCGGCCTTTGCCGATCCGGTCCAGATCAACGCCGTGACGCTGGCGCCCCGGTCGGTCTACATCACCGAGCCCTTCGCCCAGTTCGTCGAGGAAGTGAACGAACGCTTCGAAGGCGAGATCGAGATCAACTGGCGGGGCGGCCCGGAGGTCATGCCGCCCTTCGGTCAGGCCGAGGGCGTGCGCAACGGCGCAATGGGCATGACCTATACCAGCCCCAGCTACTACCAGGGCCTGGTGCCGACCTCGGGCACGATGAACCTGTCCTTCCTGAACTACGAAGAGATCGCGGCCACCGATTACCACGAGCGGATGACCGAGCTGCACGCCGAACAGGATCTCGCGTTCATCGGCGAAATCCCGGCCACGCAGCTGAATTTCCAGATCTACATGGCCGACGAGGTCACCGGCCTCGCCGACCTGGAAGGCAAGCGCATCCGCGTCTTCCCGACGCTTCTGCCGTTGGCCCAGGCGCTCGGCGCCGAGCCCATCGTCCTGCCGATGGAGGAAATCTACACCGCGCTGGAACGCGGCACCATCGACGGGTTCATGCAGGGCCCGCTGGGTCAGGCGGCGCAGTTCGAGGGGCTGGTGGAGACGGTCGTTCAGCCCGGCGTCTACCGCGCGGGTTTCCCGGTTCTGATGAACATGGACCTGTTCAACGAGATGTCGCCCGACCTGCAGGAGCGGTTCGTCACCTTCCTGCGCGAGGATTTCGCCCCCCGGATGGACGATATCTGGGCCGAGGACATCGCGACCGAACGGGCCGCGCAGGAAGCGGCCGGGTTCAACTACCTCATGCTGCCCGAGGACGAGGCCGCGCAGTATGAGGCCATGGCCATGGATGCGGCATGGGGCATGACGGCGGAAAACGCGGGCGCCGAGATCGCGGCCGAGCTTCGCGAGATGCTGGACCGCTGACGGCCTGATGTGACGCGCGAAACGGCGGGGTCGGGCGTGCTCCGACCCCGCCCATTGTCAAGAACGGAAGGCAGAAGGTGGACCGCACCCTGACCCAGCTGAGGCGCGTGTTCAGCCGCCTGAACCTGTTCTGTGCCGTGATCGGGGCGGTGCTCCTGTCCATGATCGCGGCGATCATCTGTTTCGAGGTCGTCATCCGCTGGCTCGGCGGCGCGTCCCAGATCTGGGTGATCGAGGTCAGCGAATACGCGCTCCTGTTCATCACCTTCCTCGGTGCGCCGTACCTTCTGGAAAAGAACCTGCACGTGGTCATGGATCTGGTCCATGACAGCCTGCCGCACGGCTGGCGCCTGATCCTGCAACTCATGAATGCGACCATCGGGTTCGTTCTGTGCGCGCTGCTGACCGTCGTCGGCGTCAGCGTGGTGATCGAGCAATACGACCTGGGCGTCCGGCTGGTGACGGTGATGCGTCCGCAAAGCTGGTGGATCACCGCGGCCCTGCCGGTGGGCATGGCCCTGATGGCCGTCCAGTTCCTCGACCAGATCATCCGCACCCTGCGTGGCGAGGCGATCTGAGCGATGGAATGGTATGTCACGCTCACCATCGTTCTGGTCCCGCTGTTCGCGCTGATGCTGGCGGGCCTGCCGGTCGCCTTCGCCTTTCTCGCCATCAACCTCGTGGGATCCTACATCCTGATGGGCGGCTTTTCCGGCGTCGAGCAACTGGTCCTGAACACCGTCGGCTCCGTGACCAGTTTCACGCTGATCCCCATCGCGCTGTTCATGATCATGGGCGAGGCGATGTTCCGCTCCGGCATCGCCATCGACCTCATGGACACGCTCGACAAGTGGTTCGGCAAGCTGCGCGGGCGGCTGGCGCTGATGGCCGTGGGCGGGGGCGTCCTGTTCTCGACCCTCACGGGAAACTCCATGGGCTCCATCGCTCTTCTGGGATCGTCGCTGACGCCCGAGATGGAACGGCGCGGCTATGCGAAACCGATGTCGCTCGGGCCCATCCTCGGATCCTCGGGCCTTGCGATCATGATCCCGCCGTCATCGCTGGCGGTGGTTCTGGGCGTGATCGGCGATATCTCGATCGGACGCATCCTGATCGGCATCATCGTGCCGGGGCTCTTGATGGCGTTGCTCTACGTCCTCTACATCCTCGGCCGCTGCCACCTGCAGCCGCATCTCGCGCCGTCCTTCGATGTTCCGAAGGTCAGCCTGGGCGAAAAGCTGACGGCCACCACCGTCAACATCCTGCCGCTGTCGGTGATCGTCTTCTCGGTCGTGGGCGTCATCTTCCTGGGCATCGCCACCCCCAGCGAGGCCGCCGCGACGGGGGCTTTCGCCACGCTGCTGCTGGCCGCACTGCGCCGCCGCCTGACGCCCAAGGTCTTTGGCGACACGATGTTCTCGAGCGCCAACATCTCGGTCATGGTGCTGCTGATCGTGTCGGGTGCCGTCACCTTCTCGCAGCTTCTGGCCTTCACGGGGGCCACCTTCGGGATGGTCGATGCGGTCCTGAGCCTCGACATCTCGGACGACGCGATCGTCTTCATGATGATCATGCTGGTGGTCTTCATGGGGATGTTCATGGGGCCGTTGCCGATCATGCTGATCACGCTGCCGATCTTCGTGCCCATCGTGCAGCAGTTCGGCATGGACCCGATCTGGTTCGCCGCCCTGTTCCTCGTGGCGATCGAGACCGGGGCGACATCGCCTCCGTTCGGGGCGGCGCTGTTCGTGATGAAGGCCGTGGCCCCCAAGGGCACGACGATGGGCGACATCTACCGGGCGGCGATCCCCTTCATCCTGCTCGACCTGCTGGCGATCCTGCTGATCTTCTTCATCCCCGAACTGGTGACCTATCCGGTCGACCTGATGTTCAGATGAGCCGCCCGAATTTCCTTGTCATCATGACAGATCAGCAGCGTGCCGATCACCTTGGCTGCTACGGCAACGGCATCCTGCGCACGCCGCGGATCGATGCGCTGGCCGCGCGGGGCACGCGGTTCGATCGTTTCTACGTCGCCAATCCGATCTGCCAGCCCAACCGCGCCGCACTGGCCACGGGGCAGCTGACCTCGGTCAACGGCTGCCGCCAGAACGGTATTCCCCTTGGCCTCGACTGCACGACCTATGCCGATGTGCTGCGTGCGGCGGGCTATCGCACGGGGCTGGTGGGCAAGGCGCATTTCCAGAACGTCTCGCCCGTTCCGGCGCGGCCGCCAGCCCCGGCCGGGCAAGGCGAGGCCCCGCCCGAGCCCTTCAATCTGGCGCGCAGAGGCCAACGGCGCGGGCCGGAGTATGAACACGAGATCCGCACCCGCTGGATCGACGACCCGGACCGCGGCGTGCCGCTTCCCTATTACGGGTTCGATCATCTGCGCCTGTGCATCGGCCATGGCGATCAGGTGGAGGGGCATTACACGGGCTGGCTGCGGGACCGGCTGGACGGCGCGCCCGATCCGCGCGGACGCGCCGCGTCGGCTGGCAACGCGCCCGGCGCCGCGCCCCAGATGTGGCGGACGGCGGTGCCCGAGGCGCTTTATCCCACCGCCTATGTCGGCGAAGAGGCCTGCCAATTCCTGCAAGACCCAAGCGACGATCCGTTTCTGCTGCTGGCCTCCTTCCCCGATCCGCACCATCCCTTCACGCCGCCGGGGCATTATTTCGACATGTATGACCCGGCGGATATTCCGCTCCCCGACAGCTTCGACCATCCGACCTCGGCCCGGACGGACCTGCCGCGCCACATCCGGCGTGTCTACGAGATCGGCGCGGAAAACCCCGACGCCTACTGGCCCTTTCACGGCGACGCGGAGGCGACGCGCCGGATGATTGCACTGAACTACGGAGCGATCACCATGATCGACGACTGGGTCGGGCGGATCCTCGACGCGCTGGAACAAGCCGGCAAGGCGGAGAACACGGTCGTCGTCTTCATGTCGGATCACGGCGATTACATGGGCGATCACGGCACGGTCCTGAAACACGGGCTTCACAGCCACGGGCTGATCCGCGTGCCGTTGATCTGGGCCGATCCGAGGCGGGCGGGCGCATCCGTGTCGTCGCGGCAGGGCAGCGCCATCGACTTCGCCCCGACGCTGCTGCAAAGCGCCGGGATCGCATGCCCCGTCGGCATGCAGGGGCGCGACCTGCTGGCCGAGGACGCCGCCGAACTGCCCGTCCTGATCGAGGATGCGGGCCTTGCCTTCGCCAGCGACGACGGCCGCACCGCCAGCCGCACGCTGGTCCATGACGGCTGGCGGATGACGGTGTTCGAGGGTTCCGATCTGGGGGAGCTTTACGACCTCGGCGCCGATCCGTCCGAGCTGTCGAACCTCTGGGCCGATCCTGCCTTCGCGGCGCGCAAGGCGGACCTGATGCAGCAGCTCGTCCTGCGCCAGATCGCGCTGAGGGACACATCCCTGCAGCCCACGCATCAGGCCTAGACCGATGCCGCAGCGCCCCATGGACATACTGATCGTGGGCGGCGGGATCGCCGGCTGCTGCGCCGCCATCGCGCTGACGCAGACCGGCCACCGGGTCCGGATCGTCGAGAAGCAGGAGGCGTGGCGGTTCCAGAGCTCGGGCATCTTCGTTTATGCCAACGGTCTGGAAAGCCTCGGGAAAATCGGCCTGCTGGAGGATATCCTCGCCGCTGGGTTCCTCGTGCCCGAAGGACGCAACGCCTATTACGATCACGTCGGGCAGCCGATCGTCGAGACCCGCTATCCCACCGCCGACGCGGGCCGGATCCCCGCGATCCTCGGGATCAAGCGGGCCGAGATGCACCGCGTCATGGCAAGTCGCGTGGCGGCGCTCGGCGTGCCGGTACAGCTGGGCACGACCGTCACGGGTTTGAAGGACGGGGCAGGGGGCGTCACCGCGACGCTGTCGGATGGCAGCCTCGCACGGGCCGATCTGGTGATCGCCGCCGATGGCGTGCGGTCGGCCACCCGCGCCCTGATCGGCATCGAGGTTGCGCCGCGCTACACCGGGGTGGGCGTCTGGCGGTCCGTGCATCGCCGGCCGCCGGAGCTGACCGACAAGATCATGATGATGGGGCCGGCCAAGCGTTTCGGCATCATGCCGATCAGCGACGAGCTGCTTTATACCTTCGGCACCGTGGCCGAGCCCGGGGACAGCTATTACGCGCCCGCCGACTGGCCCCGGCTCATGGCCGCGCGGTTTTCGGAGTTCGCAGGTCCCGCCGCCCCGTTCCTCGCGGAGCTGGGGGCAGGGACCGAGGTGCTGTATACGGCGGTCGAGGAAATCGTCCTGCCTCTGCCGTGGCACCGGGGGCGTGTCCAGCTGATCGGCGATGCCGCCCATGCCTCGACCCCCTTCATGGGGCAGGGCGGTGCCATGGCGATGCAGGACGCCGTGGTCCTTGCCGATGCACTTGCGGCGCATGACACGCTTGAGGCGGCGCTGACCGCCTTCGGCCGGGCGCGCTTTCCCGTCTGCGCCTTCGTGCAGGACGTCTCGCGCGCGGTCGGCGAGGCCGGTGCGCGGGAAACGGGCGACCCATCGGCCAGCCATGCCGAGATGCGCGCGACGGCACAGGACAAGGTGGACGGGTTCTACGACCGGTTGCGCACATTGACCGAGGCGGGCGGCTTGGGCCGCTGACCGCGCTCAGGCCGGCAGGCGCAGCCGCCCCGAAATCTCGGCCTCGGCATGGTTCAGCGCGGCGATCCCGGCGCCGGCGGTCCAGAACCCGCCGAGGATCTCGGTCCCGGACATGTCGACCGGCCCGTCGATCCGCGCGCCCTCCAGCGTCACGTTGGCCATCATCAGCGCGTCGCGCATCGACAGCGTGGCCAGCCGTGCGCGCGCCAGCGAAAGCACGCCCTGAACAACCGCCCCGTCCAGACAGACATCGCCCGCGACCAACCCGTCGGCGCGCAGGTCGGTGCGGAACGTCGCGCCGCGAAGGTCGCAGGGCCCGCGCACCGTCGCCCGGCGCAGCCATGCAAGTCCTCGAAACCGTGTGCCCCGCGCGCTGATCCCTCCGTTCAGCCGCGCGCCCGACAGGTCGAAGCCGCGCAGCTCCAGCCCGTCGAGGATCAGCGGCGCCTCCAGCACGATGCCGCGCGCGTCGACATGTTCGCCGTGGCGCCACGGGCGCTGCAACTCGGCCAGAAGCTCCGCCCCGGTCATGTGAACACGAAGCCCCGGTTGACCGGCAGAACCTGCCCGGTCAGCGTCAGGGCCGCCTCGCTTAGCAGGAAGGCCACGGTTCCGGCGACGTCCTCGGGCGGTTGCGCCCCGGGCACCGCGCGGCCCTGCCCGTACTGGTCATGGCGCGCCTGTGGCACGTATTCGGTGCTTTCGGTGGTCAGGATGCCCGGTGCGATGGCCGTCACGCCGATCCCGTCGGGGCCGAGTTCCCGCGCCAGCGACCGCGTCATCGCGATCACCGCGCCCTTGGAGGCCACGTAGCTCATCAGGTTGGGCGCGCCCCAGAGCGCGGTGTCGGAGGCCACGTTGACGATCCGCCCCGAGCCGGAGGCGCGCAGGGCAGGGGAAGCGGCCCGCGTCATCAGCCAGGTGCCGCGCACGTTGACCTCCATCACCCGGTCCCAGGTGTCGATATCGACATCCTCGAACCCGATGCCGCCGATGCCGGTGGCGATCGCCCCGTTGTTGACCAGCCCGTGCAACGGTCCGTCAAGCTGCGTGCCCAGTGCCGCGACGCTGGCCGGATCGCGCAGGTCGACAGGGTGGAAATCGGCCGAAAGCTCGGCCGCCACTGCGCGCCCCTCCTCCTCGAGGATATCGGTCAGGGTCAGCCGTGCGCCGGCCTCCGCGAGATGGCGGGCGATCACTGCGCCCAGACCGCGCGCCGCACCGGACACGAGAATGTGCCGTCCCTTCAGGTTCATTGCGCGGCGACGCCGTCGGCCGCCGCGTCCTCGGCCTCGATCTGCGCGCGCGCCAGACGGTTGAGCGCCCGCCGCAGATGCGCAAGGCCGATATCGTGCTGATAGAGCATCTCGCGCCGCCGCGCGTCGTCGGGCATCCCCTCGAGCATCACGCGGTCCTGCTCCAGCACGTTCCAGTGCTGTTCCTCCAGCCGCGCGCGGAACAGGAAGCGCCAGCTGTCGCGCTCGAAGCCCTGCACCTTGCGCATCCGCCAGAAGAACACCTTGCAGCGTTGCGGACCCATGGGCAGGACGTAGCCCACGATCCGCATGTTGCCGCCGGGCCCGGCCGAGGCCGGATAGGGGATGTCGAGGTGGCAATACATGCCGCCTTCGGGCGTCTCGAATTCGACCCAGTCGAAATTCTCGCCGGTCTGGCCCACGCGCGCCACGCGAAAGCCGCTCTCGCGGTTTTCCAGCTCCAGCAGGTCCTGCTTGGAGCCGAAGGCCAGCGTGAAGCTCTCCGCGTGCAGGTAGCAGCCATGCATCGGGTCCGCGAGGTTGTCGAGCGCGTAGCGATAGTTCACATCCCAGACGGCGGTGCACAGGAAGCCGGCCCAGTCCGGATCGGTCAGTTCGGGCGAAAGCGGCAGGGGCGGGGGCACCGTCGCCTCGTCGGAGGACATGAAGACGAAGACCGCGTCGCTGTGTTCGGCCACGTGGTAGGAGCGCAGCGCCTTGCGCCCCTCCATCGGGCAATCGGGCATGGCGGGAACCTGCTGCACGGTGCCTGTGCCATCGACCACGACGCCGTGATAGCGGCAGCCGATGTTCTCGCCGTGGATCTCGCCGTAACTCAGCGGCGCGCCGCGATGCGGGCAGAAATCCTCGATGCACTGCACCGTCTCGTCCGAGCGGCGCCACATCACCAGCTTCTGCCCCAGCGCCACGGCGCCGAAGGGCCGGTCGCCCCGGATCTCCACCGATTTGGCGACCGGATACCATTGATCGCGGACGCCTTCGTTCACGCGGGCCTCGATCCGGGCCCTCATCTCTGCCGATACTGCCATCGTGTCCTCCCCTCAGGCTCCGAAGCCGTTTTCGAGATATGCCGCGTCCAGATCCGCGTTGATCGCCTGCAACTCGGCCGCCAGCGTCTCGGCCGTCCAGTCGGGCCTGCCACTGGACGGTCGGATGACGCCGCGGGCGGCAAGGGCGTCGGCAAGGTCCGCCGGATCGGCGATCCCTTCGCCATAGAGTGCCATGAGCGCCCCGGCGAAGTCATCCTCCGCGGCGCTGAGGGGCCGGCCCCGGCCCTGATGGGCCAGTTCCGGCCGGCCCGCGGCGCGTGCGGCGGCCATCATTTCTTTGAACGCGTCGGGGCGTCCGGGAGTGCCGGCATTGCTCATCGCGCTCAGCCCTTCCTGTAGACGGCGCCATCATCGCCCGAGGTGCCGATCACGGTCCAGACCGTCGCCGGCCCGACGCCGGGGTTGCGCAGGTAGTGGGACTGTCCCGCGGGCGTCTTGACCAGGTCGCGGGGGCCAAGCTCGACGCTGGTTTCCTCGCCGTCCTCGCCGACCCAGACGACCTCGACGCTGCCCTCCACGCAGAGATACGCATCCTCGACCGTGCGGGTGAAGGGCGCCAGTTTCGCCCCCATGGGCAGGCCCCACATCTCCTTGCGCGTGCTGTCATGCTTCACCGCGCCCGGCGCATCGCCCACGTAGACCTTCCGCGTGAAGCCCGCGTCTTCCCAGATCGTCGGCAGTTCGGTGTAGCGCACCACGTAGTCGGCCATCAGCTTCTGGATCTCGTGGGTGCCGTTGCGATCGAAGGGCATGGTCTTGCCCGGCTCGGCGCCGAAGGTGCGCGCCAGCTCCGCCGGATGCTCCTTGGGGTGATAGTGATAGACCGGCGGCAGCGGCTTGCCCACGTCGACCGAGATCGACATGATCACCGGCTCGACCCCGTCGACGCGGAAACCGTGGCCGATCTCGCGCGCGTTCAGGATCATGTCCCTGGGGCCGAGATTGACCTCGACGACCTCGCCGTGCTTTTCCCAGCCGACGACCAGCGCCCCCGACAGGATGAGGAAGCTTTCCTCGATCTCGTGGCTGTGGCACGCGGCGTAGCGGCCGGGTTCCTTGTAGATCAGGCTGAGCGTGAAGTTGTCCGCCTTGAGCGTCGTGGGGTCGCCCACCTTGGGGGAGCCACCGGCGCCGATATAGCGCATCTGCGCGCGCGCCAGGTCGTCGAAGCCGGCGTTGGACGGGAAGGCGTTCCAGTCGAAGGTCTTGTCGACGAAGCGCCCGGTATGGGCTTTCATGCGGTCCGCAAGGCTGGCCTGAGGGTTCGCGGCGATGTTCATGGCGTGTCTCCCGTATGAAATTGCTTGACCCGACACTAAGGCCGGGGGTTTCGTTGGGAAGCGCGCGTTTTACCCATGAAACGCCCTGGAGGGGTGATGAGCGACAAGGATCCCTATTCCGTTCCCGGCCTCGTGCGCGGGCTGACCTTGTTGCAGACCTTCACGCCGCAGCGCCCGGAGCAGACGATGGCGCAACTGGCGCAGACGCTCGGCATCACGCGTTCGGCTGTGTTCCGCACCGTTCACACGCTGGTGCAGGAGGGTTTCCTGCTGCCGGTCCGGGACGGCAACCATTTCCGCCTCGGTCCGGCGGTCCTGCGGGTCAGCTATGGATACC
This sequence comes from Rhodobacteraceae bacterium HLUCCO18, assembly GCA_001314805.1. GTDB lineage: Bacteria > Pseudomonadota > Alphaproteobacteria > Rhodobacterales > Rhodobacteraceae > Roseibacterium. The sequence continues at coordinate 115,780 of LJSY01000001.1, read as the reverse complement.
TCGCCAGCCGGGAGTTGCTGGAAGTGGCGCAGAAGCCGCTCGAGGCGCTGCGCGACGCGCAGGACTGGTCCGGTCATCTCGGCGTGCTGGACGGGCGGCATATCCTCTACCTGATCCGGCTGCCGGCCTCCGACGGTCTGTCGTCGCTGGTCCATGTCGGCAGCCGCCTTCCGGCGACGATGACCGCCATGGGGCGGGTGCTGCTGAGCCGGAAGACCGAGCCGCAGATCCGTCGCTTGCTGGAAGGTCAGCCGAAAGCCGCCACCGAGAAGGCGCTCGCCGCCTGGCGGAAAGACAGCGCAAGCCCCTCGGTCATCCATAACGGCAGCTTCGAGACCGGGCTGTGCAGTGTCGCCGCCCCGATCCACGACATGTCCGGCGAAGTCGTCGCGGCGATCAGCGCCACGAAACAGACCGACACCGTGCCCGCCTCGGTGGAGCGTGAGGTCCTGAAGACCGCCTATGCGATCAGCCGCGCGATGGGCTGGAACGCGCCTGCGCCCTAGCGGCGGATCACCTGTAGGACATCGGCAATCGACGCATTGCCGCGGATGCCCCGCAAGGACCGCCACGCCGATCCGCGCGCTCTCAGTTCCCGAGAATGCCGGGAAGGCGCAGACCGTTTTCACGGGCGCAGGAGATGGCGTCTTCATAGCCCGCGTCGGCATGGCGCCAGACGCCGGAGGCTGGATCGTTCCACAGCACCCTCTCCAGCCGTCTGGCGGCCTCCGGCGTGCCATCGGCGACGATGACGACGCCCGCGTGCTGGCTGAAGCCCATGCCGACCCCGCCACCGTGGTGGAGCGACACCCAGGTCGCGCCGCTCGCGGTGTTGACGAGAGCATTCAGGAGCGGCCAGTCGGACACCGCGTCCGAGCCGTCCTTCATCGCCTCGGTCTCGCGGTTCGGGCTCGCCACCGAGCCGCTGTCGAGGTGGTCGCGGCCGATCACGACGGGTGCCGTCAACTCTCCGCGCGCCACCATCTCGTTGAACATCAGGCCCGCCCGGTGGCGGTCTCCCAGGCCGATCCAGCAGATGCGCGCGGGCAGGCCCTGGAACGCGATCCGCTCGCGCGCCATGTCGAGCCAGCGGTGCAGGTGGGCGTTCTCGGGGAAAAGCCGCTTCATCGCGGCGTCGGTCCTGTAGATGTCCTCCGGGTCGCCCGAGAGCGCGCACCAGCGGAAGGGTCCGATCCCCTTGCAGAAAAGCGGGCGGATATAGGCCGGCACGAAGCCCGGAAAGGCGAAGGCGGTCTCAAGTCCCTCGTCCTTCGCGACCTGCCGGATGTTGTTGCCGTAATCGAGCGTCGGCACGCCGGCGTTCCAGAACTCCACCATCGCCGCGACATGGGTCTTCATCGACGCGCGCGCGGCGACCTCGACGGCGGCGGGGTCGCTTTCCTGTTTCGCGCGCCAGTCCGCGACGCTCCAGCCGATGGGCAGGTAGCCATGCAGCGGATCGTGGGCCGAGGTCTGGTCGGTCACGATATCGGGGCGCGGCCCGCCCGCCTTCATGCGCCGGACAAGCTCGGGAAAGACCTCGGCCGCATTGCCCACCAGCCCGACGGACCTGGCCTCGCCCGCGCTGGTCCAGCGGTCGATCATCGCCAGCGCCTCGTCGAGGGTCCGTGCCTTTTCATCGACATAGCGGGTGCGCAGGCGGAAATCGATCCGCGTCTCGTCGCATTCCACCGCGAGACAGCAGGCCCCCGCCATCACCGCCGCCAGCGGCTGCGCGCCCCCCATGCCGCCAAGCCCGCCGGTCAGGATCCAGCGCCCCGTCAGGTCGCCGCCGTAATGCTGCCGCCCGGCTTCGGCAAAGGTCTCGTAGGTGCCCTGCACGATGCCCTGCGTGCCGATGTAGATCCACGACCCGGCCGTCATCTGGCCGTACATCATCAGACCCTTGCGATCGAGCTCGTTGAAATGCGCCCATGTCGCCCAGTGCGGCACGAGGTTGGAATTCGCGATCAACACGCGGGGCGCATCGGGATGGGTGCGCACGATGGCGACGGGCTTGCCCGACTGCACGACCAGCGTCTCGTCCGCCTCGAGATCCTTGAGCGCCGCGACGATGCGGTCGAAATCCTCCCATGTCCGCGCCGCGCGCCCGATGCCGCCATAAACGACCAGCTCGTGCGGATTCTCGGCCACGTCCGGGTGCAGGTTGTTCATCAGCATCCGCATCGCGGCTTCGGTCAGCCAGCTCCTGGCGCTGATCTCGGTCCCGGTGGGCGGATAGATGTCGCGAAGGTTGTGGCGCGGATCGGTCATGATGTGCCTCGACGTGAAAAAGCGATGGCCCGAAGCGTCTCGGGAAAGGCCCGCAGTTGCGGACGGAGCGTCCCGGCGTCGCGGAGGATCGCCACCGGCCTCACGCCTGGGGCTCCCGCAGCAGGTCGCGGATCCCGCAGGTCGCCGATACCAGCCCATCCCGGACAAGGCCAGACGCGCGCGCCAGGTCGTCGGCCATGTAGCGGTCTTCGCCAAGAGGTCGCACGGCCGCGCGGAGGGTCGCCAGCAGGCGCTGCAGACGGGGGCTCGTGGTCAGGGGCGCGCGAAACTCAACGCCTTGCGCGGCGCACAGAAGCTCCACCCCGAGGATGACGGCGAGGTTCTCGTTCATCCGCTTCAGCCGCCGCGCGCCATGGGCGGCCATCGAGACGTGGTCCTCCTGGTTGGCGGAGGTCGGTGTCGAATCCGTCGAGCAGGGATTGGCGAGGTGCTTGTTCTCGCTCATCAGCGCGGCCGTCGTGACCTCGGCGATCATCAGGCCGGAGTTCAGACCGGGGTTCGGCGTCAGGAACGGCGGCAGGTCGAAGCTGAGCGTCGGGTCGACCATCAGGGCCACGCGGCGTTGCGCGATGGCGCCCACCTCGGCGATGGCGAGCGCGATCTGGTCGGCGGCGAAGGCGACGGGCTCGGCGTGGAAATTCCCGCCCGAGACGATCTTGCCCTCCTCGACAAGGACGAGCGGGTTGTCCGACACGGCATTCGCCTCGATCTCCAGCGTGCGACCGGCGAAGCGCAGAAGGTCCAGCGCCGCGCCCGTGACCTGCGGCTGGCAACGGATGCAATAGGGATCCTGCACGCGGGCATCGCCGTCGCGATGGCTTTCGCGGATCTCGGAGCCGTCCATCACGGCGCGCATGGCGCGGGCCACGTCGATCTGCCCGGCATGGCCGCGAAGCGCGTGCAGGGCCGGTTCCAGCGGCGCCGTCGAGCCCATGATCGCGTCCGTGGAAAGGCAGGATGCGGCCACGGCGGCCTCGATGTTGCGCATGGCGTCGAAATATCCCGCAAGCGCGCAGGCGGTCGAGAACTGCGTGCCGTTGATGAGCCCCAGCCCTTCCTTCGGTCCGAGGATGACGGGGGCAAGCCCCGCCCGCTCCAGCGCGACCCGCGCGGGAAGCCGGACACCCTCGAAACCGGCCTCGCCCTCGCCGATCAGGGTGGCCGCCATATGCGCCAGCGGCGCGAGATCGCCGGAGGCGCCGACGGATCCCTGCACGGGAACGACGGGTGTCACCCTGCGCGCGAGGCAGTCCTCGATCAGCTTCGCCGTTTCCCAGCGGATACCCGATGCGCCGCGGCCCAGCGACAGAAGCTTGAGGATCATCATCAGCCGCGTCGTCGCGTCGTCGAGCGCGTCGCCCACGCCGCAGCAATGCGACAGGACGAGGTTCCTTTGCAGCCGCGCGGTATCCTCGGGCGGCACCCGCACCGAGGCCAGCTTGCCGAAGCCTGTGTTGACCCCGTAGACGGCCACGTCCCCGGCGGCGGCCTGCGCCACCAACGCGGCCGCGGCGTCGATCGCGGGGCGCGCCCCGGGCACGAGCGCGGCGGCCTGGCCCTCGCGCCACAGCGTCTCCAGCGTGTCGAGGGTCGTGCCTCCGGGCGTCAGAAGAACGGTCACAGCGCGCCCCCGAAGATACGCTTCCACAGCGGGTTGAAGCCGATCCGGTAGGAAAGCTCCGCCGGGTGGTCGACATTCCAGATCGCAAGATCGGCGCGGGCGCCGGCGCGCAGCACTCCTGCATCGTCGAGCCCGAGCGCGCGCGCCGCGTGGCGGGTGACCCCGGCGAGGCACTCGTCGGGGGTCATGCGGAACAGCGTGGCGGCCATGTTCATGGCCAGCAGGATCGAACTCAGCGGCGAAGAGCCGGGATTGCAGTCCGTCGCCACGGCCATCGGCACGCCATGGGCGCGGAAGGCCGCGATCTGCGGGCTTCGGGTTTCGCGCAACGTGTAGAACGCCCCCGGCAGGATCACCGCCACGCAGCCCGCGCCGGCCATCGCGGCGGCATCGGCGTCGGTGGCATGTTCCAGATGGTCGACGGATAGCGCGCCGAAATCCGCCGCCAGCCGCGTGCCGCCGGTATTGGACAGCTGCTCGGCATGCAGCTTGACCGGCAGGCCGAGGTGGCGGGCACGCTCGAAAACCCGCGCGATCTGTGCGGTGTCGAAGGCGATGCCCTCGCAGAACCCGTCCACCGCGTCGGCCAATCCCTGGTCATGCGCCGCGTTCAGGGCGGGCAGGCAGACCTGGTCGATATAGGCGTCGGGCCGCCCCGCGTAGTCGCCGGGAACGGCATGGGCGCCGAGGAAACTGGTGCGCAACCGCACAGGCCGCACCTCCGCGATCCGTCGCGCCGCGCGCAGCATGGCGAGTTCGGTTTCGAGGTCGAGCCCGTAGCCCGACTTCACCTCGAGCGTCGTGACCCCCTCGGCGATCAGCGCGTCGACGCGCGGCAGGGCGTCCGCCAGCAACTGGTCCTCGGTGCTTGCCCGGGTGGCGGCGACGGTCGAGACGATGCCACCCCCGGCGCGGGCGATCTCTTCGTAGGACGCGCCTTCGAGCCGCATCTCGAATTCCTGCGCGCGGTTGCCGCCATGGACGATATGGGTGTGGCAATCCACCAGCCCCGGGGTGACGAGCCGTCCTTCGAGATCGATCGTGTCACGGCGGGCGAGTTGGGCCGGAAGCGCTGCCTCGGGACCCGCCCAGGCGATCCTGTCGCCCTCGATCGCGATCGCGCCGCGCTCGATCAGCCCATGGGGCCCATCCGTGTCCGTTCCGGCGAGTGTCGCGTTCCTGAGGAGCATGATTGACCTTGGCACAGGCGATATGGATTTATATATGTCTGCACATAATATTCCGTCAAGCGGAGACCGTCATGACCAGACTCTGGGCGGCGCAGGCCCTCACCGATGCGGGTTGGGCGCGGGATGTTCTGGTCACGATCGGCGCGGGTGGACGGATCGCGGCGGTCGAACCGGGCGCGCCAGCGGCGGCGGACCAAGCGGCGGACCATGTGGTCGACATCCTCCTTCCGGCCCCGGTCAATGCGCACAGCCATGCCTTTCAGCGGGCGATGGCGGGGCTGACGGAACGGCGCGGCCCCGACCCGCGCGACAGCTTCTGGACATGGCGCGCGCTGATGTACCGCTTCCTCGACCGCCTGACCCCCGACCATGTCGAGGCCATCGCGGCCTTCGTGCAGATGGAGATGCTGGAGGCGGGCTATGCGACCAGCGTCGAGTTCCACTATCTGCATCACCAGCCGGGCGGTGCGCCCTATGCCAATCTCGCCGAGATGGCGGAGCGGATCGCGGCGGCGGCGGCGCGCAGCGGCATCGGCCTGACGCTGCTTCCGGTGCTCTACCAGTTCGGCGGCTGCGACCGGCGCGCGTTGGGGCCCGGTCAGGTCCGTTTCGGCAATGACCCCGAGCGGTTCGCGCGGCTGCATGCCGCCTCGGCCGATGTCCTGAAGCCCCTGCCGTCCGATACCCGCATCGGTGTCGCCCCTCACAGCCTGCGCGCCGCAGCGCCGGAGGCCATCGCCGGGCTGCGCGCCCTTGCGCCCGAGGGGCCGGTTCACATGCATCTCGCCGAGCAGACGGCCGAGGTGGAGGAGGTGCGCACCGCGCTTGGTCGCCGTCCGGTGGAGTGGGTTCTGGACCGCCTCGACCCCGACGACCGGTTCACCTTCATTCACTGCACCCAGATGGAGCCGCATGAAACCGAGGGTCTTGCCCGTTCGGGCGCCGTCGCCGGTCTCTGTCCGATCACGGAATCGAGCCTTGGCGACGGGATCTTCGATGGCGTCCGGTGGTTCGAAAGCGGCGGGCGGATCGCGATCGGGTCGGATTCCAACATCCGGATCGCGCTTTCGGAGGAACTTCGGACCCTTGAGTATTCGCAACGCCTGCGCGACCGGTCCCGGGCCGCGCTGGCAAGCCCCGATCAGTCGACGGGCAGGCGGATCCTCGAGGCGGCGGCGATCGGCGGCGCGGTCGCGGCGGGCCGTCCGACCGGTGCGATCGGCGTGGGAAAGCTGGCCGATCTTCTCGCGCTCGACGGCGGGCATGTCGATCTGGAGGGGCGAACCGGCGACACGATCCTCGACGTGTTCGTCTTCGCGGGCGACGATCGCATGGTGCGCGAGGTCTGGTCGGCGGGCCGGCATCTTGTCCGGGCCGGGCGGCACATTGCGCGTGACGCCATCGCGGCCGACTACCGCAAGGTGTTGAAAGAGCTGGGGGACGCGATTTGACCGGCCCGGCGATCAGAAGCTGGCAGGCGGTGCAGGACGAGGTCCGTCGCCGGATCGCGCGGCGCGTCTGGAAGCCGGGGGACTACATTCCCCACGAGGCGGAGCTGGCACGCGAATTCGGCTGTGCGCGGGCGACCGTGAACCGCGCCCTTCGCGAACTGGCCGAGGAGGGGCTGCTCGACCGCCGCCGCAAGGCCGGGACGCGGGTGGCCCTCAACCCGGTGCGCAGGGCCCGTATCGACATTCAGGTCATCCGCGAGGAGATCGAGGCGAAGGGGGCGGCCTTCCGTCACGCGGTTCTCGTCCGGGAGTTGCGCGCGCCGCCGCCCGATATCCGTGACAGGATGGGCACGGGCGCCGGTCAGGCCATGCTGCATCTCCGGACGCTCTATACCGCGGACGGTGCGCCCTATGTCCACGAGGATCGCTGGGTCAATCCCGAGGCCGTGCCCGCGGTGCTGGACGAGACCTTTTCGGACATCAGCCCCAACGAGTGGCTTGTGCGCGAGGTCCCGTTCGAGGGGGGCGATTTCACATTCTCGGCGATGACCTCGACGCCCGCCGAAGCGTCGGTCCTGTCCTGCGCGGTGGGTGAGGGGCTTTTCGTTCTCGACCGGACAACCTGGAGTGCCGGGGGCGTCATCACCTCGGTCCGGCTGGTCTTTCATCCCGGCTACCGCATGCAGACCGAGATGTGAGCACAAGCACCGCCTCTCGATTGCGCCCTTTCACCGGACACGGAGCGCCTCGCCGTTTTGAACGGCGACACCGCTTTCGGCATCCCTGTCACGGAAGCCGTGGGATGGGTCCGTCCTGGGCAAGGGAACCCCGGCCGTCAAACGATATGTGCAACGGAGCCATCCGGATACACCTTATGCCCACATCATGCTTCCGGTGGACGGGCGTCGTGCGCAGCGGCCGCTCGAATGACGGGACACTTGACGGCTTCGCCGCGACAGCTGCGGAGCCGACTTGCGCCTGTAGTGTCTTCCCGTGCTGTCTTCCCGTGGTGACTTGGTGCGCGCCGGAAGCGGGCCGCTGGCGGTGCGCGGCGATCCGGGGGCGGGGCGGCCGCGAATTCGCATTCTCCAAGGCGCACGCGGCGCAGTTCCGCGCCATGAGCCCTTGTGCAGAGCTAAAAAGAAGCCCATGTACCAAGGGCGATTGTTTTTCTCTTCGAACCACTGCTTCCGTTCATCCGGCTCTCAGTTGATCGACTTGGACTGACTAAGCCGGGCTGCCGCATTCTGCGGGCAGCATCCTGAACAGGAGAACACGGATATGGCCAATGGCACCGTGAAATGGTTCAACGCCTCCAAAGGTTTTGGCTTCATTCAACCCGCGAACGGGGGCAAGGACGTGTTCGTCCACATCTCCGCCGTCGAGCGTGCCGGACTGACCGGCCTCGCCGATGACCAGAAGGTCACCTACGAGGTCGAAGCCGGCCGCGATGGACGCGAAAGCGCAATCGAACTGGCGCTGGCCTGAGCCACTGATGCCGGGCGTCCCGACGGGCGCCCGGCAACAGGCCATCAGGCGCCGCGCATGACCGATCCAGACATCCGGACATCCGACATCCACACCCCCGACACATCGCCCGAAGCGGCGACCGCATGGACACGGCGTCTCGCCGCCTATCGCAGCCCGATACCGGCGCGCAGCCTGTTCGAACTGGCCGTGACGGTCTTTCCCTTCATCGCGCTTTTCGCCCTGTCCTGGGCCGCCCTTGCCATCAGCCCGTGGCTTTCGGTCGCGCTGTCGCTGGCGAACGCGGCCTTCGTCGTCCGCCTCTTCATGATCCAGCACGATTGCGGCCATGGCGCGTTCTTCCGCAGCCGTCGCGTGAACGACTGGGTCGGGCGCGTCATCGGGATCGCGACGCTCACGCCCTATGACGTGTGGCGGCGCAACCATGCGACGCATCATGCCACCACCGGCAATCTCGACCAGCGCGGCGTCGGCGACATTCCGACGATGACCGTGGCGGAATACAAGGCCAAGCCACCGATGGGCCGCATCCTGTACCGTTTGCTGCGCCACCCCGTGGTGCTCTTCGGGGTCGCGCCCGTCTACAGCTTCTTCATCCAGAGCCGGCTACCGGTCGGTCAGATGAAATCGGGCGCACGCTTCTGGGTCAGCGCGCTTGCGACGGATGCCGCGCTGCTTGTCCTGCTCGGGACGCTGGTCATTCTGGGCGGTCTCCCGGTGCTTGTGTTCGTCTACCTTCCGATGATGCTGCTCGCGGCCTCGGTGGGCATGTGGCTGTTCTATGTCCAACACCAGTTCGAGGACACGTCATGGGACGGCAACGGCGCATGGTCGGTGCAGGAGGCCGCGCTGCATGGCTCGTCGCATTACGTCCTGCCGCCCGTCCTGCGATGGATCACCGCCAATATCGGCGTGCACCATGTTCACCACCTTGCCAGCCGGATCCCGTTCTATCGGCTGCCCGAGGTTCTGCGGGACCACCCGGCGCTGTCAGGCGTTCACCGGATCGGCCTGCGCGAAAGCCTTGGCTGCGCCCGGCTCGCGCTCTGGTGCGAACGGGACCGCAGGCTCGTGTCCTTTCGGGAGGCGCGGCGCCAGCGGATATCGACCGGACCGGCCCAAACATGACATTTCCCACCTCAGGAGAGGATAGCCTATGACACGTTCCACAGCAGTAAGCAGACAGAATGCGGGCAATGACCTTTTCAAGGGGATGGCGAAGAAGAAGACCAAGGACCGCAACCCCGACACGCCCATCGCGATCCTCGTGGGCGAGCATGGCCGCTACCAGGTCAAGTCGGGCCGCCTTGCGGGGGAATACGTGGCACGGGCCTTCCCGAAACCGCCGACCAAGGCGCGCGGCATGATCGCCGAGGCCACCGGCGCGACGGAGGAGGCCGCGATCGCGGCGCTCCATGACCTCATCGACGCGCGCGAAACCTCGCGGACCGACGAACGCCGCCTCGATGCGTCCTCGGGCGTCTCGGTGCCCAGTGTCGAGGAATATGTCGAAGCGATACGGCAGGTCACGCTGTCCGCGCCGCAGCGCGCGATGCTGACGGCGCTTTCGCTGGCGGGCGAAGACGGGCTGACCGAACTACGCATGGCCAATTCGGCGGGCTACAAGTCGCGGTCGTCGGCCAACAGGTCCTTCGCGGCGGCCGGGCTGCTTATCGCGGATTACCTCTCGATCGTGCCGGTGGAAAACGGCGGTGCCGGCGATCCCGACGGCACGTCGCTCCTGGGATACCGGGGAGAGGCGCGCAGCGAGACCGATCCGGGCAGCTGGATACTCCACGCGGAACTTCGGGAGGCGGTCAGGGTCGTTCTCTGACGCCATGACGGAGCCCGACAGGGCAGGGCGCCGGGGCGACGCCCGTCATCGCGGTCCGCCCACCCGATCGCGTCGCGCATCACTCCGCGCGCAGCAGCCGCCACAGGTTCGGCCCCGCCTGCACCACGTTCCGCCGTGATGCAGGCGCCAGCCCCTCATTCAGCAGCTGGCCCATGTCCGCGCCCACCTCCGGGTTGTAAACGTGGTAGAGATGCCCCATGGGGCTGCGGACCTCCAGATCGCTCAGATCGATCACCTCGACACCTTCGAGGCGCGTCACGTCGTTGCCGGTCTGGCCAAGCCGCGGGTAGCCGTGCACGGTTTCGGACAGGGCAAGCGGCTGGTCGGTGTCCGCGACGTAAATGGTGATGCTGCGCACGACGGGGCGGATGCGCGGCAGGAGCCGGGCGAAGATGTCGAAATCCATGTCGGGTGCCAGAAGGACCACATCGCCGAGCTCCACGTCGGGGTGGCGCGCGGCGATGTCCTGGATCGCCAGAACCAAGCCGCGCGCGCCGAGGCTGTGACCCGCGAGGCTGACCCGGCCCGCGCCGAAGCGATCCACGAGCGTCAGGATGATCTCGGTCAGGTCCGGCACGCTCCAGGAGAGATCGGCCTCGTCATGGGTGTAGTTGAACAGGCTCCCGTCCGAGGGCCAGCTGAACCACAGGAAGCGCCCCTCGAGACCGGCGCTTTCCTGGAGTTCCGTGGCCCGGATGCAGCCCCTGTCGAAATCGAGGTAGAACCCGTGGATGTACAGCACCGGGGCGGCCTCGCCCTCGCCTGTCCCGAGCGACGACAGCACGTCTTCGATCGGCGCGGGGCGTACATTCTCAACCTGCAGGACCCCGTCGGGGATCCGGAAGGGCGCTGCCTCGGCAACCGTCGCCAGCAGGTCGAATCGCTCCTCGGTGATGTCGCAATATCCGGCCTCCAGCGTGCCCCGTGCATCGCCGTAGACGAAAGCGGGGTCGCTCTCGCCGGTGCGATTGCGGTTCGTCAGGTAGGGCACGCCACGGGGCGCGAGACCGTCCTCGGCTCTGACGGGAGCAGGCGGCGACGCGAGGGCCGCGGCCGCCAGAAGCATCATCGACAAGAACGGTCCTCGGAATGGCATGGCACCTCTGGATGCGGCGCGGGGGAATGATCTGGCGCGTGGCAGGCCCCTTGTGCGCAGGGCGCGTGCAGAAGCCTTCGGTCCGGCACCGAAACTATCGTGGAGATATCCGTCGGGATCAACTCGGTCGCAGGGCAACCTTTGCTCGCCGTCGCTCGCCCCGGCAAGGGCGCCCCTGGTTGCTGGCCCCGAAGGCCAATTCATCGTAGCATTTTCTGACAAAGCCGCGGCGACGGCGTGGGGCGCTGCCGCAACGCACGGCCTGCAATCCCGTCACGACGCGCAGAACCGACCGGAGACCGACATGCCCACGCGTATCGAAGACCTCGTGCATCGTATCCGCGATCTCGAGGAAGCCCTCGAGGCAGAGCTGCGCGAGAAACGTCGCGAGCTTCGTTACCGGCTGGAACGACGCCGCGCCGTCTTCGAGAAGGATGTCGTGGCCCGCCACAAGGCCGCGCGCATCGGGTTGCTGGACTACCTTGCAAGCGCACGGCTTGCCGTCGTGCTGACCGCGCCTTTCATCTATGCGCTGATCCTTCCGCTGGTTCTTCTGGATCTCTTCGTCACCCTCTTTCACGCGGTCTGCTTTCCCGTCTACGGCATCGAGAAGGTGCCCCGGCGCGATTACGTGGTGATCGACCGTCACCAACTCGCCTATCTCAACGGGTTGCAGAAGCTGAACTGCATGTATTGCGGCTATGCCAACGGCCTGATCGGCTGGGTGCGCGAGATCGCGGCCCGGACCGAGGCCCACTGGTGTCCGATCAAGCATTCCCGCCGCGTGGCGCAGCCCCATTCGACCTATCCCGCCTTCATGGATTTCGGCGACGAGGCGGCGTTTCGGAAAAGGCTCGATGACATGTCCGACCGACCGCGTGCTTCGGACAGGGAGGACTGACCAGCCGAGCCGTCAGGCCTTCTTGCGCGCCCGGCCGGACGCAAGCGGCACCTGAACGGCCCAGTCGACCTTCGCGTCCCCGTCCGGTTCCGCGGGCGGCAGGCTCCGGCCCGGCTCCAGCACTGCGCGGATCTCCTCGAAACCGAGCGTCTCCTGTTCCTCGAGACGCGAGACGAGCTTGCCAAGCTCCTGCTCGTGGTCGGACAGGATCTCTGTGGCGCGGTCCTCCGCCTCTTTCAGAAGCTCCGCCACCTCGGCATCCACATGGGCCGCCATCGTGTCCGAGAACTCCCGCGGCTGCGCGATGGACTGGCCGAGGAACGGGTGCTCCTCCCTTTGGCGCAGGTCGATCGGGCCGATCGCGTCCGACATGCCCCAGCCGGCCACCATCGACCGGGCAAGGCGCGTGGCGCGCTTGATGTCGTCCTCGGCCCCGGAACTGACCGATCCCGCGAGTAGCTTTTCGGCCGCCCGCCCCCGCCAGCAATACGGCTAGCTGCGCCCTCAGGTAGCTTTCGGGCAGGGTGTGATGCTCCTTGTCGGGCAGCATATGCGTGCCGCCGAGGCTCTGGCCGCGCGGGATGATCGTGACCTTGTAGAGCGGATCGGCCTCGGGCGTGAAATAGGCGACAGCGGTGTGGCCCGCCTCGTGCACGGCCAGCCTGTGGCGTTCCTCGGGATGGATGGCGAGCGTGCGCACGGTGCCCATCATCACCTTGTCGCGCGCCTCGGCAAGGTCTTCGGCGGTGATGAGGTCGCCGTGACGCCGCGCCGTCTGGATCGCCGCCTCGTTGAGTAGGTTCTTCAGGTCCGCGCCGGAAAAGCCGGGCGTCCCGGACGCGATGTCGTCGAGGTCCGACGTGTCCGCCATTGGCAGGGCGCGGGCATGAATGTCGAGGATCGCGCGCCGCGCGGCCCTGTCGGGCAGGGTGAGCGTGACATGCCTGTCGAAGCGCCCGGGCCGCAGGAGGGCGGGGTCCAGCACGTCGGGGCGGTTCGTGGCCGCCAGAACGACGACGGCCTCCTTCTCGTCGAACCCGTCCATCTCGGCGAGGATCTGGTTCAGCGTCTGCTCCCGCTCGTCATTGCCGCCGCCAAGCCCGGTGCCGCGACGCCGGCCGATGGAATCGAGCTCGTCGATGAAGATCACCGACGGCGCCGCGGCACGGGCGGCCTCGAACATCTTGCGCACGCGCCCCGCGCCCACGCCCACGAACACCTCGACGAATTCCGACCCGGAGGTCGAGAAGAAGGGCACGTCCGCCTCGCCCGCCAGCGCCCTGGCCAGAAGCGTCTTGCCCGTGCCCGGCGGGCCCATCAGCAGAACCCCGTGCGGGACCTCGGCGCCGACCTTCTGGAAGCGTTCGGGCTCGCGCAGGAAATCCACCAGTTCCGTCACCTCCTGCTTGGCCGCGTCCTGGCCCGCGACATGGCGGAATGTGACACGCCGGTCGCCCCTGGAGGGTTCCGAGAAACGCCCGGAAAACAGCCGCCCAAGGCCGCGTCCCTCCAGCCCGCCGAGCTGACCCATGCTGCGCCGTTGAAGCCAGAAGATCGCGCCGATGATCAGGAGCCATGGCAGGAACAGGCCGAGAAACGAGATCCCCTGCGGCTCACGCCCGGTGATCTCGATACCCTGCGCCTCCAGAAGCGGCAGGAGTTCGGGATCATCGAGATTTGGCAGGGCCGCGCGATACTGCCTCGGCGTTCCGGTCTCGTCGGGCGCGGTCACGATGATCGCGTGTTCCTCGAGGATGGCGCTTTCGACCTGACCGTCACGGATCATGGTCTTCACGGCGCTGTAAGGGGTCGCCTCGGTGACGTCACGGGCCAACAGGAACGGGAAGAGGAGAAACAGAACGGCTGTCAGGACAAGCCATGCGAGGGCGCTCCTGGGGCCGTTTGGTCGTGGATCGACCGGCTCGCGCCGCTGGCCGGTCGACGGTTTTCCACTGTCCCCGGACATGCGCAATCCCTCCCTGATCTCACCCCAAGGGTGTGTCCGATGCTGGCAGAAAGCGCGTTGATGCAAGTCAATCGGTCCTGTTTCCGTCAGGATGGACGCTGCTCGGACGAGCCGGCGGTCTGAGGATCGAAGGCCGAGGTCCTGCCGCGTCAGCGCGGGATCACTGGTGCGATAGTACCGACAATTCGAAAGGACGGCGCGGGGCTTGCGCGGAGAGCTGCAATTTTCGCGTTTGAAAACGGTATCCTGTGGCTTCTCGCACGGGCATCACGCGCGACATGCGGGCCGCGGGCGGCAGGGTCCGGTTCACCCATTCTTCAGGAATTGCCGCGAGTGTGCAGCGGCCCGATCCCGGGCGACACCGTTTTTGTATCAAGAAAGGTTCATCGGATGCGCTTGCCCGCCATCGCCCTCCTGGCCACCATGGCCGCCACCCCCTCCGCCGCCAGTGAATTCGACTCCGCCCTACAGGCCTTCCTCGAGACGGAGATCCTCGGCTGGTCGCAAGCGGCCGAGATCGTCGGCGCGATCCAGGATCAGAATGTCCAGAATGCCACGCTTGATCAGGCGCGGATCGACGCGCTGGACCTGACCTGGCGCGCCGAGATCGGCAGCGGATCGACCCCAACGATCGACCCCGTGGTGCAGGGACCGGTCGCCGACTTCCTGCGCGCCCGCGTCGATGCGTCCGGCGGACGCATCACCGAGATCTTCATCATGGACCTTCACGGTCTGAACGTGGCGGCCTCCGCGATAACATCGGACATGTGGCAGGGCGATGAGGCCAAGTTCACCGAAACCTATGGCATCGGCCCCGACGCGGTGCATTTCAGCGAGGTGGGACTGGACGAGTCCACGCAGCGCTACCAGGCGCAGATCTCGCTCACCATCGTGGACCCGGCCACCGGGGAGCCGATCGGCGCCATGACAGTGGGCGTCGACGCCGAAGCGCTTCTCTGAGCCCAAACCCGAAAGAATGGAACGGATGCCACCCATGGACGTCACTCGCTTCAGCATGACCAACGCGTCGGTTTTCTTGAAATGCCTGGTCCTGATGGCCGGGGCGACGATCCTCGTGGCAACCGTTCTGTCCTTGTTGAACATCCGCACCACGAACACGGCCATCGACAACGGCATCCGTGAACTGGCCGAGGCGGCGACCTCCTCGGCGGCAGCGGCCAGCGGGGCCGCGCTGCGCTTCGGCAATGTCGCGGCCCTGGAAGAAGCGCTCGACCGGGTTCTCACCACCACGGACGGCGCCGCGTTGCGCGCCATCGCGGTGAACGCTCAAGGTGAAACACTCGCGGAACTGGGCGCGGCGGGCGACGTGGAGGCGGCCACGCTGGCCGCGCTTGCACGAACCGCCGCCACGTCCGGCATGGCGCAGGTCTCCGATGACGGGTTCGTGCATGCCGTGCCCGCCTTCGCCGGATCCGACACCGCCACGTCCACGGGCGCGATCGCCATCCTGTGGACCTCGGCCCTGAGCCGGTCGGCGGCGCAGTCGCAGCTTTTCATCAACCTCGGCATCTCGGCCGTGGTGCTCGCAGCCCTGCTGTATTGCGCCGGCAGCCTCCTGCGCATGCTGGTGTCGCGCCCGGTCACGGCCCTGGCCGAGGAGATCGTCATCCTGCGGAGCGGTCGATACGACGGGGCTGTGCCTTTCACCGAGCGTGGCGATGAAATCGGCACGATCGCGCGCAACCTGTCCGACCTGCAATCGCAGCTTGCCGACGCAGCACTTGGCGCGGAGGCGCGCGCGCGCATCGAACAGGGGCGCAAACGTGTTGTCGAACGGCTTGCCGTCGCCCTGCAGACCGTGGCCGGCGGCGATCTGACACAAAGGCTCGATACCCCCTTCGAGGCCGAATACGAGCCGCTGCGCAATTCCTTCAACGAAACGGTCGATACCTTCGTCCGCGTGATCGAACAGATGGCGCGAAATGCCGAAACCATCCGCAGGAGCGCCGAGAGCATCGCCCAGAGTTCCGACGACCTGTCCGCCCGAACCGAGAACCAGGCCGCCTCCCTGGAGGAAACCGCGGCCGCGCTCAACATGGTCACGTCCAATGTCGAAAGCTCCGCATTGAGCGCTCAGGACGTCGAACGCATCGTCGTCGATGCCCGCATGCGTGCCACCGAATCCGCCGAAGTGGTGCAGAAGACCGTCGACGCGATGTCGCGGATCGAGGAATCATCTCGACAGATCTCGCGCATCACGTCCGTGATCGACGAAATCGCGTTCCAGACCAATCTTCTCGCCCTCAATGCAGGGGTGGAGGCCGCTCGGGCCGGCGACGCCGGACGCGGCTTCTCCGTGGTGGCCAACGAGGTTCGGGCCCTGGCCCAGAGATCCTCGGATGCTGCGAATGAAATCAAGGGGCTGATCAGCGAAAGCTCGGCTTTCGTGGAACGGGGCGTGGACCTTGTGGCCAGTGCCGGCCATGAGTTGAGCGCGATCACCGACAGCGTTTCCACCATCTCGGAGCATGTCGAAGGCATCTCGTCGAACGCACGAGAGCAATCCGCGAGCCTCGCGGAGGTCAACACCGGTGTGGCGCAGCTCGACCGGGTGACCCAGCAGAACGCGGCCATGGTCAGCCAGGCCAATGAGGCCGGACGCACGCTTCGCGATGAAGCCAACGAGATGGCCCGCAGCATCGCCGTCTTCAGGCTTCCCGGCGGCAACGCCACGGGCAGCACGGAGTCCGACTTCCGGCTGGCCATGTAACGTCGGGATCCCGGCCGAGCGCCGCCGGTCGAGACGAGCGCATCGCCCGATCGTGAGAGTCCTGCGCGGGCTCGAGCGCCTGAGCGGCAGCCGCCCCACGGACCCCAGGCAGGGCGTTGGGCGGTGCACGGCCATCGGCCCGGCCTCAAGATCTTTCCTGACTCCTAGGAAAACCGTCGCACAAGCAGGGCTTCGATGGAGATGCCGAGTCAGGGTCTCCTCACTTCGGCGGTTCATGCGGGGACATGCCGAAGCGCCATCGCACTCGGTCATCCCGAGGCCCGCGGTCAGGGCCAGCGACCAGTTCCCGATGAAGGTTCGCGCGATATTGGCGGTCCGGACAGCCCGGCAGGACACCGGGCTTGCATTCTGCCCGGTTTTGAAGTTAATTCGACCAATTGGTCGGGAATACTTGAGGGATGCACGGGAGGGCCTCCTTGAGCAATATTGCATCCGAACCCGTCATCTGCGACGGGCTACGAACACCGATTGGCCGCTACGGCGGTGCGCTTTCCGGCGTGCGGACCGACGACTTGGCCGCGATCCCGATACGCGCGCTGTTGGAACGAAATCCGATGCTCAGGCCAGACGGCATCGACGAGGTGCTTCTTGGATGCGCCAATCAGGCGGGGGAGGACAACCGCAACGTGGCGCGCATGGCCGCGCTTCTCGCGGGGCTGCCGGCCTCCGTGCCGGGGGTCACGCTCAACAGGCTCTGCGCGAGCGGCATGGACGCGGTGGGCTTCGCGGCACGCGGTATCCGCGCCGGCGATTACACCGTCGCGATCGCCGGCGGGGTGGAAAGCATGACCCGCGCGCCCTTCGTGATGCCCAAACCCGACACGGCGTGGTCACGCGAAACGACGGTCCACGACACCACGATTGGATGGCGTTTCGTGAACCCGGCCATGGCGGCCAGCTATGGCACCGATGCGATGCCCGAGACGGCCGACAACGTGGCCGCGGATTACGACATCTCACGCGCCGACCAGGACGCCTTCGCCCTGCGCAGCCAGCAGCGATGGGCCGCGGCGGAGGCCGAGGGCGTCTTTCGCGACGAGATCGCGCCAGTCGCGATCCCGCAACGCAAGGGCGCGCCGGTCATCGTGGACCGGGACGAACATCCCAGGCCCGGCACCACCGCCGAGGGGCTGGCGACGTTGCGCGGCATCAACGGGCCCGACAGGACCGTGACCGCCGGCAACGCTTCTGGCGTCAATGACGGGTCCGCGGCGCTTCTGATCGCGGAGCGGCGGGCGGCGGAGGCGCACGGCCTGACACCCGTGGCGCGCATCCTCGGGATGGCCTCGGCGGGCGTCGAACCTCGGGTCATGGGCATCGGCCCGGTCGACGCCACGCGCAAACTGCTGGACCGGCTGGGCCTGACGATCGCGGACATGGATGTCATCGAGCTGAACGAGGCCTTCGCCGCGCAGGCTCTGGCGGTGCTGCGCGCGCTCGGCCTTCCCGACGACGCGGCGCATGTGAACCCGAATGGCGGAGCCATCGCGCTTGGCCATCCGCTGGGGATGTCGGGAGCCCGGCTGGTGCTGACGGCGGCGCATCAGCTCAGGCGGACGGGCGGGCGCCATGCGCTTTGCACGATGTGCGTCGGCGTGGGACAGGGCACGGCACTGGTGATCGAGCGGATCTGACCGGAGGGGGTCAAGGCGATGTATGCACAAATGGTTCAGTCGACGGGCAAGGGGGTCAAGACCCGCGCCGAGATGACCGAAGAGGAAGCGCGCTTCCAGGACCGCATCGACGCGGGCGAGAAGATCGAGCCCAGGGATTGGATGCCCGAGGGCTACCGAAAGACGCTGATCCGGCAGATCGGCCAGCACGCCCATTCCGAGATCGTGGGACAGCTGCCCGAGGGTAACTGGATCACGCGCGCGCCCACGCTGGAGCGCAAGGCGATCCTGCTGGCCAAGGTGCAGGACGAGGCGGGACATGGTCTTTACCTCTATTGCGCGGCCGAGACGCTGGGCGTGAGCCGTGATGAGCTGACGCAGGATTTGTTAAGCGGGCGCATGAAATACAGCTCGATCTTCAACTACCCCACGCTGACCTGGGCCGATATGGGCGCGGTGGGCTGGCTGGTCGACGGGGCGGCGATCATGAACCAGGTACCGCTTCAGCGGACCTCCTACGGGCCCTATTCGCGCGCGATGATCCGCATCTGCAAGGAGGAATCGTTCCACCAGCGGCAGGGCTACGACATCATGATGAAGATGGCGAAGGGCACGCCGGAGCAAAAGCGCATGGCGCAGGATGCGCTGAACCGGTTCTGGTATCCGTCGCTGATGATGTTCGGGCCGTCCGATGCCGACAGCGTGCATTCCGCGCAGTCGATGGCCTGGAAGATCAAGATCAACACCAATGACGAGCTGCGCCAGAAGTTCGTGGATCAGACCGTGCCGCAGGCGGAGCTTCTGGGCCTGACGATCCCCGACCCGGAATTGAAGTGGAACGAGGCGCGGGGGCATCACGATTTCTCGCAACCCGACTGGTCGGAATTCTTCGCCGTGATTCAAGGGGATGGGCCCTGCAATTCAGAGCGCATGGAAGCCCGGCGAAAGGCCTGGGACGACGGCGCCTGGGTGCGCGAGGGGCTGATGGCGCATGCCGCCAAGAAGGCCGCGCGCAAGGTCGCCGCGGAATAGGAGGGCTGGGACATGAGCACCGAATGGCCCCTGTGGGAGGTTTTCATCCGCGGCCAGCATGGCATCAGCCACAGGCATGTGGGCTCGCTCCATGCGCCCGATGCCGAGATGGCGATGAAGAACGCCCGCGACGTCTACACGAGGCGCAACGAAGGCGTGTCGATCTGGGTGGTGGAGGCGCGGCACATCACGGCCTCCTCGCCCTCGGACAAGGGCCCGTTCTACGAACCGTCGCATTCCAAGGTCTACCGCCATCCGAGTTTCTTCGACATTCCCGACGAAGCGGGGCACATGTGATGGAAGGGGCTGCCTTGTTCCAGTTCCTCCTGCGGATGGGAGACAACACGCTGATCCTCGGCCACCGGGTCAGCGAGTGGTGCGGCCACGCCCCCGTGCTGGAGGAGGACATCGCGCTGGCCAACACCGCGCTCGACCTGATCGGCCAGACGCAGATGTGGCTGGGACTTGCCGCCGAGGTCGAGGGGCAGGGGCGGAGCGCCGACGACCTCGCCTTCCTGCGCGACGTCTGGGATTTCCGGAACCTTCTTCTGGTCGAACAGCCCAACGGCGATTTCGGCCAGACCATCCTGCGGCAGTTCCTGTTCGATGCGTGGCATGTCGAGATGCTGCGGCGGTTGACCGACAGCAGCGACGCGCGCATCGCGGCGATCGCGGCCAAGGCGCTGAAGGAGGCGCGGTATCACGTGGAGCGTTCGGGCGACACGGTGATCGGCCTCGGCGACGGGACGGACGAAAGCCACGCGCGGATGCAGGCCGCGCTCGACAGGCTCTGGCCCTATCTGGGCGAGATGTTTCATGGCGACGGGGTGGACGAAGCGATGGAGAAGGCCGCCATCGCGCCCGCGGCGGAGGCCCTGCGCGCGCCGGTGTCGGAGCGGATCGAGGCCGTTCTGGACAAGGCCACGCTCAGCATCCCCGAGACCCGTCACGCCCGGTCGGGCGGCAAGTCCGGTGTGCGACACAGCGAGCATCTGGGCCATCTCCTGACCCAGATGCAGTGGCTCCAGCGCGCCTATCCGGGGGCGACATGGTAGCGCTCCGGCCCGCGCCCGATGATGTCTGGGGCTGGCTCGACCTTGTCCCGGACCCGGAGATCCCGGTGATTTCGGTTGTGGATCTGGGCATCGTGCGGGACGTGGGCTGGGACGGCGACACGCTTGTCGTCGCCCTCACGCCCACCTATTCGGGCTGCCCCGCCACCGCGATCATCTCGCTCGAGATCGAGGCGGCGCTGCGCGCGCGCGGGGTGGAAGACATCCGCCTCGAGACCCGCATCGCGCCGCCATGGACCACCGACTGGCTGAGCGAGAAGGGCCGCGCCCGGCTGGAGGAATTCGGCATCGCGCCGCCCGAGACGGCGGGCGGGCCGAAACGCTGCCCGCGCTGCGGCGGCGCCGATCTGGAGCGGATCAGCCAGTTCGGCTCCACGCCTTGCAAGGCGCAGTGGCGCTGCCGCGACTGTCTCGAACCCTTCGACTATTTCAAGTGCATCTGAGGGCCGACCCCGTGCCGCGTTTCCATGACCTCACCGTCACCGGTATCGAAAGGACCATCCGCGATGCGGTGGTCGTGACGCTCCGTCCGCCCGAAGACGCCGATTTCACCTTTCGCCCCGGCCAGTACCTGACCTTCCGCCGCGATTTCGACGGGCAGGAGATCCGGCGCACCTATTCGATCTGCGCAGGGCTGGACGATGGCGTGCTGCAGGTGGGCATCAAACGGGTCGAGGGCGGCGCGTTTTCCACCTTCGCCAATGAAGAACTCGCCGTCGGCGACACGTTGCAGGCCATGCCGCCCACGGGCCGCTTCACCGTCGATCTGGACCCGGAGGCGGCGCACGACTACCTCGCCTTCGCGGGAGGGTCCGGGATCACGCCCGTCCTGTCGCTGATCCGAAGCGTGCTGGCGCGCGAGCCGAAGTCGCGCGCCACGCTGGTCTATGCAAACCGCCGCATGAACACGATCATGTTCCGCGAGGAGATCGAGGACCTCAAGAACCTGCACATGGGCCGGCTTCGCGTGATCCACGTGCTGGAGCAGGACGCGCAGGAGATCGAGCTGTTCACCGGCCGCGTGACCGAGGAGAAATGCGCCGAGCTCTTTCGCGGCTGGATCGAGGTGGGCGCGATGGACATGGCATTCATCTGCGGGCCCGAGCCGATGATGAAGGGGATCGCACGCGCGCTCGAGGCGCATGGAATGGCAAGGGACCGGATCAGGTACGAGCTTTTCACATCCGCCGCGCAGCAGGGCCGCCTGCCGCAACGCGCGATGACGAAGAGCGGGTCCACCGGCAAGACGATCCGGCTGAGCGTCACGCTCGACGGTGCCACGCAGAGCTTCGCGATGGGCCCCGATCAGACCGTGCTGGAGGCGGCGCTTGCCCATGACCTCGACGTGCCGTTTTCCTGCCGCGCCGGGGTCTGCTCGACCTGCCGCTGCCGCGTGACGGAGGGCGAGGTCGCGATGGACACCAACCACGCGCTAGAGGATCACGAGGTGGCGCAGGGCTTTGCGCTGTCGTGCCAGTCGCGCCCGCTGACCGATCATGTCAGCGTGAGCTACGACACGTGAGGGACGGCCGATGACGCTCCACCCCGTGCAAAGTTTCGTCGCCGGCGAATGGGTCATGCCGGGCGAGCGGGCCCGCCCCATCGCCGATGCCGCGACGGGAGAGGTCTTTGCCGAGGCAGGACATGGTGGCCTCGACTTTGGCGCGATCAGGGAGTTCGCGATCACGAAAGGCGGCCCCGCGCTGCGCGCCATGGGGTTCCATGACCGCGCCCGGATGCTCAAGGCCTTGGCCGCCTACTTGAACGAGCGCCGCGCGCCACTTTACCGCCTGTCGCACCGCACCGGCGCGACCATGGCCGACAACCGCATCGACATCGACGGCGGCATCGGGACGATGTTCGTCATCGCCTCCAAGGGGCGGCGCGAGATGCCGGACGGCGACGTCTATCTCGACGGCGGGCTCGAGGCGCTGTCGCGGGGCGGCAGTTTCGTGGGCCAGCATGTCTGCACGGCCCTGCAGGGGGTGGCGGTCCATATCAACGCGTTCAACTTTCCCGTCTGGGGCATGCTGGAAAAGCTCGCGCCGACGCTTCTGGCGGGCATGCCGGCCATCGTGAAGCCGGCGACGGCCAGCGGCTACGTGGCCGAGGCCGCGGTGCGGATCATGCTGGAGAGCGGCATCCTGCCCGAGGGCGCGCTGCAGCTTGTTTCGGGCGATCCGGGCGATCTGCTGGACCGGCTCGACGGACAGGACGTGGTCAGCTTCACCGGCTCCGCCGCGACGGCTCTGACGCTCAGGTCCAATCACACCCTATTGAGCGGGGCGGTGCGCTTCGTCGCCGAACAGGACAGCCTGAACGCCACGATCCTCGGCCCCGACGCCGCGCCGGGAACGCCCGAGTTCGACCTGTTCCTGAAGGAGGCGCATCGCGAGATGACCGCCAAGGCGGGTCAGAAATGCACCGCGATCCGGCGCATCCTCGTGCCCGAACCCCATGTGGAGGCGGTGATCGACGGGCTGTCGCAGCGGCTGGCCGCGACCCGCATCGGCGCGCCCGAGCGCGAGACGACGCGCATGGGCGCGCTGATCTCGCAGGCGCAAAGGCAGGACGTGCTGGCGCAGGCCGAAAAGATCGCGGCGGAGGCCGAGCGTGTGCATGGCGATCCGGACGCGTTCGAGGTCGATGGCGCGGACGCGCGGGCCGGGGCCTTCCTGCCGCCGATGCTCTATCATTGTGCCGACCCCGACCGGGCGGCGCGCGTCCACGACACCGAGGCGTTCGGCCCGGTGGCGACGGTGATGGGGTACGCCGGCCTCGACCACGCCGCGGCGCTGGCCAATCGCGGTGGCGGCAGCCTCGTGGTCTCGCTCGTCACCAACGATCCGAATGTCGCGCGGACCGTCACGATGGAAAGCGCCGCGTATCATGGGCGCATCTACATCAACAACCGAACGGCGATGGACGAGAGCACCGGCCACGGCTCGCCGCTGCCGCATATGGTGCATGGCGGGCCGGGCCGCGCGGGCGGGGGCGAGGAACTGGGCGGGGTGCGGGGCGTGCTGCATTACATGCAGCGCACCGCGATCCAGGGCAGCCCCGACATGCTGACCGCGATCACCGGCCAGTGGCAGAAAGGTGCGGCACGGCCCGAAGCGGCCACCCATCCCTTCACCCGCGCCTTCGAGGACCTCGCCATCGGCGACACGCTCGAGACCGGGGAACGCGCGGTCACGCTGGAGGATATCGAGCATTTCGCCGCTTTCACCGGGGACAGGTTCTACGCCCATATGGATGAGGCCGCAGCCCTTCGGAACCCGTTCTTCCCCGGCCGTGTCGCCCATGGCTACCTGATCCTCAGCTTCGCGGCGGGGCTGTTCGTGCGGCCCGACGAGGGGCCGGTTCTTGCCAATACGGGGCTGGAAAACCTGCGCTTTCTCAAGCCCGTGCCGCCGGGCGCCGCGATCCGGGTCAGGCTGACCGTGAAACGCAAGACGCGTCGCACCGACAGCTATGGCGAGGTGCGCTGGAACGTCGAGGTCGTGGATCAGGATGGCGATGCCGTGGCCGAATACGACCTGCTCACCATGGTTCGCTACCGCGCGCCGCGGCCTCGGTGACGCAGTTTCGTATGCGCCGGCATACATGACTTGCCTCCCCTCGTCGGAATGTGCCAGCCTGCGCCCCGCAGATCATGCAAAGGGCGGGAGGAACCCGTCCATGCGAACTGGGAGGAAATATCAGATGAAAATGACCATGACCCGTCGGGTCGTGCTGGCGGCGGCTGCGGCCACGCTGGCCTTCGGGGGCGCGGCTCAGGCCGACGACCACCAGATGCTCGAACAGCTCCACTTCATCGTTCCCGGCGGCGCCGGTGGCGGTTGGGACGGCGCGGCACGCGGAACCGGTGAGGCGCTGACCGAATCCGGCCTTGTCGGCAGCGCGTCCTTCGAGAACATGTCCGGCGGCGGCGGCGGTGTCGCGATCGCCCACATGATCGAGAACGCCGAAAGCCTCGACAACACGCTGATGGTGAACTCCACGCCCATCGTGATCCGCTCGCTCACCGGCGTCTTCCCGCAGAGCTTCCGCGACCTTACGCTCGTGGCCGGGACCACCGGGGACTACGCGGCGATCGTGGTGCCCGCCGACAGCCCGATCGAGGACATGGACGGCCTTCTGGCGGCCTATGCCGAGCAGGGGATGGACTTCGCCGTCGGCGGCGGCTCGGTGCCGGGCGGCATGGACCACCTCGTCGTGGCGATGGTGATGCGCGCGGCCGGCGAGGACCCAACGGCGGTCAACTACATCGCCTATGACGCGGGCGGCGAGGCGATGGCCGGTCTGCTTTCGGGCGAGATCGACGCGCTTTCGACCGGCTTCTCCGAGGCCATCGCGCTCGCCGATCAGGGCGAGGTGCGCATTCTCGGAGTGACCGCGCCCGAACGCGTGCCGGCCTATGACACGGCGCCCACCTTCGTCGAACAGGGCATCGACACGACCTTCATCAACTGGCGCGGCTTCTTCGCTCCGCCGGGCACGTCCGACGAGAAAACCGCCCAGTACATCGCGGCGCTCGAAGCCCTCTACGAGACCGAGGCATGGGAAGAGGTGCGCGCGCGCAACGGTTGGGTGAACATCTGGAACCCGGGCGAGGATTTCCGCACGTTCCTTGAAGCGCAGGAACAGGAAATCGGCGACCTGATGCGGCAGCTCGGCTTCCTCTGAGGTCATGTAGAGAGGGGCGGCGGGACCGGTCCCGCCCTGCGCCGGAGATACGCGCAGGGCGGGGGTGACCCCGCCGTCCCATTGCCTCCACGGCACCGATAAAGGGGAGGGGACGCCATGGCGCTGGATCGCTGGATCGCGCTGATCTTCATCACGTTCTGCTGCGTCTACGGCTATCTGGCCTTCTTCACGATGGACCAGCTTCTGCCGCCCTTCATGCAGCGCAACCCGGTCTGGCCCTCGACCTTCCCAAAGGTGCTGTCGGTCCTCGGTATCATCGTGGGCCTCGTCGTCCTGTTCGGGCTGGAGTCGCATTCGGCCGAGAAGGAACCGTCCGCCACGGACATCAATTATCGGCGCTTGCATGACTACAAGCTGGGCCAGGCGCTCATGCTGCTGGGGCTGATGGTCGCCTATGCGCTGATGCTGCGTCCGGCGGGTTTCCTTTTGTCGACGACCGTCTTTCTTTTCGCCGGAAGCGCCGTCCTGGGAGAGCGCAAATGGCTGAGGATGCTGTTGGTCGCGGGGATTGCGACCGGCTGTGTCTGGTATCTTGTACAAGAAGTTTTGGGCATCTTCCTGCGCCCCTTTCCGTTCTTCATGGGGACCTGAGCCATGCTTGAAGGCATCATGATCGGGCTGACGGCGGCCTTTTCGCTCCAGAACCTCCTGATGGTGGTCGCCGGCTGCCTCATCGGCACCTTCATCGGCATGCTGCCGGGGCTCGGGCCGATGTCGATCATCGCGATCATGATCCCCGTGGCGATCACGCTGGGCGATCCGGCGGCGGCGCTGATCCTGCTGGCGGGCGTCTATTACGGCGCGATCTTCGGGGGCTCGACCTCCTCGATCCTGCTGAACGCGCCGGGCGTCGCGGGCACGGTCGCGACCAGTTTCGACGGCTACCCGATGGCGCAGAAGGGGCAGGCGGGCAAGGCCCTGACCATCGCCGCCGTGGCCAGTTTCGCGGGCGGCACGATCGGCGCGATCCTCCTGATGGTCTTCGCGCCGGCGCTGTCGACCGTGGCGCTCCTGTTCCATTCGGCCGAGTATTTCGCGCTCATGGTCGTCGGGCTATCGGCCATTGCGGCCTTCGCGGGCACGGGGCAGGTGGCCAAGGCGCTGATGATGACGATGCTTGGCCTGATGCTGGCCACCGTGGGCGAAGGCGCGCTTTTCAGCATGCCGCGCTTCACGCTGGGGCTGATGGACCTGCAATCGGGGATTTCCTTCATCACGCTGGCCATGGCCATGTTCGCGCTGCCCGAGGCCATGTTCCTTGTCCTCAATCCCGCGCGGGGCACGAATGGCGAGGGTGGATCGAACAAGATCACCGGCCTGCGGTTTTCCCGCGCGGAGGGCCGCGCGATGATGCCGGTGATCGGGCGGCAGTCGGTGCAGGGCTTCTTCATCGGGGTGCTGCCGGGGGCGGGGGCGACGATCGCGTCCTTCCTCGGCTACGCGGTGGAACGCAACCTCGCCTCGCCCGAGGAGCAGAAGGAATTCGGCAAGGGCTCGGTCAAGGGACTGGCCGCGCCGGAAACCGCCAACAACGCCGCCTGCACCGGGTCCTTCGTGCCGCTGCTGACGCTGGGCATTCCGGGGTCCGGGACCACCGCGATCCTGCTCGGCGCGCTGATCGCGCTGAACGTGACGCCGGGGCCGCGGTTGATGACGGACACGCCCGAGATCTTCTGGGCGGTCATCATCTCGATGTTCATCGGCAATCTCGTCCTGCTGATCCTGAACCTGCCGCTCATTCCCTATATCGCCAAGATTCTCACGATCCCGCGCGAATACCTGATCCCCTTCATCCTGTTCTTCACGCTGATGGGCGCGTATATCGGCCAGAACAACGCCACCGAGCTTCTGATCCTGGTGGGTCTCGGCGTGGTGGCGACGATCCTTCGCTTCGCCGATTACCCGCTGGCGCCGCTCCTGATCGGTTTCATCCTCGGCACCATGCTGGAGGATAATTTCTCCCGCTCGATGCAGCTTTACCAGGGAGTCGGCTTCGTGCTGGAACGGCCCATGACACTGGCGCTTCTGGTGATGGCGCTGCTGCTCGTGCTTCTGCCGAGCTATCGGGCGCGGCGGGCGCGCAAGCGGGCCGAGGGCGTGGCCGACGGCGATTGATCACGCGTCTGGACCTGCGCCGCCCCCGGCGCTATCCCGAGGCGGGAATGTCCGAGGGAGGCAGACATGGCGTTGTTCGAGGGTGAGGTGGCCGTCATTTCGGGGGCCGCGTCGGGGCTGGGCGAAGCGACCGCGCGGGCGCTGGCCGCGCGCGGCATGGTTCCCGCGATCTTCGACCTCAACGCGGAGGCGGGCGAGGCCGTGGCGCGGGACGTGGGTGGCCGGTTCTACGCCGTCGACGTGACCGATCCGGGCGCCGTCGCGGGGGCCATCGCGCATGTCGCCGCCGATCTCGGCACCATCCGCGTCGCGGTCAGCTGTGCCGGCATAGCGCCGGGGGCCAAGACCGTCTCGCGCGGGGAAGCCCACGACCCGGACCTCTTCGCGAAAACCATTGCCATCAACCTGATCGGCACCTTCAACCTCGCCAGCCAGGCCGCCGCGCGCATGGTGGCGGCCGAGCCCGTGGACGCGGATGGCACGCGCGGCGTGATCGTCAACACGGCCTCCGTCGCGGCCTATGAGGGGCAGGTGGGGCAGGTGGCCTACGCGGCGTCGAAGGGCGGCGTCGTGGGCCTGACGCTGCCCATGGCGCGGGACCTCGCCGACAAGGGGGTGCGCGTGGCCGCCATCGCGCCGGGGCTGTTCCTGACGCCCATGCTCGAGGGCCTGCCGCAGGAGGTGCAGGACAGCCTGGGCGCGCAGGTCCCGTTCCCCGCGCGCCTCGGCGATCCGGCGGAGTATGCGTCGCTGGTGGGTCACATCATCGACAACCCGATGCTGAACGGCTCGGTCCTGCGGCTCGACGGCGCGATCCGGCTGGCGCCGCGCTAGGCCGTGGCGGGCGAGGTCCTCATCGCCGGCGGCGGGATCGCGGGGCTGAGCCTTGCGCTTACCCTGCATCAGATCGGCGTGCAGGCCCGCGTCTACGAGGCGGCCTCCGAGATCCGGCCGCTGGGCGTGGGGATCAACCTGCAACCGAACGCGGTCCGGGAGTTGTTCGACCTCGGGCTGGGTGCGGAAGTGCTGGACCGCGTCGGCCTGCCCGCGCGGGAATGGGCGCTGGTGGGGCTGAACGGCAACGACATCCACGCCGAGCCGCGCGGGATCGAGGCGGGTTACCGCTGGCCGCAATACGCCGTTCATCGCGGGGCGTTCCACATGGCGCTTCATCAGGCGGTGCGCGACCGGCTGGGCGAGGGGGCCGTGGTCACGGGCGCGCGGGCGCAGGGCTATGCGCAGGACGCGGACGGCGTGACGCTGCACCTGTCGCGGGCGGACGGCAGGCACTCCGAGGCGCGCGGCGCGCTCCTGATCGGGGCGGACGGCATTCATTCGGCGATCCGGGCGCAGATGCACCCCGATCAGGGCCCGATCCACTGGGGCGGCGCGCTGATGTGGCGCGGCACGGTGCGGGCGCGGCCCTTGCGCACCGGGTCGTCCTTCGTGGGGCTTGGCACCGGGCGGCAGCGCATGGTGATCTACCCGATCTCCCACCCGGACGCGGAGGGCCGCGCCCTGATCAACTGGATCGCGGAGGTCACCGTCGACAGCACCGGGGGCTGGAGCGGCGAACGCTGGTTCGAACCGGCGGAGATCGGCGATTTCGTCCATCATTTCGAGGCTTTCCGCTACCCCTGGCTGGACGTGCCCGCGCTTCTTGCGGCGAGTGGGGCGGCGTGGATGAACCCGATGATCGACCGCGACCCGGTGCCCGCATGGGTCGAGGGGCGCGTGGCGCTGATGGGGGACGCGGCGCACGCGATGTATCCCACGGGCTCCAATGGCGCGAGCCAGGCCATCGTCGATGCGCGTGTGATCGGGGCGAAGATGCTGGCGCATGGCGTCGGTCCCGGGGCGCTCTCGGCTTATGACGCCGAGCTTTGCGGGCCGGTGTCGGAGCTTGTGCTGCGCAACCGCAACGCGGGGCCCTTCGGCCTGCTCGACATCGTGGACGACCGCTGTGCCGGGGTGTTCGACGATATCGACACGGTGATCCCGCCCGAGGAACGGGCGGCCTTCATCGCGGGCTACAAGGCCGCGGCGGGCTTTGCCATCGACCGGCTGAACGCCGCGCCGCCGACGATCCCGCCGGGGGCACGCGTGGGTGCCGCTTAGGGCTGGCATCCGCCCGGAAAACGCGACACATCTTGGGCGAAACGGGAGGTTTCGAGTCCCGGGAGAACCGACATGACCAGTTCCAAGACCATGACCGAGATCCGCGCGCTCGACGCCGCGCATCACATCCATCCCTTCACCAACACGCGTGAGCTCAACGTGAAGGGCGCGCGGGTGATCACCGGGGCCAAGGGCGTGTGGCTGACCGACGGCGAGGGCAACCGCATCCTCGACGGGATGGCGGGGCTTTGGTGCACCGCCGTGGGGTACGGGCGCGACAGCATCGTCGACGCGGTCGCGGCCCAGATGCGCGAGCTGCCGTTCTACAACACCTTCTTCCAGTCCACGCACCCGCCGGTGGCCGCGCTGTCCGAGCGGCTGGCCACCCTGACGCCGGCGCAGTTCAACCGCTTCTTCTACTGCTCGTCGGGGTCCGAGGCGATCGACACCGTGATCCGGCTCGTCTCCTACTATTGGCAGTTGCGGGAGAAACCGGGGCGCAACGTCATCGTCTCGCGCCGGGGGGCTTATCATGGCTCCACCGTGGCGGCGACCAGCGTCGGCGGCTTCGACGCGATGCACCGGCAGGCGGGCCTGCCCGTGGGCAACATCTTTCACGCGCCGCGCCCGGCCTGGTGGGCGGAGGGCGGCGACCTGAGCCCCGAGGCGTTCGGGGCCAAGGTCGCACGCGACACCCTGTCCCTGATCGACGGGATCGGGGTCGAGCGCGTGGCGGCCTTCATCGCCGAGCCCGTCATGGGCGCGGGCGGGGTGATCGTGCCACCCGACAGCTACTGGCCCGCGCTCTGGGCGGGTCTGAAGGAGCGCGGCGTGCTCATGGTCTCGGACGAGGTGATCTGCGGCTTCGGGCGCACGGGGTCGTGGTTCGGCTGCCAGACCTACGGCACGGAACCCGATTTCATGACCATGGCCAAGGCGCTGACCTCGGGCTACGTGCCGATGGGCGCGGTCGCGGTGTCGGACCGGATCGCCGAGGTGCTGGTCGCCAGGGGCGAGGAATTCACCCACGGCTACACCTATTCCGGCCATCCGGCGGCGGCCGCGGCGGCGCTCGCCAATCTCGATATCCTCGAGGGCGAGGGCCTGCCCGACCGCGTGGCGGACGATATCGGCCCCTACCTGAAGGAGCGCTGGTGCGCACTGGCCGATCACCCGGTCGTGGGTGAGGCGGTCATGACGGGGCTGATGGGGGCGCTCCAGCTCTGCGCCGACAAGGACGCGCGCCGGCCCTTTCCCGAAAAGGCCGAGATGGGCCTGGTCTGCCGCGAGCATTCCATCGCGGCCGGTCTGGTGATGCGCGCGGTGGGCGACCGGATGGTCGTGTCGCCGCCGCTGATCCTCAGCCATGAAGAGGCCGACATGCTGGTGGAGCGGGCGCGGATCGCGCTCGACCGGACGGCTGCCGACGCCCGGAGCCTCGGCCTGATCTAGGTGCCGTGACCCTGCGCGCCCGGACCGGGCGCGGGGTCCGTCCCGCCGTCCGCCGCGATACCGTGGGACGCGCTGCGCCGATGGGCCGCCAGCTTGTCCTCGAGCATCCGGCGCGCGCGCGCCTCGGCCATGCGGATGCGCACGGCGGTCCGGAACAATTCTTCCGTGGTTGGCGACGAGGCCCCGATCGCCTGCGCGATGGTCTCGGCGAGGCGGTCGTCGTCCAGCTCCTCGGCGGCCTTGAGAACGTCCACGGCCAGCTTGTCGATCAGATCGGCGTAGTAGCTCATGGGGCGCTCACGGTCATCGGGTGGTTTCCGTCAGTCGGCGGCGAACATAGGTCTGCACGCTTTCGATCATCGGGTCCATGTGCGGGTCCTCGAAGAAATGCCCGGCGCCTTCCATCTCCTCGTGGGTGATGGTGATGCCCTTCTGCTCGTGCAGCTTGTCGACGAGGATGCGCGTGTCCTGCGGCTTGGCGAAGCGGTCGTTGGTGCCGTTGATGATGAGGCCGGAGGCCGGGCAGGGGGCGAGGAAGGAAAAATCGTACATGTTCGCCGGCGGCGAGACCGAGATGAAGCCGGTGATCTCGGGCCGGCGCATCAGAAGCTGCATGCCGATCCACGCGCCGAAGGAAAATCCCGCCACCCAGCAATGCTTGGCATTGGGGTTGAGCGACTGAAGGTAGTCGAGCGCCGAGGCCGCGTCGGAAAGCTCGCCGATGCCCTGGTCGTATTCGCCCTGGGACCGGCCCACGCCGCGGAAGTTGAACCGCAGCACGGTAAAGCCCATCTGGTGAAAGGCGTAATGCAGGTTGTAGACGACGCGGTTGTTCATCGTGCCGCCGAATTGCGGGTGCGGGTGCAAGATGATCGCGATCGGGGCGTCCTTGGCCTTCTGCGGGTGATAACGTCCTTCAAGCCGGCCTTCTGGACCGGGGAAAATCACCTCGGGCATCCGGGTCTCCCTCGCGTATGGATCATGGGCCACGATTTCTTGACGCGGGCCCTGTCGCTGCCTAGTACCATTCAGGTCCGGATGGCGGCACCTTCCGAACCGCTCCGCAGTTAAGCGCCAATGGCGCAAAGGTCAATTGGTCCGGGCCCGTCACCCGTGTCTTGCCGGGGAGAATGCGATGAAACTGTCCACCAAGGGCCGCTACGCCATGGTCGCGATGACGGACCTTGCCATGCTTCCCGACGGAGAATTGAGCGCGCTGTCGGAACTGGCCAGGCGTCAGAACATCTCGCTGCCCTATCTGGAACAGCTTTTCGTGAAGCTCCGGCGCGCCGGTCTGGTGACGTCGGTACGGGGTCCGGGCGGGGGGTACTGCCTCGCGCGGCCGGCCTCCGACATCCGGGTGGTGGAGGTCTTCGCCGCCGTCGACGAGATGGTGGACGCGATGCACAAGGGCGCCAGCGCGACCGGCGCGCAATCGGGCAGCCGGGCGCAGAGCATGACGAACCGGCTCTGGGAAAGCCTCAGCGCGCATGTCTACGTGTTCCTGCACCAGACGCGCCTGTCGGACGTGGTGCGCAACGACCTGACCCCTTGCCCGGCGGTGCCGACGCTTTTCGAGGTTGTGGACGAAGCGTGAGACCGACAGGCGGCATCACGGGTGTCGACGTCGGAATGCGTATTTTTGGAAAGATGAAGGGGACCCGTCGGTGAGCAGGGCGCGCGTCTATCTCGATCACAACGCGACGATGCCGCTGCGGGCGGAGGCGCGCGCCGCCATGATCGAGGCGATGGACATGGTGGGCAACCCGTCCTCCGTCCATGCCGAGGGGCGCGCGGCCAAGGCGCTGATGGAGCGGGCGCGGGCGCAGATCGCGCAGGCCGCGGGCGCGCAGGCGGCCGATATCGTGTTCGTATCCGGCGCGACGGAGGCCGCGGCGCTGGCGCTGGCCGGACGCGGGCTGCATGGCGCGGCGATCGAGCATGACGCGGTGCGCGTCTGGGTGGCGGAGGACCTGCCCGTTTCCCCCGATGGCGCGGTGGCCGTGACGGAGCCGGCGGCCTCCACGCTTCAGGCGGCCAATTCGGAGACCGGCATCTTGCAGGACCTGCCCGAGGGGCTGGCCGTCAGCGACTGGACGCAAGCCTTCGGGAAACTGCCCATGGCCTTCGACTGGTCGGGCATCGATATGGCGCTGATCTCGGCCCACAAGATCGGTGGGCCGAAGGGAATCGGGGCGCTGATCCTGCGCCGCGGGCTGGACATGACCGCGCGCATCCGTGGCGGCGGGCAGGAGATGGGGCGGCGGTCGGGCACGGAGAACCTGATCGGCATTGCAGGATTTGGTGTGGCAGCACAGGCAAGCCTACAGGATGTTGAGAACGGTACTTGGGACCGCGTCGAGAAACTTAGAAATATTCTAGAAAAGACTCTGGAACCCCGGGCAAAAGAGACTATTTTTGTCGGGCAAGGCGTACCGCGTCTTCCGAACACCTCCTGCCTGGTCACGCCCGGCTGGAAGGGGGAGACGCAGGTGATGCAGATGGACCTGGCCGGTTTCGCGATCTCCGCGGGTTCGGCCTGTTCATCGGGGAAGGTCCGGTCGAGCGACGTCTTGACCGCGATGGGCCTCGACGAGAAAGCGGCGGCATGCGCCATCCGCGTCTCGCTCGGGCCCGACACGACCGAAGCGGAGGTGCGCGCCTTCGCCGAGGCCTGGGGAGCGGCCCATGACCGCTTCCGTGCGCGCGCGGCATAGACCCGGTCCGACAAGGGGGCCGGCGCCGCGAGGGCGACAGGGCCGCTGAACAGGACCGGGTGGGCGACCATCCGAATGGAAACGAAGCGGTCCCGCGACCGCGACCGAAACGGGCCGGGCATCCCGGCACCAAGGAGGTATTGATGACCGCACTTGATACGGAAGTTCGCGAAGGCGTCGAACGCGAGACGGTCGAGGCCGTCAAGGCACTCGGCGGCAAGTACAAGTACGGCTGGGAAACCGAGATCGAGATGGATTACGCCCCCAAGGGCGTGAACGAGGATATCGTTCGCCTGATCTCGGACAAGAACGGCGAACCGGAGTGGATGACCGACTGGCGTCTGCAGGCGTTCAAGCGCTGGAAGCAGATGGATGAGCCCGAATGGGCGATGGTGAACTACCCGCCCATCGACTACCAGAGCCAGTATTACTATGCCCGCCCCAAGAGCATGAGCGAGAAGCCCAAGTCGCTGGACGATGTCGATCCGGCGCTTCTGCGCACCTATGAGAAGCTGGGCATTCCGCTGAAGGAACAGATGATCCTGGCCGGGGTCGAGGGTGCCGAGGACATGGCCCCGGAAGGCCGCAAGGTCGCCGTCGACGCGGTCTTCGACAGCGTGTCCGTGGGCACCACCTTCCAGGCGGAGCTGGAGAAGGCGGGCGTGATATTCTGCTCGATCTCCGAGGCGATCCAGAAGCATCCCGACCTGGTGAAGAAATACCTCGGTTCGGTCGTTCCGATCACCGACAATTTCTTCGCGACGCTCAACTCGGCCGTGTTCTCGGACGGGTCCTTCGTCTACGTGCCGCCGGGCGTGCGCTGCCCGATGGAGCTGTCGACCTATTTCCGGATCAATGCCGAGAACACGGGCCAGTTCGAGCGCACGCTGATCATCGCCGACAAGGGCAGCTACGTGAGCTACCTCGAAGGCTGCACCGCGCCGCAGCGCGACACGCACCAGCTGCACGCGGCCGTGGTGGAACTGGTGGCGCTCGACGATGCCGAGATCAAGTATTCGACCGTGCAGAACTGGTACCCGGGCGACGAGGAAGGCCGTGGCGGCATCTACAATTTCGTCACCAAGCGCGCCGATTGCCGGGGCGACCGGTCCAAGGTGATGTGGACGCAGGTGGAAACCGGCTCCGCGATCACGTGGAAATACCCGTCTTGCATCCTGCGCGGCGACGACAGCCAGGGGGAGTTCTACTCCATCGCCATCGCCAACAACGCCCAGCAGGCCGACACCGGCACCAAGATGGTGCATCTGGGCAAGCGCACGAAATCGCGGATCGTGTCGAAGGGCATCAGCGCGGGGCGCGCGCAGAACACCTATCGCGGGCTCGTGTCGATGCACCCCAAGGCGAAGGAAAGCCGCAACTACACGCAATGCGACAGCCTTCTGATCGGCGACAAATGCGGGGCGCACACGGTTCCCTATATCGAGGTCAAGAACAACTCGAGCCGGGTGGAGCATGAGGCGACGACCTCCAAGGTCGACGACGACCAGCTCTTCTATTGCCGGAGCCGCGGCATGGACGAGGAGGAGGCCGTGGCGCTGGTCGTCAACGGGTTCTGCCGCGAGGTTCTGCAGGCCCTGCCGATGGAGTTCGCCATGGAGGCGCAACAGCTCGTGGCGATCAGTCTTGAAGGGTCGGTGGGCTGACGCGCAGCGTCGGTTCCCGCTTGCCGAGAGAAGAACGCGATGAACTGGAAATTCTGGCTGACGCCGGCAGAGCCCCGGGCACGCTATGCCTTGTTGCTGGCGATCGGCGTGGTGATCCTGATGACGCTGACTTACGGCGTATGGTACCCCGGCGGGCCCGGGCTGGCGGCTTTCGCGACGGTGACGGCGATCGTCGTGGCCCATGTGTCGGCCAAACTCATCATGCGGAGTTGAGGACCATGATCACGACCACCACACCCTCGGTCGAGGGGCGTCCGATTACCGCCTATCACGGCATCGTCGTGGGCGAGGCCATCCTGGGCGCGAATGTCTTCCGCGATCTCTTCGCCGGGATCACCGACATCATCGGTGGCCGGTCCGGCGCCTACGAAGAGGAACTCGGCAAGGCGCGCACCGTCGCGCTTCAGGAGATGCAGGATCGCGCGCGGGAGATGGGGGCCAATGCCGTGGTGGGCATCGATCTCGACTACGAGGTGATCAACAACATGCTGATGGTGTCCGCCTCGGGCACGGCGGTGACGCTGGGCTGACGGCATGGGCGACAAGGAACGACCGGCGTTTCGCGCCGGGCCGCGCGCGGCGCAAGCCATGGAACGGTGCCGCGCCGGATGAACACGAACCACCTGCGCGCGCCTTGGAGTGCGTGAGGAGACGGAGAGAAAAATGCTAGAGATCAAGAACCTGCATGTGAAACTTGAAGAAGAGGACAAGCAGATCCTCAAGGGTGTCGACCTGACCGTCGAGGCCGGCAAGGTCCATGCGATCATGGGCCCGAACGGGTCCGGCAAGTCGACGCTGAGCTACGTGCTCTCGGGGCGCGATGGCTACGTGGTCACCGACGGCACGGCGACGCTTCTGGGCGAGGATCTGCTGGCCATGGAGACCGAGGAACGCGCGGCGGCGGGCCTCTTCCTCGCGTTCCAGTACCCGGTCGAGATCCCCGGCGTCGGCAACATGACCTTCCTGCGCACCGCGCTGAACGCACAGCGCAAGGCGCGCGGCGAGGACGAGATCAGCGCAGGCGATTTTCTCAAGCTTATCCGTGCGAAGGCCAAGGATCTTCAGATCGATGCCGACATGCTCAAGCGGCCCGTGAACGTGGGTTTCTCGGGCGGCGAGAAGAAGCGCAACGAGATCCTGCAGATGGCGCTTCTGGAGCCGAAGATGTGCATCCTCGACGAGACCGACAGCGGGCTCGACGTCGATGCGATGAAGCTGGTCTCCGAGGGCGTCAACGCGCTCCGGGACGAAGGCCGCGGTTTTCTCGTCATCACCCACTACCAGCGCCTGCTCGACCATATCCATCCAGACGTGGTGCACATCATGTCCGACGGCCGCATCGTCAAGACGGGCGGGCCGGAGCTTGCCCTCGAGGTCGAGAAGAACGGCTATGCCGACATCCTCGAGGAGGTCGCGTGATGGCGCTTGCGCAGGCCAAACTGGATCTGACCGAGACGCGGCTGGCCGAGATGCCGGCGCCCACGGGCGAGGCCGGCTGGGCTGGCGAGGCGCGGTCGGCCGCCGTCGCGCGGGTGCGGGCCATGGGCCTGCCGACACGGCGCGACGAGTACTGGAAATATACCGATCCGGCCACGCTCACGCAGGCCGCGGCGCCGCGCGCAGCCGTGTTCGATGCCGACGGCGAGGTGCCCCTATACGCGGATATCGACCGGCTCAAGCTGGTTTTCGTTGACGGTGTGTTCGACCCGGATCAATCCGACGACCTCGCGATGGAAGGCGTTGAAATCGAACGCCTTTCGGATGCTCTGAAAAAGGACATCCACTGGGCGCGCGATCTTTTCGGCGTGCTTGAGACGCGTGGTCAGGACCCGGTCGAAAGGCCGCTTGCCGCACTGAATACCGGGTTCGCGACCGACGGTATCGTGATCCGCGCCACCGCGAAGGTGGCCAGACCCATCAGCTTCGTCTACCTGCACCGCGACGAGACCTCGGATGCGATGCTGCACCACGTCGTGCGTGTCGAGAAAGGCGCCGAGGTCACCGTTCTCGAAAACGGGCCAGCCGCCGCGCGGTTCAACAAGTGCATGGAAATCGACGTGGCCGATGGCGGCGCATTCCATCACGTCCGCGCGCAAGGCCGCGACCATGAGCGGCGCGCGGTGACGCATATGTTCGCGCGGGTGGGGGCAGGTTCGACCTACAAGTCCTTCTCGCTCACCGCAAACGGCGCGATGACACGCAACGAGCATGTGATCGAGCTGACCGGCGACGATGCGATCGCCCATGTGGCGGGCGCGGCCATGGGTGACGGTGCGAATGCGCCGTTCCACCATGACGACACGGTCTTCGTGACCCATGACGCCCAGTGCTGCGAAAGCCGGCAGGTCTTCAAGAAGGTGCTCCGCAACGGCGCCGAAGGCGTGTTCCAGGGCAAGATCCTGGTCAAGCCCGATGCGCAGAAAACCGACGGCTACCAGATCAGCCAGGCGCTTCTGCTCGACGAGGATTCGTCGTTCCAGGCCAAGCCGGAGCTCGAGATCTACGCCGACGACGTGCAGTGTTCGCACGGCTCCACCACGGGGGCGATCGACGAGACCGCGCTCTACTACCTGCGCTCGCGCGGGGTGCCGGCATCCGAGGCGACCGACCTTCTGGTTCTCGCCTTCCT
Organism: Rhodobacteraceae bacterium HLUCCO18; assembly: GCA_001314805.1. Lineage (GTDB taxonomy): Bacteria > Pseudomonadota > Alphaproteobacteria > Rhodobacterales > Rhodobacteraceae > Roseibacterium. The sequence goes on along the minus strand of LJSY01000001.1, from coordinate 78,021 downwards.
CGCCGAGGCGATCGACGAGATCGAGGACCCGCGGCTGCAGGACGATATTCGCAGCAGGCTGGAACAATGGCTGTCGCGGCGGCGTCGCAGCTGAGCCGATGAGCGTCTCGCGCGATATCGTGGCGACATGGCGGCGTCCGCGCAGCGTCATGCGCTCCCTTCTGGCGCAGGGCCGTCGGGAGGATCGCGCGCTGATGTTCCTGATCCTCGCCTGCGGGATCATCTTCGTGGCGCAATGGCCGGCGCTGAGCCGTGCCGCCTTCGAGGACCCGTCGGTGCCGTTCGACGCGCGCCTCGGCGGCGCTCTCTTCGGCTGGCTCTTCTGGATGCCGCTTCTGGCCTACGGGCTGGCCGGGGTCAGTCACCTGGTCGCGCGGCTCTTCGGTGGGCGGGGCACGTGGTATTCGGCGCGCCTCGCGCTGTTCTGGACGCTGCTGGCCACCACGCCCGCCTGGCTGTTCCACGGACTGGTGCGCGGTTTCATCGGGCCGGGCCCCGCCGAACAGCTGGTCGGTGCCGGCCTGCTCTTGGCCTTCGTCACGATCTGGGGCATCTGTCTGAGGGAGGCGGAGATCGCCCCGGAAACAGAGGCCGCGGCATGACGGATATCCTGACGCTCGGAAACCTCCTGCGGCTTGCGCGGGACACGGTGTCGAACCCGAGGGAAGGCGCCAACACGGTGCTGAGCTTCGCGCCCGAGCGGCAGGCGCTGTGGCTGATGTTCGTTCTGGTCATCGTCCTCTCGCTGCTGTTGCGGGAATTCGTCGCCGTTTTCGCGGGTTTCCCGATGGACGGCCCGATCACCGGACCGATGCAAGGCTCCACGCTCGCGCTGGGGTTGGTGATGGCCGGGTTCCTCTACCTGACGATGCACGCGGTGCACCGGATCGGACAGTTCTTCGGCGGGACCGGCAGTTTCGAGGAAACCGCGCTTCTGGTGATCTGGCTGCAGTTCATCCTGATCTGTCTGCAGGTCATCCAGATCGCGACGCTGTTCATCCTGCCGCCCGTGGCGGGGCTGATCACCATCGTCGCCATCGCGCTCTATGTGTGGTTGCTGGTCAATTTCATCGCGGTGCTGCACGGGTTCACATCGCTGGGAATGGTGTTCGTGGCCACGCTCCTATCGGGCTTCGCGCTGCTCTTCGCCTTCAGTCTCGTGCTGACGCTGCTGGGCCTCGGGGTCGCACCCCCTGCCTGACCGCTTGATGCCGGTGTCGGCTGCCCCACCTTTGGGCGCGACACGGGCGAAAGGAACTCCGATGTACGATATCGACAAGATCCGCTCCGACTTTCCGATCCTTTCGCGCGAGGTGAACGGCAAACCGCTGGTCTATCTCGACAATGGCGCCTCGGCGCAGAAGCCGCAGGTGGTCATCGACGCCATTGCGCAGGCCTATTCGATGGAATACGCCAACGTGCATCGGGGCCTGCATTACCTGTCGAACCTCGCGACCGAGAAATACGAAGCCGTGCGCGGCACCATCGCGCGCTTTCTGGGCGTGGCGGATGAGCGCGAGATCGTCTTCACCTCCGGCACGACCGAGGGCATCAACCTCGTCGCCTATGGCTGGGCCATGCCACGGATGGAGGCCGGCGACGAGATCGTGCTCACCGTGGCCGAACACCACGCCAATATCGTGCCCTGGCATCTCCTGCGCGAACGGCAGGGGGTGGTCCTGAAATGGGTGGAGGTGGACGCCAATGGCGATCTCGACCCGCAAGCCGTCATCGACGCGATCGGCCCGCGCACGAAACTGGTCGCGATCAGCCACATGTCGAACGTGCTGGGCACGGTCTTCGACGTCAAACCGGTGATCGACGCGGCGCATGCGCAGGGGGTCGCGGTGCTGGTCGACGGTTCGCAGGCGGCGGTGCACATGGCGCTCGACCTCGACGCGCTCGGCGCGGATTTCTACGCGATCACGGGCCACAAGCTCTATGGCCCCTCGGGCTCCGGCGCGATGCACATAAAGCGCGAACGCATGGACGAGATGCGCCCCTTCATGGGCGGCGGCGACATGATCCGCGAGGTGCATCGCGACGTGGTCACGTGGAACGACCCGCCGATGAAGTTCGAGGCCGGCACGCCGGGCATCGTCCAGCAGATCGGCCTTGGTGTCGCGCTCGACTACATGATGGGCGTGGGTATGGACAAGATCGCAGCCCATGAGGCGCGCCTGACGGAGTATGCGCGCACACAGCTTGACGGGCTCAACTGGCTGAACGTGCAGGGGCAATCGACCTCCAAGGGCGCGATCTTCTCCTTCACCATCGAGGGGGCGGGCCATGCGCACGACATCTCGACCGTGCTCGACAAGAAGGGCGTGGCGGTGCGCGCGGGCCATCACTGCGCCCAGCCGCTGATGGAGCACATGGGCGTCAACGCCACCTGCCGGGCGAGCTTTGGCATGTACAACACCGAGGCCGAGGTCGACGCGCTGGTGGACGCGCTGCAGCTTTGCCACGAGCTTTTCGCCTGAACGTCCACATGGGCTGCCGCAGCCTGTCCGACGCATCTTCGCGTCCGCGTTCCTCTCCCATTGCAGGGCCGTGCGCTTTCGCCTATACCGCGCGGGCGCTGCACCCGTAGCTCAGCTGGATAGAGCGCTGCCCTCCGAAGGCAGAGGCCAGAGGTTCGAATCCTCTCGGGTGCGCCATCTTGCGTCCTGCGTTCGACGACCTGCCGGCCGCCTCGTTTTCGGCGTTCGGATGCCGATCACAGTGCAAGGCGTCATCTTCCTGCGAATGTGCACGATTTTTTTCGAACTATGCCATTACGCGGTCATCGTGGCATGCTACATACCCGTCCGGTCCGTGGCGAGTTCGGGCATGTGTTCGGCGTCGCCCAAGAAGACGCGTGCGGTTTCCGTGCGCAAGGCAACAGCAAGTCACCCGTTCGAGGCGCGTTCACATGCACGATTCTACCCGGTACGGCACGCAGGACATGCAAGCGTCCATCCTGCATCACCTCACCTACACCGCCGGCAAGGATACCGATCACGCCACCACCTATGACTGGCGCATGGCGCTGAGCCACGCGTTGAGGGACCGGATCGTCGATGTCTGGTTCGCGTCGACGCGGCGTGCCTATGCCGCCGGGTCCAAGCGGGTCTATTACCTGTCGATGGAGTTCCTGATCGGCCGGCTTCTGGATGACGGACTGATCAACCTGCGGCTTCAGGACGCCGCGCGCGAGGCGCTGATCTCGTTCGGCTGCGATCCCGCCAAGGTCATCGCCGACGAACCCGATGCCGCGCTCGGCAATGGCGGGCTGGGGCGTCTGGCCGCCTGTTTCCTTGAATCGCTCTCGACGCTGGGGGTGCCGTCGCATGGCTACGGCATCCGCTACGAGCATGGGCTGTTCCGGCAGCGCATCGTCGACGGGCGTCAGGTGGAACTGCCCGAGACATGGCTGCAGGAACCCCACGCCTGGGAATTCGAGAGGCCCGAGACGCGCTATCGCATCGGCTTCGGCGGCACGACGGGCGGACGCGGCTGGGAGCCCTCGGAGGCGGTGATGGCCGCGGCCTACGACACGCCCGTGGTGGGCTGGAAGGCCGGCTGGGCCAATACGCTGAGGCTCTGGTCGGCGCGGTCTCTGGAGGGCTTCGACCTCGACAGTTTCAACCGGGGCGATTTCGTGGGCGCGGCAAATCGTGAAGAGGTGGCGCGCACGATCAGCCGCGTTCTTTACCCCGACGACACGACGCCCACGGGCAAGGAGCTTCGGCTCAAGCAGGAATACTTCTTCACCGCGGCCTCGCTGGCGGACATCCTGCGGCGGTACATGGACGAGCATGGCGACCTGCGCCGCCTGCCGGAGAAAGTGGCGATCCAGCTCAACGACACCCATCCCGCGATCGCGGGACCCGAACTGGTGCGTCTTCTGCATGACGAGCACCGCTTGCCCTTCGACGAGGCGATGGGGATCGCGCAGCATACGCTGTCCTACACCAATCACACGCTTCTGCCCGAGGCGCTGGAACGCTGGTCCGAGGATCTCTTCGGCCAGCTTCTGCCACGGCATCTGGAGATCGTGGACCGCATCGACGACGCCCATGCCCGCGCCAATCCGACCCGCAAGGCCACGATCCGCGAACCGGGCGTGGTCAAGATGGGCGAACTCAGCTTCGTCATGGCGCACAAGGTCAACGGCGTTTCGGTCCTGCACACGGAGTTGATGAAGACGACCGTATTCGAAGATCTCAACCGGCTTCATCCCGACCGGATCGTGGCGCAAACCAACGGTGTGACGCCGCGCCGGTGGCTCTTGTCCTGCAACCCGCGGCTGGCGCGGATCATCACCGACCGGATCGGAGAGGACTGGGTCGGCGATCTGGAGCAGCTTGCAAAGCTCGAGGCGCATCTCGACGACGCCACCTTCCTCGCCGATTACGCCGAGGCCAAGCGCGCCAACAAGGCCGACCTCGCGGCCTGGGTGCAGGCCGAGCACGGGCTGGTGCTGGACCCCGACATGATGTTCGACGTCCAGATCAAGCGCCTGCACGAGTACAAGCGCCAGCACATGAACATCCTCGAGGCCGTCGCCCACTGGCAGGCGATCAAGGCCGATCCCGATCGCGACTGGACGCCGCGCGTCAAGATCTTCGCTGGAAAGGCTGCGCCGGGGTATCACTTTGCCAAGGATATTATTCGCCTTATCAACGATGTGGCCGCCGTCGTTAATGCCGACCCGGTGACCCGCGACAAGCTGCAGGTCGTCTTCCTGCCGAACTACAACGTGTCGCTGGCCGAGCGGCTGATCCCGGCGGCGGACCTGTCCGAGCAGATCTCGACGGCCGGCAAGGAAGCCTCGGGCACCGGCAACATGAAATTCGCCCTGAACGGCGCGCCGACCATCGGCACGCTGGACGGCGCGAACGTGGAGATCCGGGACCGTGTGGGCGCCGAGAACTTCTTTCTCTTCGGCATGACGGCCGAGGAGGCGGCGGCACGGCGCACGGTGCAGGGCCACGCCGCCAAGGCCATCGCCGCCGACCCGCGGCTTGCCGCGGCGCTGGGGGCGGTGGGCAGCGGCGTCTTCTCGCCCGATGAACCGGGGCGTTACGCTCATATCGTCGATAATCTGACGCATCACGATTACTTCCTCGTATCCTCAGATTTCGCGGATTTCTGGCGCGCGCAGCGCGAGGTGGACGCCGCCTATCGCGACCGTGACGGCTGGACGCGGATCGCGGCACTCAACACGGCGCGGTCGGGATGGTTCTCGTCCGACCGCACGATCCGGGGCTACCTCGCGGATATCTGGCATGCCGAGCCGTTGATCTGACCACTTTGGCCCTTCGTTTTGCACGCAACTGTTGCACTGGCCACGAGATTGCCTAGGCTCGGGTCGTAGTGGCGATGCGGAAGGCTCCGGGGCGGCGGTTCTCGTGGTCAGCATTGAACAGGGGGGACCCGGGACAATGGTCGACAGCACGTCACAGCTCATGCGCAACTCGATGGCCTTCGTGCTGGCCGGCGGGCGCGGCAGCCGGTTGAAGGAACTCACCGACAGGCGCGCCAAGCCTGCGGTCTATTTCGGCGGCAAGACCCGGATCATCGATTTCGCGCTGTCCAACGCGCTGAATTCCGGCATACGCAAGATGGCCATCGCCACGCAGTACAAGGCCCATTCCCTGATCCGCCACTGCCAGCGCGGCTGGAACTTCTTTCGCGCCGAGCGCAACGAATATCTCGACATCCTGCCCGCCAGCCAGCGGATGAGCGAAACCCAGTGGTATCGCGGAACCGCCGACGCCGTGGCGCAGAACATCGACATCATCGACAGCTACGGCGTGGAATACGTCCTGATCCTTGCGGGCGATCACATCTACAAGATGGATTACGAGCGCATGATCCGTCAGCATGTCGCCACCGGCGCGGATGTGACCGTGGGTTGCCTGACCGTGCCGCGGATGGAGGCGACCGCCTTCGGCGTCATGGCCGTGGACGCCGCCGACAAGATCACCAGCTTTCTCGAAAAGCCGGCCGATCCGCCCGGCACGCCCTCGGACCCGGCGGTGGCGCTGGCCTCGATGGGGATCTACGTCTTTTCGTGGCCGTTCCTGCGCGACCTGCTGTTGCGCGACATGGACGATCCGAATTCCAGCCATGATTTCGGCAGCGACCTGATCCCCGCGATCGTGAAGAACGGCAAGGCCGTGGCCCATCGCTTCACCGACAGCTGCGTGCGCCGCTCGGCCGAGGCGCCGGCCTACTGGCGCGACGTGGGTACGGTGGATGCGTTCTGGAAGGCCAATGTGGACCTGACGGATTTCACGCCCGAACTTGACCTCTGGGACAAGGACTGGCCGATCTGGACCTATTCGGAATCCGTGCCGCCCGCGAAATTCGTCCATGACGAGGCCGACCGGCGCGGCGTGGCGATCAGTTCCATGGTGGCGGGCGGCTGCATCATCTCGGGCACCGAGATCCGGCAATCGCTGCTCTTCACGATGGTGCGCACCAACAGTTTTGCCAGCCTCGATCAGGCCGTGGTGCTGCCTTACGTCAATGTCGCGCGGCATGCGCGGCTGCGCAAGGTGGTGATCGACCGGGGCGTGCAGATCCCCGAGGGTCTCGTGGTGGGCGAAGACCCCGAGGAAGACGCGCGCTGGTTCCGCGTCTCGGAGGGGGGCGTGACGCTGATCACGCAGGACATGATCGACCGGCGCGAAGCCGCGCTCTGATGCGGGTTCTGTCGGTCGCGTCCGAATGCGTGCCCTTCGTCAAGACCGGCGGTCTGGCGGATGTGGTGGGCGCGCTGCCCCGGGTCATGGGCGGGCAGGGGGTCGACATGCGCGTCCTGCTGCCCGGCTACCCCAAGGTGAAGGCCGCGCTGGGGCAAACCCGCGAGGTGATGGAGGACAGGACGCTTTTCGGCGGACCGGGACGGGTGCTTTCGGGGACGGCGGAGGGGATCGACCTTCTGGTGCTGGAGGCCGATCATCTCTATGGCCGCGACGGCACGCCCTATCTCGATGCGGAGGGCGAGGATTGGGTCGACAACCCCGAACGCTTCGCGGCGCTCTCGTGGATCGCCGCGCGCATCGCCGACGAGGGCGTGTCGAACGGCGCGGCCGGCGGCTGGCGGCCCGACGTGCTGCACGGCCACGACTGGCAGGCGGGCTTCGCGCCCTACTACCTGAAGACGCGCGGCGGAACGGTGCCCTGCATCTTCACCGTCCACAACATCGCCTTTCACGGCAGTGCGCCGGCCGGACGGCTGGGCGCGCTGCGGCTGGAGCGGTCGCATTTCGTTCAGGATGGCGGGTTCGAGTTCTGGGGCCGGATCGACGCGCTGAAGGCGGGGCTCGTCTGGGCCGACCGGATCACCACCGTCTCGCCCACCTATGCGCGCGAACTCACGCGGCCCGAATTCGGCGCGGGCCTCGACGGGGTGATCCGCTCGCGTGCCGGGGACTTGTCGGGCATCCTGAACGGCATCGACACCGAGGCATGGAACCCCGCCAGGGACAAGGCGCTGGTCGCGCGGTATCGCACGCCGCGCGGCAAGGCGCGCAACCGCAAGGCGCTGCGGCAAGAGTTCGGGCTGCCGGAGGCGCCGGGGCCGCTCTGCGCCGTTGTCTCGCGCCTGACCCAGCAGAAGGGGCTTGACCTGTTGCTCGATGCGCTGCCGGCACTTCTGGACAAGGGCGGGCAGCTGGTGCTGCTGGGCACCGGCGAGGCGGCGTTGGAGCGCGCCTTCCGCGCGGCGGCGCGCAGGCATCCCGGCGTCGCCGTCCATATCGGCTATGACGAGGCGATGGCCCATCGCATCATCGCGGGCGCCGACGCGATCCTCGTGCCCTCGCGCTTCGAGCCCTGCGGCCTGACGCAGCTTTACGCGCTGCGCTATGGCACCGTCCCGCTGGTGGCGCTGACCGGGGGGCTTGCCGATACGATCATTCCCGCCAGCCCCGCCGCACTTGCCGCGCGCGCCAGCACGGGGGTACAGGTCTATCCGCTGACCGCCGAGACGCTGGCGCTCAGGCTGATGGACCTTTGCGGCCTCTTTTCCGATCGTGACATCTGGAGGATGATGCAGGAAAACGCCATGGCGCAGCCGGTGGGATGGGAAACCTCCGCCGCCGCCTATGCGGCGCTCTATCGGGATCTTGCCGGCACCCCATGACGCGCATGTTGACGATGACCGAAGGCCGCCCGGCCCCGCTGGGTGCCACGTTCGACGGCGAAGGCGTGAACTTCGCGGTCTTCTCGGAACATGCCGCGCGCATCACGGTCTGCATCTTCTCCGATGACGGCAAGACCGAGACCCACCGGCTCGACCTGCCCGAGCGCAATGGCGATGTCTGGCACGGCTACGTGTCGGGTCTGCGCCCGGGGCTGAAATACGGGCTGCGCGCCGACGGGCCCTACGCGCCGCACCATGGCCACCGCTTCAACGCCAACAAGCTTCTGCTCGACCCCTACGCCAAGCGGATCACCGGGCATCCCGTCTGGCATGACGCGCTGATGGGCTACATCGTGGGCCATTCCAGCGGCGACCTCAGCTTCGACCGCCGCGACAGCGCGCCCTACATGCCGCGCTGCGTGGTGGAGGACCCGAGCTTTTCGTGGGGCGTGGACCGGCCGCCCGGCCATCGCGCGGCGGACACGGTTCTCTATGAGGCCCATGTCAAGGGCTTCACGAAGGAGTTTGCCGGCGCCGATCACCCCGGCACGTTCCTCGCGCTCGGCTCCGAGCCGGTGCTCGACCACCTCACCGATCTGGGCATCACCGCGATCGAGCTTCTGCCCGTTCATGCCTTCCTGAACGACCGCTTCCTCGTGGAGAAGGGCCTGACGAACTACTGGGGTTACCAGAGCATCGGCTTTTTCGCACCCGACCCACGATATCTGCACGCGGGGCAGATCGCGGAATTCCAGTACATGGTCGCGCGCCTGCACGCCGCCGGGATCGAGGTGATCCTCGACGTGGTCTACAACCACACCGGAGAGGGCAACGAGTCCGGGCCGACGCTCAGCTTCCGGGGGCTCGACAACCTCAGCTACTATCGCCTCGCCCCGGACAGGCGCGGCTATATCAACGACACCGGAACCGGCAACACGGTGAACGTGGACCACCCGATGGTCCTGCGGATGATCCTCGACAGTCTGCGCTACTGGGTGGAGGTCATGCATGTGGACGGCTTCCGCTTCGATCTGTGCTCGACGCTGGGCCGCACGGAGCAGGGTTTCGACCGTGGTGCCGCTTTCTTCGACGCGATCCGGCAGGACCCCGTTCTGACGAACGTCAAGCTCATCGCCGAGCCGTGGGATATCGGGCCGGGCGGCTACCAGCTGGGCGCCTTCCCGCCGCCTTTCATGGAATGGAACGACAAGTTTCGCGACGGTGTGCGCCGGTTCTGGCGGGGCGATGCGCGTCACGTGCCGGTCATGGCCGACCGGCTGACGGGCTCGGCGCTGCAATTCGACCATTCGGGGCGTCCGGCCACGGCGTCGGTCAACATGCTGACGGCCCATGACGGGTTCACGCTGTCGGACGTGGTGTCCTTCGTGGAGCGGCACAACCAGGCCAATGGCGAGGACAACCGCGACGGGCACAGCGCGAACTGGTCCGACAATTTCGGCGTGGAGGGCCCGACGACGAATCCCTCGATCCGCGCCGCCCGCGCGCTGCGGCGGCGCAACATGATGGCCACGCTTCTGCTGTGCCAGGGGACGCCGATGATCCTTGCGGGCGACGAGATCGGGAATTCGCAAGGGGGCAACAACAATGCCTACTGCCAGGACAACAGGACCGGCTGGATCGACTGGGCGGCCGCGGATACGGATTTCCTGGAATTCACCCGCCATATGATCGCCTTTCGCCGCGCCCATCCGATCCTGCGCCAGCAGCGGTTCCTGCATGCGCGCGAACGCGCCGTCGACGGGCTGGAGGATCTGTTCTGGTGGCGGCCCGACGGCACGCCCATGACGCAGGCCGACTGGGACGATCCCGAGGCACGCGTCCTGTGCGCCGAGCTGCGCATGGCCTCCGGAACGCCGGATTATGCCGAGCGCGACAACGCGCTGTTCCTCGTGTTCAACGCGGGCGAGGCGGATGCCAAGATCCATCTGCCCCCCCAGCACGACGGAAGCCACTGGATCCACCGCATCTCGACCGCGACCTCGTGGTTCGGTGCGCAGCCGCTGAACGGTCCGCTCGACGTGCCGGGGCCCTCGGTCGCGGTCTGCGTGCTGGAGGCGCAGGATGGCTGACGCGCTGGCGGCGCTGGCACGGGCTGCGGGGATCGTTCCGTCCTACACGGACCAGACCGGGCGCAGGCGGCGGACGGGGCGCGCGACGATGCGCGCGCTGCTGCGCGGCCTCGGTCTGCCGGCGGACACCGAGGCGGAGGTCGCCGAAGCGCTGGCCGAACTGCGCGCGGAGGCGGCCGCCCGCACGCTGCCGCAATGGTCGGTCGTGGAGGCCGGCATGCCCCCGGAGGGCCTGCTGGACGAGGGACGCGACTGGGAGCTTCGGCTGGAGGACGGCACGCTCATCGACGGCGCGGGCGACAGCCTCCCGCCGTTGCCTCCGGGGTTGCACGCACTTAGCGTCGGGGCGGCACGATGCACCTTGATCTCGGCGCCGGCGCGCTTGCCCCTGCCGCCCCGTTCATGGGGCGTCATGCTGCCCCTGCACGCATTGCGACCGACCGAAACCGGCGGTCTTGCCGACTACGCCGATCTGGCAGGAGTGTCGGAAGGGCTGGCGGGACTTGGCGTGGACTTCGTGGGCCTCAACCCGATCCATGCCGGGTTCTGGGGCGATCCCGGCGGCTTCAGCCCCTATACGCCCTCCCATCGCCGCAGGCTGAGCGCCTTCCATATCGCGGATATGGCGGCACCCGCACCGGACGGGCCGCTGATCGACTACGCCAAGGAAATCCCGCGTCGTCGCGCGGTGCTGGAGCGGGCTTTCGTGGAGTTTGAAACCTCCGGCGGAGATCCTGATTTCCAGACGTTCCTGCGTGCGGAGGGCGATGCGCTCGACGTGTTCACGCTCCATCAGGCCCTGTCGGACCGGCTGGGG
>LJSY01000001.1:0-66950 GCA_001314805.1 Rhodobacteraceae bacterium HLUCCO18 | reverse complement strand
AGGAGATGCGCGATCCGGCCTCCGCCGCCGTCGCCGCCGCACGGGCCGAGTTGCAGGGCAGCATGCGCTTTCACGCCTGGTGCCAGTGGCGAGCGCGGGAGGGGCTGTTGCAGGCCAATGGCCGCGCGCGGGAGGCGGGGATAAGTCTGGGCCTCTACCTCGATCTGGCCGTCGGCACGCACCCCCACGGCGCGGAAACGTGGGAGGACCGCGAAAGCTTCGCCTATGGCGCCTCGCTCGGCGCGCCGCCCGACGCGTTCTCGGCCGACGGGCAGTCCTGGGGGCTCGCGCCCTTCAACCCGCGCGCGCTGGTGGCGCAGGGGTTCCGCCCGCTGGCCGAGACGCTGCGCTGCCAGATGGCGCTGTCGGGCGCGGTGCGGATCGACCATATCCTCGGCTTCGATCGCGCCTTCTGGGTGCCGGAGGGTGGCGCGCCGGGCGCTTATGTCCAGATGCCGCGCGCGGCGATGCTGGCCGTCCTGCGGATGGAGGCGGCGCGCGCGGGCGCCGTCGTGGTGGGCGAGGATCTGGGCAACGTGCCGCGCGGCCTTCGGGGCGCGCTCGAGGCCTCGGGCATTCTCGGCTGTCGCGTGATGCTGTTCGAACGGGGCAGGGGGCGCGCGCCCGTCTTCCGCGATCCCGCCCGCTATCCGCCGTGGTCCATCGCGAGCTTTTCCACCCACGACCTGCCCACGTGGCGCGGCTGGCGCGCGGGCCACGAGATCGACGCGCGGCTTGCCATCGGCGATATCGGCGAGGCTTTCGCGAAGGACGAGCACGCGCGCAGGCACACCGAGGTCGCCGCCTTCGACGCGATGACGGCGCGCGTGGGTGCGTCGGGCATGGACCCGGCCTCGGCCGACGCGATGCACGTGGCGCTTGGCGCCAGCACCTCGGCGATGGCCATGGTCCAGGTGGAAAACGTGCTCGACATCGTGGCGCAGCCGAACCTGCCCGGCACGGTCGGCGAATATCCCAACTGGCGCCAGCGCCTGCCGGTCGGACCCACCGCGCTGGCGGAGGATCACCGGATGGTACGCACCGCCCGGATCATGAACGCGACACGCTCCGCGCGGTCAGTCGCCTTGCACGAAGACGAGCGTGGAGAGCGGCGGTAGATAGACCGTCGCGCTCGCCGCCTGATCGCGATGGGGGGCGTCCTCCGCCGTCAGCCCACCGAGGTTGCCGCGCCCCTGTCCGCCGTAGATCTCCGCATCGGTGTTCAGCGCCTCGCGCCAGTGGCCCGCGACCGGCAGGGCGAGCCGGTAGCCCACCCGTTCCACCGGCGTGAAGTTGCACACCACCACCGCGTTCGGATTGCCGGGCCCGCCGCGCCGGATCCACGCATAGACCGACCGCGCGGCATCATCGGCGTCGATCCACTGGAACCCGCCGGGGTCCGCGTCCCCCGCATGAAGCGCGGGCACACCCCGGTAGAGCGTGTTCAGATCGCGCACCAGCCGCTGCAGGCCCTTGTGGGACGGATCCTCGAGCGCGCCCCAGTCGAGCGAAACCGCATGGTTCCATTCGGCCCGCTGTCCGAACTCCTGCCCCATGAACAGGAGCTTCTTGCCCGGATGGGCCCACATGAACCCGTAATAGGCGCGCAGGTTGGCGAATTGCTCTTCCCGCGTGCCGGGCATCTTGCCGATCATGGAGCCCTTGCCATGCACGACCTCGTCATGGCTGATGGGCAGGATGAAGTTCTCCGACCACGCATAGGTCAGCGCGAAGGTCATCTGGTGGTGATGGTGGCGGCGGTGGACCGGATCGCGCGCCATGTAGTCGAGCGTGTCGTTCATCCAGCCCATGTTCCACTTGTAGCCGAAGCCCAAGCCCCCCCGATCGACCGGCGCGGAAACGGCGGGGTAGGAGGTGCTTTCCTCGGCCACCGTCATGATGCCGGGCGCGTGGCCATAGGTGGTGACGTTCATCTCCTGCAGCATGGCGATGGCTTCGTAATTCTCGCGCCCGCCATCGCGGTTGGGCACCCATTCGCCCGGTTCGCGGGAATAGTCGCGGTAAAGCATGGAGGCCACGGCATCCACGCGCAGCCCGTCGACATGGTATTCCTCAAGCCAGTAGAGCGCGTTGGCGACGAGGTAATTGCGCACCTCGGCCCGGCCGAAATTGTAGATCAGCGTGTTCCAGTCCTGGTGGAACCCCTCGCGCGGGTCGGCATGTTCATAAAGCGCCGTGCCGTCGAACCGCGCAAGCCCGTGGGCGTCGGACGGGAAATGCCCCGGCACCCAGTCGAGGATCACGCCCAGCCCCTTGTCATGGGCCGCCGCGATCAGGTCACGGAACTCGTGCGGGGGACCGTGGCGGATCGTGGGCGCGAAAAGGCCCACCGGCTGGTAGCCCCACGACGCGTCGAAGGGATGTTCGGAGATCGGCAGAAGCTCGATATGGGTGAATCCCATCTCCCAGACGTAGTCGACAAGTTCCCGCGCGGCCTCCACGTAGGAGATCGGGCGCCCGTCGTCCCTGCGCCGCCACGAGGCGAGGTGCACCTCGTAGATGGAGATCGGCGCAGTGCGGGCGTTCCTGTCCGCGCGGGTCTCCATCCAGCCCCCGTCGGACCAGCCATAGCCGTCGATCCGCCGCACGACCGAGGCGTTCTCGGGCGCGTGCTGCGAGCCGAAGCCCACGGGGTCGGCCTTGAGCGGCTGGACCACGCCGTCCTGGCCCAGGATCTCGTACTTGTAGACCGCGCCCTCGGTGATGTCGGGCAGGAAAAGCTCCCACACGCCCGTGGTGCCGCGCCGGCGCATCGGGTGGCGGCGCCCGTCCCACGCGTTGAAATCGCCCACGACCGAGACACGCCGCGCATTCGGCGCCCAGACCGCGAAATGGGTGCCGGGAACGCCCTCATGGGTCATGACATGCGCCCCCAGCGCGTCCCAGAGCCGGTAATGCGTGCCTTCGCCGATCAGGTATTCGTCGATATCGCCCAGAACCGGGCCGAAGCGATAGGGGTCGTCATGGACCCATGTCGCCCCTTCGCTGTTGCGGGCCTCCAGCCGGTAGGCGCCGTCCCCGGGCAGGGCGCCCACGAACGCGCCCGGCACACCCGCGACCGGTTGCAGGGGTGTCGCCTCGGTCCCGTCCTGCAGGGCGCGGAGCTGCGCCGCGTCGGGCTGGAAGGCGCGGATCGTGCGCCCGGTTGGCCCGTCATGGGGGCCCAGCACCGAGAACGGATCGTCATGGGTGCCGTCGCGCACCCGCGCCAGCGCCTCGGCAAGCGGGCGGTCGATCTCCGGGGCGGGGCGCGGTGAGGAGCGTGTCATGCGCGCGAGCCTAGACATTCCCCGGGCGACTGCAACGTTCCCGCGCATATCGTGTTAACAGAGCCGCCACTTGGCCCTATCAAGGCAGCATGGGCATTCTCACCATCACGCTGAACCCCGCTGTCGATCTGGAAACCCGGACGCCCGAACTGGTGCCCGGCGACAAGCTGCGCTGCACGCCGCCCCGTGTCGATCCGGGCGGCGGCGGCATCAACGTGGCCCGTGCCATCCACGTGCTGGGCGGACAGGCGCGGGCCGCCGTCGCCGTGGGCGGGCCGGTGGGCACGGGACTGGTCGAAAGGCTCAGGGCCGCGGGCCACGACGTCGCGCCATTGCCGTCGCCGGGGGAGACACGCCAGAATCTCTCGGTGATCGAGGAGGACACCGGCGCGCAATACCGTTTCATCTTCCCGGGACCGGACTGGCGCGCGTCGGACCTCGACGCCGCCCTGGAAGCGCTGCTGCCGCTGGTGCGGCCCGGAGACTTCGTGGTGCTTTCGGGCTCGGTGCCGCCTGGGCTGGAGCCGTGGGCGTTGAGGGACCTCGCGCGGGCGCTCAAGGCCGCCGGCGGCGCGGTCGTGGTCGACACCTCCGGCGCGCCGCTGGCCGAGATCGCGCGTGCAGGGCTGGGTCTGAAGGTGCTGCGGATGGATCAGGTCGAGGCCGAGGAACTCGTGGGGCGAAAACTCGCCTCCGCGGAGGACACCGCCGACGTCGGCTCCGATCTTGTCGCGTCGGGTGCGGCCGAAATCGCGATCCTGGCGCGCGGGGCGGAGGGCTCGGTACTGGTCACGTCGACGGAACGCTGGTTCGCGCCGGCCGCCCACGTGCCCGTGGTCTCGGTCACCGGGGCGGGCGACAGTTTCGTGGCCGGTGCCACGCTCGCCCTGTCGCGGGACATGGCGTTGCAGGACGTTCTCTGCTGGGGATCCTGCGCAGCCAGCGCCGCAGTGACAACCGAAGCGACGGAGCTGTGCGACCCCGACCTGTTCCGGGTGATTCTGTCGGACTGCAAGGCCGAGCCGATCTGAACCGAGGCGCTGTCATCGCAGCATACAAGGGGTCTCAGCGGCAAATCTTCACGATGAATCCGATACTTGACCTTTGCGGGTTGCGGTCGTCGATGGTCGCGCGAACTTGCAACATGTCTACATCACTTTACAATTGCAAATGTCAACCTGACGTGACACCTTGTCACCGGACACGGCGTGACACCCTGCGGGGCAACGGCGTGTCACTCGGCAGTGCGGCCTGTTCGCTTCACTGGTTGGGAGTAACGAAACGAAAAGGAGGGAAGGACTGATGTCCGATGATCCCGATAAGGTCTGGCCAACCGGCCTGACCCTGAAGGAGGCCGAAGAGGTTCACAGCTACCTCATCGAC
The DNA here is from genome assembly GCA_001314805.1 of Rhodobacteraceae bacterium HLUCCO18. GTDB lineage: Bacteria > Pseudomonadota > Alphaproteobacteria > Rhodobacterales > Rhodobacteraceae > Roseibacterium. The sequence goes on along the minus strand of LJSY01000001.1, from coordinate 62,277 downwards.
GGCACCCGCGTCTTCGGTGCGATTGCACTTCTGGCACATGTTCTCGTGGCCGTGTCCACGCCCTGGCTCGGATAAGGGGTGACACAATGAACAATGCGAAAATGTGGCTGGTCGTGAAACCGACCGTTGGTATCCCGCTCTTCCTCAGCGCCGTTGCCGTTGGGTCGTTCTCGGTTCACGTGGCTGTTCTGTCGAACACCTCGTGGGTTGCGGATTTCCTCAGCGGCCAGGAGCTGGGTTCGGGCGATACGGCGGCCCGCGCCCAGGAACAGACCATTCTGCCCGCTTCGGCGGGTGCAGCGGATCTGCCCATGTATCTCGAGGCCGACGCAGCCGGCGCCGAGAGCATGCGTGTGATCCTGCCCGATGGCCGGACCGCGACGCTCGTCGTGGACGACCTCACATCGGCAGCCCTTGTAGATTAGGGGCGGACCGATGCAGAACGACCGGACAAACTAGGCCGGGGACGAGCCACTTCGACCCCGACCACCCCTTCCGACGACGCACAAGGACACGTGCCCCCGGCATCAGACACCGGCCCGCGCGCGCACCACGAGAGAGGGCCAGGCCCCGACGCCCATGTTCAGAACCCGTGACTTCGCGCTTCGCAAGATCCGCCAGATCGGACCGCGCTACATGCCCTTCGCGGATGTCGCGAACGAGGATCTGCCGCTGTCGCGCCTGCTGCGTCTGTCGCTCTTCCAGGTCACCGTGGGCATGGCGCTTGTGCTTCTGCTGGGCACGCTCAACCGCGTGATGATCGTCGAGCTCGAGGTGCCCGCCACGCTTGTGGGCGTGATGATTTCCCTGCCGCTTCTGTTCGCGCCGCTCCGCGCGCTGATCGGCTACCGCTCCGACATTCACAAATCCGCGCTTGGCTGGCGTCGCGTGCCCTACATCTGGAAGGGCACGATGCTGCAATTCGGCGGCTTCGCGATCATGCCCTTCGCGCTTCTGGTGTTGTCCGGTTACGATCAGGCGGCCGATGCGCCGCTCTGGATCGGCTATTCCAGCGCCGCGCTCGCCTTCCTGCTGGTGGGCGCGGGCGTGCACACGGTGCAGACCGTGGGCCTTGCGCTCGCCACCGACCTCGTCCCGGTGGAGGAGCAGCCCAAGGTCGTCGGCCTCATGTATGTCATGCTGCTGGTGGGCATGATCGCCGCCGCGCTGATCTTCGGCTATCTGCTGCAGGACTACACGCCCGGAAAGCTGGTGCAGGTGGTGCAGGGTGCGGCCGTGGTTACCATTGCGCTGAACCTTCTGGCCCTGTGGAAGCAGGAGCCGCGCGACCGTGCGCGCGCCGCCCGCATGGAGACCGAGACCCATGCCGATTTCATCGATGCCTGGCGACTGTTCGTGCGCGGCAAGACCGCCGTGGGCCTGCTGGTCGTCATCGCGCTCGGCACCATGGGCTTCGGGATGGCCGATGTCCTGCTGGAGCCCTATGGCGGGCAGGTGCTGGACCTGTCGGTGGCGATGACCACGCGGCTGACCGCCGTTCTGGCGCTTGGCGGGCTCATCGGTTTCGCCATCGCCTCGCGCGTGCTGCTGAACGGCCGCGATCCGATCGACGTGGCGTGGTTGGGCACGCTTGCGGGCATTCCCGCCTTCGCCGCCATCATCGCGGCCGGTCCGCTGGGCGAACCCGCGCTTTTCGTGGCCGGCACGTGGCTTGCCGGGCTTGGCGCGGGTCTTTTCGGTCATGGCACGCTGACGGCCACGATGCGCAGCGCCCCGCGCGAGCAGGTGGGCCTTGCGCTCGGCGCCTGGGGCGCGGTGCAGGCCACCGCCGCCGGGATCGCCGTGGCGCTCGGTGGGATCATCCGCGACCTCATCACCGCCCTGCCGGGTGCCGAGACCTTCCGCCCCGAGGCGCCCTATACGCCCGTCTTCACGCTCGAGCTTCTTCTCCTGCTTGCCGCCCTTTTCGCGATCACGCTGCTGAGGGGACGGCAGGCCCGTCAACAAAGCCAGACCAAACCCATGTCCAACCGCGGGGGCAGACCGGACGTCCCCGCAGCGCCCACGGAAACTGCACTGCACAGCACCGGGCGAACAGAGAGGGAGACCCATGACGACACTCGTCTCACGGCTCTTTGAACCTTTGGGGTGCGCCCGTCGCGCCCCGTCGTCCGGCGGCATGGCCTCGGCACGCAGCACAACGGGAGAGGCACCATGACCAAGATCATCACGCGCTGCTACGACAGCGCCGAAAAGGCGCGCCTGGTGCGCCACGAACTGATCGAGATGCAGAAATTCTCGCCCCGGATCGTCGAGCTCCATGACACCGCCGAGGATCTCGTCGCGACGCTGACGGAGGCCCATGTGCAGGCCGCGACGGCGACGGCCTACGAAAAGCACGTGGCGCGCGGCGGCGCCGTGGTGCTGGTGCGGGCAGGCTACCGCCCGCTGGGCGTCGCGCAGACCACGCGGGACGTGGCCGACGCGATGGGCGCGCTCGACATGTCCGATCTCGTCGAGGAGGTCTATCTCAAGGAGGGGCCCGAGCCGCTCTCCGGCAAGATCCTTCTGGATCACCCGCGGCTCCTGACCCGTGACCGGGTGCCGGGAAGCACGACCTACCACATGGCGGACTGGCCGATCCCGCTGATCAGCCGGCGCAAGCCGATCCGGGAATCCATCATCCCGCCACACGCACATATGGCGAACTGGCCGATCCCGCTGATCAGCCGCCGCAAGCCCGCGGACAATTTCGCCTTCCCGCGCCACGCGCGCATGGCGGCCTTCCCGATCCCCCTGATCAGCCGGCGCAAGCCCGCCGACCGTTTTGCCTTCCCGCGTCACGCGCGGATGGCGAACTGGCCGATCCCGCTTCTGTCCGACCGCAAGCCCTATACCGGCACATGGATCGGCAAGCACACGCGGATGGCCAACTGGCCCTTCCCGCTGCTCATCAATGGCAAGACCGGGACCAACGCGATCATTCCGGGCAGTCCCCACATGGCAAACTTCCCGATCCCGCTTCTGAGTGATCGCAAACCGGTCGACACGTTCGCCTTCCCGCGCCACGCACGGATGGCCAATTTCCCGATCCCTCTGATCAGCCGACGCAAGCCCGTGGACAAATATGCGTTCCCACGCCACGCGCATATGGCGGACATGATCCTTCCGCTTGTCCTGAAATCCTCGGAGGGGGCCAAGCGCTGGTCCTTCTCCCGGATGCTCGGCCTGCCGACCCTTACAGCGCGTTGAGCGTGCCCTGAACGGGCCATGATACCATCGCCGCGTCCGGCCACCGTGTCGGGCGTGGTTTTCGGCGATGGCGCCCATGCGGGCGGGTCGGGGCAGGGGCCCGGCAGACCGGCCGCACTGGTTGTCATCGCACTGGACGGCCGGGGCCAATCGCTCCACATTGCAACGAGACGACCACTTAAAGAAGTGGACCAACGGGAGGGGTGACCCATGACGACAGTTGTCACGAGGCTATACGAGTCCAAGGCCGTGGTCGACCGCGTTGCAGAGGTTCTGCGCGACGACGGGTTTCCCGAGGCGACGTTTGACGTGATCACCTCCGCCGATGCCGGGCGGATCGCCGCAAGCCGCGTCGAGGAACGCGCCGCGGAACGATACGCCAGTGCGATGACGGAGGGCCGCGCGCTTCTGGTCGTCCGGGCGCCGTTCACACCCTTCGGGGCCGCGCGTCGCGCGCAGGAGGTTGCCGACAGCGAGCCATGGATCGATGCGGGGGTGGCGAACCAGAACCGCTACATCGAGGAGAAGCCGGACCTGGGGAAATACACATCGTCGGTCCTGCAAAATCACCCGATGATGATGACGCGCGACGATTACGTGGGCTCTGGCTGGTCGGGCTGGCGGCTTTCGGACGTCTTCGGCTTTCCCACCATCAGCCGCCGGAAGGAACGACCCGACAACCTTAGCCCGGGCCACAAGTCGACATGGTTCTGGCCCGGCAAGCTCTTGTCGACAAAACCACGGCGGTCGTCGGTGTTTCATGGCGGGCGGCACATGTCGCGCTACTTCTGGCCGATGCCGCTGGTCACCACGGGCCGCAAGCGCTCGATCCTGACCTCGCACCCGCGCATCACCGAGCGCTTCGGCTGGCCAACCCTCAAGGCGCGCCGCTGAGCCGGGCTACGGGGCCGGGGGCAAACCCCGGCCACCCGTTCATTCGGCGGCGGCGCGTTTCGGCAGGACCCAGCCCGGCCGCGGGAAGTGGCAGGTATAGCCATGCGGGAGGCGCTGCAGGTAATCCTGATGCTCCGGCTCCGCTTCCCAGAAATCGCCCACGGGCTCGACCTCGGTGACGACCTTTCCGGGCCAGATGCCCGAGGCGTCCACATCCGCGATCGTGTCGAGCGCGCATTGCCTCTGCGCCTCGTCCACGTAGTAGATGGCCGAGCGATAGCTCATTCCGATGTCGTTGCCCTGCCGGTTCTTCGTCGTCGGATCGTGGATCTGGAAGAAGAACTCGAGGATCTCGCGGTAGCTGATCACCTCGGGGTCGAAGATGATCTCGATCCCCTCGGCATGGGTGCCGTGGTTGCGGTATGTCGCGTTCGGCACGTCGCCGCCGGTATAGCCCACGCGGGTCGAGATGACGCCGGGCTTGTGGCGGATCAGCTCCTGCATGCCCCAGAAACAGCCGCCCGCCAGAACGGCGCGTTCACGTGTCGTGCTCATGTGATGTCCTCCACCTGGTCGAGATAGTCGCCGTAGCCTTCCGCCTCCATGTCGTCGCGATGGACGAAGCGGAGCGAGGCCGAGTTGATGCAATAGCGCAGGCCGCCCCGGTCGCGCGGCCCGTCGGGAAAGACGTGGCCCAGATGGCTGTCGCCGTGGGCGGAGCGCACTTCGGTGCGGATCATGCCGAGGCTGAGGTCGCGTTTCTCGACCACGTGGGCTGGCGTGATCGGCTTGACGAAGCTGGGCCAGCCGCAGCCGCTTTCGTACTTGTCGGACGAGGCGAAAAGCGGCTCGCCCGAGACGACGTCCACGTAGATCCCCGGCTCCTTGTTGTTAAGGTACTCTCCCGTGCCCGGACGTTCCGTCGCGTCCTTCTGGGTGACGCGATACTGTTCCGGCGTCAGGCGGGCGATGGCATCGGGGTCCTTGGTATAGGTCTTCATCTCGCAGCACTCCTGTCGGTCCCCGCACATATGGGCTCTTGTCGCGCGATGTCCAACGGGGGAAGGCAGGGTGCGGCGAACAGAAAAACGCCCCGGATGTGGCCGGGGCGCAAGGTGCGATGGAACGTTTCCGCGAGTGACGCGTTAACCACCCCAGGAGCGAACCGGTCCACAATCCATATGGACGAAGTTCGACCGGGAGTAGCGGCCGACCCCGCCGGCGTTGCAGGCGCGCGCGGCCTGGTACATCTGGCCGACGGAGCGCGACTGAAGCTGAACGTCCGCCGCCTCTCCGCGCAGGTGGCGGGAGTTGCGCGCGACACCGGAGGACCGGCTGCGCAGCAGGTTGTTGCTGGCCGGGCTGCGATAGCCCGACAGAAGCGTGTAGGGTTCGTCGGTTTCCATCAGGCGATGGGACGCCGTGAGGATGTCGATCGTGCGCTGGTCGATGTGGTGGACCGTGTTGTCGCGCCAGTCGCGGAAGAAATAATTGATCTCCTCCAGCGCGGGGCGGATGTAGTCGCCCTCGATCCAGTAGATCATGTCCAGGCTTTCGCCCGCGCGCCCGTTATACATGCGCAACCGGCGGATATCGCCCGCCCCGCGCAGAAGGCCCGTCGCGTTCGCCATCACCGGCGCCGCAGCCACAGTTGTTGCCGCAAAGGCACGCAAAAGAGTGCGCCGCGTCATCAAGTTAGTCGACATGTGTCGTTCGCCCATCGTTCCGCCAGCTCTTATGGCGCTGCCGGATTAAACTCCGGCTTGTTGCGCCCCCAATCCCCGCAGGCAGTGCAGGGATGACACAAACGAAATGTTTCGGGAAGTGAAGTCTCTACCCGCTGTGGATAACCGGTCGACATCGGCGGGTTTTCGCCAACTTGCCGCCTGAACACCGGCCGAATCCCGCGCTAACACAGCCCCCGGGACCCGCCACCTGCGCAACGGCGTCACACCCGACCGCAAGCCACACCCGCTATCTAGCGACAATGGCTTGCTGAATTGTGAATGGATTCGAATCCCTTCATGGGTCAAACAGATGTGAGCGCTCGCGGGGCGGCTGCGGGACGGAAACGGAAAATTCACCTCTGAGGAGGAAAACGACATCATGAGTTTGAGACTTGCCCGCACTTCGATTCTGGCACTGGCCCTTGCCGTCGCTCCGGTGACCGTGTCGTCGCTCCTGCCCGACACCGCGCAGGCGCAGACATTCTCCGCCCTGCGCCAGGCGATCGCGGAGGCGTCGTCGACCGACGAAAGCCTCGCCACGTTCTACCGCGCGCAGGATTTTCAGCCGATATGGACCTCCTCGGCCGCGGTGGAACGCCGTTCGGCCCTGATCGCGGCGCTGGAACAGGCCGACATCCACGGCCTGCCGACCGCGCGCTACGATATCGACGCCCTGCGCCAGGCCTTCGCGGAGGCCACGAACCCATGGGCGCGCGGGCAGGCCGACGTGATGGCCACACGCATGTTCCTGCAATACGCCAGCGACGTGCATTCCGGTTTCCTCGACCCCGGCGCGATCATTCCCGACATCTTCCAGGATCAGCCGCATCCGGATCCGCTGGCGCTTCTGACCGCGTTCATGGAGGCGAACCCGCACGCCTTCATGGCGACGCTGCCGCCGCAAGACCCGGCCTATGCGCGGCTTCTGCGCAAGAAGCTGCATCTGGAGGGGCTCGCCGCCCGTGGCGGTTACGGCCCGCTCGTGCAGGCCGGCAGCCTCGCGCCCGGTGACAGCGGATCGGCCGTCGTGGCGCTGCGCAACCGACTGATCGCGATGGGCTATCTCGAACGGTCCATCACCGCGGAATACGATGCGCGCCTGCAGGCCGCCGTGGTCGAGTTCCAGCTCGACAACGGCATCGATGCCGACGGCATCGCCGGGGGCGACACGATCCGCGCGGTCAACCGCTCGGTCGAGGATCACTGGAACGACGTCGTCCTGCACATGGAGCGGCAGCGCTGGCTCAATGACGGTCAGGTGCATGACCGCCTGATCTTCGTGAACCTCGCCGATTTCCACACCCGCGTGATCGACAATGGCGAGACCACCTTCGTCACCCGGTCGGTCATCGGCGCACGCGACCGCCAGACGCCGGAGTTCTCCGACGAGATGGAGCACATGGTCATCAACCCGAGCTGGTACGTGCCGCGCTCGATCGCCATGCGCTCCTACATCCCGAACATCATCGCCGGCGGCGGTACCTACATGCAGCTGCTGTCCAACGGCCGCGTGGTGAACCCCGGTGCCGTCGACATGAGCCAGTATTCGGTGTCGAGCTTTCCCTTCGACCTGCGCCAGCCTCCGGGGCCGCGCAACGCGCTCGGCAGCGTGAAGTTCATGTTCCCGAACCGCCACGCCATCTATCTGCACGACACGCCCGAGCAGTATCTGATGGAGCGTGAGGTGCGCACCTTCTCGTCGGGCTGCATCCGGCTGGCCGATCCCCATGATTTCGCCTACCACCTGCTGGAGCGGCAGACGGATGACCCCGTCGGCATGTTCCAGCGCATCCTGAACACCGGGCAGGAAACGCAGGTCAATCTCGACGTGCATATCCCCGTGCACCTGACCTACTGGACCGCCTGGGTGGATGACGATGGCGGCCTGAATTTCCGCGACGACGTCTACGGACGCAACGAGCGCCTGGGCCAGGCCATCCGGTCCATGGGGGTGGTCATGCCCGACGCGTCAAGCTAATCGGGCCCCGCTGAGACAGGCGGGGATATCATGACGGGCCACAGGATCAGGGACATCGCGGCGGCGCTCGGGGCGGAAGCTCTCGGCGCCGCCGATTTCGTCGTGACGGGCGTCGCCGAACCCGCGGCGGCGGGACCGGACGACCTCGCGCTCGCCATGTCCCCGCGTTACGCGGACGATCTCGCCAAGGGCCGCGCGAAAGCCGCCGTGCTCGGCCCCGACATGGGCTGGCAGGCGCTCGGGCTAGAGGCCGCCATCATCGCGCCGCGGCCCCGCTTTGCCATGGCCGGCGTCACCCGTGCGATGGACCCGGGGCCCGTCATCGCGCCGGGCCACCACCCCTCGGCCGTCATCGACCCTGCGGCCAGTATCGGCATCGGCGCCGCCATCGGCCCCTTCGTCCATATCGGCCCCGGCGTCGAGATCGGTCGGAACGCGCGCATCGCCGCCCATGTCAGCATCGCCGAAGGCACCCGCATCGGCGACGATGCCCTGATCCTCGCCGGCGTCCGGATCGGCGCGCGCGTCCGCATCGGCGACCGCGTCATCATCCAGCCCGGCGCGGTCCTGGGCGGTGACGGATTTTCCTTCGTAACTCCGGAAAAATCCCACGTGGAGACCGCCCGCGAGAGCCTGGGCACCGCCGATCACAGCTCACGGGGGCCGCAAAGCTGGACGCGCATCCATTCCCTCGGCGGGCTGGCGATCGGCGACGACGTGGAGATCGGAGCGAATTCGGCCGTCGACCGGGGAACCGTCGCCGACACCGTCATCGGCGACGGAACCAAGATCGACAACCTCGTGCATATCGGCCACAACTGCCGGATCGGCCGCGACTGCCTGCTTTGCGGTCAGGTGGGGTTCGCGGGTTCGGCGGTGCTGGGCGACCGGGTTGTCCTTGGCGGGCAATGCGGCGTCTCCGACAATATCGAGATCGGCTCGGATGTGGTCGCGGCGGGCGCCACCAAGATCTACTCCAACGTGCCCGCGGGTCGCATGCTGATGGGCAGCCCCGCCGTCAGGCTCGACACCCATGTCGAGATGTACAAGGCGCTTCGCCGTCTTCCCCGTCTGGCACGCACCGTCGCAGAGCTGCAGAAAGCCGTTTTCAACGCCGGTCGGAAACCTTAAGGGACGCGACAGGATCGCAATACGGGGAATGGGATGGCCGAGAGCGTCAGCGAAAAGGTGATCGCGATCATCGCGGAGCAGGCGGTGCTCGAGCCGTCCGATGTCGCGCTCGATTCCACGCTCGAAGACCTCGGCATCGACAGTCTCGGTCTGGTGGAATCCATTTTCGCCATCGAGGAGGCCTTCGACATCCAGGTGCCGTTCAATGCCAACGAGCCGGATGCAGGCGATTTCGACATCTCGTCCGTCGCCTCCATCGTGCGCGAGGTCGAACGGCTGATCTCCGCGCAATCCGCATCGTGAGGCGCGTCCGATGAGACGCGTGGTCATCACCGGCCGGGGCACGATCAACGCGCTCGGACAGGACGTGCCCGCCACGCTGGAGGCGATGCGCGAGGGGCGCTGTGGGATCGGCCCGCTGGAGCTGCGCGACGTGGAGCGTCTTTCGGTGCGGATCGGCGCGCAGGTCAAGGGCTACGACCCCGAGGCCTTGTTCAACCGCCAGCAGATCTCGCTTTACGATCGGTTCACGCAATTCACCATGATCGCCGCCCGTCAGGCGCTGGACGAGGCGGGGCTGACCTTCGCCGGCGATCTCGCCGCGCGCTCGGGGGTGGTTCTCGGCACCGCGGGCGGCGGTGTGAACACCTGGGACGAGAATTACCGCTCGGTCTACGAGGAGGGCAAGAACCGCGTTCACCCTTTCGTGGTGCCCAAGCTGATGAACAACGCCGCCGCGAGCCACGTCTCGATGGAATGGAACCTCAAGGGCCCGTCCTTTTCGGTGGCCACGGCCTGCGCCTCGTCGAACCATGCCATGGGGCTGGCGTTCCAGCTGATCCGCGGCGGCGGCGCCGATGTGATGGTCACCGGCGGGTCCGAGGCGATGCTGTCCTTCGGCGGCGTTAAGGCGTGGGAGGGGCTGCGGGTCATGTCCAAGGACGCCTGCCGCCCGTTCTCCGCCAACCGCAACGGCATGGTGCAGGGCGAGGGCGCGGCGGTTTTCGTCTTCGAGGAACGCGAGCAAGCCATGGCACGTGGCGCCACGATCCTTGCCGAGGTGGTGGGCTTCGCCATGACGTCGGACGCGGCCGACATCGTCATGCCCAGCCAGCAGGGGGCCGCGCGCGCGATCACCGGCGCGCTTCGCGACGCGCGGCTCGACCCGTCCGAAATCGGCTATATCAACGCCCATGGCACCGGAACGGCGGCCAACGACAAGGTCGAATGCGCCGCCGTGGCCCATGCCTTCGGTCACCATGCGGACGCGCTGATGATCTCCTCGACGAAGTCCATGCACGGCCACCTGATCGGCGGCACCGGCGCGGTGGAGCTTCTGGCCTGTATCATGGCGCTCCGGGACGGGGTCATAGCACCCACGATCGGCTACGAGGAACCCGACCCGGAATGCGCGCTGGACGTGGTGCCGAACATGGCGCGCGAGGCGCAGGTTGACGCGGTCCTGTCCAACGCCTTCGCCTTCGGCGGGCTGAATGCCGTGCTGGTCCTGCGAAAAGCGCCCTGAAGATCGCGGCCCGCTGCCTGAGGCGCGGGCCGCATCCGATTGATCTTACTCGGTTTCGGAGTCGCCCGCCTCGGCCTGCCGCTCGGCGACGAACGCGGCGAAAGGCTCGTGACGTTCCTGCAGCGCTGCGAAGGCCGCGGTGAAGCCTCGCAGCGACGCCGTCAGCGCCACCGGAACCCCGCCGATCTCGCCCATGTCGCTGCGGACAAGGGCGAAAATCTCGAGAAACACATCGGCTCCCGCCTCGAAGGCATCGACGTTTTCCTGCGTCAGCGGAATACGGGCAAGGCAGCCCGACGGTTCGCACAAGGTGTAGGGTACGCCCGCCGGTTCGCTTTCGTCGATCCGGACACGCATGCCCGGGGCCAAAAGCGTCTCGATCGGGGTCACGATGACCGCGACCGCGATCTGGTCCTCGTTTTCCACCAGCGGCACGTTCACACGGAACACGGCGACCGGATTGTCATTTTCGTCCAGCAACAGCTGGAACATCTCGCAGCGTTCGGGCTGCCCGGGCTCGGCGGAGGTGATGCAGCGAAGTTCCCAATCGCTGAAGACCTCGGCCACGTAGGGTTCGCCGGGTTCGCGAGCGGCATCTGCCTCCTGGGCGACGGACATTGCCGGAAGCGTGAGGCCAAGGACGGCAACCGCGGCCGGCAGGGCTTTGAGGCTGAGGCGCATGATTGACATGGATGGCTCTTCCTTTGTGATCTTGCCTGTTTTCCGTGCCCGCTCGCTAACACGGCGCATCGCGATTGTCAGGCTGAAAAACAGGGCCGCGGTGGGCCGGGACCGACGGTCGAGCGACCGCTCGGCGGATGTGCGGCATCGCCATGTGCAGGCTTGGGCAAAATGGGAAAAGCGACATCCGGCAATGAGATGGCGGGAGAGATGCACGCGGCCGGAATGGATCCCGGCACGAACAGCGAAAGGGTCCGACAAGCGGACCCTTTGCATTTTTTTCTCTCCCTGCCGGACTGGCCGACTTTCTGCGCCGGACGCTATGTCAGAGTGCACGATGCGTCAACGACCAATTTGTCTCCATTGCACGCATCCTGCAAGACGCGGCCCCATCCCGGTCGGTGTGGCCCCCACGACCGGCAAGTGCACGCGAAAAAAAAAGCCGCGCCCCGGGGAAGGGCGCGGCCAGTCGACAGGGAGGAAGTCGGCCCCCGAAGCCCCGATGGGCCGGGGACCGAGTGAGACACTGGCACATGATGCTTAAGAATGTATGTTCGGCGCAGGGGTCGACACGATCGAAAACGACAGGGGAACGGCGGGCCATGGACGAGCGGGTCTTCATCGGCGGCGGGGCGGAAAACTACGCGACGCCGCAGCATCTTCTTCTGAAATACGGCAATCGCCACGGCCTGATCGCGGGTGCGACAGGAACCGGAAAAACCGTGACCCTGCAGATCCTTGCGGAGAGATTTTCAGCCCAGGGGGTGCCGGTGATCCTGTCGGACGTCAAGGGCGATCTCTCGGGCCTCGCCGCCAGCGGCAGCGCCGGCTTCAAGCTCCACGACGCCTTCACCGAGCGTGCGCGCACGATAGGCTTCGACGATTACGCCTATCGCGCCTTTCCGGTCACCTTCTGGGATCTCTTCGGCCAGAAGGGCCACCCGGTGCGCACCACGGTCTCCGAGATGGGTCCGCTCCTGCTGGCGAGGCTCCTCGAACTGAGCGAAGCGCAGGAAGGCATCCTGAACATCGCCTTCCGGGTTGCTGACGAACAGGGCTTGGGCCTGCTCGATCTCAAGGACCTTCAGGCGCTGCTTGTCTGGGTGGGCGAGAACCGCGCGGATCTGAGCCTGCGCTACGGCAACGTCGCCACTGCTTCGATCGGTGCGATCCAGCGGCGGCTTCTGGTGCTGGAGGGGCAGGGCGGCGACAGGCTCTTCGGAGAGCCCGCGCTGGCGCTCGACGACCTGTTCCTGACCGATGCGGACGGGTTCGGGCGAATCAACATCATCGCCGCGGACACGCTGATGCGGTCACCGCGGCTTTACGCGACTTTCCTTCTGTGGCTCCTGTCCGAGCTGTTCGAGACGCTGCCGGAGGTGGGCGACCCGGACAAACCGAAACTCGTGTTCTTCTTCGACGAGGCGCATCTTCTCTTCGACGACGCGCCAAAGGCGCTCGTGGACAAGGTGGAGCAGGTCGCACGGCTGATCCGCTCCAAGGGCGTGGGCGTCTATTTCGTGACCCAGAACCCCTCCGACGTGCCCGAGGATATCCTCGGCCAGCTGGGCAACCGGGTTCAGCACGCGCTTCGCGCCTTCACCGCGAAGGATCAGCGCGACCTCAGGCAGGCCGCGCAGAACTACCGCGGCAACCCGGCTTTCGATATCGAGGACGCCATTCGCGAGGTCGGCGTGGGCGAGGCCGTGACCTCCATGCTCGAGCGCAAAGGCGTGCCGGGCATGGCGGAACGGACGCTCATACGACCGCCGTCGTCGCAGCTGGGCCCCATCGACGACGCGGCGCGCGCGGCCCTTCTGGGCACGTCGCCGCTGGCCGGGAAATATGACACGCCCATCGACCGGGAAAGTGCCTTCGAGGTGTTGCGCGCCCGCGCCGAGGCAGCCGCCCGGGAGGCGGAAGCCGCCGAGCAAGCGGAAGAGGAGTCCGAGGCCGTGGCCGAGCGGGAATTCCGCGCCGCCCGCCGCTACTCCGGCAGCCGCGTCAGCCGGTCTACCTCGCGCGCGCGCAGCGCACGCTCCGACAGCGTGGCCACCACCTTCGCAAAGAGCTTCGCACGCCAGCTCGGCACCAAATCCGGCCAGGCGCTGGTGCGCGGCGTCCTCGGCGGGCTCTTCAAGGGCCGCTAAGGGCGCGCGGCGGCACCTTCATCTTGGCAGGAAACCTCCGGGGGAGGCCCGGAACGGGCCGGGGGCAGAGCCCCCTCGACGTCCGGGCTGCTCACGACATAGTCAAATCCGATGCGCCGCACTGACGCATCCACTTGGCCGCGGCTGCGGACCGGCATAAAGTGGTTCTCATGATCATAGAACTCGGACATTTCGCCCTCATCCTCGCCTTCATGGTGGCCATCTTCCAGATGGTCGTGCCGCTTGTCGGCGCGCATCAGAACCGCCCCGGCTGGATGGCCGTGGCCGAGCCCGCGGCGACCACGCAATTCCTGCTGACCGCCTTCAGCTTCGCGGCGCTGACCTATGCCTTCGTCACCTCCGACTTCTCGCTCAGCCTCGTGGTGGCGAATTCCCACACCGCGAAGCCGATGATCTACAAGATATCGGGCGTCTGGGGGAATCACGAGGGCTCGCTCCTGCTCTGGGTGCTGATCCTGACGCTGTTCGGCGCCTGCGCGGCATGGTTCGGCCAGAACCTGCCGCCGACGCTCAAGGCGCGCGTGCTCGCGGTGCAATCCTCTGTCTCCGTGGCGTTCTTCGCCTTCATCCTGTTCACGTCGAACCCGTTCACACGCCTCGCCGCGCCGCCCTTCGACGGGCAGGATCTCAACCCGCTCCTGCAGGACCCGGGCCTCGCATTCCATCCACCGTTCCTGTACCTGGGTTACGTGGGCCTCTCGATGGCCTTCTCCTTCGCCGTGGCCGCCCTGATCGAGGGGCGCGTGGACGCCGCTTGGGGCCGCTGGGTGCGGCCCTGGACGCTGGCGGCCTGGCTGTTTCTGACCGTCGGCATCGGGCTGGGGTCCTGGTGGGCCTATTACGAACTCGGCTGGGGCGGCTTCTGGTTCTGGGACCCGGTCGAAAACGCCTCCTTCATGCCCTGGCTGATCTCGGTTGCCCTGCTGCATTCGGCCATCGTCGTGGAAAAGCGCGAAGCCCTGAAATCCTGGACGATCCTGCTGGCCATCCTCGCCTTCGGCTTCTCGCTGATCGGCACCTTCATCGTGCGCTCGGGCGTGCTGACGAGCGTGCACGCCTTCGCCAACGATCCGGAGCGGGGTGTTTACATCCTCGCCATCCTCGCGCTCTTCATGGGCGGATCGCTCCTGCTCTTCGCGTTCCGGGCGGGCAGCATGGAGGCCAAGGGCGTCTTCTCGACGGTCAGCCGCGAGTCCGGGCTCGTGCTGAACAACCTTCTACTGGCGGTCTCGACCTTCGTGGTCTTCATCGGCACGATCTGGCCGCTCATCGCCGAGATGTTCTTCGACCGGACGCTGTCGGTGGGCCCGCCCTTCTTCGACGCGGCCTTCACGCCCTTCGTCTTCGCCGCCGCGGTCGCGCTTCCCATCGGAGCGATGCTGCCGTGGAAACGGGCGGGTCTCGGCCGACCGGTCCGCGCACTCCTGCCCGCGCTGGTCCTCGCGCTGGCCTGCGGTCTGCTGGCCTGGGCGATGTATACCGGCAAGACTGTGCTGGCGCCCATCGGCGTCGGTCTGTCGGTCTGGCTGATCGCGGGGGCGGCGGTGGACCTCTGGTCACGCACCGGACGCGGCGGCCTGGCCCATCGCCTCGGGCGCCTGACACGCCTGCCGCGCGCGGACTGGGGCAAGTCGATCGCCCATTCGGGCGTGGGCATCACCATGTTCGGGGTCGTGACGCTGACCGGATACCAGTTCGAAGACATCCGCGTCGCCCAGATCGGCGCGCCCTACGAGGTCGGCGCCTACGAGATCGAGCTTCTGGCCGTTGACGAAAACATGCGCGGCCCGAACTACATCACCACCATGGCCACCGTCGCTGTGCGGGAGGCCGAGACCGGACGCCTGATCACGGAAGTGCACCCGGAGCGTCGGATCTATCCCGTGGCGGGCATGCCCACCACCGAGGCCGGCATCAACAACGGCTTCACCCGCGATGTCTACGTCACGCTGGGCGATCCGCAGGGGACCGGGGGATGGGCCGTGCGCACCTGGATCAAGCCCTTCGCCAACTGGATCTGGGGTGGCACGATCATCATGGCGATCGGCGGGATCTTCAGCCTGTCGGACCGCCGCTATCGCGTGGCCGCAGGCGCGGGCAAGGCGCGGAACACGCAGCCAGAAGGCGTGCCTGCGGAATGACACGTCTCGCCGCACTCCTGATCGCGCTCGTGGTGGCCCTGCCGGCCGCGGCCGTGCAGCCCGATGAGGTTCTGCCCGATCCCGTGCTGGAGGAACGCGCGCGCGACATCTCGGGCGGCCTGCGCTGCATCGTCTGCCGCAACGAGTCCATCGACGAATCGAATGCAGAGCTTGCCCGCGACCTGCGCCTTCTGGTGCGCGAGCGCCTCGTGGCCGGCGACACGGACGCAGAGGTCGTGTCCTATGTCGTCGATCGCTACGGCGAGTATGTCCTGCTCCGTCCGCCGATGACGGGCTCCACCATCGCGCTGTGGCTTGCCGCACCGGTCCTGCTGCTGCTGGGTCTCGGCCTTTCCGTCGCCTATGTCCGCCGCCGCGCCAAGGCGGAGGCCCCGGCCGAGGCGGCCTTGTCCGACGAGGAAGCCGAACGTCTGAAGGAAATCCTGCGCGGCTGACGCGGCGTCGGGTCCTTTCCTCCCCCGCAGGCTCTGCTACTGTCTCACCGGTTTCGGTTTGGGAGCGGACGGACATGCACTACGAGACGATCACCCGCGAGGATGACAGCGGTTTGGCCATCATAACGATGCGCCGCCCGGATGTCATGAACGCGCTCAACACGCAGATGCGGGCCGAGATCACCCATGCCGTGGGGACCGCCGGCCGGGAGGCGCGCGTGGTCGTCCTGACGGGCGAAGGTCGCGCCTTCTGCTCGGGGCAGGATCTCGGCGACCGCGCCAATGTCGGCAACATCAACCTCGAACGCACCCTGCGCGACGAATACATCCCCATGCTCATGTCGATCGTGGATTGCCCGGTACCGGTGATCGCGGCCGTAAACGGCACGGCGGCCGGGGCGGGGGCGAACCTGGCGCTGGTCTGCGACGTGGTGATCGCGACAGCCTCCGCCAGCTTCATCCAGGCCTTCAGCCGCATCGGCCTCATTCCGGATGCGGGCGGCACATGGGTGCTTCCACGGCAGGTCGGCCTCGCGCGCGCCATGGGCGCCGCGCTTTTTGCCGACAAGATCAGCGCGGGTCGGGCCGCAGACTGGGGCATGATCTGGGAGGCGGTGGAGGACGATCGCTTCGACGAGGTCTGGCGCGGCCGCGCGGCCCATCTGGCCCAGGGCCCAACCGAAGCCTACAAGCGCATCAAGCAGGCGCTGCAGGCCAGCTCCGGCAATTCGCTGCAGGAACAGCTTTTGCTCGAGGGGCAATTGCAGGGCCAATGCGGGCGCACCCGCGACTTCAAGGAAGGCGTCATGGCTTTCCTGGAAAAACGTAGCGCGGTGTTCGAGGGGCGCTGAGTCTTTCGTTTTCGGGGGGCTTTGCCCCCGGCCTGCGGCCTCCCCCGGGATATTTCCGACCAGAGGAAGGGAAAAACGCCTCTCCTTCCTCTGGTTTCAAATATTCCCCGCCGGAGGCAATGGCTTCGAAGGGGCTCGATGCCCCGCCGAAGCCAGCCCCTCACCGTTCCGGGATCAGGCCGCGCGGGCTGAAGCGCAGCACCAGGAGCAGGATCAGCCCCATCGTGAAGAGCCGCATATAGGCTGCGGAATCGATCAGGTGATCGCGCAGCCAGGAGCCTTCCGGCATGCCGGCGGTGATCCCCCGCATCAGGCCGAGGCCCAGCGGCTCCACCATGATCCAGAGCCACCAGATCAGGAACCCGCCCAGAACGGCGCCCCAGTTGTTCCCGGAGCCGCCCACGATCACCATCACCCAGACGAGGAAGGTAAAGCGCAGCGGCTGGTAGGTGCCCGGCACAAGCTGGCTGTCGAGCGTGGTCATCATCGCGCCCGCGAGACCGCAGACGGCCGAGCCCAGGATGAAGACCTGCAGGTGCCGCGCCTTGACGTCCTTGCCCATGGCCTCGGCCGCGGTCTCGTTGTCGCGGATCGCGCGCATCATGCGGCCCCAAGGCGAGTTCAGCGCCTTTTCCGCCAGCCAGATCAGACCGATCAGCACGATGATGAAGAGCCCCGCATAGCTGAGTTTTACCATGATCGACGAGAAGGTGACGGGATCGGCCCCGATGCGCTCGGCGAAGGCAACAAAACCTTCGGAGCGCTGCAGATCGACCTCGTAGGGAACGGGGCGGGGGATGCCGGTGACGTTCTTGACGCCGCGCGCCAGCCAGTCCTCGTTCTTCAGCACCGCGATGATGATCTCGGCGATACCGAGCGTGGCGATGGCGAGGTAGTCGGACCGGAGGCCAAGCGCGGTCTTGCCGATGATCCAGGCAGCACCCGCCGCCAGAAGCCCGCCCACGGGCCAGGCGAGGATCACGGGCAAGCCCAGCCCGCCAAGGTAGCCCGTCGCCGCCGGATCGACCGCCTCGACCGCGGCCACGCCTGCGTCGAAGACCGCGCGGTAGAGGAAGAAGCCACTCACGAGGATCACGATCATGGCGATCCCGCGCATGCGCCCCGGCGGCAGGCGCGACCATGCCAGGATTGCCGCGACGATGGTGGCCGCCCCCAGAACGAGCCCGAGCAGCACCCTGACGCCGCCCGCGGCCCATGCGCCGCCGACGGGCGGCATGGACACCAGCACCGCCGCCAGACCGCCAAGCGCCACGAAACCCATGACGCCCACGTTGAACAGGCCCGCATAGCCCCATTGCATGTTCACGCCGAGCGCCATGATCGCGCTGACGAGGCCCATGTTGAAGATCGTGAGCGCGGTGTTCCACGATTGTGCGAAGCCCGTACCGATGAAGAGGCACGCCACCAGCGCGAAGAGCAGCAGCGCCCGCGTGTCCGGCGGTCTCGGCGCGGTGGTGTTGGCGGGAATTGAGGCGTCGGCGCTCATATCGATTTCCCTTTCATGATGCCGGTGGGCCGGAACAGGAGCACGATCAGCAGAATTCCGAAGCTCACCGCGAACTTGTAATCCGTCGACAGAAGCTGCAGCAACCCGTCGGGCTGCCAGTCACCGGGCGCGAGATAGGTGACCACCTTGCGGAAGGCATAGGTCACGCCGACCTCGGAGAAGGCGATCAGGAAGCCGCCGAGGATCGCGCCCAGCGGATTGCCCAGCCCGCCCACGATGGCCGAGGCGAAGATCGGCAGCAGAAGCTGGAAATAGGTGAAGGGCTTGAAGCTCTTGTCGAGCCCGTAGAGCACGCCCGCCGTGGTCGCGAGTGCCGCCACGATCAGCCATGTGATGACCACGACGCGTTCCGGGTTGATGCCCGAAAGAAGCGCCAGATCCTCGTTGTCGGAAAAGGCCCGCATCGCCTTGCCCGTCCGCGTCCGGTTCAGAAACCAGAACAGAAGCGCCACCGCGATCACCGCCACGACGATGGTGATCCCTTGCGTGGTGCGGAAGGCGAGGCCCTCGTCCAGGCCGGTCAACTCGCGGAAGGTGCGGGCGGAGATGATGAAGCGCTCGCCATCGGCAAAGCGCTGATCGTCCACGCCGATGATGAAGCGCACGATCCCGTTGAGCAGGAACATCACCCCGATCGAGGCGATGACGAAGATGATCGGCTTGGCCTTCTGCGTGCGGTAGAACCTGTAGACCACGCGATCGGTGGCGAGCACCAGAAGCCCCGTCACCGCGATCCCAACGGGCAGCGCCAGGAGCGCGGTGGGCAGGGGCCCCAGCGTGATCCCGGCCGATTGCATCCCCCATGTCACGAGGATCGTCACCATGGCCCCGAAGGCCATCGTGTCGCCATGGGCGAAGTTGGAAAACCGCAAGATCCCGTAGATCAGCGTCACGCCAAGCGCCCCGAGGGCCAGCTGGGCGCCATAGGCCGTGGCCGGGATGATGACGAAATTCAGGAGCGCCACGAAGGCGTTGAGGACATCCATGGCTACCGCAACTCCTCACAGGTGCCGAAATGGGTGACGGCCGCAGCGACCCCGTCGAAGAAATGCACGCTCATCAGCGCGGTGCCGTCGGTTTCCACGGTCAGCAGCTCCGCCAACCCGCCCGCGCCCGCGCTGGCATAGGTGGCGGGCAGGGCGCCGGCGTCGGTCAGGCGCGCGACGCGGCTGTCGCCGGTGACGGTGGACAGGAAAAGCTCGCCCGCGTGATCGGCGGCGATGAGTTCGATCTCGAAGCCGGTCTCACCGCACGCCTCGCCCGCGACGCATTCCACGGTAAAGCTGCACGCCCAGGGCTCGGCATGGACCGCCGCAGGCATCAGGGCCGCAAGGAAGGTGAGGGACCGCATCATGCCGTCACGCAAGGCCCGAGAAAGCTCGCCACGGTCAGCCGCTCGCCGGGGCCGCGCCGGTGACGAGTCAGCGCGCCCTCGTCCCCGCTCAGCGTGAAGAGCAGCGTCTCGTCATCGGTCACGAAGCCGAGCGTGAGGTCCGGGGCAGGGCGCAGCATGACGCCCACCACGTCCTCGCCCGCGACCTCCAGCCAATGCACGCCGCCGGTATAGGCGATCTCGAAGGGGATGCCGTCATGGGCTTCGCACTCGATCTCGGGGGCGCAGACCAGCGTGAAGGCACAGGCCACCTGCTGCGCCGACGCGGAGGTGACCGGCATGGCAAGCGCCAGGGATATGAGTGCGGCGCGAATCATCCGCCGAGGAAGCTCCGCCGTACCTCGGGGTCGGCCAGAAGGTCCTTGCCGGTGCCGGTATGGGCGTTGCGCCCCTGCACCAGCACATAGCCGCGGTCGGCGATCTCGAGCGCCTGGCGCGCGTTCTGTTCGACCATCAGGATCGGGATGCCGGTGCGGGAGACCTCGATGATCCGGTCGAACAACTCGTCCATCACGATGGGCGAGACGCCGGCGGTGGGTTCGTCCAGCATCAGGACCTTGGGCCGGGTCATCAGCGCGCGGCCCACGGCCACCTGCTGACGCTGGCCGCCCGACAACTCGCCCGCCGCCTGCCGACGCTTGTCCCTGAGGATCGGGAAGAGGGTGTAGACCTGTTCCATCGTCTCGCGGAAATCGTCCTCGCGGGTATAGGCGCCCATCTCGAGGTTCTCCTCGACGGTGAGCGAGGGGAAGATGTTGGAGGTCTGCGGCACGAAGCCCATGCCCTTGAGGACACGCGCCTGGGGCGTGAGGTCGGTGATGTCCTCGCCGTCGAGCCGGACGGAGCCCTTGCGCACGTCGAGCATGCCGAACACGGCCTTCATCGCGGTGGACTTGCCCGCGCCGTTGGGACCGACGATGACGGCGATCTCGCCGGGGTTCACCGCGATGGTGCAGTCATGGAGGATATCGGGACCCTGCCCGTACCCTCCCGACATGGTGTCGCCGATCAGGAATGCGTTGGAGGAATGCACCGCCTCTTTCGTGCCGGGGGACGCGACCAGCGTGCCGCCGCCGTCCTTCGTGATCGAGCGGTCCTTGTTGCCGCGGTCGTCCTGGTAGGGGTTACCGCTCACGCGCCCGTCTCCTGAAGCTTGTCCTTGTTCTTCAGACCGGTGCCGAGATAGGCCTCGATCACCTGCTCGTTGGCCTTGATCTCGTCGATGCTGCCTTCGGCCAGCACGCGGCCCTCGGCCATGACGATGACCGGGTCGCAGAGGCGGCCGATGAAGTCCATGTCGTGTTCGATCATGCAGAAGGTGTAGCCACGATCCTTGTTGAGCCGCATGATCGCGTCGCCGACCGTGTTCAGGAGCGTCCGGTTCACGCCAGCGCCGACCTCGTCGAGGAAGACGATCTTGGCGTCGACCATCATGGTGCGGCCAAGCTCCAGCAGTTTCTTCTGCCCGCCCGAGACCTGGCCCGCCGGGTGGTCGGCCAGATGCTCGATGGTCAGGAACTCCAGCACCTCGTCGGCCTTCGCGCGGAGCGCGCGTTCCTCCTCGGCGATGCGGGCGCGGCCGAACCACGTGTTCCAGAGGCTTTCGCCCGATTGCGCGGGCGGCACCATCATCAGGTTCTCGCGGCAGGTCATGGAATGGAATTCGTGGGCGATCTGGAATGTCCGCAGAAGACCCCTTGCGAACAGCTCGTGCGGGGTGAGGCCGGTGATATCCTCGCCATCCATGATGACGCGGCCGGAGGTCGCTGGAAGAACGCCCGCGATCACGTTGAAAAGCGTGGTCTTTCCGGCGCCGTTCGGCCCGACGAGGCCGGTGATCGACCCGGTCTCGATCCTCAGCGATGCCCCGTCGACGGCATGGAAGCCGCCGAAATGCTTGTGGATGTCCTCGACGACGATCATCGGCGGAAGTCCCCCTGTTGCGAGACAGCCCGGTTGTGACACCGGGCTGTCTGCCATTCTACCTTGCGGCAGGGATCAGCGGAAACCGGCCACCACGAGTTCGCCGCCCTCGATCTCGATTTCGCGGTAGTTGCCGGCGCTTTCGCCGCCACCGATCAATTCGACGGCAGACGCACCGACATAGTCGATGTCCTCACCGGCGGCGATCAGCTCCAGCCCGCGGGCCAGCTCGCCCGGCAGGATCTGCTCGCCGGGGGCGTTGGCGACGTCCATGACATGCTGCGCGTAATCGCCGGGATTGGTCGAGCCCGCCGCCTGCATGGCAAGCAGGATCAGCGCCGCGGCGTCATAGGCCTCGGCCGAGAAGGGCGAGGTGCCGTCGAAGCCTTCATCGGAGGCCATCGACTGGTAGATGTTGGCGCCCTCGCTGTCGGTGCCGGGGTTCTGGCCGAAGGAGCCGTCGATGTCCGAGCCGAAATTGTCGATCAGCGCCTGGCTGACCATGCCGTCGGGGAAGACGAAGGTCTCGAACGCGCCGGTGTCCAGGGCCGCCTGGATGATGCCCGAGCCGCCCTGGTCAACATAGCCCGCCACGACGAGCGCGTCGCCGCCCGCCGAGGCCAGCGCGCCCACTTCGGCCGAGTAGTCGGCGCGCCCGTCTTCATGCGCGGATACCATCGTCACGGTGCCGCCCGCGGCTTCGAAGGCGGAGGCGAAGCTGTCGGCGAGGCCGAGGCCGTAATCGTTGTTGGTATAGGTGACGGCGACGGTGTCGATACCGCGCTCCATGATGATGTCCGCCATCACGACGCCCTGACGCGCGTCGGACGGTGCGGTGCGGAAAAACAGGCCGTCGTCCTCCATCGTCGAGAGCGCGGGCGAGGTTGCCGAGGGCGAGATCATGACCATGCCGTTGGGCACGGCCACGTTGGTCAGGATCGAGGTGGTCACGCCCGAACAGTCCGCGCCGACGATGCCGCTGACACTGTCCGAGGTGATGAGGCGTTCGGCAGCCGCGTTGGCGGCTGAACTGTCGATGCAGGTGGAGTCGCCGCGCACTGCGGTCACGGTGGTGCCGTCCAGCAGCAGGCCCGACTCGGACACTTCCGCGATCGCCATTTCAGCGCCCATCGCCATGCCCGGTGCAAGCGATTCAAGCGGCCCTGTGAAACCGAGGATCACGCCAAGCGTGATGCTTTCCTGTGCCTGCGCCGCGCCGGCAAGCGCCATCGTGGCGGCAGAAGCCATGAGGATCTTTTTCATCTGTTGGTCTCCCAAGTTGGACAAGTTGTTTCTTATGATTGGGAAAAAATAGCGACAGGTCAGAATTAAGGGAAGGGGTATCCGTCAGAAAGCCGTCAAAAGGCCCTTGGGGCCATTTTACCCTGTGCAGGCGGGACGATCGTCCGCCATATACACCTATTTCAGGCGAGTAGCCTGTTCGGCCCTGCGCCGGATCAGGGGGCCGGCGTCCCGAACAGCCGCAGCCGGGACACGCCGCCATCGGGGTAGATGTTGAATCGCACATGGGTCACGGGCCCGAGGCGGTTCAACGCGTCGCGGAAGGAATGCTCGGCATCCGCGCCCAGCTTCTGCTGCGGCAGGAGTTCCTTCCAGAACATCGAATCCGTGATCAGCGCATCGGTCAGCCCGTCGCCGAAACTGCGCATGTCCGCGGCCTGGATCGAGGCGCGGTCGGGATAGTTGCCCTTGAAATGCGCCGTGTCGATGACGGCCTTCTCGATCTCGCCCCGCGCGCCGAGCGCGATGATCATCCAGTCATAGCCCGGCTCCCGCCGCCGCCGGGTTTCCCAGCCATCGCCCATGTTGATGCCGCGCCCGGGAGCGAGCAGGCGCATGTAGTCGCCGTAATGGGCGTCCGAGAAGCCGAGAATGCGGCCGCCGTTCAGCGCGGCGGCGAGGTCGATCTCGCCCTTCGCATTGGCCTTGTCGAGTTCCGGCACGCCGTAGACCCTGAGCCGCGCGATGCCGCCGTCGGGATAGATACTGACTCGCAGATGCGACCAGCTCTCGAAGTTCTGGCAGGAATGGTAGTGATGCGCCGAGGGGCCGAGCGGCTTGTGGCGCAGGATCTCGACCCATGTCTGGTCGGCGGGCGGCTCGTCGCCGGCGAAGGAACAGGCCTCGATGCGTACGGCTGGCGCGTAGTTGCCGGTGAAATGGGTAGTGTCGATGTCGAAGCCGATGATGCGCCCCGCCCCGGCGAGCTTGATGATCGCGCTGTCATGGCCACCGTCGCGGCGGCGCTGCGTCTCCCAGCCATCCATCCACTTGCCATGGTCGTCGAACTTGCCCTCGATGAAGACGGGGTCGTGATCCTGCAGCATCCGGTCGAGCGGCGCGAAGAACTGGTTCGAGGCCCAGATCGCCCGCGCGCCGAGCCCGGCCGAGGCGAGGTTGATACCCGTCCGGGCGAAGAGCGGAATGTCTGGGTTCAGGCTTTCGATACTGGTCATGTGTCCCGGTTCCGTTCGGGCAGGACGGCACGCGGCATCCGTGAAATGCCGGAGGCGCGCGGCGTGCAGCACATGCCCTTGAATGCAGCAGATGCCCAGCCAATACGCGGCTTTCCGGCCCGCTGGCAAGAGGGCGGCCGCGCGGCACCTTGCAGAGCCTTGGCGAATTGGTGGAAATGACGGCGACACGACCGGAACGGGACAAGGCGCAGGCGCGCCGGGGCAGGGACGAGACATGGATGCGACAATTCTCTTGCACTGGGCGGAATTCGCCGTGCGCTGGTTGCATGTCATCACCGCCATCGCGTGGATCGGGTCGAGTTTCTATTTCATCGCGCTCGATCTGGGCCTGAACCGCAACATTCCCGGCCCCGCCGACGGAGAGGAATGGCAGGTCCATGGCGGCGGCTTCTACCATATCCAGAAATACATGGTCGCGCCCGAGGCGATGCCCGAGCACCTGACCTGGTTCAAATGGGAAAGCTACGCCACGTGGCTGTCGGGCGTGGCGCTTTTGATCCTGCTCTACTGGGTGGGCGCGGAGCTTTACCTGATCGACTGGACGGTGATGGAACTTGCACCCTGGCAGGCGATCGCGATCTCGGCCTTCTCGCTGGTGCTGGGCTGGGTCGCCTATGATCTTCTGTGCAAGTCGAGGCTGGGCGACAACCCGACGCTTCTGATGCTGCTGCTTTTCGGCATCATCGTCGTGCTTTCATGGGCTTACACGCAGGTCTTCTCGGGCCGCGCGGCGCTGTTGCACCTCGGTGCGCTGACGGCGACGATCATGACGGCCAACGTGGCCATGATCATCATTCCCAACCAGAAGGTCGTGGTGGCCGACCTCAAGGCGGGCCGCACGCCGGACCCGAAATACGGCAAGATCGCCAAGCTTCGGTCGACCCATAACAACTACCTGACGCTGCCGGTGATTTTCCTCATGCTGTCAAACCATTACCCGCTGGCCTTCGCGTCGGACTGGAACTGGCTGATTGCGAGCCTCGTCTTCCTGATGGGGGTCACGATCCGGCATTTCTTCAACACCATGCATGCGCGCGGCGGCTACAGGTGGTGGACCTGGGGCGCGACGGCGGCGATCTTCGCGGCGATCGTCTATCTTTCGATCCTGCCGCTGATGCGACAGGACGCGCAGGCGGAGGCCGCCGCCCTCAGCCCGAACGCGGAACGCTTCGCCGCCCATGCGTCCTTTCCGGACGTGGCGACGGTGGTGCTGGGCAACTGCAGCTACTGCCATGCCGCCGAGGTCACCTATCCCGGCCTTGCCGCGGCACCCGGCGGCGTGATCCTCGACACCGACGCGGCGATTGCCACCCATGCGATGGACATCTAC
Organism: Rhodobacteraceae bacterium HLUCCO18; assembly: GCA_001314805.1. Taxonomy (GTDB): domain Bacteria; phylum Pseudomonadota; class Alphaproteobacteria; order Rhodobacterales; family Rhodobacteraceae; genus Roseibacterium. The sequence goes on along the minus strand of LJSY01000001.1, from coordinate 36,838 downwards.
CTTCAGGCCGGCGTCAGCCACGCCATGCCGCCGGGCGGTGTGGCCGAGCTGTGGGAAGAGGATCGCGCGCTGATCCGGGATTGGTACCGTGAGGTCACCGGCGGCGCGCTATGACGGGTTCGGGAGGGGAGGTTACATGCCGGCACCGATCAATCGGCTGAAGGCCGCACTGGGCGATGGCGGCGTCCTGCGCGGGGTTTTCCTAAGTCTCGGCTCCGAGGCCGCCACCGAGATCGCCGGGCGCGCGGGCTTCGACTTCTGCCTCGTCGATGGCGAGCATTGCGCCTACGACCCGACCGTCATCAGCCGGCAACTGACCGTGCTGGCAGCCACCGGAATGCCGTCCGCCGTGCGCGTGCCGACGAACGAGGGATGGATCATCCGCCAGGTGCTGGACCTCGGCGCGCAGTCGATCATGGTGCCCATGGTGAACTCGGCCGACGAGGCGCGTGCGATTGTCCGGGCGAGCCTTTATCCCCCCGAGGGCGTGCGCGGCCATGGCGGCGCCACGATGCGAGCGGGCGGCTATGGCGCCTTCGAGGCCTATGGCCAGACCGCGAACCACCAGATCAGCATCATGGCCCAGATCGAGACGCGCCGCGCGCTGGATGCCATCGAGGAGATTGCCGCGGTCGACGGGATCGACGTCCTGTTCTTCGGGCCCACCGACCTCTCCTACGACATGGGTCTGGCGGATGATCCGAACGGCGATGCCCTGTGGGAGGCGGTTTCGGACGGGATCCGACGCATCGTCGCGGCGGGCAAGGTCGCCGGGGTGTTCTCGTCGCCGGATCGCGAGGCTGCCATGATCGAAGCCGGCGCGCGCGTCGTCGCTGTCGGCTCGGACGCCCACAGCCTGACGACCGCCTTCCGCCGCCTCGCCGCGCGCCCATGATCCGGCTGGCCCATGGCGATGCGGTGGCCGAGATCGACCCGGCTGTCGGCAACATCCCACATTGGCGCGTGGGCGGGCGCCATCCGCTGCACAGCGCCCCCTGGCGCGACGAGGAGGCGGTGCAGCAGGACGAGAGCCTGCCGCTGGTGAACCGCCGTCTCGCCGGCGATTTCCTCTGCATGCCCTTCGGCCGTGACGATGTGGAGAACGGTCCGATCCACGGGCTGCCCGCCAACACCCCCTGGGATGTCGTCGAACAGGACGTGGCCCACGCCACGGTCCGCCTTCAGGCGAAACCCCGGGGCGCCACCGTCACCAAGCGGGTGCAGCTGGTCGGCCCCGCGCTGTTGCAGACCCATGTCATCGAGGGCGGGGCGGGAGACGTGACTCTCGCCCACCACCCGATGGTGCACATGGCCGAAGGCGGGCGTCTGTCCTTCTCGCCCAAGCGCGCCGTGATGACCGATCCCATGCCGCAATACGAGGGGCATAATCTCTGGTCTCTCAACCAGTTGCGCGGCGACATGCATCTGGATTGCGAGGATGGCAGCCTCTGGGACCTGCGCGACTATCCCGCCGGCCACAGCGTCGAGGATTTCGCGATCCTCTTGGAGGCTCGCGACGCGCTTCTCGGTTGGACCGTGCTGATGCGCAACGCGGAAAACGACATGGTCGTGGTGCTCAAGGATGCCCGCGTGCTGCCTGTCACCATGCTCTGGATCTCGAATGGCGGGCGCGACTTCGGCCCATGGAACGGGCGCCACACCGGCGTTCTGGGGATCGAGGATGGCTGCGCCGCGGGCGGCATCGGGCTCAGGGCCGCGCAGGCCGACAACCGCGTGAGCGCCTTTGGCGTGCCTACGACGATCCCGCTCGGGGGCCGCCACGTCATCGCCCACGCCATCCTCAGCCTGCCGCGACCGCCCGGATGGTCCGAGGTCACCGGGATCGCGCTGAAGGACGACACGCTCACCCTCCGCGATCTCGGCGGCGGCGAAATCGCGGTGCCGTTCCCCGGGGAGCATTTCGCGTGATCCGGACATGACCATTCTCGTCGATGCCGACGCCTGCCCGGTAAAGGACCAGATCTACGCCGCCGCCTATCGCCACCAGACGCCGGTGCGCCTTTACGCGGCAAGCTACCTGCGCCACCCGGAGCATCCGCTGATTTCCATGATCACCGCCGGGGACGCCTTCGACGCCGCCGATGACCGGATCGTGGCCGATGCGGGGCCCGGCACGCTGGTGATCACCGCCGACCTGCCGCTGGCGGGCCGCGCGATCGAGAAGGGCGCGTCGGTGCTCACCCATCGGGGCGAGGTGCTCGACGCCTCCAACATCGGGGCCAGGTTCGCCACGCGCGACCTTCTGGCCGATCTGCGCAGCGGGCTGGAGGGGCAGGGGCTCGGAGGCCCGCGTGCGTTCTCGAAGGCCGACCGCAGCGCCTTCGCGCAGGCGATCCAAACCGCGCTCCGCAAGCTCTAGGGTGTTTTCATCGCACGGCACTTGGGGTATGGCCGCATCTTTCAATCGGACCCGCGCCCATGAGCTTTACCCTCGCCATTGTCGGACGCCCCAATGTGGGCAAGTCCACGCTGTTCAACCGGCTGGTGGGCCGCAAGCTGGCGCTTGTCGACGACCAGCCCGGCGTGACGCGCGACCTGCGCGAGGGCGAGGCGCGGCTTGGCGGCCTGCGCTTCACCATCATCGACACCGCGGGCCTCGAGGACGCCAATGACGACAGCCTGCAGGGCCGCATGCGCCGGCTCAGCGAAAGGGCCGTGCAGATGGCCGACGCGAGCCTCTTTCTGATCGACGCGCGGGCGGGCGTGACCGCCAATGACCGCGTCTTCGCCGAGATCCTGCGCCGCTCGGGCCGCCCCGTGATCCTCGCCGCCAACAAGGCCGAAGGAACGGCGGCCGATGCCGGCCTGATCGAGGCGTGGGAGCTGGGCCTGGGCGAGCCGCTGGCCTTGTCGGCCGAACATGGCGAGGGCATGGCCGAGCTTGCCGTTCGCCTCACCCCCATGATCGAGGCCGCCGCCCTGACTGTCGACGAGCCCGAGACCGATGTCGACGTGACCGAGGACGACACCGACGCCCCGCGCGAGATCACGCAGGCCCGGCCCTTGCGCATCGCCGTCGTGGGCCGCCCGAACGCGGGCAAATCCACCCTCATCAACCGCATCCTGGGCGAGGAGCGCCTGCTGACCGGCCCCGAGGCGGGCATCACCCGCGACGCCATCGCCGTGCCGGTCACGTGGGACGGCACGCCGATGCGCATCTTTGACACCGCCGGGATGCGCAAGAAGGCCAAGGTCCAGGAAAAGCTCGAGAAACTCTCGGTCGCCGACGGGCTCCGTGCGGTGAAATTCGCCGAGGTCGTGGTCGTCCTCCTCGACGCCGCGATTCCCTTCGAGACCCAGGATCTGCGCATCGCCGACCTCGCGGAACGCGAGGGGCGCGCCGTCGTGGTCGCGGTCAACAAGTGGGATCTGGAGGCCGAGAAGCAGGACAAGCTTCGCGCGCTCCGCACCGGCTTCGAAACCCTCCTGCCGCAGCTGAAGGGCGCGCCGCTGGTCACTGTCTCGGCGGCCACGGGCAAGGGTCTCGACCGCTTGCAGGCCGCAATCCTCAAGGCCCATGACACCTGGAACCGTCGCGTGCCCACCGCCGCGCTGAACCGCTGGCTGGCCGCGATGACCGAGGCGCATCCGCCTCCGGCGCCGGGCGGGCGGCGCATCAAGCTGCGCTACATGACCCAGGCCAAGACACGGCCGCCGGGTTTCGTGGTCATGTGCTCGCATCCCGACAAGGTTCCGGCCAGCTACACGCGCTATCTCGTGAACGGGCTGCGCGAGGATTTCGACATGCCGGGCACACCGATCCGGCTCTGGCTACGCTCGCAGGCGGACAAGAACCCGTACAGGAACCGCAAGAAATCCACGCCCTCGCGCCTGTCCAAGCATGTGCGCTCGGGCGCCACGAAAAAGGGCTGAGCGTGGCGGCCGGTCCAACGCGTCGCGGTGTCCTGCGCGTCGCGGCCCTGATCGTCGTCGCGGGCCTGATCGTCGCGCGGCCATGGACCGGGTGGAAGACGCGGGACCTTGCCTACGAGGATATCCCCGACCTGCCGCCACTCCGCCGCCTGGTGACGCAGGCCGCCTCGACATCGGGAACCGCCACGGACGCCCTGTTCCTCGGCCTCGAGGCCCCCGATGCGCCCTCGGAGCCTGCGCCCCTGCCGACGGACGCCGCAGGCATTTGCCGGCTCTTCGACCTGCCATGGGCCGAAGGCGCGCCCGTTCCGGTCACCTATTTCACCGATATCCGCTGCCCGAGCTGCCGGGTGCTCGAAGGGAGCCTCGCGGGCCTCGCACGGCAAGAACCGGACCTCTTCCGTTTGCGCACCCGCGAATTCCCCATCTTCGGCCCGCGGTCCGAGGCCGCCGCCCGCGCCATCCGCGCCGCGCAGGGGCAGGGCGCGTCCGAGACCATGCGCCGCCAGCTTCGCACGCGCCCGGCCCCGACAAGCCCCGAGGGTATCGCCGCACTGGCCGTGACGCTTGACCTCGACCCGGGCGCGCTGGTCGACGCTTGGCAAGGTCCTGCTGTCGCCGAAAGCCTCGCGGAGGACCGCGCCCTCGCGCGGCGTCTCGGTCTGCGCGGCACCCCGGGTCTCGTGGTGGGAAGAACCGTCGTCGAAGGCGCGCTGCCCCGCGGGACCCTGCTCGTCCTCATGCGGGCCGAACGCCGGGACGGCCCTCCGGCGCAGTGCACCTGATCCCCTTCATCTTTCCAAAAATACGCCGGGGGAGCGCGAGGGGGCAGAGCCCTCTCGTAACGAAAAGACTCGAGCGCGAGGGGGCGAAGACGCCTCGCGCGGGTCGCCGCCGACAGGCGGCGAAACGGTTTACGCGTTCGCTTCGCGGATCTTGTCGGCCGCTTCCTTGGAGTAGGTCACGCCCGTTTGCTCGAACAGCGTGTCAAGCTCTCCCGACAGCGTCATCTCGGTGATGATGTCGCAACCGCCCACGAATTCACCCTTCACGTAAAGCTGCGGGATCGTGGGCCAGTCGGAATACTCCTTGATGCCCTGGCGGATTTCCTCGTCGGCCAGAACGTTCACGTCCTGGAACTCCACGCCCATGAAGTTCAGCACGCCGGCCACGCGGGACGAGAACCCGCATTGCGGCATCATCTTCGTGCCCTTCATGAAAAGGACGACGTCGTTCTCGGTGACGGTCTGCTTGATCGTGTCTTCAGCGCTCATGGTGGGGTATCCTCTGGTCGTCTGTTCGGGTCGGGATTGGGATCGGGGCGGGCTGCATCCTGGACCGCGCCGGGTTCATCCGGCGGGCGATGACCGCCAGCACCACGAGACCGCTCAGGGCGACGACGAACACCATCACTCCGGCGCCTTCGTGGTCAGGGCCAGCGCGTGCAGATCGCCGTCGGAGCCGTCCATCTTGCCTTTCAGCGCGGCATATACGGCGCGCTGCTGCTGAACGCGGTTCATGCCGCGAAAGCTCTCGTCGATGACCATGGCTGCCATGTGCCGACCGTCGTCACCCGAGACCTGTATCGTGGCATCGGGGAAGCTTTCGCGCAGAAGGCTTTCGATTTCATGGGCCTGCATGGGCATGTGGTTGCTATCCTCGACAGTTTCAGTCGGAAATGTAGACACGCCGCGCCCCTCGCGCAAGCGCTGGCTCAGCCGAAATGCGCCGCGAAGGCGGTCTCCCAGACCGCGCGCAGCTCCGCCAGCGGCGCCTCCGACCCGCCGATGCGCACCGCGTCACCGCCGACGCGGCCCACGGTCAGCATGGGAACCCCGGCCTGACCGGCGGCCACCATTAGCGCCTCGGCCTTGTCGAAGCTGGTGGCGATCAGGTAGCGGGCCTGATCCTCCCCGAATAGCGACGGCATGTCGCCGGGGTCGAGCGTGATGCCCACGTCACCCGCGACCGCCATCTCGAAGGCCGCCAGCGCGAGGCCCCCATCGCTGAGATCGGTGCAGGCGTTGATCCACCGGGCGTTGGCACGGATGAAGTCGCCGTTGCGCCGCTCGGCCTCCAGATCCACGGGCGGGGCGTCGCCGTCCTCGCGGTTGAAGACCTCCCACAGAAGCGCGGATTGGCCGAGGTGCCCTGCCGTCGCGCCCACCAGCATCAGGACATGCCCGTCCCGGATCGTGTCCGCGATCATGTCGTCGAGGCTGTCCAAGAGCCCGACCGCGCCGATGGTCGGCGTGGGCAGGATCGACTGTCCGTCGGTCTCGTTGTAGAGGCTCACGTTGCCCGACACGATGGGCATGTCGAGGGCGCGGCACGCCTCGCCGATGCCCCGGATGGCACCCACGAACTGGCCCATGATCTCGGGCTTTTCCGGGTTGCCGAAATTCAGGTTGTCGGTCGTGGCCAACGGCCTCGCCCCCACGGCGCAGAGGTTGCGGAAGGCCTCGGCCACCGCCTGCTTGCCGCCTTCGACCGGGTTGGCGCGCACGTAGCGCGGCGTGACGTCCGAGGTGAAGGCCAGCGCCTTGTCGGTGCCGTGCACGCGCACGATGCCCGCGCCGGTTCCCGGCGTCCGGATCGTGTCGGCCATGACGGTGTAGTCGTATTGCTCGTAGATCCAGGCGCGCGAGCAGTAGTTGGGCGAGCCTATCAGCAGCCTCAGCGCGTCGATGGGATCGACCTCCGCCACGGGCTCCAGCTCCGGCGCGGGCGCGGGCTCCACCCACGGCCGGTCGTATTCCGGCGCCTCGGAGGAGAGCTTGGACAGGGGCAGGTCGGCCACAGTTTCATTTCCGTGAACAATGATGAAGCGGTCCTCGGGGATGGTCTCGCCAACGATGGCGAAATCGAGGTCCCATTTCTCGAAGACCGCGCGCGCCTCGGCCTCCTTTTCGGGCCGCAGGACCATGAGCATCCGCTCCTGGCTTTCGCTCAGCATCATCTCGTAGGCGGTCATGCCGTCTTCGCGCTGGGGTACGTGGTCGAGCGTCAGCTGGATGCCGAGCCCGCCCTTGTCGCCCATCTCGACCGCCGAACAGGTCAGGCCGGCGGCCCCCATGTCCTGGATCGAGATCACGGCACCCGTGGCCATCAGCTCGAGGCACGCCTCGAGCAGCCGCTTTTCGGTGAAGGGGTCGCCCACCTGCACCGTCGGGCGCTTTTCCTCGATCGTGTCGTCGAATTCGGCCGAGGCCATGGTCGCGCCGCCCACGCCGTCGCGGCCGGTCTTGGCGCCGAGATAGACCACGGGCATGCCGACGCCGGAGGCCGCGGAATAGAAGATGCTGTCGGCCTCGACCAGACCGGCGGCAAAGGCGTTGACGAGGCAATTGCCGTTATAGGCGGGATGAAACCGCGTCTCGCCGCCGATCGTGGGCACGCCGAAGCAGTTGCCGTAGCCGCCGATCCCCTCGACCACGCCATGCACGAGACTGCGCGTCTTGGGGTGGTCCTTTTCACCGAAGCTCAGCGCGTTCATCGCTGCGATGGGCCGCGCGCCCATGGTGAAGACGTCGCGCAGGATGCCGCCAACGCCCGTGGCCGCGCCCTGCGTGGGCTCGATATAGGAGGGGTGGTTGTGGCTTTCCATCTTGAACACGACGGCCAGTTTCTTGCCATCGGGCCCGTCGCCGATATCGACGATGCCCGCGTTCTCGCCGGGTCCGCAGATCACCTGAGGCCCCTCGGTCGGCAGGGTGCGCAGCCATTTCTTCGACGACTTGTAGGAACAATGCTCGTTCCACATGGCCGAGAAGATGCCGAGCTCGGTGAAGGTCGGCTCCCGCCCGATGATCTCGAGAATGCGGTCGTATTCGTCGGGCTTGAGGCCGTGGGCTGCGATCAGGTCTGGGGTGATGGCTGGTTCGGTCATTGGGCATCCCATGTTCTTGCCGCTGTTTAGGCGACCGGGCGCGCGGGGGAAAGGGGCAGCGCCATGGACCTTGCGCCGGTGGACGCGGTTTCAGCGCCGTTTCAAAGTGGCTTCCGGAAGGTAATCGAGGTGGCTCGCGCGTAGCCGGGATGGCAGGTGCGGCCCGCTTCAACAAAGCCGAGAGCGGCAAAGGCAGCGTGATTTTCAGTCAACTCGACCCGCGTCTGCAACTCCAGCTCCCGCAACCCGAGCCCGCGCGCCCGCAACCCGGCGGCCTCGATCAGCGTTCGGGCAAGCCCGCGCCCGCGCATGTCCCGAGCGACGGCCAGCTTGCCGAGGGAGTAGGTCGTCCCTCGGGGCTCCGCGAAAAGACAGGCCACCGGTCGGTGCGCAGCGCGCATCAGGAAAAGGTCCTCCGTCTCGGCCTTCCGGGCGATATCCTCCAACGACATGGAGGTCAGGGAAGAGGGCGGGTCGATCCGTCCGGCCATCGGGGAAAACGCCTCGGTCAGCAGCGCATAAAGGGCGGCGTGGTCCGAGAACGCTTCGGGGTTTGTTTCGATTTCGGAAACCATCGGCGGTCCTCCCGAGCAAAAAAAAGGCCGAGACGAATCTCGGCCAAAGTCCAACAGGGAGGTAATGAAGTGCGCGGTTGCCCGCCCAACCTCATTGATGCTGAAATAGGCAGCAGCCTGAAAACGATCAAGCCAAAAGGTGCTGCGCTGCCGCAATCCCGATATGTCTGTGGCGCATAACACACATCCGTTTCCGGGTCCTGGCGGCGCCGGACCGCGACCGGCAGCGGTCGGGCCTCAGCTGTCTTCGGCGGCCGCTTCCTTCTGGCGGCGGCGGTAGGCGATGACCTCTTCGGTGACGAATTCCCGGAACACCTCGATGCGTTTGGACTGCCGCAACTCCTCGGGATAGGCGAGAAAGACGGGCACCTCGCCCGATTGCACGTCGGGCAGGACGCGGACGAGTTCGGGGAAATCCTGCGTCAGGTAATCGGGCAGGACGCCGATGCCGAGGTCGTGGATCACGCCCTGCAGAACGCCGAAATAGTTGTTCACCGTCAGATGGCTGCCGATGTCGTAGCTCATCAGTTCGCGGACCAGCAGCGCGCCGGAGGAAACCTGCGCGGAGGTCGCGTTCTGGCTGATCAGGCGGTGATGGCGCAGGTCGTCCAGCGTCGCGGGCATGCCGCGCCCCTCGATATAGCGGGGCGAGGCGTAAAGGCGCATGTTGATCGACATCAGCCTGCGCCGGATCAGGTCGGCCTGGCTGGGTTCCTTCATGCGGATGGCCACGTCGGCCTCTCGCATGGGCAGGTCGAGCAGGCGTTCCTCGAGCATCAGGTCGATCTTCAGATCGGGATATTTCTCGTAGAGCGCGGGCAGGCGCGGCGCGAGCCAGAGAGAGCCGAAACCGATCGTCGTCGTGACCCGCAGTTCGCCGAAGACCTCTTCCTCCGAATCGCGGATGCGCGCGGCGGCGGCCTCCAGCCGCTTGGACATGTGCCGCGTGGCGTCGAACAGAAGCTCTCCCTGTTCGGTCAGGATCAGGCCGCGCGCGTGCCGGTGAAAAAGCGTGGTGTTGAGGTTCTCCTCCAGCGCGCGGATCTGGCGGCTGACGGCAGACTGGCTCAGATGCAGCGTATCGCCCGCATGCGTCAGGCTGCCGGCATCGGCAACCGCATGAAAAATCCGCAATTTATCCCAATCCACGCGCGTCGCTCCATCCGTTCCGTCCGACCGCTTCCCGGACCGAGCGGCCCCAAAGGCATATAGTCCCGGCGGACATAATCAACCCTGAGGCGACGGCCATCCCCTGTAAAAACTGTTTTCAGGTCAGCATTTTTGACCTATAATCGGATCCACGCGCGAAACCCACACGACAGGGAGGTGTCAAATGGGTCTCCAGAGTGTCTCTCTCGACGACCGCTTCGATCTCGGAAAATCGCCTGTCCTGATGAACGGCACGCAGGCGCTGGTGCGTCTGATGCTGATGCAGAAGGCACGCGACCGGGCCGCGGGGCTGAACACCGCCGGTCTGGTCAGCGGCTATCGCGGCTCGCCGTTGGGGGCCGTCGACATGCAGATGACCCGCGCGAAGAAGCATCTCGACGCGTCCGACATCGTGTTCCAGCCCGGCCTGAACGAGGACCTTGCCGCCACCGCGCTCTGGGGCAGCCAGGGCGCCGAGCTGCGCGGCGAGGGGAAGTTCGACGGCGTCTTCGGCCTCTGGTACGGCAAGGGCCCCGGCGTGGACCGCACCGGCGACGTGTTCCGCCATGTGAACATGGCCGGCACGTCGCAACATGGCGGTGTGCTCGTGGCCATGGGCGACGACCATACGGGCGAAAGCTCCACCACCTGCCACCAGTCCGACTGGGCGCTGATCGACGCGCACAGCCCCGTACTCAGCCCCGCGGGCGTGCAGGAAATCCTCGATTTCGGGATCTACGGCATCGCGCTCAGCCGCTTCGCCGGCGTCTGGGTAGGCCTGAAACTGATGAAGGACACGGTCGAGGCGACCGCCGTCGTCGATGGCCGGCCGGACCGGATGCAGTTCACGCACCCCGCCTTCGAGATGCCCGAGGGCGGGCTCAACATCCGCCTCGGCGATCACTGGATCGCGCAGGAGGAACGGCTTCTGGCCCACAAGCGCTTCGCCGCCGAGGCCTTCGCCCATGCCAACGGCATCGACAAGCGCATGCACGGGCGTCCGGGGGCGAAGATCGGTTTCGTCGCGGCGGGCAAGAACTGGCTCGATCTGGTCTGGGCGCTCGACGCGCTGGGGATCGACGCGGCCGAGGCAGAGCGTCTCGGCGTAACCACCTACAAGGTCGGCCAGACATGGCCGCTCGACATGGCGGGATTCAAGGACTGGGCCGAGGGGCTCGAGCTCATCGTCGTGGTCGAGGAAAAGCGCAAGCTGATCGAGGTGCAGGTCAAGGAGGCGATCTTCGACGACCGGCGCGGACGGCGCGTCTACGGCTACAAGGACGGGCAGGGCAACACGCTCTTCCCGCAGCATTATTCGCTCGACCCCACAGATATCGCGGTGAAGCTCGGCCGCATCCTGACCGAGGAGGGGCGCGGCACGGACCGGATCGCGGCGGGCATGGCGCGCGTGGACGAGGCGCGGCGCGCCAACAACGCGCCGGAGCTTGCGACCCGCACGCCCTATTTCTGCTCGGGCTGCCCGCACAACACCTCGACCAGGGTGCCCGAGGGCGCGGTGGCGGGCGCGGGCATCGGATGCCACTTCATGGCCAAATGGATGGACCGCGCGACCGAAGCCTACACCCATATGGGCGGCGAAGGCGCGAACTGGATCGGCGAGGCGCCGTTTTCCAATCGTCCCCACGTCTTCCAGAACCTCGGCGAGGGCACCTACAACCATTCCGGCATTCTCGCCATCCGCGCCGCCGTGGCCGCGAAGGCCAACATCACCTACAAGATCCTGTTCAACGACGCCGTCGCCATGACCGGCGGGCAACACAACGAAGGCGATCTCGACCCGGCCCGCATCGCGCGCGAGGTCAAGGCCATGGGTGTGGAGAACATCGCGCTGGTCTACGACCCGAAGGAAGAGATCGACTGGTCCACTTTCCCGAAAGACCTCGAACGCCACACCCGCGACGATCTGATGACGGTGCAGGAGCGCTTCCAGAAGCTCGAAGGCGTCTCGGCCATCATCTATATCCAGACCTGCGCCGCCGAGAAACGCCGCCGGCGCAAGCGCGGCACTTTCCCGGATATCGACAGGCGCGTCTTCATCAACACGGATGTCTGCGAAGGCTGCGGCGATTGCGGGGTGCAGTCGAACTGCGTCTCCATCGTGCCCGTGGAAACCGAACTGGGCCGCAAGCGCGCCATCGACCAGTCAACCTGCAACAAGGATTTCTCGTGTCTCAAGGGGTTCTGCCCCTCCTTCGTCACGGTCGAGGGCGGCACCCCGAAACGGGAGGCCACGGCCGAGGTCGATCTCTCCGGCCTGCCAGAGCCCGTGATCCCGGCCATCGACGGCACCCATAACATCGTGATCACCGGTGTCGGCGGCACAGGCGTCGTGACCATCGGCGCGAACCTCGCCATGGCCGCCCATATCGAGGGCAAGGGCGCGGCGATGATGGAAATGGCCGGCCTCGCTCAGAAGGGCGGCGCGGTCCATATTCATGTGCGCATCGCGGAAAGCCCCGAGGATATCAGCGCGATCCGCGTGGCCACCGGCGAATGCGACACGCTGATCGGCGGCGACCTGGTGGTGTCGGCCGGCGCGAGGACACTGGGCCTGATGACCACGGGCCGCAGCGGCGCCGTGGTCAACAGCCACGAGATCGTCACCGGCGATTTCACCCGCAACACCGAATTCCGCATCCCCGGCGAGGACCTCGCGCTCGCGCTTCAGGCGCGGCTGCGGGACGGGCTCAGCCTCTTCGACGCCTCGGAGCTTGCCCGCAAGCTGCTGGGCGACACGATCTTCACCAACCAGATGCTTCTGGGCGCGGCGTGGCAGCGGGGGCTGATCCCGCTCTCGCGTGAGGCGATCCTGCAGGCGGTGGAGCTGAACGGTGCCGCGGTGGAGCGCAACAGCCAAGCTTTCGAGATGGGCCGCTGGGCGATCGTGAACCCGGAGGCCGCGCGGCGTCTGATCGAGGCCGAGGTGGTGGAGAAGCCCAGGACGCCGGAGGAGAAGATCGCCTTCCGCGAAACCCACCTCACCGCCTACCAGGGCAAGCGTTTGGCGAAGCGCTACCGCAAGCTTGTCGACCCCATCGCCGATCCGCGCCTGAAGGAGGCGGTGGCGAAGGGCTATCACAAGCTCTTGGCCTACAAGGACGAGTACGAGGTCGCGCGCCTGCACCTGCAGACCGAGGCCAAGGCGCGGGAGGCCTTCGACGGGGATTTCAAATTGAAATACCACCTCGCCCCGCCGATGCTGCCCGGCAAGGACGCCGCCGGTCGCCCGAAGAAACGTGAATTCGGGCCGTGGATCGGGCGGCTCTATCCGATCCTCGCGCGGCTGAAATCCTTGCGCGGCACGCCGCTGGACCTCTTCGGCTACTCGGCCGAGCGTCGGATGGAACGCGCGCTCATCAGGCAATATCAGGCCGACATGGCCGAGTTCCTGCCAAAGGCCAGCCCCGAGACGATGGACGCGCTCGTGGCGCTGGCCGAGCTTCCGCTGACCATCCGCGGCTTCGGCCCGGTGAAGGAGGCGAACGCCGAGAAGGCCGCGAAACAGCGTGACAGCCTCATCGCGCATCTGCGCGCGGGGAGCGCGCCGATGGCCGAGGCCGCCGAGTAGGCGCCCGGTCGCGGGGCATCGAGCCCCTTGACCGGGCGGGCCTTCGGCCTTTGCGTATTTTTCGAAAGATGAAGGGGCTGGATGGTGCCTTTCTTGCTCCCTTCCGAGCTAACGGACTCCAAGCGGCACAAAGGCTCAATCCTTCATCTTTCCCAAAATACCGCCGGGGGAGCCCGAAGGGCGGGGGCAGAGCCCCCACTTCACGTGACGTTCCTATTCGTCAGGACGGATCAGGCCGAGGCCGCGCAGGTAGATGCCGATCCCGGCCTCCAGAAGGTCCTCGGGGGCGAAGGGCGTGTTGGCCCCGGGGCGGCCCCGGGCGAACAGTTCCACCACCCCGTGGCTCATCGCCCAGACATGGGCCGAGAACATCGAGGGCGGCGGGCGTTTTTCGGGCGGGATATGCTCCGACAGGGCCTCGGCGGCGGTCTCCAGCACCTTGCGCGATTTCGCCGCCGCCGCGGCCAGGTCGGGCGTGGCATTGGCCGATGTGCCGCTTTCGAACATCGCCATGTAGTGGCCGGGATGCTTGCGCGCGAAGGCGAGGTAGGCGCGCCCCGTGGCCTCGAAGGCCGCCAGCGCCGTGGGTTTTCCGTCGTTGAAGGCAAACGCCATCAGCTCCGCGAAGATCTCGTGGCCCTGCCGCGCGCATTCCGCGATCAGATCCTCGCGCCCCTCGAAATGGCGGTAGACGGCGGCGGGCGTCACACCGGCATTCTTCGCCGCCTCGGACAGGGTGAACCCCGTCGGACCCTTTTCCTCGATCAGGCGCAGCGCCGCGTCGACCAGCGCCTGCTTGAGGTTTCCGTGGTGATACCCGCGCTTCGGCATGGGCTCAGACGCCGGGCGCCGAGTGATCCGCCCACATCTCGGGTCCGCCGCAAATGGCCGGGTCCGGGCGTCCCACGACGTCCCTGTCCTTGCCGTCATAGTCGACCGGGGCGAGGATCGCGCGGATCACCGCCAGCCGCGCACGCCGCTTGTCGTCGGCGCGGATGACGGTCCACGGCGCATGCGCCGTGTGCCCCAGGGCCAGCGTCTCGGCGATGGCGTCCGAATAGGCCTCCCAGCGTTTGAGCCCGTCCACGTCGATGCGGCTGAGCTTCCATTGTTTCAGCGGATCGCTCTCCCGGTCGAGAAAGCGGCGCAGCTGTTCGGCGCGGCCGACATTGAGCCAGATCTTGGTGAGCCTGATGCCGTCATCGACGATCATCTGTTCGAAATCCGGCAACTGGCGGAAGAACGTGGCGCGCTCGGTCGGCGTGCAGAAGCCGAAGACATGCTCCACCACGCCGCGATTGTACCATGACCGGTCGAAAAGCCTGATCTCGCCGCCTGCGGGAAGGTGCTGCACGTAGCGCTGGAAATACCACTGCGCGGCCTCGCGCTCGCTGGGTTTTTGCAAGGCCACGACACCGGCCACGCGCGGGTTGAGGTTGGCGCGCACCCGCTTGATCGACCCGCCCTTGCCGGCGGCGTCGCGCCCCTCGAACACGACCGCGATGCGCTGACCGCTATCGCGGACCCAGGCGTGGAACTTGACCAGCTCGACCTGAAGCGCGTCGAGCTGATCCTTGTAGTCGTCCTTGTCCATCCGCCGGTCATAGGGAAAGCCGGGATCGAGCACATGGTCCTTCCGGGTCTCGACGATCGCCTTGTGAACGTCGCGCGGCGCGTCCTCTTCGAAAAAGCGGGTGATGGCCCCGTCGAAGGGCAGGGGTACGGATAGGGACTCGGACTTGGACATGGCGGCCGGCCTTCCTGCTCATGTTATGAAGTTTGACATTAGGCGGAGCGCTTCGCCTGCGCAATCGCGCGGCATCAGGGCGTCAGGCCAGCCCGGGCGGCGGCCCGGTCGATGGCGTCGTCCACCGCCTGCGGCGCGGCATGGTGGAGCATGTGGCCCACGCCCTCCAGCACCGTCAGCCGGCTGCCCGCGATCTGGCGCGACAGCGGCTCGGAATGGACGGCCAGCGGCACGGTCGTGTCGGCATCGCCATGGAGGATCTCGACGGGCACCGCAATCTCGCCATAGCGCGGCGCCTGCGCCTCGATCTCGGCCAGCAGGTTGCGCCGGTGAAGGGCATTGGCGCGCATCGAGACACGCCTGAGCGTCAGACCCGCACCGATGTGGCGGTGATAGCCCGGGGGTGCCGTCTGCGGCGCGAAGACGGCGTCGATCTGCGCATCGACCACCCGGTCGGGCACCCATGCCGTCAGGAACGGGATGACGACGCGTTGCCCCAGCGGGTGCGACAGGACGGTGTAATAGGTCCCCAGCCCGCTGTCCCACGGGTTCGACGCCGCAGCCGAGACCACCAGCGCCGACAGCCGCTCGGGCCGGTGGAGCGCCCAGGCCAGCGCGACGGCCCCGCCGTAGGAGTGGCCGTAGACAATGGGCCGCTCCGCGCCCAGTTCGGCGGCGGCATCGGCCAGAAGCCCCGCCTGCGCCGCGAGCGACGCGCCATCGGGGTCGATCCGGTCGGTATAGCCGAGACCGGGCCGGTCGAGGACGATGACGCGGTAGCGCCCGGCCAGCCGCGCGGCCATGGCGTAGGTGTAATCGCGGGTGTTGCCGCTGGCACCATGGATCAGGACGAGGTCCGGGCCCTCGCCCTGCACGACGTAATGCACCCGGTGCCCGTCGATGGTGAGAAAAGCGCCCTCGGGCGGCCAGGTCGCCTCGGCCAGCCGCTCGTGGCGCGCTGCTTTCCAAAGCGTCGCCGCCGCGAGGGCAGCCGCGATCAGGACCAGCCAGAGCAACAGCTTCACGGCGTCGTCCTGAGGTCGGTGCTTTTCTCGCCGATCTCGGCGATGTCGAAGGGTGTCGTCAGGTAAACCTCCGACAGCCAGTTGCCGTAGAGCAGGTGGGCATGGCTGCGCCAGCGGTTCGGCGGCGCGCGTCCGGGATCGTCGTCGGGATAGTAATGAACCGGCAGCCGGATCTCCGCCCCGTCGACCTGTGCCGTGGTCAGGTCACGGCGGTATTCCTCGTCCAGCGTGCCGCTGTCGTATTCGAGATGGTTGAAGATGTAGAGCGCGCGGTGCGCGGGGTCCTCCACCAGCGCCGGACCGACCTCGGCGGAATGGAGCAGCACGGGCAACCCGGCCGCCTCGATCTCGTCGCGGCGCATCTCGGTCCAGCGGCTCACGGGCATCACCAGATCGTCGGAAAACCCCCTGAGATAAGGGCGTTCCGGGGCGAGGTTCATGTGACGGTAGCAGCCGAAGAGCTTTTCGGGCAGCAGGTGTTTCCGCACGCCGTGGAAATGGTGGATCATCGCCATGCCGCCCCAGCAGACGCCGAAGGTCGAATGCACATGGGTCTGCGTCCAGTCGAAGACCCGGGTCAGTTCGTCCCAATAGGTGACGTGCTCGAACTCCAGGTGTTCGATGGGCGCGCCGGTGATGATGAGCCCGTCGAATTTCTCGCCCGTGGCCGCGACGTCGGCGAAGGGACGGTAGAAGGCCTCCATGTGCTCGGCGGCGGTGTTCTTCGTCTCGTGGCTGGTCATCCGGATCAACGACAGCTCGACCTGAAGCGGCGTGGCTCCGATCAGTCGGGCGAACTGGGTTTCGGTCTGGATCTTCTTGGGCATCAGGTTCAGCAGGCCGATGCGCAGCGGGCGGATATCCTGAAGGTCGGCCGCACTCCGGCCCATGACCATCACACCCTCGTCGCGCAGGATGCGGAAGGCGGGCAGGTTGGAGGGCAGGCGAATGGGCATGGCGGGCGGGTATCCTGTGGCTGCGGTCGCTCTACCTAGGCGGTCGGGCCATGTCTGCCAAGGGCGGCCGCGACCAGCGCGATGGCGTCCTGTGCGTCGCGCACCGCCTCGACCTCGGCGGCGGTGACGCTGACGCCCCAGTTCCGCGCCATGGCGGCGTAAAGCGGCGCGCGGTGGTCGAGCGCGCGGGCATAGGCGAAGCGCACGAAGGCATCCGGGTCCACCGCCTCCGGCGCCACGGCGTTGGTCGTCAGATACTCCTGCCAGAGCGGCACGAGGAAATCCGGGTGGTAATACATGGGCTTCGGTGCAAGATCGAAGCGCCGGATCAGTTCGGCGCGGTGCGCCTCGGTATCTTCGATCCAGAGCATCAGCGTGCTTGCCGCGAGGGTGGACAGCACCGGGTCGGCGGGGTCCTCGGGGTCCACCACCTCACCTCGCAGATCGACCCGCCGGTGTCGCAGATCACATGGGGATAGCCATAGATGTCGCGCGCCCGCGAGATGAAGGTGGGCGTGTCGAGCAGCGCGTTGATCTCGGCGCGCCGGTGCAGGTCCTGCCGGCGCATGTATTCCTCGAAGGGCAGGCCGCCGCGGGCGGTATCGCCGGGCTTGCCCAGAAAGGTCGACAGCGGCGCGAGGTTCCCGAAGGTGATGTTGGAGCCGATATAGATGGAATCCGAGCGCAGGAGATCGGCCAGGAACGGCACCTGCATCGCCTGCCGCTTGAGGTTGTCGGTGATGTGCTCGCCCATGTAGGCGGTGCCGATGCGGTAATCGATGGAGTAGTGGAACCAGTCGCCCGCCTCGCGCATGAGGCTGGCCAGCCGCGTCTTGCCGAGGCCCGACATGCCGAAAACCGACAGACGCTTTTCGGGGGCCGAGATCCAGGCGTCGGGTGTGTCGTAGAGCAGGGCCATGGGCGGGGTTCCGATGCTGCGGTCCCGACGGCGTTTATCGCAAGCGGTGCCACAGCGAAAGAGCGCCCCGCCTCACCGCGGCGTCAGCACCATCACCCCGAGGTTGCCCGCGCGCGCCAGGTCCGGGTCGAGCGTCATCGGAACGTATTCGCCCCGGCGCCAAAGCTCTCCCAGATCGTCGTAGTGGCGGCTGAGCGGATGACCGGATTGCCCCGTCGACGTGATGAAGACGGAGCTGTCGGGATCGGCGAAATCGTAGACGCCTCGGTAGCTGGCGGCGTGGATGTTGGCGTACGGGTCCGGCCCGTTGCCGGGGGTCGCCGCGCGCTGCAGCGTGAAATCGCCCCCCGAGGTCGGTTGACGGATATTGACGATCCAGGAAAACAGCGCCGTGTCGCCCAGAACCTGGTGATCGTGGCGGGCCTCGTGCGCCGCCCCCCAGCGCCAGCTTTCCACGTCGGTCCCGTAGCGTTCCACAAGCTCCTGTATCGCGTCGTCGAGTGCCAGGCGCGCGATATCGGTGCAGGTCTCCACGACGCTGGAGGTCACGACATCGCACCAGACGGCGGCCCCGCCCACGTCGCGGAACACGCGCTCGAGGAAGACCGGCTCCACCTGCCAGAACTCGCTGGCCAACGGCCCGAGCTCGTCGCGGATCAGACGTTGCTGCAGCGCCCGCATCCAGGCCGCATAGATCAGCGGCTCGGGCAGGTGTTCGTTCATCTCGCCATTCCATTCGGCCAGAAGTTCCAGCGCGCGCTGGCGCCGCCGCTCGGGCGTGCCGTCGGGCGCGGCCTCCTCGATGAACCACAGATCGCGCGCCACAAGCGGCAGGACATTGCGCGCGGCGGCCGAGACCGTGTCCAGTTGCGCCTCGATGAAACTGTCGCGCGTGTGCACCTGCCGGTCCTGCATCAACCGCGTGAGCCGGGTGATCCGCTGCGCGTCGCCCCAGTCGAAACTGACATGGAGCGGAAAGTCGCGATCGACGCTCTTGTTGTTGGTATTGCCCAGAAGTCCGCCCTCGGGATCGACGAAACGCGGGTTGGCGAAATACTGCGTCACGCCCAGCCAGCGGTTATCCTCCTCCCATCCCGGGGAGGGCATGCGCGCCTGCGTGGCGTGCTGTGTCGAACGCCACGGCATGTGGCCGATCACCTGCATCGCGATGCGCCCGTCGGCGCCGGCCAGCATCAGATTCTGGGCGGGAGCCACGAAATGCTCGCCGGCCGCGAGCGCGTCCTCGATCGTGTCGGCGCGCATCAGCTTGTAGCCCGTCTGGATCGAGGTGTTCCGTTCGGTCAGCGCGGTCCAGGCCATGCTCATGACGTGGCCGGGCGGTGTGACGGCGCCGAAGTCGAAATGGCTTCCGGGGATGACGGGGCCGTTCGCCGTTTCGCGCAGCGTGATGGTGACCGGAGCTTCGCCCGCGATCTCGATGATCTCGCGCCGGGTCTCGAACGGTGCCCAGCCGTCAGGGGTGCGGTATTCCTCGGGGTTGTCGGGGTTGAGCTCCTCGACATAGAGGTCGATGTCGTCGAGATAGGCGACGGTAATGCCCCAGGCCAGCCGCTCGGACCGTCCGACCAGAATGAACGGCATCCCCGGGATCGTCGCGCCGATCACGCCGCCGGTCGAAAGCTCCAGCCGGGCGAGATACCAGATTGTCGGCGCGGTCAGGTTAAGATGCGGATCGTTGGCGAGGATCGCACCGCCCGCAGCCGATCGGCTGGGCGCCGCGGCGAAGACGTTGGACGCCCCCGCGCGCCCCAGACCCAGCCGGTTGGGATGAAGCGGATGCCGGGGGCGGGGATCGCTTTCGGCGAATCGCGGGATGGGCGCGTCGAAAAGTGCTGCGAAATCGACCAGTTCCGCCGCCCCTTCGCCGGGCGCATCGGGCAGGATGTCCAGCAGCCGATCGGAATCGCGCAGGGCGAGCGATGTGCGGGCGCGCTGAACCTCCTGCTCGTGATGCTCGGTCAGTTGCAGCGCCATCACCAGCGTCAGGGCCACGGAATCGGCCGGCCGCCATGGCGCGATTTCGGGTTCGAAGAGCAGGAGTTCCGGGGCCCCCCGGCCCAGCGCTTCGTCGCTCACGATCCGGATCCACTCGTTCACACCGTCGGCATAGGCCTCGAGCGCGGCGAGGGTCTCGGGCTCCAGCTCGGCCACGGATGCATTGGCGTAACGGTCGAGGTCGAGCCGACGCATGAGGTCGTCCACCTGCACCGTCGCGGGGCCGAACAGTTCCGACAGACGCCCCTGCGCGGTGCGCCGCAGCATGAGCATCTGCCACAGCCGGTCCTGCGCGTGCGCCATGCCGAGGCCGAAGAACACGTCCGCGTCGGTTTCCCCGAAGATATGCGGCACCGCAGAAGTGTTGCGGACGATCTCGACGGGGGCCGAGATACCCTCGACCGTCCAGTCCGCGTCATAGTCCGGGATCGACCGTGACGCGATCCAGAAGAGCACGGTGACGGAGACCACGCTGAGCGCGACGGCGAGGGTCACAAGTCGCAACAGCCAACGCAGGAGAACGGTCATGACACCTCGGAACGCTCGAACGCGTCCGGTCTACCCCGCAACCCGGCAAATGCAAGCCGTGCGCGGCCAGGTTGACCTTAGGGAAGGATGCGGGTGTAGCGTGTGCCCTCGAGCGTCGCGCCCACGATGAGGCCCGCCTGACCGTAGATCACCGCGATCACCGGATCGAGCAGGACCGTGGTGTCGACGCCCAGCGTCGCGCCGCTGGAGTTCACGGCGTACCGCACATCCGCGCCCGCCGACCAGCCCGGCGAGTTGCGGAAGTTCCTCAGCGCCTCTTCGGTCATGAAGAAGAGCGTATGGGCGTACTGCTGCGCCCCGATCTGGAGCCCGAAACTCCCTGCGATGGCGGAATAGTAATCCACCGTCGCGCCGCCGACGCGCAGCGCGCCGCGCCCGTAGGCGCCGCCGAAACCGAAGCCCGCCTCGGTCACCAGCGGCATCACCAGCATGCCCGCGGCGTCGCGCCTGAGCGCGTCGGTGCCAGGCACTTCCTGCACCATGAAATCGAGCGCCGCGTCGACGCGCGCGTCGATACGCTGCGCGCCGCCCGAATTCAGCCCGTTGCCGCATGCCGCCAGAAGCGGCACGGACCCGCCTCCGATCATGAAGGTGCGCCGCGAAAGCCTGCTCATTGTTCTCGTGCCTCTCTGGGTGTGTGCCTGTCTCGATGGTCGCGTGGTTCTTGTGCGCCACGGATTCTTGATACGATCATACGCGTCTTGACCCACGGTGTCATCCGCCAATGACACAAGGTCTGCGGTTTCTCGCCGAACGGACCGCTAAGGGTAGGGGGCGGAGGGCGGATTTGCCGGCAAATCCGTCGCGGAAAAGCCGGCTTTTCCGCCCACCGCGATCGATCGCCGCCTCAGCCGTTCAGTGCCTCGGCCACACGCGGCGCGAAATAGGTCAGAACGCCGTCGCAGCCGGCGCGCCGGAAACACATCAGGCTTTCCAGCATCACCCTCTCGCCGTCGATCCAGCCATTGGCCGCCGCCGCCTCGATCATCGCGTATTCGCCCGAGACCTGATAGGCGTAGGTCGGCGCGCCGAAGCGGTCCTTCACCTGCCGCACCATGTCGAGATAGGGCTGGCCGGGTTTGACCATGACCATGTCGGCGCCCTCGGAAAGGTCGCGTTCGACGCAACGCAGCGCCTCGCGCTGGTTGGCGGGGTCGATCTGGTAGGTCTTCTTGTCGCCCTTGAGCGCGCCGCTCGCGCCCACCGCGTCGCGGAACGGCCCGTAATAGGCCGAGGCGAATTTCGCCGCATAGGACATGATCGAGACAGTCGTGTGCCCCTCGGCCTCGAGCGCGCTGCGGATCGCGCCGATGCGTCCGTCCATCATGTCCGATGGTCCCAGGATGTCCGCGCCCGCCTCGGCCTGCGCGAGCGCCATCTTCACCAACGCCTCCACGGTCTCGTCATTCACGATGACGCCGTCGCGCACGATCCCGTCATGGCCGTTGGCGTTGTAGGGGTCGAGCGCGATGTCGGTCATCACCGCGAGTTCCGGAACCGCGTCCTTGACCGCCCGGATCGCGCGGTTCGACAGGTTGTCGGGGTTCCATGCCTCCTCGCAGAGCTCGGTCTTCAGCGACGGGTCGGTGTAGGGAAACAGGCAGATCGCCGGGATGCCCAGATCCCGCGCCGCGCGGGCGGCCTCGACGATCCTGTCGACCGAACGGCGCAGGACGCCGGGCATCGAGGTCACCGGCTCCTCCACGCCGGTGCCGTCGCGCACGAAGATCGGCCAGATCAGGTCGTTGACCGAAAGCTCCGTTTCCCGCGTGAGGTCGCGCAGGGCGGCAGAGCTCCGGGTGCGGCGGAAACGGGTGGCGGGGAAGGGGGCCTGGTTGACGGGCATGGGTCCGGTGCCTCCGGGTCTTGCAAAAGGTCCCGCAGCGGTCGCATGCGCGCGCCCGCTCCGCAATATGTCAAAGAGTCCACCGGCTTGCTCGTTTCGCCTCTGGCATCCCGGAGGGTCCCCGCCTATGGTGCCGGCGCTCTTGCGAACGGCCCTCTCACGGACAACGACCGACGTGGATTTTTTCGACCTCGTTACGGAAGTGATCGACCTGCGATCCTTCTCCAACCTGTGGTACTGGATCGTTCTGGCGATCCTGTGGTCCAGCCTGTCGCATTGGACACTGGGCGTGCCCTATCACCTGGTGACACGCGCCCGTCGCGGCGATGCGCAGGCGGAGCGCGACATGCGCGCACTGGTCGAGATCAACGGCACACGCCTGCTGTCGTTGACCGATCAGTCCGCTCCCGTCCTTCTGGGTGTCGCCAGTTTCATCGCCAGCGGTCTGGCCGTCACGGGATGGCTGTACCGGGTGGAGTTTCTGCAGGCTCTGTTCCTGCTCCTCTTCCCGGCGATGCTGGTGGGCGGCCTGACGGTGCTGACGGCCCGCAAGCTGCGGCGCGACGGCTACGAGAACATCGCGCGCACGCTGCGCCTGCATCGCGTCACCGTGCAGATCATGGGCGTTCTGTTCATCTTCGTGACCGCGTTCTGGGGCATGTACACCAACGTCACCGTCGGTCCGCTCGGCTGATCCGACCGGCCTTGACTCCGGGGCCGAGGGGCGTAGGTCAGGCGCGCTATGGCACAGGCTTCCCCCACCACACCCCCAGGCCCGACCGTGATCCGCGCGGGCGGTGCCCCGGAGGGTTTCGACGCGACGCTCGTCCTGCGCGAGGCCGGGCGCGGCGACGGCCCGGTCGTGCACGTGGCGCGCGACGACAAGCGGGCCGAGGCGATGGCGCGCGCGCTGGCCTTTTTCGACCCGTCCATGCCCGTCCTGCGCTGTCCCGGCTGGGATTGCCTGCCCTATGACCGCGTCTCGCCGCATCCCGAGGTTTCGGCCACGCGCATGGCGACGCTCGCCACGCTGGCGGCGGGGCTCTCGGGGCGCTTCGTGCTCTTGACGACGCTGAACGCCGCCACCCAGTACGTACCGCCGCGCGACCTGCTGAGCGCCTCCGCCTTCACCGCCGAGGTGGGCGGCCGGATCGACGAGGCCGATCTGCGCGCCTTCCTCGTGCGCATGGGCTTCGTGCAGACGCCCACGGTGACCGAACCGGGCGATTATGCCATGCGCGGCGGCATCATCGACGTCTGGCCGCCGGGGGAACCCGCGCCCGTGCGCCTCGATCTCTTCGGCGATATCCTCGATGGCGCGCGCCGCTTCGACGCGGTCACGCAGCGCACCACGGAAAGCCTGAAGCGGGTGGAGCTCGCGCCCGTCGCCGAGGTCATTCTCGACGAGTCCGCGACCACCCGGTTCCGGCAGAACTACCGCATCGAATTCGGGGCGGCGGGCACCGACGATCCGCTCTACGAGGCCGTCAGCGCAGGCCGCAGGCATCAGGGCGTGGAGCATTGGCTACCCTTCTTCCACGAGCGGCTCGAGACGATCTTCGACTACCTGCCCGGGGCGACGGTCACGCTCGACGACCAGAGCACGCCCCAGCGCCTCGCGCGGTGGGAGACGATCGCGGATCAATACGACACGCGGGTCACGGCGCTGCACCAGAAGGGGCGGCTCGATACCGTCTACAAGCCGGTTCCGCCCGGTCAGCTCTACCTCGACGACGCAGCCTGGACGAAGGCGCTCGCGGGGCGGCGGGTGGTGGAGTTCTCGCCCCTTCCGCAGGCGCCGGGCCCGGGTGTGATCGACGCGGGCGGGCGCATGGGGCGCGATTTTGCCGTCGAGCGACAGAATGAAAAGATAAATCTTTTCGGTTCCTTGGCGGACCATGTTCGCAGGGAGCGCGAGGAACGGGATGTGATCGTCGCGTCGTGGTCGGAAGGCGCGCGCGACCGTCTGAAGGGGCTTTTGGAAGACCAGGGGCTGAGCGACCTGCGCCTGATCGAGAACGCGCGGGATATCGAGGGGGCCGGATTTGCCGGCAAATCCGGAACGGAAAAGCCGGCTTTTCCGCGCCCGCTGCATCTGGCGGTGTGGCCCCTGGAACAGGGGTTTACCGGCGGCGGGCTGGCCGTCATCTCCGAGCAGGACGTCCTCGGCGACCGCCTGATCAAGCCGCACCGCAGGACCCGGCGGGCCGAGAATTACCTGACCGAGGCGCAGACGCTCAGCCCCGGCGATCTGGTGGTGCATGTCGATCACGGGGTCGGCCGCTACAAGGGGCTGGAGACGATCGAGGCGATGGGCGCACCCCATGAATGCCTCGCGCTGGAATATGCGGGCGGCGACCGTCTGTTCCTGCCGGTGGAGAACATCGAGCTTCTTAGCCGCTATGGCCATGAGGAGGGGCTTCTCGACCGGCTGGGCGGCGGCGCGTGGCAGGCCAAGAAGGCCAGGCTCAAGGAACGCATCCGCCAGATCGCCGACAAGCTCATCCGCGTCGCCGCCGAGCGGGAGTTGCGCTCGGCCCCCATCCTCGAGCCGCCGGGCGACATGTGGGAGGCCTTCTGCGCCCGCTTCCCCTACGAGGAAACGGACGATCAGCTGTCCGCCATCGCCGATGCGCTGGAAGACCTCGAACGCGGGCGGCCCATGGACCGGCTGATCGTGGGCGACGTGGGTTTCGGCAAGACCGAGGTCGCGATGCGCGCGGCCTTCGTGGCCGCCGCACAGGGTCTGCAGGTCGCCGTCATCGCGCCCACGACGCTTCTGGCGCGCCAGCACGCCCAGACCTTCGCCGACCGCTTCCGCGGCTTTCCGGTCAATGTCCGGCAGTTGTCGCGCTTCGTCCCGCAAAAGGTCGCGACCGAGACGAAGAAGGGCATGGCCGACGGCACCGTCGATATCGTCATCGGCACGCACGCGCTGCTGGCCAAGGGCATCCGGTTCAAGAATCTCGGGCTGCTGGTGATCGACGAGGAACAGCGCTTCGGCGTCGGCCACAAGGAACGTCTCAAGGAGATGCGCTCGGACGTGCATGTCCTGACGCTTTCGGCCACGCCGATCCCGCGCACGCTGCAGATGTCGCTGTCGGGCGTGCGCGACCTGTCCATGATCGGCACGCCGCCCGTCGACCGGCTGGCCATCCGCACCTATGTCAGCGAATTCGACGCGGTCACCGTGCGCGAGGCGCTGTTGCGCGAACACTATCGCGGCGGTCAGTCCTTTTACGTCGTGCCCCGGATCGAGGATATCGCCGGGATCGAGGCTTTCCTGCGCGAGCAGGTGCCCGAGGTCAGTTTCGTCACCGCCCATGGCCAGATGGCGGCGGGCGAGCTCGACGACCGGATGAACGCCTTCTACGACGGCAAGTATGACGTGCTCTTGGCCACGACCATCGTGGAAAGCGGCATCGACATTCCCACCGCCAACACCATGGTGATCCACCGCGCCGACATGTACGGGCTGGCGCAGCTTTACCAGATCCGCGGCCGGGTGGGGCGCGCCAAGACCCGCGCCTATGCCTATCTCACGACCAAGCCGCGCATGAAGCTGACGCCAGCCGCGGAAAAGCGGCTGCGTGTTCTGGGATCGCTCGACAGTCTCGGCGCAGGCTTCACCATCGCCAGCCAGGATCTCGACATCCGCGGCGCGGGCAACATCGTGGGCGAGGAACAATCGGGGCACGTCCGCGAGGTGGGCTTCGAGCTTTACCAGTCCATGCTGGAGGAGGCGATCGCCAAGATCCGCTCGGGCGAGGCCGAAGGTCTGGTCGAGGATGACGGGCAGTGGTCGCCGCAGATCAACCTCGGGGTGCCCGTGTTGATCCCGGAGGAGTACGTGCCCGATCTCGACGTGCGGCTGGGTCTCTACCGGCGGCTCAGCCAGCTTGAGACGAAGGTCGATCTCGAAGGCTTCGCCGCCGAGCTGATCGACCGTTTCGGCAAGCTCCCCCGCGAGGTCAACACGCTGCTTCTGGTGGTGCGGATCAAGACCATGTGCAAACGCGCCCATATCGCGAAGCTCGACGCCGGGCCCAAGGGCGCGACGATCCAGTTCCACAACGACAAGTTCCCCAATCCCAAGGGGTTGGTGGAGTTCGTTCAGGACCAGCAGGGCCTCGCCAAGGTCAAGGACAACAAGATCGTCGTGCGCCGTGACTGGGCGCGCGAGGCCGACAAGATCAAGGGCGCCTTCGCCATCGCACGGGATTTGGCGCAACACGCGGCGACATGATGGTTCGGCGGGATTGGCCGGACGCCCGAATTGCGCTAAGCGCTCGCACAGGGCGCGCGGGATATCGGGGTAGGGGACATGAGCAGATCCACCGCGGAACAGGCATATCGCAGCACATCGGCACCGCCACGGCACATGCCGCGGTGGGGCTGGAACATGTTCCTCTTTTTCTCTTTTCTTTCAGCGGTTTCCGCCTTTAAGTTCGTGCCGCCGGGCCTGATGCAGGGGTTTTTCCCGACGCTGCATGAGGGGCTCCCCGCGGCATGGTGGGCCTTCGTGGACGAGGGCATCCGCCGCGGCGCCGATCACGTGGCGCACCATATCGAGAACGTGGGCGGCACGCTGGCCGTGCACATGATCTTCGGCGGGCTCGCCGTCATCCTCATCCCGTTGCAGGTCAGCCGCATGTGGCGCAGGGGCGACCGGCGCAAGCATGTCTATCTCGGATGGGCGCTGGTGCCGGTGGTGGCGATCTCGGCGCTGACCACGCCGCCGATCTCGTTCAACATGGACTATCCGCTCTGGTCGGAGGCGGGCTTCGCGCTCGGCTCGATCGCGTGGTTCGGGGCGTTGGTCATGGGCATCTACTGGATCCGCAAGGGCCACCGCGAGCGGCACCGCCGCTGGATGGTGATGATGGCCGCGCTCTGCTTCGGCGCCGTGAGCTTCCGCCTTCAACTCCCCGTCCTGAGGCTCTTTTTCGACCAGGACGTTGTGTTCCCCTATCTCGGTTGGACCTGCTGGGTGCCCAATGTGCTGGTGGTCGCATGGTGGTGGCAGCGCGATCTGGCGCGCCAGCGCGGCACCACGCAAACGCCGCCCCCGGCGATGAACGTGACCCCGGCGGAGTAGGCGTACCTCAGTCGTCCACCGCCTCGCGCGGCATGCGGATCATCACCACGGCGGCCAGGCCCTGCGCCAGGCCGATGCAGATCGCCACCGGCACGGCCGTCCCGTCGTAGAGCTGGCCGATCAGCGCGCCGCCGATGGCCCCGCCCACGGTGGCCAGCGCCCCCATCAGCGACGCGGCCGTGCCCGCGATATGGCCCAGAGGCTCCAGCGCCAGCGCGTTGAGATTGCCGATGGTGAAGGCCGCCGTCCCGAAGACGGTCACGGACCAGATGAAATAGACGGCGAAGCCCTGTCCCGGTCCCACGGCCATGAGGTATAGGCCGGTGCCGACCCCCGCCGCGGCCGAAAGCCACAGCGCGCGGCGGATCAGCGGGCGCATGCCAAGCCGCATGACGAGGCTTCCGTTGACCGGACCGGCCGGCGCCGCCAGAAGCGCGATCAGCGCGAACCAGAGCGGAAAGGCCTCCCCCCGCCCATAGGTCGTGTCGAAGACCTGCTGGATGGAACTGATGCAACCGAAGAGCGCCGTGAAGATCAGCGTCTGGGTCAGGATCGACAGCTGCATCTGCCGGTGCGCCATCGCCTCGCGCATGTCCGCGATGATCCGGCCCGCCTGAAGCGGGCGGCGCGCCTCGGGTGCCAGCGTCTCGGGCTGGCGCAGGGCGAGCCAGCCGACGGACAGGACGGAGAACACGAGGAAGGCCACGAAGATCGATCGCCAGCCGAAACCCGCGATGATCGCCGCCCCGATCAGCGGCGCGACGGCGGGAAAGATCGTGAAGATCAGCATCGCGTAGGACACGATCTGCGCCATGGCCCGGCCGGAATAGAGGTCTCGGATCATGGCCAGCGACACGACGCGCGGTCCCGACGCCCCAAGCCCCTGGATGACGCGCGCAAGCAGGATCATCTCGAGCGAGGGCGCCACGAAGGCAAGCGCCGCCCCCACGAGATAGAGCGCGGCCCCCATCAGGATCACGCGCTTGCGGCCCAGCGCGTCCGATAGCGGGCCCACCACAAGCGTGCCGAGCCCCATGCCGAGAACGAAGCTCGTCAGGATCAGCTGCGCGCGGTTGGCGTCCTCGGGCGACAGTTCGGCCGCGATCTCGGGCAGCGCGGGCAGCATCGCGTCGATGGAAAAGGCCACCGTGGCGAAGATCGTACCCATCAGCGCGATGAATTCCCCGCGCGACAGGCGCTTCGGCTGCGCGGCGTTCCCTTCGGCGACGCTCATTGCCCGGCGTCCGAGCCTGCGCGGGCCGCGTTCACCTCGTCGATCACCTGCATCCAGAACTCGGGCGACTGGGCGCCCGTGACCACGTGCTGCCGCGCCACCAAGAAACAGGGCACTCCGGTGACACCGCGCGACCGGGCCGAGGCATCGCGCGCGCGCAGGTCGTCGGCATCCGCGTCGCCCGCCAGAAGCGTCGCGATCATCGCCCCGTCGAGCCCCATGGCCTCCGCGATCTCGCGGAGCGTGTCGGGATCGCCGATATCGCGCCCGTCCACGAAATAGGCCCTGAAAAGCGCCACCGCGACGGGCGTCTGCCGCCCCTCGATCCCGGCCCAGTGGATCAGCCGGTGCGCATCGATCGTGTTGGGCGTGCGCTCGATCCTGTCGAAGTTCAACGCAAGCCCCGCGCGCTCGGCATGGTCCAGCACCGGCGCATAGGCTTTCACCGCGCCCTCCCGGCCGCCGAACTTGGCCTCGAGGTACTCGCGGCGGTCCATGCCGCCCTCGGGCATCTCTGGGTTGAGCTGGAAGGGGTGCCATTCGATGGCGAAGGGGTGATCGGGCCGCGCCTCGAGTGCGCGGGCAAGGTTCGTCCAGCCGATATAGCACCACGGACAGATCGGATCCGAGATGATGTCGAGCGGGATCATGTCAGCGCCTTTCGCACCAGCCCGGCCAGCGCGCGCCGGTCAAGCTTGCCATTGGGGGATCGGGGCAGGGCGTCCAGATGAACATAGGCCCTCGGCTGCTTGTAGCGCGCCAGCCGCGCCTGCGCCAGTTCCGCAAGCGCGGCCTCCGGGGCGATACCGGCATGGGCGAGCGCAATGAGCGTCGTGTCAGGGTTCGGACTGATGGCGAGTGCCGCGCAATCCTCCACGCCCGGCGCGCCGTGAAAGGCCGCCTCGATCTCCTGCGGGGCGACGCGAAAGCCGCCCGCGGTGATCAGGTCGTCGCGGCGCCCGTGATAGACGTAGGCGCCGTCGGGCCTGAGCAGGACACGGTCGCCGGTCTCGAACCAGTCGCCCCTGAGAGGCAGGTCCGGCGCGCCCGACCCGGTCCAGTAGCCCAGCATCAGGCCCGGATCGCTGCGATGGACGGCAAGCGTGCCGATCTCGCCCACGGGCAGGTCCACCCCGTCCTCGTCCAGCACGGCGAGGCGGCGGCCCTCCTGCGCGAAGCCCAGCGTGCCCTCCGGCGCCGGACGGGCGGGGGAACCCGACAGGAACGTGGAACATTCCGACATGCCCAGCGCCTCGTGCACCGCGGTGCCGGTGGCCTCCGTCCAGCGCGCGCGCAGGGGCTCGGGCAGTTTCTCGCCCGCCGATAGCCCGTGGCGCAGGCGGGGCAGATGCAGGTCGCCTTCCGTGCGCAGCAGCCGCCGGAAGACACCGGGCGCGGCGGCAAGGATCGTCGCGTCATGGCGGCGCATCAGCAGCGGCAGCGCCTCGATCGGCACGCCGGGCGCAGGGATCAGCGCGGTCGCGCCCATGGCCCATGGGTCGAGCAGGCCGGTGCCGAGCGTGAAGGTCCAGTTGAAGGCCCCGGCATGGAGCAGCCGGTCCTCACGGCCAAGCCCGTACCAGCCATCGAACATCATGCGCCGGGCCCAGACGGCGCGATGGGCATGGGCCACGGCCTTGGGATCGCCGGACGAGCCGGAGGTGAAGACGAGATAGGCGAGCCGGTCGGGAGGCCCGAAAACGGTCTCGCCCGGCGCATGCGCCATCATGGCGCCGATATCGGTGAAAACAGGGCAGGCGGCACCTTCCGGCAGCGCGATATCGGGCTGTGCGAGGATGGCGGAGGGTGTCACGAGACGCGCCAGGCGCGTGATCTCGGGCACGGTCAGCCCCGCGGCCGTCGGCACCGGCACCAGACCTGCCGCCACTGCGCCCAGAAACGCCACCGGAAAATCGACCGTGTTGCCCAGCCGCAGGAGAACCCGGTCGGCCGGACCGAGGCCCGCGGATTTGAGCGCCCCGGCCATGCCGAGGACCGCCGCCTCGAGGCGCGCGTAGCTCCACCGCTCCGCCCGCGCGGGACCCAGAACGGCCAGCGCGATCTTCCCGGGCTCGCGGCGGGCCGCCGACAGCACGTAATCGGCGAGGTTGAAGGGATCGGGGCAGGGCGCATCCATGCTCGACGGCCTATGCCCAAGGGCCGCCCTTCGCAAGGGACCGGCGGGCGTTGCACCTGCGGGCCGAAAGCGGCTATGTGGCGCGCGATGAAGGATGAACCGAGCCTCTTGCGCCTCGCGCGCGCCGGTGACGCCGGGGAGGGCCCGCCGCAACCGGTGGACCTGGCCGAACGTGTGCGCGCGCTGCGCAAGGCGCGCGGCTGGACGCTGGAGCAGGCGGCACAGGCGGCGGGGCTGGCGCGTTCGACCCTCTCGAAGATCGAGAACGCGCAGATGTCGCCCACCTATGACGCGCTGAAGAAACTGGCGCAGGGGCTCGATATCTCCGTCCCGCAGCTTTTCACCCCGCCCTCCGAGGCGCAGGTCACAGGGCGCATGGCGGTGACGCGCAGCTCCGAGGGGCAGGCGCATCCCACCGCGACCTACGAGCACGAGCTTCTGGCGGGCACGCTCACGCGCAAGGCGATGCTGCCCTACCGCACACGCATCCGGGCCCGCAGTTTCGACGAATTCGACGGCTGGGTCCGCCATGACGGGGAGGAGTTCCTGTACGTCCTCACCGGACGCGTGCGGCTCTTCACCGAGTTCTACGCGCATGTGGACCTCGCCCGCGGCGACAGCGCCTATTACGACGCGGCCATGGGCCATAACGTGATCTCGATCTCCGAGGATGACGCGACGATCCTCTGGGTGACGTCCCGGGACTGAGCGGGCTGGGTTACTTCACGGGACTGCGCGGGACGGAGCGGGACCGAACCCGCGTCAGGTCTCGCGCCTTCCCATCGGGCGGTCGGGCAGGTCGTCATCGCCGAAGCGGCTGTCATCGGACAGGACGTCCTCCCCCTCGGGGACGTAGCGTCCGGCCTCGGACAGGGCGGCATCGTCATGGGTGGGGTCGGCATAGGCGTCGGCGGGCATCGGACCCTCGCGCCAGGCCTCGAGGTCGCGCATCGCCTCCTGCCGGTCGCGCGACGAGGCCTCGGCCAGCGCGTCGGCCAGTTCCTCGGGCGTTCCGCTCAGGCCGGTCAGCAGCGCCTCGTCGAGTTCCGGAAACGCTGCCCGCAGCACCGGGATCATTGCTGGCCAGTTCGCCTGGATGTCGTTCCACTGCATTTTGGGGCCTCCTGCCGTTCCACACGCCCCGTCAACGGAGCGCGGCCGCGACAGGTTCCCCCTTCAGGCGAACATCTCGCGCAAATCGATGCTGCTCCGGGTGCCGATGTCGCCCAGATGGGCCTCGAGGAACGCCTCGGCCGCGATGCGCCCGGCCTGACGCAACTGGTGCAGGACCTGCGGCGTGGCCACGAGCTTGGTGGCCACCGAAAGCTGCCGCATCAGCGCGTCATCGGCGATCATGTGCAGACGCAGCCGCTTCATGCGGCCTTCTGCCAAGGTCCCTTCCTCCAGCAGACGCTGAACGAAGTCGATGGCGCGCATCTCCCGCAGGAGCGAGGCGTTGAAGCTGATCTCGTTGATCCGGTTCTGGATCGCGCGCGCCGTCACCGGCACTTCCTCGCGATAAAGCGGGTTGATGTTCACCACCACGACGTCGCCGGGCAGTTCGGACGCGAAGAGCGGGTAGAGCGCCGGGTTGCCGGTATAGCCGCCGTCCCAATAGGCCTCGAGCCTGCCGGTCGCGGCATCGGGGATCTCCACGGCCTTGAACAGCGTCGGCAGGCAGGCCGAGGCCATGATCGCCTCGGGCCCGATATCGTCGCCGGTGAAAACCCGGATCTTGCCGGTGCGCACATTGGTGGCGCAGATGTGAAAGGCCGGCCCGGGTTCGCCGCAGACCTCGTCGTAATGGAACCGCTCAACGATCCGGCGCAGCGGGTTGGTGTAGAACGGCCCCGCCGCGTAGGGGCTGACCATGCGCGAGACCGTGTCGCCCAGCGCGAAGGGCAACGAGGCCTCGATCGCGCCGCTCATGGCCGAGGGCGCGACAGCCTCCAGCCACGGCGTCATGCGCGGGTCGGTGATCGCGCCCACCTGTTCCCAGAGCCATTCCAGGTTTTCCCGCGCCGCCTCGGGGCCACCGCGCGCCAGACCCGCCTTGAGCGCCGCGCCGTTCAGCGCGCCCGCGGAGGTGCCGGATATGCCCGCGATCTCGATCTCGTCGCTTTCAAGCAACCGGTCGAGCACGCCCCAGGTAAAGGCGCCATGCGCGCCGCCGCCCTGAAGCGCGAGATTGATGCGTTTCGTCCCGGCCATCCTTCACACTCCCGGCAACTTCATCCTGGCAAAAAACCTCCGGGGGAGCGCCCGCAGGGCGCGGGGGCGGAGCCCCCCTTTTCGATCATTCGCACGAATGATCGCACCACCCGAGTTACAGGGCCGTCCAGCCGCCATCGACGCTGATCGTGGTCCCGGTGATCTGCGCGGCGGCGTCCGAGCACAGGAAGGCCGCCGTGCCGCCCATCTGCTCGACCGTGGCGAATTCCTTCGACGGCTGGCGCGTCAGCATGACGTTGCGGATCACGTCCTCCCGGCTCATGTCGTATTCCTTCATCGTGTCGGGGATCTGCGCCTCGACCAGCGGGGTCAGGACGTAGCCCGGGCAGATCGCGTTCGCCGTGATCGGCTCCTCCGCGGTCTCCAGCGCCGTCGTCTTGGTCAGGCCCACGATCCCGTGCTTGGCCGCGATGTATGCCGCCTTGTAGGGGCTCGCCGTCAGGCCATGGGCCGAGGCGATATTGATCACGCGGCCCCAGCCGGCGGCGCGCATCAGGGGCAGGGCGGCCGCCGTGGTGTGAAAGGCGGAGCTGAGGTTGATCGCGATGATCGCATCCCATTTCGCGACCGGGAAATCGGGGATCGCGGCGACATGCTGGATGCCCGCGTTGTTGACGAGGATGTCGCAGGCCCCTGCCTTTTCGATCAGCGCGCGGCATTCGCCGCCCTTCGACATGTCGGCCTTGATGTAGCGCACGGTGACGCCGGCGTCCTCGGCGATCCCGGCGGCCAGCGCGTGGTCCTCTTCCCGGTCGGTGAAGGAGTTCAGCACGATATCGGCGCCGGCCCGCGCCAGTTCCCGCGCGATGCCGAGCCCGATGCCGGAGTTGGAGCCGGTGATGACGGCGGTCTTTCCCGACAGATCGGTGATGATGGCCATGGATGTCGTTCCCTCGCTGATGGCGTTCGGGCGCGACACTAATGCTGCATCTGCGAAAGGAACAGAGGGACCGGCAAGGGGCACCGGCACGAAGGGCGGCTCATCCGCTCACGCTGGGACCTGCGCAAAAAAAAACGCCGGCACGAGGCCGGCGTTAAGTTATGAGGCAGGTTTCATACAGGCAAGAAACCTATCGAGCAGTGGCCTCTTTATAAGCAATGACTTGCCGCGTGTCCAACCGAAAAGTTGCACCGCGACCAATTGCATGACTAGCCTGCATTCACAGGAAAAACACATGTGTGAGGGGACTGTTCACGGATGCCAGAGAATTGTTTCGGAAGATTCCTTCACGATTCCGTACCACTAGGGCGGCAGATCGCGAAGATCATGTTCATCGGCGCCGTGGTCGCCGCGGGGCCCGCAATAACCCAGCCAATGCACGGGATCTCGATGTACGGGCAGCCCGCATTGCCCCCCGATTACGAGCATTTGCCCTACGCAAATCCCGACGCGCCCACCGGCGGGCGGATCGTCACCGGCGAGGTCGGGTCCTTCGACAGTCTCAACCCCCATATCCGCCAGGGCTCGGTGCCATGGCAGCTGCGATTCCTTGCCTACGAGTCGCTGATGGGCCGGTCCTGGGACGAACCCTTCACGCTCTACGGTCTGCTGGCCGAATCGGTCGAAGTCGATCCGAATCATATGTGGGTGGAATTCACGCTCCGCCCCGAGGCGCGGTTTTCCGACGGCAGCCCGGTCACGGTCGAGGACGTGATCTGGTCCTACGAGACGCTGGGCACCGAAGGCCACCCGCGCTACCTGAACGCCTGGACCCGGATCGCGTCGATCGAGGCCACGGGCGACCGCTCGGTGCGGCTGACCTTCACCGAGGCCGACCGTGAACTGGCGCTCATCATGGGGCTCAGGCCGATCCTCAAGGCCGCCCAGTGGGAGGACGCGGATTTTACCGAAAGCGGGCTCGACACGATCCCGATCGCCACGGCGCCCTATGTGATCGACGATTTCGAGGCCGGCCGCTTCGTTTCGCTCCGGCGCGATCCCGATTACTGGGGCGCGGATCTGCCGTTCCGTCGCGGCACCAACGTGATCGACGAGGTGCGGATGGAGTTCTTCACCGACGGCACAGCCATGTTCGAGGCCTTCACCAGCGGCCTGCTGACGACAATGCGCGAGACCAACGCCGCCAACTGGGCCGAGAATTACGACTTCCCGCGCGTGCAGTCGGGGGAGGTGGTTCTGTCGGAAGTGCCCCACCGCCGGCCTTCGGGGATCACCGGGCTGGTGATGAACACACGCCACGACGTCTTCGCCGACTGGCGCGTCCGCGAGGCGATGATCCAGGCCTTCAACTTCGAATTCATCAACCAGACGCTCAACGGCGGGATCGAGCCGCGCATCACCTCCTATTTCTCCAACTCGCCGCTGGGGATGCTCCCCGGACCGGCCGAGGGCAGGGTGGCGGAATTCCTCGAACCCTTCGCGGGCGAACTTCTGCCCGGCGCGCTCGAGGGGTACGAGCTGCCGGTCTCGGACGGGTCGGAGCGCAACCGCGCCGGCATCGCCGAGGCGCTGCGCCTGATGGAGGAGGCGGGCTATACGGTCGAAGAGGGCGTGATGACCGGCCCCGACGGCACGCCCTTCACCTTCGATATCCTGTTGCAGAGCGGGTCGTCCGAGAACGAGGCCATCGTCAACATCTACGTGGAGGCGCTGGAACGACTCGGCATCACGCCGTCCGTCAACTCCGTCGATCCGGCCCAGTATCGAGAGCGCACGGATGCCTTCGATTTCGACATGACGACCTTCCGGCGAGGCCTGTCGCTCAGTCCAGGCAACGAGCAGCGCCTTTACTGGGGCTGCGACATGGTCGAGACCGAAGGCTCGCGCAACGTGATGGGCGCCTGCCACCCGGCCATCGAGGCGATGATCGACCGGATGCTGACCTCCGAAAGCCAGGACGACTACGTCGCCGCCGTCCGTGCCCTCGACCGGGTGCTGATCTCGCAGCGCTACGTGGTGCCCTTCTGGTACAACCCCATCGCGCGGATCGCCCATGATGCGGAACTGCGCTACCCGGATTACATCCCCATCTACGGCGACTGGATCGGCTGGCAGCCCGACGTCTGGTGGGTGGAGGAGTAGCGGCATCGCCCGCACCGCTCGGCAGGAAAAGGCGGCGCCTTCGGGCGCCGTTTTTTCCTTTACCGCCCATTCGGTGTCGGAAAACGGCGCGGGCCAAGGTCGTTTCCTGACGCGACGGCGCGCTGCGCCACGGTCCAGATAATTCCAACGATTGGCTGGCACGGCAAGGCGGACGAAGGCAGATGCGCTATGGAACGGGTGTCGCCCTCGTCGCGGCCGCGGCCCTGCTGTGGTCGCTGCAAGGCCTGATCTTCCGGCAGATCGAGGATGCGGGTCCCTGGGCCACGTTGTTCTGGCGCTCGGTCGGGATGATGCCGGTCCTGCTGGCCTTCCTTGCATGGCGCGGGCGGGGACGGGTCCTGCCCGGCATTAGGCGCGCCGGCATGGCCGGCATCCTCGGCGGGTTCGGCCTTGTCGCGGCCTTCGGCGGCGCGGTCTACGCGATGCAGGTCACGACCGTCGCCAACGCCGTGTTTCTCTTCGCCGCGACGCCCTTCCTGACCGCGCTCGCCGGCTGGATCGTGCTGGGCGAGGGCGTGCGCGCCAAGACATGGGCCTCCATCGCGCTCGCCATGGTCGGCATCTACGTGATGATCAGCGGCGGGTTGGCCACCGGTGTCCTTGCCGGCAACATCGCCGCGCTGATCAGTGCGGCGGGGTTCGCGGCCTTCACCGTGTCCCTGCGCTGGCGCGCCATCGCCGACACGCTGCCGACGGTGCTGCTCGGCGGTATCTTCGCCATCGCCGCGGCGGGGGCGATGACGCTTCTTGCGGGCACATCGCTTGCCGTGCCAGTGCCCGATGCGCTCTGGGCGATGGGGATGGGCGCGGTCCTGCTCTCCGGGGGAATGGTGCTTTTCACGCTGGGCAGCCGGGTGGTTCCGGCGGCGGATCTCGCGCTTCTGACGTTGATCGAGGTGATGCTGGCGCCCGTCTGGGT
>LJSY01000080.1 GCA_001314805.1 Rhodobacteraceae bacterium HLUCCO18 | reverse complement strand
CAAGGGTCGTCTCCGCGCCCGGGGCGGTGGCGTCGGTCGGAATGGCGATGAGCCGCCCGAGCCCCTCGCGGAAGGCGCGGCTGGCGGCGGCGGCGCGGGACGCGGCAACAGCGGCGGCGCGGTCGGTGGGATTTGTGCTCATCCGCCGGTTCTTGCACTTCGGCGCGGGGCGGGGAAGGGGGAGGGCCTAATTGCGCCTGCGCCTCTGGACGACAGCTGCCACGAGCGCGAGGGCCAAAATCATTGCAAGGAATTCCCCGAGTGCAACGGCCCATCCTTCGGTTGTCCACGTCCATATGGCTCGACCGATTGCAAATATTCCGAGCGCGCCCAAGATTAAATCCCAGATCGACGAGACGTCATCCGAAGCGCTACCATTTGTGTTCCCGGACATCGAGGTCAACTGAGAGGCCGCACGCCCTTCCGAGCGAGCAAATTGCTTGCCGGTCATTCGCTCGCCGTCCTGAAGTGTAACAGACCTTATGCGGTCGGATCGGAACGTCCGTTCATCTCCGCGCAGGTGGCAATACCCACGAAAATAAGTTAAGCCGAATTGCCGCTTCGAACTCGTGATTTCCACTCGTCGGTCCGTAATCACACCGTCTTCATCAGCGTATTCGAGGTCCACATCCAGCGGTGGATTAAATGTGGGCATACTAGCAAGCCTCCTCGAGAATCGCGCTCCGCCGTGGCAGTATAACGTCCGTCGGATTATTTCGTCGTTCGAAATTGACACAGATGGCGCCCCGGCTGAGGGGAAGCTTTCGCATAGTTTTGGAAATCCAAGCGTTGGCGAAACCCATCGCGCGCGGATTCCTAAAAAACTAATTTTTTCAGGATTACTGTTAAGATTAATGGCGGAGAGACAGGGATTCGAACCCTGGGTGGACTTGCGCCCACAACGGTTTTCGAGACCGCCCCGTTCGACCACTCCGGCACCTCTCCGCAGGCATGGTGGCCATGTGAGGGCGCGATGTAGCGAATGGCCTCAGCAGGCGCAAGGGGGCGCGGAACCCCCAAGGGTCGATTGCCGTTGCCCGTGCGGTGCCGCCGCTCCGGCTTCACGATCGCGGCATGGCTCCGCCGATCGCGCGGATGATTGTGGAAATGCCCGCCGCGACGCCCCATGTTTGGCGCAACGTTTCGGTCACACCGTCTGGAGGTCTCCATGTTCCGTAAACTCTTTGCCGCCCTCCCCGTCGCGGCGCTGCTTCTGGGCGGGGCGCTTGCCATGGCGCCCGACCGCGCGCGGGCGCAGGGCGCGCCCGCCGCGCCGCTGGCCGAACGCGCGCCCCACGTGGTCGAGATGCTCGAGGCGCTGCGCCTTTACGAGATCCTCGGCATCATGGCGACCGAGGGTATCGAGGCCGCGCTGACGCTCGAGGGCGATCTCTTTCCCGGCGCGGGTGGCGCGGCCTGGGCGGCGGAGGCCAACCGCATCAATGGGGCGGACCGGCTGACCGAGCTCTTCGAGGATGCCTTTCCGGTGGACCTGATGGCCGAGGCGCACGCGGCGCAGGTGACGGAGTTCTTCACCGCCGAGCCCGGCGCGCGCATCGCCGCGGCCGAGGTTGCCGGGCGGCGCGCCTTCCTCGAGCCCGGGGTCGAGGAGCTTGCCAACGAGGCGTT
The DNA here is from genome assembly GCA_001314805.1 of Rhodobacteraceae bacterium HLUCCO18. GTDB lineage: Bacteria > Pseudomonadota > Alphaproteobacteria > Rhodobacterales > Rhodobacteraceae > Roseibacterium. Next base: position 5,336 of record LJSY01000080.1, on the reverse strand, counting down.
CCGCGAGGCCGTCGCCGAGGAAGACCCGCGGGTCGACCTGCTGACCGAGTTCATCGAGACCAACGATCTGGTGGAGCGCAACGTGTCGGGGGCGCTGAATTCGAACTTCGCCTTCTATCGCGGCCTGTCCGATGGCGGCGCCTTCGAGGTGGAGGTCCCCGAGGAGCTGATGCTGGCCGAGGTCTGGGGACAGGAACCCGACGTGCGCCGCGACACGATCGAGTGGCTCTATTCCTTCCAGCTCTCGGCCTTCGACGGGCTGAGCGACGCGGATATCGAGGCCTACACGGCGCTCTCGACCACGGAGGCGGGCGAGGCGCTGAACGCGGCGCTGTTTGCGGCCTTCGACGAGGTGTTCACGCAGCTGAGCTATGAGCTCGGCGAGGCGGCGGCGGGGTTCATCGCGGGCGAGGACGCGTAGGCGGGGGGGGCGGCGCGGGCCTGACCCTGCGCGGCCTTGATCCTGCCCGGCCTTGACATGGGCGGCCTTGACATGGGCGCGCTGCTGAGGCAAACGGCGGCTTCCGCGTCGGGGCGCTTTCGTCACCGTTGCGGATATCAGACATGACGCCCCCAAGGGGCGCGCTGTCCGAGGCGGGGGAGACCTCACGAACGCCGGTCATGGCCCTGAGAACAGGGCACGATCGGGGCCACAGGGCGCGGGAAACGAAAAGGAAACGCGCATGTTCGCGGTGATGAAGACCGGCGGCAAGCAATACAAGGTTCAGGCGGGCGACCGTCTGCGCGTTGAAAAGCTGGCAGCCGATGCGGGCGAAACCGTCCAGTTCAATGATATTCTCATGCTCGGCGGCGACGCGCCGGTGGTCGGCAGCCCGCTGGTGAACGGCGCGGCCGTGCAGGCGCTCGTCGTCGACCAGGTGAAGGGCGAGAAGCTCATCCACTTCGTCAAGCGCCGCCGCAAGCACGGCTCGCAGCGCAAGAAGGGCCACCGCCAGCAGCTGACGCTGGTGGAGATCACCGAGATCCTGCCCTCGGGCGGCGACACGTCGGGCGTGAAGGCGGCCATGGGCGCGGGGTCCACGCCGACGGCCGTCGCGACCGAGGCGCCGAAGAAAGCCGCGCCCAAGAAGGCGGAGCCCAAGGCGGAGGCCGCACCGGCGGCCGAGGCAGCGGCAGCGGATGATCTCAAGCGGCTTTCGGGCGTGGGTCCGGCGCTGGAGAAGAAGCTCCTGGCCGCCGGTGTCACGAGCTTCGCCCAGATCGCGGCATGGACCGAGGCGGATATCGCCGAGTTCGACGAGAAACTGAGCTTCAAGGGCCGGATCGAGCGTGAAGGCTGGGTCGAACAGGCCAAGACACTGGCCGAAGGCTGAGGAAGGAGAGACGACATGGCACATAAAAAAGCAGGTGGTAGCTCCCGCAACGGCCGCGACAGCGCGGGCCGGAGGCTTGGCGTCAAGAAATTCGGCGGTCAGAGCGTGATCCCGGGCAACATCATCGTGCGCCAGCGCGGCACGAAGTGGTGGCCGGGCGAGGGCGTCGGCATCGGCAAGGATCACACGATCTTCGCTACCTCCGAGGGCCGCGTGACCTTTGCCAAGGGCTTCAAGGGCCGCACCTTCATTTCCGTAGTCCCTGCCGCGGAGGCCGCCGAGTAACGCCGTATCCGAATTGGATTTTCCATAAAGGGGCCGGCGATCGAGCCGGCCCTTTCGCATTTTCGCCATGCTCTTGTGTCAGGGGTCGCCCGGGCCCATCTCGGGTCCGGAGGCCGAAGCAGACAAAAGAACCAAGGGATCAGGTCGGAGGAGGACCGAACCCATGAAACAGGAAACCATCGTCGCACAGCCGGTGATCGAAGCCCCCCGCATGATCCTGCGCCCGCTCAGGGCCTCGGATGCGGGGCTCGTGGCGCTTTATGCCTCCGACCGGCGCGTCTCGGAGATGACGACGACGATCCCGCATCCCTATCCGCCGGGCGCGGCCGAGGGCTACGTCGCCCAGGCCATGCGCAACGATGGTGACGAGGCCGTCTGGGCGATGGACGCCCATGATTTCGGCGGTGCGGAACTGATGGGGATCATCACGCTCAAGCGCATGGATCGCGGCCAGTCCGAGATCGGCTACTGGGTGGCGCCCGCGATGTGGAACACCGGCTTCGCCTCGGAGGCGGTCGGCGCGCTGGTGGCGGCCAACCCGCTCGACAACACCACGATCTTCGGCAGCGTCTTTCAGGACAATCCGGGCTCGGCGCGGGTGCTGACCAATGCAGGGTTCGAATACCTGGGCGACGCGGAGGCGTTCTCGGTCGCGCGCGGTGCCAAGGTTCCAACGTGGACTTACCTCAAGCGATTGCGCTAAGGGGTGCACGTCCGGCGGTGAGGGGCCAGCCCCTCACACTCCCCGGAGTTTTTTGCCAGGATGAAGGGGCGACCGGTTCTGAATTCAGGGGCCGGGTCCGCCGGGTGATGCAATGAAGTTTCTCGATCTTGCGAAGGTCTACCTGCGCTCCGGCAGCGGCGGCGGCGGTGCAGTCAGCTTCCGGCGGGAGAAGTTCATCGAGTATGGCGGCCCCGATGGCGGCGATGGCGGCGGCGGCGGCGATGTCTGGGCCGAGGCGGTGGACGGGCTGAACACGCTGATCGATTTCCGCTACCAGCAGCATTTCTTCGCCAAGAACGGACAGCCCGGCATGGGGCGGCAGCGCACCGGCAAGGACGGCGCGGATATCGTGCTGCGCGTGCCGGCGGGCACCGAGATCCTCGAGGAGGATCAGGAGACGGTGATCGCCGACCTCGCCGAGGTGGGAGATCGCGTGCTGCTGGCCAGGGGCGGCAACGGGGGTTTCGGCAACCTCCATTTCAAGACCTCGACCAACCAGGCGCCGCGGCGGGCCAATGCCGGACAGCCGGGGGTCGAGCGGACGATCTGGCTGCGGCTGAAGCTGATCGCGGATGTGGGCCTTCTGGGCCTGCCCAACGCGGGCAAGTCGACCTTCCTCGCGGCGACCTCGAACGCGCGGCCGAAGATCGCGGATTATCCCTTTACCACGCTGGTTCCGAACCTCGGCGTCGTGGGTGTCGACGGGGCGGAGTTCGTGGTGGCCGATATTCCCGGCCTGATCGAGGGCGCCCACGAGGGCAGGGGGCTGGGCGATACGTTCCTGGGCCATGTGGAACGCTGCGCGGTGCTGCTGCATCTGGTGGACGGCACGTCGGAGGATGTCGTCGAGGATTACGAGACGATCGTCACGGAGCTCGACGCCTATGGCGGCGGCCTCGCCGAAAAGCCGCGGGTGACGGTGCTCAACAAGGTCGACGCGCTCGGTCAGGAGCAGATCGAGGACCGGCGCGCGGCGCTGGAGGCGGCGTCGGGCGGGCCGGTCATGACCATGTCGGGCGTGGCGCGCACCGGGGTTGTGGAGGTGCTCAGGGTCTTGCGTGCGCGGATCGATGCCGGGCGCAGCGCGGCCCGCGACGAGAGGGAAGAACCGCAGCCATGGAGACCCTGACCGGGACCGTGACGCCAAGTCTGGCCGATGCGCGCCGGCTGGTGGTCAAGATCGGCTCCTCGCTTCTGGTGACGCCGGGCAGTGACGCGTTGCGCACCGAATGGCTGACGTCGCTTGCTGCCGACATCGCGCGCATCAAGGCGCGCGGAACGGATGTCATCGTGGTGTCCTCGGGCTCCATCGCCCTGGGGCGGGTGGCGCTGTCGCTGGGCATGGGGGCGCTGTCGCTGGACGAGGCGCAGGCGGCCGCCGCCGTGGGCCAGATCCGGCTCGCGCGCGCCTGGGAAGAGGCGCTGGCGCCGCACGGGATCACCACCGCGCAGATCCTTCTGACGCTGGACGATTCCGGGGACCGTCGGCGTTATCTCAACACGCGCGCGACGCTGGCGGCCCTCTTGGGGCGCGGTGCGGTTCCGATTGTCAACGAAAACGACACAATCGCCACGGATGAGATCCGTTATGGCGACAATGACCGGCTGGCGGCGCAGGTCGCGCTCATGTCGGGCGCAGATATCTGCGTGCTCCTGTCCGATGTGGACGGGCTTTACACCGCCAACCCGCAATCCGACCCGGACGCGCGGCACCTGCCGCTGATCGAGGCGATCACGCCCGAGATCGAGGCGATGGCGGGCGAAGCGGGGTCTGGCCTGTCGAAGGGCGGCATGAAGACCAAGGTGATGGCCGCGCGCACCGCGACGGCGGCGGGATGTGCCATGGCGATCGCGGAAGGGGCGGTGCTGCACCCCTTGACCGCGCTCGAGGCAGGGGCGCGGGTGACATGGTTCACCGCGACGCTGGACCCGCAGGCGGCGCGCAAGGCCTGGATCTCGGCGATGAAGCCGCGCGGGGGGCTGCGGCTCGACGCGGGCGCGGTGGCGGCGCTGGGGCGGGGCAAGTCGCTGCTGCCGGCGGGTGTGACCGAGGTGACGGGCGCGTTTCAGCGCGGCGACCCGGTGAGTCTTCTGGCCCCCGACGGCGCGGTGCTGGGCCTTGGCCTGTCGCGCTACACCGCCGCGGAGGCGCGCGCGATCGCCGGGCACCGGTCGGACGAGATCGAGGCGATCCTGGGCTATCCGGGCCGTGCGGCGCTGGTGCATCGCGACGACATGGCGCTCTGACGGGGCGCCACGAGGAGGGGACATGCTGGGATTGTTTTTCGACGTTAAGCCGAAACCGGGGCACATGGTGCATTACTTCGAGCATGTGGACCGGCTGAAACCGGTTCTCGCGGGGCATGACGGGTTGCTCTACCTCGAACGGTTTCGACCGCTCGACGATGCCGAGGCGCTGCTGTCGCATCAGCATTGGACGGATGAGGCGGCACTTGCGGCATGGCGGCGGGAGGCGACGCATCGGGCGAGCCAGGCAGCGGGGCGGCGCGTGCATTTCGAGGATTACCGCATCCGCGTGGGTCCGGCCGAGAGCGCAGCGGCGGGGCCGGGGCGCCACGTGGTGACGGCGGAGGCCGCCCAGCCGCTGGACGGTCGCGGATACGAGAGCGTGACGCGGCCCGGCCGCTTCCTGACGCTGGCGGAGGCCGAGACGGGCGAAGCCGCGCGGGAGGCGGCAGAGCGGGCGCGCGCGGCGGATGCCGATGCGGTCCATGTCTTCGCGATTGCGCGGGACTACACGCTGCGCGACCGGGCGGAGGCGCCGACAAACTGAACGCCGCCCGTCCATGCCACTGGGCGGCCATAGCCTTTTCCCGCATGCGCGGCATCCCGGGCCGGTTGACCCCCCATGCCGAATCTGGTCGTATGGATTGGCTAGAGCGTGTCGCCCCTGATCGGATTCTGGATTCCCATAGCGGTCAACCTGTGATTCCATATCTTGGAGGCAGATATGGGGGTGAGAGATGGGGAAA
>LJSY01000079.1 GCA_001314805.1 Rhodobacteraceae bacterium HLUCCO18 | reverse complement strand
GCCACAAGATACGAGAAGCACGACGCCAACTTCCTCGCCCTCATCAAAATGGCAGCCACACGCATCTGGTTGCGAGTTTATGAGTCGGTGTCCTAACGCGATCTGGTCGTCCTGCGCGGCCAGCACGGGCGGCGCGTGCAGCCGCCCCTTATCCCGCTGTCGGACGGGGTCGGCATCGTCCGGGAAACCGGCCCCGGGGTGACGGACCTGAAGCCCGGCGACCGGGTGGCGCCATGCTTCTTCCAGAACTGGGAGGGCGGCCCGCCGCCCGAGGACCTCGAGGCGGGGCGCCTTGGCGGGCCGCTCGACGGGGTCCTGGCCACGCACCGGGTGTTCCCGTCGCGCGGCGTCCTGCGGGTGCCCGACCACCTCACCGACGCAGAGGCCGCCACCCTGCCCTGCGCCGGCGTCACCGCGTGGAGCGCGCTCTTCGGCGAGCGTCCCGTCCGGCCCGGCGAGAGAGTACTGATCCTCGGGTCCGGCGGCGTGGCGCTGATGGCGATCCTGCTGGCCCGGACGGCGGGAGCGGAGACCATCGTCACGACGTCCTCGCCGGAGCGGGCGGCGAAGCTTTCCGCCCTCGGCGCCGATCACGTCATCGACCGCTCCGCTAAGCCCGACTGGGCGGCGGAGGCGCGGCGGCTGACCGGCGGGCGCGGCGTCGACCGTGTGCTGGAGCTGGGTGGCGCTGCCACGCTGGGTCACGCGATCCGCGCTACGCGGACGGGCGCACAGATCATCCTGATCGGCAATGTCACGGGCAACACGGCGGAGCTGTTCCTGCCCGCGATCCTGACCCGCCAGCTTGCCCTGCGCTCGGTGAGCGTCGGCTCGAAGGATCAGTTCGCCGCGCTGACACGCGCAATCGACCGCCACGCGCTTCGCCCGGTCGTGGCGGCCCGCCACGCTTTCGACGCCGCCCCTGACGCGTTCCGCGCGCTGGAGGCGGGCGAAGCGTTCGGCAACCTGTGCATCGACATCGCCGCTTCGGGCTAGGATCGAAGCTCGTCGAGCGTGGACTGGATGTCGTATACTACACGGATATCCCGCAAATGCGGCAGGGCATCCGCCACGTCATCGGCCGCCGTTCCGCCCAGCAGAATGCGCACACCGAAAGGCAACGCGCCCAGGTCGCCGATCAGTTGCTCGAGCTGGTGCCTGCGGTCGAGATTGCTCACGCTCAGCCCCACCACCTCGGGGCGCAGGCGGCGGACCCGGTCAAGAATATGCGCCGTCGTGGCATCCAACAGCAGAGTCACCTGCCAGTCGACCTCGCGGAAGGCCTCGGTCGCAAGCACAAGGCCAAGGTTGTGGGACTGCCCCGGCACCGTGGCGAACACCGCCTGACGGAGCACCGGGTCGCCGCGCATCGGCATATGCCGCTGGCCATGTTCGCGGTTGAGATGGAAGATCAGCGACACACCGATGGTCACCTCGGGAAACGAGGCTTCGTCCGCCTGCCACATCTCGCCCATGCGCCGCGCCGTCGCGCTCAGGAGGCCATCGGCGATCATGGCATAGTCCGCTCGGCGCTGCGTGGCGACCCGCAGCATGCGCTCGGCCCCCACCTTGTCGCCCGACATCAGGAGCTTGCAAAAACTCTCGACGAAAGCGTCGGACACCCCGGCGTCGCCTACCCCTTCGGCCAGGCGCTCCAGTGCACGCCGCGCAAGATCCGAAATGGTATCGGACGTGCTGTGAAGTGGCGGCCGTCCGTAAGTGTCATCGTCGCCGCGGGCCATGGTGCACCGTCCTTTCGGCGCACCCGGTGCCCACCCGACCTTCTGGTCCGGTGATCATAGACACTGGTGCCGCCTCCCCGCGCCCACACCACCACTGTCGGCTTCGCATCGTCAACCGTTTCGCGCGATTAATTTTGCCTGTCGGCCCGATTCTCAAAAATGCGCCTTCTCCTCGTCGGGTTTGCCCGCCGCGATGGCCAGCACCCCGCCCAACCCGCAAAAGACGATCGGGAACATGGTGAAGACCCCGAAGCCGAAGGCGTGGTAGATACCGGCCGCCGCGATCAGCATGAGAATGCCGCCCCAGAGCGCGCGTGCCCGCGCCATGGCGGCCCCGGCGATGGCCAGAAGCGGCGAAAGGATCGACACCGTCCGGAAGAGTGCCGGGTCCTCGACCTGCCGGGCGAGATCGGGCACTTCGCCGAACCAGTCGACGAACTCCACGTAGCCATAGACGAAAAAGCCCACGGTCATTGCCCAGAGCCCGCCGATCAATCCCAGTATGAGCGCCGCGTTGCGCATCTCGTTCGTCCTCCGAGTGTCACTTCAGACCTCACTTAGCCATCGGGACCCGCACACCCAAGCCCCGTTCGATGCCGGGACGGGTGAAACATTTGCGGCCTTTCCCCGCAATGTCGGGAATGGCGGCGCAGCACCCGGGGACTCCCGCGGGCCAAGGGCTTCCCTCAATTTAATGAAAACGAACGGTTTTTCCGGAGCCCGCAGATATCACACCGGGCTGACACGCGCTCACTTGGGCGTGCTCCACGGGCCTGTGATTGGCGCGTGAGCGCTCCGACGGACCAATCTCAGGCTCAGCGGTACGCGAGACGTTCCGCCAGTACCATCGAACCTTAGGGAGCTACGGAGTACCCATGACCACCGCAACGAAAACCCTCGCCCTGATGGGCGCCGTCACCGCCGCCGTCACCGCCCACGGCGTCACCGACGCCCATGCGCAAGAAAACGAGAAGTGCTACGGCGTCAGCCTCGCGGGCGAAAACGACTGCGCCGCAGGGCCGGGCACGACCTGCGCCGGTTCCTCGACCGTCGACTACCAGGGCAACGCCTGGACGCTCGTGCCCGCCGGCACCTGCGGCGATATCGAGCTGCCCGACGGCCGCGTCGGCGTGACGGAAGCCGAGCTCGAGGCCGGCGGCTACGCCGGTCTTGCCCGTGACCTGCCCGACGGCACGGACACGTCAAACTACATGTCGGCCGAAATGTAACCGGCCCGCCGCCAACGCGTTCCCGGGCGCGCGTCCGGGAACGCCTCCCCCCAGAACCCACCGGACAAGACCCCATGCTCGACGTGACGCCTTCCCGCACCCTGCCTGCCGCCCCCGGCGTGGGCTACAAGTCCCGGCATTTCGCGGGCCTCACCGAGGCCCCCGGACCGGTCCGCTGGATCGAGGTGCATGCAGAGAACTACATGGGCGCAGGCGGCCGGCCGCTGGCCCAGCTGCGCGCATTGTCCGAACGCTTCCCCGTTTCCGTCCACGGCGTGGGTCTTTCGATCGGCGGAGAGCGCGCGCTCGACCGCGACCACCTCGCCCGCCTGCGCCACCTGATGGACTGGCTCGACCCGGCCAGCTTTTCCGAACATCTCGCGTGGTCGACCCATGACACGGGCTTTCTGAACGACCTCTTGCCCCTGCCCTATACCGAGGCCACGCTGACCCGCGTCGCGGCCCATATCGACCAGGTGCAGACCACCCTCGGCCGTCGCATGCTGCTGGAAAACCCGTCCACCTATCTCGCCTTCGAGGAAAGCGACATGGACGAGGTGGGCTTTCTCGCAGAGCTTGCCCGCCGCACGGGCTGCGGCCTGCTTCTGGACGTCAACAACGTCTTCGTCTCCGCCACCAACCAGAACTGGGACCCGCGCGCCTATATCGATGCCTTCCCGCTCGACGCCGTGGGCGAGATCCACCTCGGCGGCCATGACGAGGATGAGGACGAACACGGCGCGCCTCTGTTGATCGACAGCCACGGGCGCGCGGTGGTGAACCCGGTCTGGACGCTCTATGCCCACACCATAGCCCGCGGCGGACCGCGCCCCACGCTGATCGAATGGGACACCGACGTGCCCGACTGGCCGACGCTCAGGGCCGAGGCCGAACGGGCCGCCACCATCCTCGAGACGGTGGAGGCCTAGGCACATGACCGATCAACGCAGCTTCGGCTCGGCACTCCTCGACCCGGAGATGCCGCCGCCCCCCGGCCTCACCGACCCGCAGGGCCGCCCGGCCGGCCGCCGCTTCGACATCTACCGCAACAACGTCGCCGCCAGCCTGACGGAGGCGCTCGCCACGGGTTTCCCGGTGATCGCGAAGCTTCTGGGAGAGGATTTCTTCAAGGCCATGGCCGGCATCTTCCTGCGCGCCCATCCTCCGGGCGACCCGCGCCTGCAGCTCTGGGGCGGCAAATTCCCCGGATTTCTCGCCCGGTTCGAACCCGTGGCTCACCTGCCCTACCTGCCCGACATGGCGCGGCTCGAGCTTGGCCTGCGCCAATCCTACCACGCCGCCGACACCGCCCGCCTGCCCATTGCGCACCGTGACCCGGCCGAGGTCCTGGCCATCAAGCCGCGTCTCGCGCCCGCCACCCTGATCCTGGCGTCTCGCTTCCCGATCCTGACCATCTGGCGGAAGAACATGGGCCATCCGGACCTGACCATCGACTGGACGCCCGAAACCGTCCTGATCACCCGCCCGGACTTCGACCCCGTGCCGCAGCTTCTGCCCGAGGGCGGCACGACGCTCGCCCGCCACCTCAAGGGACGCCTGACGCTGGCCCAGGCCGTCACCGCCACCCAGACGCTCGAGCCCGACGCGGATGCCGCGGCCCTCCTGACCCTGTTTCTCAGCGCGGGCGCCCTGACGCTTGACACCACCCTGTCCGAAGGAACCTGACCGATGCGTGCCCTCATCTCCCTCCATGACCGCGTGTTCGGCGCGCTCGAGTCCGCAGCGCCCATGCTGATCCCGACGCTGGCGCGCGTCGTCTTCGCCGGGACGCTCCTTGTCTACTACTGGAATTCCGTCCTGACGAAATGGGGCGCGGGACCGTTCAGCCCCGATCTCGGCGCCTATATCCAGATCCTGCCGCGCGCCTTCGAGGAGGCGGGCTTCGACCCGTCGCAACTTGGCCCGCTTGCCACGCCCATCGTCCTGCTGGGCACCTGGGCGGAGTTCATCCTGCCGGTCCTTGTCGTCCTTGGTCTGTTCACTCGGATCGCGGCGCTGGGCATGATCGGCTTCGTCATCGTGCAGACATGGGTCGATATCGTGGGCCATGGCGTCGCGGGTGAGACCATCGGGGCGTGGTTCGACAACTCTCCCTCTGCCGATATCGTCGATCAGCGCGCCTTCTGGCTCTTCCTGCTGATCGTGCTCGTGCTGCGCGGCGCGGGGCCCCTGTCGGTCGACGCGCTGGCCGGCCGCTACAGAAGCGCAGACCTGACGCCCGCGTCCCAGCCGAGGTGAAGCGCGCCCGTGCCGGTCTCGATCACCGGCCGCTTCATCGCCGCCGGGTGGTCGGCGAGGATCTCTCCCGGCGGCCGGGCGCGCTCGGCCTCGGGCAGGCCGCGCCATGTCGTCGAGCGGGTGTTCAGCAGCCGCTCGCCGAACGCATCGAGGAAGCGGGCGCGCGTGGCATCGTCGAGCGGCGTCTCGCGCACATCCACCAGAACAGGGTCATGCCCCGCCTCGGCCAGAGCGCGAATCGCCTTGCGGCAGGTATCGCAGGCGCGCAATCCATAGACCTTCACCGGCTTGCCTCCTTTTTCAATGATTTGCGCAAATTAGCGCCTTCGCCCGCGGGCGCCAGCGATAAACTCTTGTCAAAATCGACCGACGCGCCACCATTCTCGGCACGACGTACGGGTTCATGGCGAACCGCCCGATCAAGAAGGCAGCACACTTGTCACGTCTCGACGGCTGTACCGAAGCGCCGCACCAACGCGCGCGCATGCTGACTTGAGAAGGAAAGACCGATGCCGACAGGCACCGTTAAGTGGTTCAATACGACCAAAGGCTATGGCTTCATCGCTCCCGATGACGGGGGCAAGGACGTCTTCGTTCACATCTCGGCCGTGGAACAGGCCGGCATGACGGGTCTGCCGGACAACACCAAGGTAAGCTACGAGCTGCGCGAAGGCCGCGACGGTCGAGCCTCCGCGGTGGAGCTTCAGAAACTCTGACAGCGCGCCCGGCGCGGTGCAATCGGCCCCCGGTTGCACCAGCGCCCCCTTCGTCGACCTCTCTGCAGGAAAACCGACCGGATCGCCCCCCGATACCGCCGTCATCACGAAGGGCATGTCGACTGTGTCGATGGCTCTGGCGAAAGCGCTCAGCCCGCCAGCGCGCGGGCCGCCAGAACGCCGCCCCAGGCCGCGCCGCCGGTCAGGACAGCACCCCATGCCACGTCGATCGCGACCATCTGCGGATGCCAGTCGCGCATCACCGCCCATGACGTGAATTCATACGTGCCATAGGCTACGAGGCCCAGGATCGCCCCGTTCAGCAGCGCCAGCCCCGGCGCGTCGGCCCGCAGCGCGGGCAGCGAGGCGAAGTAGAGAATGCCGCCCATATAGGTGAAGTAGAACAGGATGGCCGGCAGAAGGCGGAACCCGCCCCCATAGAGCGTGTCGCCCAGGTGCCGGGCAAAGACCGGCTGGATCACCGAGCGCAGCATGATGGCGTCGGCCACAAGGAAGATGAGCGACGTGGCGAGGAAGAGGACGACATAGATCATGGGCGCTCCGCGTGGGGGTGATGGAGCGTCAGGTAGGGCGCCCGGTTGACTTTGCCACCGATACGCGTTACGTATCACGTATGATCCGCGGTTTTGCCTGCCGCGACACGGGGCGCCTCGCTGCGCGGGAACGGGTGCGGCGCTTCGTGAATATCGAGCGCGCGGCCCTGCGCAAGCTCGCGATGCTCGACGCGGCGGCGGTGCTGGAGGACCTGCGCGTGCCCCCCGGCAACCGGCTGGAGGCGCTGAAGGGCGACCGGGCCGGGTAGCACTCGATCCGGATCAATGACCAGTATCGGATTTGCTTTGACTGGAAGGAGGACGGACCCCCATGTCTACACAACCGTCGAAATCGTCGATTACCACTGAAGGGCTCGCGCCCGTGCATCCGGGCGAGGTGCTGGCGGAGGAGTTCCTCGCGCCCATGGGCCTGTCGGCCAACGCGCTCGCGCGGCGCATCGGGGTGCCGGGCAACCGCGTGTCGATGATCGTGGCGGGCAAGCGGGGGGTGACGGGCGACACGGCGCTGCGGCTCGCGGCGGCCTTCGGGACGACGCCGGAGTTCTGGATGAACCTGCAGAAGCGGTACGAGCTGGCGGTGGCGCGGGACGGGGTCGAGGCGGGGGAGTTGGAAGGGATGCGGGTGGGGTGAGGGAGGAAAGCTAGGCTCACAGACCACGTTTACGAGACTGTCAGATATTTTGTGCTCTGACGTCATTTGTCAGGCCATTGGGAAGCGGTCTTCGAACATGATGGCGAGCTGAGATCTGACAGCGTGCCATT
>LJSY01000065.1 GCA_001314805.1 Rhodobacteraceae bacterium HLUCCO18 | reverse complement strand
TCGCCAAGACCCCCCTGATGCACATCAAAAGCCCTTATTTCATTGAGCTCGGCATCACCCGGCAGGGCTCAAATCAGGCGCGAAGTGTCGAAGTTCGGTGATCACGCTCTTCATGCTCTGCGACTATAGCCGCATGGACGAGTATCGCTACTGGCTGAAGCTCATGGTCTGGGCCGCGCTTAAGGAGCTGATCCGCGAAGACAATGCCGTGCCGGTGCGGCTCCTGCTCGACGAGCTGACAAACTACGCTCTGCCAGGCTTGCCGGAAGCCCTGACAGGGCTCGCCGGTTACGGCATTCGCGTCTCGATGATCGTGCAGGAGCTTGAGGAGATCGTCCGCGTCTATGGCCGCGAGGCGCTCGATACAATCCTGAGCCAAACGGACGTGAAACAGTTTTTCGCCGTGTCCTCGCTCAAGACGGCGCAAATGGTCAGCGCCATGCTCGGCGACACGGAAAAGACCCGCGAATCCGTCAATCTCGGGACTGATCTGTTCGGCCTGACGGGACTCGGTCTTGGCAAGGTGAAGGCACCGCTCATGACCCCGGATCAAATCCGCCGCATGTCGCGCGACGAGCAAATCATCTTCATCGGCAACCTGCATCCGGCCAAGGCCCTCAAGCCCGGCATCCATGAGATTGACCCATGGAACCATCAGGTCGAAGGCAACCCGCTGCATGGGGGCTCGCGCCTCCAAGGCAACGTGAAAATGATCCTGCGGGGGAATAGCGCCAGAGTCACCCGCCACGGCCGCAGGCGCCATGACGCACCGCGGCGCCCGATGCTCTGGCCGATCATCGCGAGTATGGCCGCCTTTGTGCCGAACCGGAGTGCGGTCCTTCCCGCTGCGCTGGTGGCGGCCGTCCTGATCCTCGGCTGGCCAATGCTGCGCGTGGAGTACACTGCCGATATGCGCTGGTGCCGATACTTTGGGCTGCCAGTGGTCACGCAACCCGTGACGCTGATGGGGCAAGAGTGCCCGCTCATCATCTGGCGGAAGTGACAAAATCGAAAACAGCGAAAAAGGGCGCTCATACTTTTAGTTGAGCGCCCTTAGATTTTCCTAGTTCATTGGGCGGGCAGGACCATAGAGCCTGCAATAGAGTTCGATAACGCGGAGCCGGTCATAAGTCTTGGGGATGGCGTAGCGCTTTGGCGCAGCCCCGGTTTCATCTGCTTCCAGAAATAGTCCCATCCAACGATTGCCAATATCGGAGAACATTTCGCAGATTTCCTCATGCCGGTAGGGACGGTTATCGGGATAGAAAAGCCGTCCATCATAGTCCTCGATCTCAACGAGGACGCGCCGCCAGGCGGCGTAGGAGCCGACCTCCTCATGCATTTCGCGCGCAGGCTGCCAGATTTGTTCGCGGTAGATGCGCCGATTGGCGATGTGGTGGTCGGCCAGAACGAGGATCTTCTCGGGTTTCTTGGGAGCATGAAAGTTCAATGAGACATCCTTCTCAAGCTAGCCTGCAAACCATTAAAAAATAGATGCTCTGCAGAGCTAAGACCTCATAAGTTCTGTCTTTGACGTGGTCGAGGCGATGGGCGTGTCTGCGTGCCTCCACCCTAAAGGTTCGTTCAGGAGATCACGATTTCAAGGAGCTTTCTTGGGCGCGCGCGTTCAAGTTGAGAATGCGTGATCGACCCGCAGGCTGGTTATCGTATGAAGGGTTCACGGCCTTACGGCAGCGCCGCGGTGAGAGGAAGGAATTCCGGCGCGTTTCAGGATCACCGTCAACCATCTTCCAAGGCCAGACGCCTTCAATGCCAGGCGAATGCCTGATCGCTGCAGGTAGGAAAAGGGAGAACCACCTAACTCAAAAAGTATGAGCTTGGAGAGTCGAAGGAGCGTTCATGCCCCGAAAGCGCCGGAAGCCATTGCAGGAAACGCGCCGCGAATTTTGCGTTCCCGGTTCGCATCATGGTAGAATTAAAGAAAGGGCAGAAAAAAGCGCAAGTACCGCGCGGCCGGAGCGCCTTCAAGACTCCGGTTTTCAATCCAGGGACATGGTCAACAGCATAGAGGGAATGGAGCCAAACGGCTCTGGAGCGAGCGCAGGCATGCGCCCCCGCTCGCTCTCCAAAGCCGCCAATAGCGGCAAGGAGGTCCCGATGGCTTCGGCCGGACGCGATCATGACATCAACGAGTTGGCCGCCGCTCTCGGCCTCGGCTTGAGCGAAGGGACGCTGGCCTGCGTGCGCATGAACATCGACAGTTGGCTCACCCATCTGGAGGATGCACCGCTCAGCGACGAGCAGAAGGTAAATCTGACCCTTGAAGTGGTGCGTCTCGCGATTGCCTTCCTCGATGACGGCTTTGCCGTCGAGATGGACGACGCTCCCTGTGGAAAACTTTCGGGTACGGAAGATGACGGCGGTTTTTCTAGGGATGCTGTGGTAGGATCGGAGCATCCCAAACTGACAGATACGTTCAATAAAGTGGCGCGCCCGGAGAACTTGCGGCGCGCCGGAACGAAGGAGACTCCATGGATACATTGAAGAAAATAAAGACTGAAGAGGCGCAGGCGGCCGTCATTTACTGCCGTGTGTCGTCGACCAAGCAGCGCCTCGAAGGCCACGGCCTCGACAGCCAGGAGCACCGTTGCCGTCAGCACGCTCGGGCGCGTGGGTACTCCGTTGAGGCTGTGTTTCCGGATGATGTTTCGGGCGGCGGTGATTTCATGAGACGGCCGGGCATGGTCGCACTTCTGGCGTACCTCGATGCGCAAAAGGGCAAACCTTATGTCGTGATCTTCGACGATCTGAAGCGCTTTGCCCGCGACACCGAGTTCCACATCAAGCTCAAGCGGGAGATCGAATCGCGCGGCGCGCGCCGTGAGTGTCTCAACTTCCACTTTGAGAACACACCGGAAGGCCGCTTTACCGAGACGATCATGTCAGCGACGGGTGAGCTCGAACGCGCGCAGCATGTCCGCCAGGTTGTCCAAAAAATGACTGCGCGGGCCGAGAAGGGCTACTGGCTCCATAAGCCACCCATAGGCTACCGGCCTGGAAAGCATCCGGTGCACGGCAAGCTCATGGTGCGCGATGAGCCCGTCGCCTCGATCATCGCCGAAGCCCTTGAAGGTTTTGCCAGCGGGCGCTTCGCCTCGCAGAGCGAAGTGAAGCGCTTCTTCGAGTCCAAGCCTGATTTCCCGAAGAGCAACGCCCGCGGCGAGGTCCGGATCACCAAGGTGAAGGACATTTTGCAGCGGGTCACCTACACGGGCTATATCCATGATCCAGGCTTCGGCGTCACACTGCAAAAGGGCCATCACGAGCCCCTGATCAGCTTTGAGACACACGAGCGCATCCAGGCCCGGCTCAAGGGCACGGCCCTCGCACCTGCCCGCAAGGATATCAGCGCGGACTTCCCGCTGCGCGGTTTCGTCCTGTGCGACGACTGCGGCAAGCCCATGACGTCCTGCTGGTCGAAGGGCCGGAACAAGCATTACCCCTACTATCTGTGCGACACGCCGGATTGTTCGTCGAAGCGCAAATCGATCCGGAGGGATGACGTCGAGGACGGCGCGCGCGCCCTGCTACGCCGCCTCCAGCCTGCGGGGCAGTTCGTTGCCCTCGCGCGCGCGATCATCACAGACCTCTGGGAGATGCGGCGCGCAGAAGCCGAGTCAGGCAAGCGAACACTTGGCGCCCAGATCAAAGAGATCGACGGCCAGATCGAGAAGCTGCTCGACCGGATTGTTGAAGGGAACGGTAATGCGACCGTACTGGCCGCCTTCGAAGACCGCGTCGAGAAGCTGGAGCGCCAGAAGATCAGGCTGTCTGAGCAGGCCGCGAGAATCGTGCCGCCACAGGAACGGCTAAGGGAAGTTATCGAACCGGCGCTCGCATTTCTCGCAAGTCCTTGGAATATATATGAAAACGGAAGTCTGACCCTCAAGAGAAAGGTGATGAAGCTGGCCTTTGCGGAGCCGCTTCGGTATCACCCAACAGAGGGTTATCGAACCGCCGAAGTTGCCTTTCCCTTCAGGGTGTTAGGCGATTTTTCGGCGTCAAAGTGCGGTTTGGTGGAGCCAAGGGGGGTCGAACCCCTGACCTCTTGCATGCCATGCAAGCGCTCTCCCAACTGAGCTATGGCCCCATCGCGGCACATTGGCCTGCGGCGCCTCGGGACATAAGGATTGGGCCGGCGGAGCGCAAGACCAAAATCGTCCCGGATCACGCGGCACGGATACCGCAGCCCGCAAAAGACGAACGCGGGCCCGACTGGCCCGCGCCGCGTGCCCTTCGGGCCGATCCTGCCGGTCCCTCAGGTGTCGTCGTCGTCCGAAGCGACGTCGGCCAGATCGTCCAGCGCGACGGTATCGCCATCGTCGTCATCGTCGAGGACATCGTCATCGTCGATGTCCACGTCGGCATCGTCATCGGCATCGATGTCGATATCGTCTTCGAGCACCAGATCGTCATCCGTCTCCGGTTCCGCCTTGGCGGCGGCTTTCACCGGCTTTTCAGCCACCAGTGCGCGGCCGCCCTTGGCGGTATCGATCTCGACCACCTCGCCCGTGTAGGGGCTGACGATCGGCACGCGCCCAAGATCATAGAATCGCTTGCCTGTGGTGGGGCAAACACGTTTGACGCCCCATTCCTCTTTGGGCATGACACCCCCTTCAATCATCGCTATCGAGAGAACTGCGGCCATCTGCCATACTGGCGTGGGCCTGTCAAAGCCTTTCCCGCGCTGACCCGATACACCGGCGCGCCCGGGCGGTCCGGACACGATCAGGGAGGTGCGGCGTGTCGTCCAGATCAGGAACATCGACCCATGTTCTGCCCGGCGATCCGCCGGTGGAGGTGATCCTGCGGCGTTCCCGCCGGGCCAAGCGGTTTTCGCTCCGCGTATCCCGCAGCGACGGGCGCGTATCGATGAGCCTTCCTCTCTGGGCGCCGGAGGACGAGGCGCTTGCCTTCCTCCGTGATCGCGCGGACTGGGTTCGCGGGCATCTCGACCGGGCCTCGGCGCCGCGCTTTGCCCGGATCGGAGAGACCATGCCGATCTGCGGCATCCCGAGGCCGATCCTGCAGGGCAACAGGCGCTCGGCACGGTTCGAGGATGGCCAGATACGTGTTCCGGCGGGCCCGCGGGAGGCCGCTCGCGTAAAGGCGCTTCTGACGGCCATGGCGCGCGACCGCCTCGCCTCCGCCGTGGCGGATCACGCGGCGAAGATCGGGCGCAGGCCCGGCCGGCTCACGCTGCGCGATCCGCGGTCGCGCTGGGGAAGCTGCTCGACCAGGGGCGACCTGATGTTCTCGTTCCGACTGATCATGACGCCGCCGGAGGTTCTGGATTATGTCGCCGCACACGAGGTCGCGCATCTGGTGGAGATGAACCACGGTCCCGCCTTCTGGTCGCTGTGCCGCCAGCTCTGCCCGGCGACGGAGACCCATCGCAGGTGGCTCAGGGACAATGGCGCGGCGCTTCTGGCATGGCGGTTCGACACCCGGTCGGAGGATTGAGCCCATGCTGACGAACCCGCGGCCCACGGACACCGGCGCCGCCGTGGCCCATGACCGGGTCTATCGCGCGCTCAGGAGCCGGATCATGCATGGCGAGGTCGGTCCGGGTCAGGCCATGACGCTGCGCGGTCTGGGGCGGGAATTCGGCGTCTCTATGACACCCGCGCGCGAGGCGGTCCGGCGCCTGGTGTCCGAAGGCGCGCTGTTCCTGTCGGCCTCGGGCCGCGTTTCCACGCCGGAGCTGTCGAACGAGCGGATCGAAGAACTGGCCGCCATTCGGGCGCTTCTTGAACCGGAGCTCTCGTCCCGCGCGCTGCCCCGTGCCCATCCCGCGCTGATCGAACGGATGGAGGCGATCAACGGCCAGATCGCGCAGGTCATCGCACGGCGCGACGCCGTCGGCTACATCCGCACGAACCTGGAGTTCCACCGTACGCTCTACCTGCGCGCGCAGGCGCCGGCGATGCTGGCGCTGGCCGAAACGGTCTGGCTGCAGCTCGGACCCACGATGCGCGCGCTCTACGGGCGGCTCAACCGGACCGAGGCGCCGCATCACCACCGCCTGATCCTCGCCGCGCTCAAGGCCGGGGACGAGCCGGGCCTGCGCCTTGCCGTGCGCGCCGATGTCACGCAGGGCCTGCGCCTGCTGGCGGCCTGACCGGGCCCTTCATCTTTCAGGAAATACGCATGCGCCCAGAGGCGCAAGCGGCGGGCGGGGGTTCGATGCCCCGCCCGCCGCTCACCCGCTCGCACGCTCAGCTGTGGATCGCGCCGTCGCCGCAGGCCAGCGCGGCCTCGCGGACGGCCTCCGAATAGGTCGGGTGAGCGTGGCAGGTCAGCGCGAGGTCCTGCGCCGAAGCACCGAACTCCATCGCCACGCAGATCTCGTGGATCAGGTCGCCCGCCATCGGGCCGATGATGTGGGCGCCGAGGATGCGGTCGGTCTGCTCGTCGGCGAGGATCTTGACGAAGCCGTCGGCGGCGAAATTCGCTTTCGCGCGCCCGTTGCCCATGAACGAGAACTTGCCGACCTTGTAGGCGCGACCCGCCTCTTTCAGCGTCTCCTCGGTCTCGCCGACATTGGCGACCTCGGGGTGGGTGTAGATGACCCCCGGGATCACGCCGTAATTCACGTGGCCATGCTTGCCCGCGATGACCTCGGCGACGGCCATGCCCTCGTCCTCGGCCTTGTGGGCCAGCATCGGTCCCGCGATGCAGTCGCCGATGGCGTAGACGCCCGGCACGCTGGTCGCCCAGTGCCCGTCGGTCTCGACCTGTCCGCGGTCGGACATCTTCACGCCCAGCGCCTCGAGGCCGAGCCCATCGGTATAGGGTCTGCGGCCCGTCGAGACGAGGACCACATCGGCGTCCACCGTCGCCTCGCTGTCGTCCTTCCGGAGCTTGTAGGTGACCTTGGCCTTGGTCTTGGTCGCATCCACCTTTTGCACGGCGGCCCCCAGCGTGAAGCTGAGCCCCTGTTTCTGCAGCAGCCGCTGGAAGGTGCGGGAGACCTCGGCGTCCATGCCGGGGGTGATGTGGTCGAGGAACTCGATGACCTCCACCTCCGACCCGAGGCGCGCGTAGACCGAGCCAAGCTCCAGCCCGATGACGCCTGCGCCGATGACGACCATCTTCTTGGGCACCTTTGGCAGGCTCAGCGCGCCTTCCGAGGTCACGACGACCTTCTCGTCGATCTCGATCCCCGGCAGCGCGGAGGGCTCGGACCCGCTGGCCACGACGATCGCCTTGGCCTCGTGCACCTCGTCGCCCACCTTGACGCGGCCCGCCTCGGGGATCGATCCCCAACCCTTCAGCCAGTCGATCTTGTTCTTCTTGAACAGGAATTCGACGCCTTTGGTGTTCTGGCCGATGACGTCGTCCTTGTAGGCCTGCATCTGTTTCCAGTCGACCGACGGCGCCTTGCCCTTCAGCCCCATCTTGGCGAAGTTGTGCTCGGCCTCGTGCAGCTGGTGGGAGGCATGCAGCAGCGCCTTGGACGGGATGCAGCCGATGTTCAGGCAGGTCCCGCCGAGCGTCTCGCGCCCCTCCACGCAGGCTGTCTTGAGGCCCAGTTGCGCGCATCGGATGGCACAGACATAGCCCCCCGGGCCGGAGCCGATGACGATGACGTCGTAACTTGCCATGGGATTGGTCCTTTTTGTCTTGGGTGGAAGCCGGGGGCTCTGCCCCCGGACCCCCGGCGGTATTTATGGAAAGATGAAGATCATAGAAGCGCGGCAATCAGCATCAGGAAAGTGGCGATCCAGCCCACGCCCCAGACGACGCTCCGCCACGGCACGAGGCCATAGGCATAGGCCGGGACGTAGAGCAGTCGCGCCGCGAGATAGGTCCAGGCGCAGACAGCGGTGAAGCGGGTGGACTGGTCCGAGACGGCGATGACGGTGGCGGCGATGCCGAACAGGATCAGCCCTTCGAAATGGTTGTTCATCGCCCGCTGGACACGGCCTGCCGTGCCGGTGAGTTCGATCCTGCGGTCGCGCGACGACAGCGCGGCCTTCGTGCCCACCTGCGCGTTGCCAAGGACGGAATAGAGCGTCATCTGCGCGCATTGCAGGAGTGCTGCGAGGGTAAGGGCGGTGAGTTCGGGGGTCATGACATCGTTACTCGCGTCGAGGGCGGCAGGGGCAGCCGCCGCCCTACGCTATCCGGTAGGGCGGGACTTGTCCCGCCTCGGGCCTCACAAATCCATCAGCAGCCTGCGCGGATCCTCCAGCGCGTCCTTCACGCGGACGAGGAAGGTCACGGCGCCCTTGCCGTCCACGATCCGGTGATCGTAGCTGAGCGCGAGATACATCATCGGGCGGATCTTGATCTCGCCGCCCACGACCATGGGACGTTCCTGGATCTTGTGCATGCCGAGGATGCCCGATTGCGGTGGGTTCAGGATCGGCGAGGACATGAGAGAGCCGTAGACCCCGCCATTGGAGATCGTGAAGGTCCCGCCCTGCATCTCGGCCATGGAAAGCTTGCCGTCGCGCGCGCGGCGGCCCTTTTCTCCGATCTCTTTCTCGATATCCGCGAAACTCTTCTGATCGACGTCGCGCAGCACCGGCACCACGAGGCCCTGCGGCGTTCCGGCGGCGATGCCCATGTGGACGTAGTTCTTGTAGACGATGTCCGTGCCGTCGATCTCGGCATTGACCTCGGGCACCTCTTTCAGAGCGTGCACGCAGGCCTTGGTGAAGAAGGACATGAAGCCCAGCCGGACGCCGTGCTTCTTCTCGAACTGGTCCTTGTAGGTGTTTCGCAGAGCCATGACCTCGGTCATGTCCACCTCGTTATAGGTGGTCAGCATCGCGGCGTTGTTCTGAGCGTCCTTCAGGCGCTTGGCGATGGTCTGGCGCAGGCGGGTCATCTTGACCCGTTCCTCACGCTCGGCATCCTGGGCGGCGACCGGCGCGCGCGGTGCCTGGGCCGGCGCGGCGGGGGCCGACGGGGCGGGCGCCGTGGCCGCTTTCAGCACGTCTTCCTTCATGATGCGCCCGTCGCGGCCGGTGCCCTGCACCTGTGCCGCGTCCAGCCCCTTTTCGGCCATCAGCTTTTCCGCCGAGGGCGCGTTGGCAACGTCCTTGCCGCCCGTGGTGGCGGCGGACTGGGTGGGAGCCTCCGCCGCGGGTGCGGACGCAGCCGCGCCGGCGCTGCCGCCGATGACGGCAAGCTTGCCCCCGGCTTCGACGGTCGAGCCTTCTTCGGCGAGGATCTTGCTCAGCGTGCCGGAGGCGGGCGCGGGCACCTCGACCGACACCTTGTCGGTTTCCAGTTCGCACAGCATCTCGTCCTGGGTGACGGTATCGCCCGGCTTCTTGAACCAGGTGGCGACGGTGGCCTCGGTGACGCTTTCGCCCAGCGTCGGCACCATGACGTCGATGCTGTCGTCGCTGCCGCCCGAGGCGGGGGCCGCGGCCTTGGCCGGTTCGGGCGCCGCGGCAGGCGCTGTGCCGGCGCCCTCGGTCAGGGTGGCGAGCAACGCGTCGACGCCGACGGTTTCGCCCTCGGCGGCGACGATCTCGCCCAGCGTGCCGGCGGCGGGCGCGGGCACCTCGACGGTGACCTTGTCGGTCTCCAGTTCACAGAGCATCTCGTCGGCCGCGACCGCCTCGCCCGGCTTCTTGAACCAGGTCGCGACAGTGGCCTCGGTGACGCTTTCGCCCAGCGTGGGGACGCGAACTTCAATTGACATGACGGTTACCCTTCGATGGTCAGCGCATCGTTCACGAGCGCGGATTGTTGTGCCTTGTGCTGGCTGGCGAGACCGGTGGCGGGCGAGGCGCTGGCCGAGCGCCCGGCATAGCGTGGACGGGTGTGTGCAGCACCGATGCGGGTCAGGACCCATTCGAGATTGGGCTCGACGAAGGTCCACGCGCCCTGGTTCTTCGGCTCTTCCTGGCACCACACGATCTCGGCGCCCTTGAAGCGTTCCAGTTCCTTCATCAGCGCGAGCGCCGGGAAGGGATAGAACTGCTCCAGCCGGAGGAGATAGACATCGTCGATCCCCCGCGCGTCACGTTCTTCCAGAAGATCGAAATAGACCTTGCCGGACGAGATGACCACGCGACGGATCTTGTCGTCGGCCTGCAGTTTCGTATCCGAATGGCCCTTTTCGGCATCGTCCCAGAGAACCCGGTGGAAGCTCGACCCGGTGGTGAAGTCCGCGGCATCCGACACGGCGAGCCTGTGGCGCAGGAGCGACTTCGGCGTCATCAGGACCAAAGGCTTGCGGAACGAGCGGTGCAGCTGCCGGCGCAGGATGTGGAAGTAGTTGGCGGGCGTGGTGCAGTTGGCGACGATCCAGTTGTCCTCGGCGCACATCTGCAGGAAGCGTTCCAGCCGGGCCGAGGAGTGTTCCGGCCCCTGCCCCTCGAAGCCGTGCGGCAGGAGCATCACGAGACCCGACATCCTGAGCCACTTGCGTTCGCCCGAACTGATGAACTGGTCGAACATGATCTGCGCGCCGTTGGCGAAATCGCCGAATTGCGCCTCCCACATCACCAGCGCATTGGGTTCGGCCAGCGAGTAGCCGTATTCGAACCCGAGCACGGCATATTCCGACAGCATCGAGTCGATGACCTCGTAACGCTGCTGCCCTTCGCGGATGTGGTTGAGCGGGTAGTAGCGGTCCTCCGTTGCCTGATCGACCAGCGCCGAATGCCGTTGGCTGAAGGTTCCACGCATGGAATCCTGCCCCGACAGGCGCACCGGGTAGCCCTCGTTCAGGAGCGAGCCGAAGGCGACGGCCTCGGCCGTGGCCCAGTCGAAGCCATGGCCGCTTTCGAACATCGCCTTCTTGGTCTCGAGCTGGCGGAGGATCGTCTTGTGGATGTTGAAGCCGTCCGGAACCGTCGTCAGCGCGCGGCCGATCTCGGCCAGCGTCTCGGGCTTGATGGCCGTTTCACCGCGCTGGTACTCCTCCCCCTCGCGGTCGAGATGGGACCAGCGCCCGTCCAGCCAGTCGGCCTTGTTGGGCTTGTAGTCCTTGCCGGCCTCGAACTCCTCGTTTAGCTGGGCCTGGAAGGCGGCCTTCATGTCCTCGATCTCGCCTTCCGGGATCAGGCCGTCCTTGACCAGCCGCTCGGTATAGAGCTGAAGCGTGGTCTTCTGCGTCTTGATCTTCTTGTACATGACCGGGTTGGTGAACATGGGCTCGTCGCCCTCGTTGTGACCGAACCGGCGGTAGCAGAACATGTCGATGACCACGTCCTTGCCGAACATCTGGCGGAACTCGATCGCCACCTTGGCGGCGTGGACCACGGCCTCGGGGTCGTCCCCGTTCACGTGGAAGATCGGAGCCTCGACCATCAGCGCGATATCCGTGGGATAGGGCGAGGAGCGCGAGAAATGCGGCGCGGTGGTGAACCCGATCTGGTTGTTCACGATGAAGTGGATCGTGCCGCCCGTGCGATGCCCGCGCAGACCCGAGAGGCCGAGCCCCTCGGCCACCACGCCCTGCCCGGCGAAGGCGGCGTCGCCGTGCAGGAGGACGCCGACGACTTTCTTGCGCTCGGCATCGCCCATCTGGTCCTGCTTGGCGCGCACCTTGCCGAGGACGACCGGGTTGACCGCCTCGAGATGCGAGGGGTTGGCCGTCAGCGACAGGTGCACGGTGTTGTCGTCGAAGACGCGGTCCGACGACGCGCCGAGGTGGTATTTCACGTCCCCCGAGCCATCAACGTCCTCGGGCTTGAACGATCCGCCCTGAAACTCGTTGAAGATCGCCCGGTAGGGCTTCTGCATGACGTTGGCGAGCACGGAAAGCCGCCCGCGGTGCGGCATGCCGATCACGATCTCCTTCACGCCCAGCGCGCCGCCGCGCTTGATGATCTGCTCCATCGCGGGGATCAGGCTTTCGCCGCCGTCGAGGCCGAAGCGCTTGGTGCCCATGTACTTGACGTGCAGGAATTTCTCGAAGCCCTCGGCCTCGACCATCTTGTTCAGGATCGCCTTCCGACCTTCCCGGGTGAACGCGACCTCCTTGCCGTAGCCTTCGATCCGCTCCTTCAGCCACGCGGCCTGCTCGGGGTCGGAAATGTGCATGTATTGCAGCGCGAAGGTGCCGCAGTAGGTGCGTTTCACGATGTCGAGGATCTGCCGGATCGACCCATGCTGAAGCCCCAGCACGTTGTCGAGGAAGATGGGCCGATCCATGTCGGCCTCGGTGAAGCCGTAGGATTTCGGATCGAGCTCGGGATGCGGGGTCTGGTCGCGCATGCCCAGCGGGTCGAGATCGGCAACGAGGTGCCCCCGGATCCGGTAGGCGCGGATCAGCATGAGCGCCCGGATCGAGTCGAGCACGGCGCGCTGGATCTGCGCGTCGTTGAGGGGGACGCCCTTTTCCGCCGCCTTGTCCTTGATCTTGCGGCCCGCTTCCTTGACCTCCGCCGCGGCGGCCGGCCACTCTCCGGTCAGCGCGTTGGTCCAGTCGTCCTCGGGCTGCGGCGGCCAGTCGGTGCGTGACCAGGACGGCCCCTGCGCCTCGGCAACGGCCTCGTTCGCAGGATCGCCAAGTTCCGCGAAGAACCGGCGCCAGCCCTCGTCGACCGCATCGGGGTTCTGCGCGTACTGCGCGTAGAGCTGTTCGAGATAGGCCGCGTTCGCGCCCTGCATGAAGCTCGAGGCGTGGAACTGATCGTTGGGGGACTGGTCGGTCATCGGTAGACCTCCGAAGGGATCATCTGGATTGGGACGGGGAAGAGGGTCGTTCGTGTCTGGTCGTTCGCGTTGCCGTCACCGGCATGGGCGGAACGGGCAAGGGCGGGCAGGGTGACAAAAAGCGTCGCGGCCAATGCAAGCAGGCCCATCGCGCCTAGCGCGTGGGCCGCCCGCAGGAGCTTCCGAAGAGGCTCGTGTCCGTGCACCCTTGTCCTCCCGTTCGCGGCGCCTCAGCCGATGGCCTTGAGCACCGCCTCGCCCAGCGTCGCGGGGCTGTCGGCCACCACGATACCGGCCGCCTTCATTGCCTCGATCTTGTCCTCGGCGCCGCCCTTGCCGCCGGCGACGATGGCGCCGGCATGGCCCATGCGGCGGCCCGGAGGCGCGGTGCGGCCGGCGATGAAACCGGCGGTGGGCTTCCAGCGGCCCTTCTTGCGTTCATCGGCCAGGAATTGCGCGGCCTCTTCCTCGGCCGAGCCGCCGATTTCGCCGATCATGATGATGCTTTCGGTTTCGTCATCGGCCAGGAACCATTCCAGCACGTCGATATGTTCGGTCCCCTTGATCGGGTCGCCGCCGATGCCGACGCAGGTCGACTGGCCCAGGCCCACGTCGGTGGTCTGCTTCACGGCCTCGTAGGTCAGCGTGCCCGAGCGGCTGACGACGCCCACGGTGCCGCGCTTGTGGATATGGCCCGGCATGATGCCGATCTTGCAGGCGTCGGGCGTGATGACACCGGGGCAGTTGGGGCCGATCAGCACCGAAGCGCTGTCCACCAGGGCGCGCTTGACCTTCATCATGTCCAGCACCGGGATGCCTTCGGTGATGCAGACGATCAGCTCCATCCCGGCATCGATCGCCTCGAGGATGCTGTCGGCGGCGAAGGGCGGCGGCACGTAGATCGCGGTGGCATTGGCACCGGTGGCGGCGCGCGCCTCGTGGA
>LJSY01000078.1 GCA_001314805.1 Rhodobacteraceae bacterium HLUCCO18 | reverse complement strand
CCAGCCGCGTCAGCGCCAGCCCCGCCGTCAACACGTCGAAAGGCGTGAAGAGTTTCATATCTTGCCCATCACCTTCCGGTTGAAACCCCAGACCTCGCCCCCGCCACCATAGGGCACGAGCTGCACCTCGCGCGTCTGGCCCGGCTCGAAGCGCACGGCGGTGCCCGCCGCGATGTCGAGCCTGTGGCCCCGCGCGGCCGCCCTGTCGAAATCGAGCGCCGAATTCGTCTCGGCGAAATGGTAGTGGCTGCCCACCTGCACCGGCCTGTCGCCGGTATTGGCCACCGTCACCGTGATCGCGGGACGGCCCGCGTTCAACTCGATCTCGCCCTCGGCGGCCATCACTTCACCCGGGATCATGCGTCCCCTCCCCTGTTGCCCTGGATCGCCGCCAGGATGCGTTTGCCGAAGACCCCGACCAGCGCGCCCAGAAGCAGCGCGAAGGAGGACTGGCCCCCGCTGAGCAGCGCCGCCGCCAGCAAAAGCAGCACCAGCGTCAGCAGGTCCATCTCGGTCTGTTCGACGGGTATCTTCGACAGCGCCACGTTTTCGAGCGCCTGCCGCACGAAGGGCTCGGCGAAGGGCGTCAACGCGCCCGCGGCCAGCCCCAGCAGGAATGCAAAGATCATCGCGACACCTCCTCGCTACCGGATCGGATGGTGGACGGTCACGAGCTTCGTGCCGTCGGGAAAGGTCGCCTCCACCTGCACGTCATGGATCATCTCGGGCACGCCCTCCATGCATTGCTCGGCGGCCACCACATGGGCGCCCGCCTCCATCAGATCGGCCACGGAGCGGCCGTCGCGCGCGCCTTCCACGACATAATCGGTAATCAGCGCGATCGCCTCGGGGTGGTTGAGCTTGACGCCGCGCATCAGCCGGTTGCGCGCCACCATGGCCGCCATGCTGATCAGCAACTTGTCCTTTTCGCGGGGGGAGAGGTTCATCTCGGGGTCTTTCGTCCTTGGTCAGATCTGCCAGACGCGCGGCAGGGGAAGGTTCGTCAGCGTCGAGACCGCCCGCGCCACCGCGCGGCGGAGCGCGAAGGCATCGGCGGAGAGAAACCGCACGGTCAGCCGTTCGTCCCAGGCCGAGGCGGCGGCGCGAACCGGCCCCTCGGCGGGCAAAACCGCACGGATCGCGTGCAGCCTGTCGGCCGCGTCGCGCGAAATCAGCGTAAGAGAGGCCACGGCCCGCGCCCCGCCCAGCCCGGCCGCACCGTCGCGCACAAGGTCGGCATCGTCGATGCGAATGCTCTCGATCAGCACCGGGCGCCCGGCCCGCGTGACCTTGCGGCGGTCGCGCAGATGCAGCCGCCGGACCGTCTCGCCCATCGCCGCGCGGCCCAGAACCAGCGTTTCGAGCAGGATGAGCGTGCTGTCCTCGGCCATCTCGACCTCGATCCGCCGGTCGAGCGCGGCGCAGTCGAACAGGATCAGCTCCTGCGGCAGCCAGTGCAGTACCGCGCCTGGGCCCAGCGAAAGCCGTGTCGTGACCTCCGCCACGCCGCCCGCGCTGCGATAGGCGCGTTCGGCCGTCTGCGTCGTGGCCACGGCCGCACCGCCCGCAAGCGTCACGGCATAGTCCAGCCGGTCGCCCCCGGTCAGCCCGCCGGCCGTGTTCAGGAACACGACCTCCGGCGCGCGACCATGCATGCGCGGCATCATTGCCATGGCCGACCCCGCCTGCGCCAGCCGTTCGAGCCGCGCATCCACGCCGAAAGCGACGGCCGCGCGGCCCGCGACGCGCTGTTGACGCAAATCCCTGGAAGCGAGGTCGAACATCTTGGAAGTGAACCTAGGCCCGGGCCTGCGGCACTGGCAAGCGCCGGGACGCGGCCCAAGGCGGCTGGCCTCGTCTTTGCCCAAGAATCGGGCAACGGCGCGGCATATCCCCCGTGGCCATCGGCGCAAGATCGGTGTAGCGGGGAAAAATGACCGAGACCCTGACCATGCGGCGGCCCGACGACTGGCACTTGCATCTGCGCGACGGCGCGATGCTGGCCGGCGTCCTGCCCGAGACCGCCCGCCATTTCGCCCGCGCCATCATCATGCCGAACCTCGTGCCCCCCGTGGTCACGGGCGGTGACGCGCGCGCCTATCGCGACCGCATCCTCGCCGCCCTGCCCGACGGCATGGCGTTCGAACCGCTGATGACGCTCTACCTGACCGAGACGACGGAGCCCGCGGACATGGCGGCGGCCCATGCCGAGGGGCTGGTGACGGCGGTCAAGCTCTACCCGGCCGGCGCGACCACGAACTCCGCCTCTGGCGTGCGGGATCTGAGCCGAGTGATGCCGGTTCTCGAGAAGATGGCCGAGATCGGCCTGCCGCTCTGCATCCACGGCGAGGTCACGACGCCCGAGGTCGATATCTTCGACCGCGAGAAAGTGTTCCTCGACACTGTGCTGGACCCTCTGCGCCGCAGCCTGCCGGAGCTGAAGGTGACGCTGGAGCATATCACGACCTCCGACGGCATTTCCTATGTCAGCAACGCGCCGGGCGATATCGCGGGCACGATCACCACGCACCACCTGATGATCAACCGCAACCACATGCTGGTGGGCGGCATCCGGCCCCATTACTACTGCCTGCCCGTGGCCAAACGCTCGACCCACCAGATCGCGCTCCGCAAGGCCGCCACCTCGGGCAATCCGCGCTTCTTCCTCGGCACCGACAGCGCGCCGCACACCGACGAGACCAAGGAAAGCGCCTGCGGCTGCGCGGGCGTGTTCTCGGCCACCAACACGCTGTCCTGCCTCGCCCATGTCTTCGAGGAGGAAGGCGCGCTCGACAAGCTGGAAGGCTTCGCCTCGCTCCATGGTCCTGCGCGCTATCGCCGGCCGCCGAACGACGACCGGATCACGCTGGCAAAACGCGCGGCCCCGACGGACTACCCGGCGAAGATCGACACCGGCGCGGGCCCCGTCACCCTCTTCGACCCGGGCCACCCGCTTTACTGGCACGTGATCGCCTGATCCTTCATCTTTCCAAAAATACGCAAATCGCACGGCAGCCATGATCCCCACCACATATCCCGACGACGCGACGATGGCGCAGATGACCGCGCGCATGCTGCTCGACATCCGCGCGGTGCATTTCGACACGGACACGCTCTTCACCCATGCCAGCGGCAAGCAGGCGCCGACCTATATCGACTGCCGCAAGCTGATCTCGCATCCGCGTATCCGCAGCACGGTCATGGATTTCCTGACCTGCAAGGTCATGCGCGCCGCGGGGCTCGAGGCCTTCGACAACATCGCCGGCGGCGAGACGGCGGGCATCCCCTTCGCCGCGCTGGTGGCCGAGCGCATGGCGCTGCCGATGTCCTACGTGCGCAAGAAGCCCAAGGGCTATGGCCGCGCGGCCCAGATCGAGGGCGAGATGCCGGAGGGCGCGCGCGTGCTGCTGGTGGAGGACCTGACCACCGATGGCGGATCGAAGCTGAAATTCGTCGACGCGATCCGCGCGGCGGGCGCCACCTGCGGGCATACGGCGGTCGTCTTCTACTACGGCATTTTCGACGACACGATCGACCGGCTGGCCACCCATGGCCTGACGCTGCACTGGCTCTGCACCTGGGCCGATGTCATCGCCGAGGCGCGCCGCGCGGGCGATTTCGACGAGGCGACGCTTGCCGACGTGGAACGATTCCTCGCCGATCCGGATGGCTGGCGCGACGCCCGCGGGCTCGACTAGGCGAGGGGCCGCGCGTCGGCGCTTGGCGCGTGGCGAATCTGACACATAGCTGTTACCCTAACCTCAACCGGCTGTGGCCGGGCGGGTCATACCCCCCATATCTTGCGCCCAAAACCGCTCACAGGATACTCACAGACCAAAGCGATTGACGCCGCCACCGCCCGGCGCGCTATACCACCGGACACCCTCCGCATGGACGCGGCTCATAACAAGAGCGGTGGGACGACAGGCCAGGGAGACCAGAGAAACCATGAACGAGCATGTGCCCGTGCCCGCAGGCGGTGCGTCATCCGACGGCACCTCTGGGCAGGACGAAACCGGCGTACTGCCGCACAATATCGAGGCCGAGCAGCAGCTTCTGGGTGCGATCCTGTCGTCCAACGACGTGCTCGACCGGGTCGAGGACCTTATCAAGCCCGACCATTTCTTCGACCCCGTCCATCGCGAGATCTTTCAGCTCGCCAGCGCCCGCATCGCCAAGGGGCTGGCGACCGACGCCACCACGATGAAGAATTTCGTGGCCGACATCGCCGGCCTCAAGGATCTGGGCGGCGCGGAATACCTCGTCAAGCTGCAGCTTTCGGCCATCGCAACGAGTGCTGCGCGCGACTATGCGCAACTGATCCATGACCTCGCCGTGCGTCGCGCGCTCATCGGGCTGGGCGCCACGATCTCGGACCGCGCGCGCGCCATGCGCGACGACGTGAGCCCCGACCAACAGATCGTGGAGGCCGAGACCGACCTCTTCAAGCTGGCCTCGACGGGCAAGACCTCGAGCGGGTTCAAGTCGTTCCTCTCGGCGCTGCACGAGGCGGTGACGACGGCCAATGCCGCGCACAAGCGACAAGGCAAGCTCGCGGGCCTTTCCACGGGGCTGACGGACATGGACCGGATGCTGGGCGGATTGCACAAGTCCGACCTCCTGATCCTCGCCGGGCGCCCCTCGATGGGCAAGACCTCGCTGGCGACCAATATCGCCTTCAACGTGGCCCGCATCTGGAAGGAGGGACGCCGCGAGGACGGATCGGTCGGCACGGTCGATGGCGGCGTCGTGGGCTTCTTCAGCCTGGAAATGTCGTCGTCCCAGCTGGCGCAGCGGATCCTGTCGGAGGCCGCAGAAATCCCGTCGGAGCTGATCCGCAAGGGAGACCTGACCGAAGCGGAGTTCCAGCGCTACCTGCGCGCGGCCGAGGAACTCGAACACTGCCCGCTCTATATCGACGATACGCCCGCCCTGCCGATCAGCCAGGTCGCGGCGCGCGCAAGACGGCTCAAGCGTTCGCCCCGGGGGCTGGACCTGCTGATCGTCGACTACCTGCAGCTTCTGCGCGGCGCGGGCCGGTCGGAGAACCGCGTCAACGAGGTCTCCGAGATCACGCAAGGCCTCAAGGCCGTCGCAAAGGAACTCGATATCCCCGTCATCGCGCTCTCGCAGCTCTCGCGGCAGGTGGAAAGCCGCGAGGACAAGCGCCCGCAACTCAGCGACCTGCGCGAGTCGGGGTCGATCGAGCAGGACGCGGACGTGGTGATGTTCGTCTACCGGGGCGAGTACTACAAGGAACGGGAAAAGCCGGGCGAGGACAATCTCGAGGCCATGACCAAGTGGCAGCAGGACATGGAGGCGCTGCACGGCAAGGCCGAGGTCATCATCGGCAAGCAGCGCCACGGGCCCGTGGGCTCGATCGAGCTGAGCTTCGAGGGCAAGTTCACCCGCTTCGGCAATCTCGTGAAGCCGTGGCAGCAGGGCGCGGACCGGTACTGAGGCGGGATGACGGGCCGTTCCCGCGGAACCCGCGGACCGACATGCCCTGCGACGCCGATACCGCCTTGACGGCCACACGGCGAGGTCCGACACAGGGGCCCCATGGGAACCGGAACGCTCCAGATCGACCTTCAGGCCGTCGCCGCCAACTGGCGAATGCTTGACGCCATGACGGCCTGCGAGACCGCCGCCGTGGTCAAGGCCGACGGCTACGGCCTCGGCGCCGGCCGCGTGGCAAAGGCGCTGGCCGAGGCCGGCGCGCGGCGCTTCTTCGTGGCCGTGGCCGAGGAAGGTGCGGCGGTGCGCGCGGCACTCGGCCCGGGGCCCGAGATCAACGTCTTCTCCGGCCACATGGAGGGCGACGCCAGACTGCTGCGCGACGCGGACCTCGTGCCGATGCTCAACAGCGCCGGGCAACTGGCGCGCCACCGGGGCGCCCTGCCCGACGCGCCCTATGGCGTGCAGCTCGACAGCGGCATGAACCGGTTGGGGATGGAGCCCGCCGACTGGGCCGCGCTGCGCGCCGAGGCGGAGGCCGGCGCCCTGACGCTCCTGATGAGCCACCTGGCCTGCGCCGATGAACCCGACCACCCGGCAAATGCCGCGCAGCTGCGGACCTTTCGCGACATGACCGCCGGCGTCGCCGCCCCCCGCTCGCTCTCGGCCACGGGCGGCATCCTGATGGGTCCCGACTACCATTTCGAGCTGACGCGCCCCGGCATTGGTCTTTACGGCGGCCTGCCCTTCGCGGACGCCACACCGGTCGTGCGCCTGTCGCTGCCGGTGATCCAGCTGCGCGACGTCGCACCGGGCGAGACGGTCGGCTATGGCTGCAGCTTCACCGCCACGCGGCCGATGAAACTCGCCACCGTTTCCGCGGGGTACGCCGACGGGCTCATCCGCGCCATGTCGGGCCGCGCGCGGCTCTGGGCGGGTGACGCGCCCTGCCCGCTCGCCGGCCGTGTGTCCATGGACCTGCTGACCGTCGACGTCACCGATCTGGACACGGTGCCCGACGCGCTCGACATCCTCGGAGACCATCAGGGCGTCGACGATCTGGCCGAGGCGGCCGGCACCATCGGCTACGAGATCCTCACCTCGCTGGGCGCGCGCTACCGCCGGCCCGGTGCCGTGGACGACCGCGCATGAGCGGCCTGCTGACCGCGCCGCTGGCCATGGTCGGTCGCTCCGTGATGGGACTGCTGGGCGGCAGTGGCCGGGTCGCGATCTTCTTCGCCCATGTGGTCAGCCATCTCTTCCGCCCGCCGTGGTATCCGCGCGAACTGGCGCAGCAACTGCTGCATATCGGTTGGCTCTCGCTGCCCGTCGTGGGGCTTACGGCGCTGTTCACCGGCGGCGCGCTGGCGCTGCAGATCTATGCCGGCGGCGCGCGGTTCAACGCCGAAGAGGTCATGCCCCAGATCACCGCCATCGGCATGGTGCGCGAACTCGGGCCGGTGCTGGTGGGCCTGATGTTCGCCGCCCGGGTGACCTCTTCCATCGCGGCCGAGATCGCGACGATGAAGGTCACCGAACAGATCGACGCGCTGGTGACGCTGTCGACCCACCCGATGAAATACCTCACCGTGCCGCGGCTGCTGGCCGCGACGCTGGTGATGCCGCTGCTGGTCGCCGTGGCCGATGTGATCGGCATCCTGGGCGGCTACCTGGTCGCGACCGAGCGGCTGGGCTTTTCGCCCCATGTCTACCTGCAGAACACCGCCGATTTCCTCGAACCGCTCGACATCATCTCGTCGCTGACCAAGGGCGCGGTCTTCGGCTTCATCGCCGCCCTGATGGGCTGCTATTTCGGCATGAATTCCGCCCGGGGCGCGCAAGGTGTCGGGGCCGCGACCAAGACCTCGGTGGTGGTCGCCGCGGTGCTGATCCTGGCCGCCAATTTCCTGCTGACGGAGGCGTTCTTTTCCGCATGATCGAACTGGCCCAAGTCACCAAGAGCTTCGGATCCAACGCCGTCCTGCGCGGCGTCGACCTGTCGGTCGGCAAGGGCCATTCCATGGTGGTGATCGGCGGGTCCGGCACCGGCAAATCGGTGCTGATCAAGTGCATCCTGGGCCTGGTTGCCCCCGATGGCGGCACCGTCAGCGTGGATGGCCGGGACGTGACCCGCAGCGACCGCGACGCGCTGCTGGCCCGGTTCGGGATGCTGTTCCAGGGTGCGGCGCTGTTCGACAGCCTGCCGGTCTGGCAG
>LJSY01000077.1 GCA_001314805.1 Rhodobacteraceae bacterium HLUCCO18 | reverse complement strand
TGCCCCTGCCCGCCCGTGCCAGACCGCCCGGCAGCTGTCCGACAGCGTCTCGGTGAAGTCGCCGAGCGCGTAGCCCTCTGCGACCACGCCGAACAGGCCGCCAACCGGAACGACGGGACGGTGCAGCGCACCGATCCCCTCGGCCGAGAGGACGGGCTGCGGCGCCCCTGCCATGCCGGCAGCGGCGAAGCGGGCGATGTCGGCGGCGGTGGCGTGCAGCCTGCCCGACGCGCGGGCGGGGTAGACGGACGCGGGCACCGGCCGGCCCCGCAGGCCGTGGCCCACGGGCATCTCCTTGCCCGGCCAGTCAAAGGTCGCGCCGGTCATGCCGAGCGGCGCCATGACCTCGCCCGCCATGAAGGCGGCGAAGTCGATGCCGGCGCAGTCTTCCACGCGGTGGGCGACGGGGTGGCCGCCCGATGGCCATCGTTGTGGATGGCCTCCGTCTTGGCGCTGATGGGCAGGAGTTGCGCGAGGATCGTCTCGACCCGGCGCCGCTCGGCAGGGCCGACGCGGTCCGGCAGCGCGGGGTCGGTGGCGATCCCGCGTGCGGCGAAGGCCTCTTCGTAGCCGGCGCGCCGGCGGGCGGCGAAATCGAAGTTCTCCTGCCCGTTGATCAGCGCGATCCGGCGATGGCCGAAATCCAGCAGGAACTCCGTGGCGCGCCGGAACGCGCGGATATTGGCCACGTCGAGCCAGCTGTAGTCACTGGCGGCGTTGGTGCGCCCGTGGACGATGAAGGGCAGGCCCAGCTCCTGCAGGAGCGGGATGCGTGGATCGTCGATCTGGGGGCCTTGCACCATGACCCCGTCGACCGATCCGTTCGCGGCCATCTGGCGATAGGCGTCCTCGGCGCCGTCGGCTCCGACCACGGACAGAAGCATGTCATAGCCCTCGCGGGCATAGACTTCGCCCGCGCCGGCGAGGAAATCGGCGAAGATCGGGTTGACCATCTCGGTCCGTCCCGACAGCGGGATCACGTGACCGATGGTCATGGCGCGCCCGGTGGCCAGACGGCGGGCGCGGGTGTTGGGCGTGTAATTGGCCGCTCGCGCGGCCGCCAGCACGCGCGCACGGGTCTGCTCCCGGACCTCGGGGTAGCCGTTCAAGGCCCGGCTGACGGTCGTCTGCGACAGGCCGAGCGATTCGGCCAGTTCCCTGAGATTCATGACTTTACGGGCCTCAAAGCGCTTTCAAGCGGTGCCGAAGCTACGCCCGCGCCGCGCGATTTGTCAAAGATTCATAACCGCCCGGTTTTTCTGCACCTGCGAGATAAACCATTATTTTCCAGCGTACTGCGATTGCCGGATTGACAGACTCGCTTGCTGTTGAAAGGGTGCGAGCAACCCAAAGCGCTTTGAGTGTGTCGCCTGTTTGCCACGCGCGCGCGAGGCGCGATTGGGCTCAATGACCGGCCGGACCCTACCGGCGCATCTTTTGGGAGGATATCTCGATGAAGAGCCGTTTCTTCACCAGCGCCGCTGCGCTCGCCCTTCTGGCGGGAACGGCGCATGCCCAGGATCTCGTGTTCCCCGTGGGCGAGGGCGATTTCAACTGGGACAGCTATCAGGCCTTCGCCGACGCGGCGCCGGACCTCAGCGGCGAGACCGTGACCATCTCCGGCCCGTGGCTGTCGCCCGAGGCCGACCGCTTCGACAACCTGCTTGCCTATTTCGAGGCCGCGACGGGTGCGAACGCGACCTACACCGGCTCGGACAGCTTCGAGCAGCAGATCGTCATCGACGCCGAGGCGGGCTCCGCGCCCAACATCGCCGTGTTTCCGCAGCCCGGACTTGCCGCCGTGATGGCGGAAAGTGGCCTCCTGACGCCGCTGGGCGACGACCTGTCCGACTGGGTTGGCGAAAACTATGCCGCCGGTCAGTCCTGGGTGGATCTCGGCACCTACGAGAGCGAGAGCGGCGAGAACGAGTTCTACGGCTTCTTCTTCAACGTGAACGTGAAGTCGCTGGTCTGGTACGTGCCGGAAAACTTCGAGGATGCGGGCTACGAGGTCCCCGAGACCATGGAAGAGCTGATCGCGCTGTCCGAGCAGATCGTCGAGGATGGCGAGACGCCGTGGTGCATCGGTCTGGGGTCGGGTGCCGCCACGGGCTGGCCGGCCACCGACTGGGTCGAGGACATCATGCTGCGCACCCAGCCCCCGGAGGTGTATGACGGCTGGGTGACCAACGAGATCCCGTTCAACGACGAACGCGTCGTCAACGCCATCGAGACCTTCGGCATGTTCGCGCGCAACGACGACTGGGTGCAGGGCGGCGCAGGTGCCGTGGCCACCACGGACTTCCGTGACGCGCCCTCGGGCCTCTTCTCGTCGCCCCCGGGCTGCTACATGCACCGTCAGGCGTCGTTCATCCCGGCCTTCTTCCCGGAGGGCACCGAAGTGGGCGAGGACGCTGACTTCTTCTACTTCCCGTCCTTCGAGGGCGAGGATCTCGGCAATCCGGTTCTGGGCGGCGGCACGCTGATGGCGATCACCGATCCCTCGGACGCCACCATGGCCTTCATGGAGTTCCTCAAGACGCCGGTCGCCCATGAGATCATGATGGCGCAGGGCGGTTTCCTGACGCCGCATTCGGGCGTGAACCTCGACACCTACTCCACCGGGGTCGAGGCCGGGCAGGGCGAGATCCTGCTCAACGCCACCACCTTCCGCTTCGATGCGTCCGACCTGATGCCGGGCGCGATCGGCGCGGGCACGTTCTGGACCGGCATGGTCGACTATGCCGGCGGTGCCGACGCCATGGACGTGGCGACGTCGATCCAGGAAAGCTGGGACGCGCTTCAATAAGCTGAGCGCCACGAAGATCGGGTCCGGCCGCAGGATGGCCGGGCCCTTCGCGACCGGGTCGATGCGGGGCGAAAGCCATACTCCCGGCACCATGATTTCGAGGGGAGGGGACACATGAATCCTGCATTGCAAGGATTGATCACGATCGTCGTGGGTGTCGGCGGCTGTGTCGCGTATTTCTACTTTTCGAACCAGTTTCTCGACAAGGTTCTCTACCCGTCGCGGGGCCCCAATGCGGGCCGCAACATCAACCGCGCCAACGCGATCCGGCCTTGGCTGTTCATGTTCCCTGCCATTTTCGCCCTCGGCCTCTACCTCGCCTATCCCGTTTTCGAGACGCTGCGCCTGTCGGTGACTTCCCGCAGCGCGGGCGGGGCCTTCGTGGGCGGCCAGAACTATGCCCGCATGTTCGGCGAGGACAAGTTCTGGGAAGCGGTGCGCAACAATATCATGTGGCTTCTGATCGTGCCGGCCGCCTCCACCGCCTTCGGGCTTCTGGCCGCGCAGCTGACCGACCGGATCAAGTGGGGCAACATCGCGAAATCGCTGATCTTCATGCCGATGGCGATCTCCTTCGTCGGTGCGGCGGTGATCTTCAAGCTGATCTACGACGCCCGTCCCGAGGACGTTGCGCAGATCGGGGTTCTGAACGCGGTCTACCTGCAGTTGGGCGGCGAAAGCCCGATCACGTGGCTGACCGTGCCCTTCTGGAACAACTTCTTCCTGATGATCGTGCTGATCTGGATCCAGACCGGCTTTGCCATGGTGATCCTCTCGGCGGCGCTGCGCGGCATCCCCGAGGAAACCGTCGAGGCGGCCATCGTCGACGGCGCCAACCCCTTCCAGATCTTCTTCAAGATCAAGATCCCGCAGATCGCGGGCACCATCGTGGTGGTCTGGACCACGATCACCATCGTCGTGCTCAAGGTCTTCGACATCGTCTTCGCCATGACCAACGGACAGTGGGAGACGCAGGTTCTGGCCAACTACATGTACGACAAGCTGTTTCGCGCCAATGACTGGGGCATGGGGTCCGCAAGCGCCATGATCATCATGCTCATGGTGACGCCGATCCTTGTGTGGAACGTCTACAACGCCCGCAAGGAGATGCGGTGATGGTCTGCGAACTGCGCGGGGCCCGGATGGGAGAACACAATGGATAACATTGCAGGAACCAAATCCTCCCTGACCTGGGCGGTTCACATCTCGGTCGCGGCGCTGGTCCTGCTGTGGATCTTCCCCACGCTCGGCCTGCTGGTGTCGTCCTTCCGCACGACCGACCAGATCCGGACCTCGGGCTGGTGGGCGGCCATGTTCCCCGCCGTGCAGAACGAAACGCTGCGCGCCGCCGATCCCGACGAGTTCCGCGTCGATCTGGGCGAGGGGCGGTTCATGGTGGAGGGCAATCTCTTCGTCGTGGACGGCCAGGTCGAGAGCGCCGAGGATGTCCCGGCCGAGATCTCGGTCTGGGGCACGTCCTCGCGCGCGATCGATGCCTATCTGCCGGGTGAAACCGCGGATCTTGGCGATGGCGAGACCATGGCCGTCCAGTCAAACGGCGACTATGTCTGGGAGGGCGATGACGATCAGATTTCGGGGCGCGGTCAGCGGGTCTTCGTGACTGCCGAAAGCCCGCCGGAGTTCACGCTCGCCAACTATCGCAACGTCCTGTTCGATCCCGGCAATCGCGAGGGGATGGCCAAGGCCTTCTTCAACACGCTCACGGTGACGATCCCGGCCACGATCATCCCGATCCTGATCGCGGCCTTCGCGGCCTATGCCCTGGCGTGGATGGAGTTTCCGGGCCGCGCGCTTCTGGTCGCGGCCGTGGTGGCGCTATTGGTGGTGCCGCTGCAACTGGCGCTGATCCCGCTTCTTTCGCTGCATAACGCGGTGGGGATCGGGAAGGGGTATTTGGGCGTCTGGCTGGCGCATACCGGATTCGGCCTGCCGCTCGCGATCTACCTGTTGCGAAACTACATGGTGGGTTTGCCGCGCGAGGTGATCGAGAACGCCCGCGTCGACGGCGCGACCGAGTTCCAGATCTTCACGCGGATCATCCTGCCGCTGAGTTTCCCGGCGCTGGCCAGTTTCGCGATCTTCCAGTTCCTGTGGACGTGGAACGATCTGCTGGTGGCCATGGTGTTTCTGATCGACGCCTCGGGAGATACGACGGTGATGACCCGCCAGATCGTGGAACTGATGGGCACGCGCGGCGGCGACTGGGAAATCCTGGCGACCTCGGCCTTCGTGTCGATCGCGGTTCCGCTGGTGGTGTTTTTCACGATGCAGCGCTATCTCGTGCGCGGCTTGCTCGCCGGTTCGGTGAAATAGGCCCCCCATAGAGATCAACAGCATGGCAGCACGCATATGAATCTGATGCAGGATGTGGTCCGCGAAACGATCGTGGCGCATGACAAGGACTGGTGGCGCGGGGCGGTGATCTACCAGATCTATCCGCGCAGCTTCCAGGATTCGAACCATGACGGGATCGGAGATCTGGCGGGGATCATCCACCGCCTGAATCACGTGGCCGAACTGGGCGTGGACGCGATCTGGATCAGCCCGTTCTTCCGCTCGCCCATGCTCGATTTCGGTTATGACGTCAGCGACTATCGCGACGTCGACCCGATGTTCGGCACGCTGGGCGATTTCGACGCGCTGATCCACCGGGCGCATGAACTGGGGCTGAAGGTCCTGATCGATCTGGTCCTCAGCCACACTTCGCATCACCACGCCTGGTTCCAGGAAAGCGTGTCGAGCCGCGACAACCCCAAGGCCGACTGGTATGTCTGGGCAGACGCCAAGCCCGATGGCAGCCCGCCCAACAACTGGCTGTCGATCTTCGGCGGCTCGGCATGGGAATGGTCGGGCGACCGCATGCAGTACTACCTGCACAACTTTCTCAAGGAGCAACCGGACCTGAACCTGCACAATCCCGAGGTGCAGGAAGAGCTTCTGGCGGTCGTGCGTTTCTGGCTGGATCGTGGTGTCGACGGCTTCCGGCTCGACACGATCAACTTCTATTTCCACGACAAGGAGTTGCGGGACAATCCCGCGCTCGACCCCGCGCGGCGGAACGCCACCATCGCGCCAGAGGTGAACCCCTATAACTGGCAGGATCACATCCACGACAAGAACCAGCCCGAGAACCTGGAGTTTCTGCGTCGGTTCCGCGCGCTGCTGGACGAATACCCCGCAGCCACGGCCGTGGGCGAGGTCGGCGACGCCCAGTACGGGCTGCAGATCCAGGCCGCGTACACCTCCGGGGGCGACAAGGTGCACATGTGCTACTCCTTCGACTTCCTGTCGGGCGTCACGCCGACGCCGGAGCGGGTGGGCGAGGTCGTGACCGACTACGAGGCGGCCATCGGCGACGGCTGGGCCTGCTGGGCGTTTTCCAACCACGACGTGATGCGCCACGCCAGCCGCTGGAACCTCGGCGAGGAGGCGCGGCGGCTCTATGCGGGCCTGCTGTTGTCGCTGCGGGGTTCGGTGTGCCTCTACCAGGGCGAGGAGCTTGGCCTGACCGAGGCCTATGTCGCCTATGATGACCTGCAGGACCCTTACGGCATCCGCTTCTGGCCCAACTACAAGGGCCGCGACGGCTGCCGCACGCCGATCCCGTGGATCTCGGACAACCAGAACGGCGGGTTCTCGGACTCCAAGCCCTGGCTGCCCATGGCGGTGGAGCACCTTCAGCGCGCCGTCGGCAACCAGGAGGCCAAGGAGGACAGCACGCTTGCCTTCTACCGCGCGATGATCGGCTTCCGCCGGGGCTATCCGGCGCTGGCCAAGGGCAGTTTCACGCTGGTGCAGGCACAGGGCGGCATCCTGTCCTTCATCCGCGAGCACGAGGGGCTGCGGGTGTTCTGCGCCTTCAACCTGACCAACGCGGCGTTGCCCGTGGCCCTGCCGCCGGGCGACTGGCGGCAGGATCTGGGCGCGCCCTTCACGGCAACGCAGCGCGAGACCGAGGTCACGCTGCCGCCATACCAGGCTTATTTCGGCGCGCAGGAGGCGGCCTGACAGGGTCGGCGCACCGGACGATCAAAGGGGAGGAAACGGGGACATGGCCAATCTCAAGCTGACCGATGTCGAGAAGACATATGGCGGCACCGTCACGGTGCTGCGTGATATCGATCTCGACATCGAGGAAGGCGAACTGATCGTCTTCGTGGGCCCGTCGGGCTGCGGGAAATCGACGCTCCTGAGGATGATCGCGGGGCTCGAGAAGATCACCGGCGGCACGCTGGAGATCGACGGCATGGTGGTGAACGACATGCCCCCCTCCCAGCGCGGCATCGCGATGGTGTTCCAGTCTTACGCGCTTTATCCGCACATGACCGTCTACGACAACATGGCCTTTGCCCTGAAGATCGCGGGCGACGACAAGGACACGATCGACCGCAAGGTCAAGGCGGCGGCCGAAAAGCTGCAACTCGAGAACTTTCTCAACCGCCTGCCCAAGGCGCTCTCGGGCGGGCAGCGTCAGCGCGTGGCGATCGGCCGGTCGATCGTGCGCGACCCCAAGGTCTATCTCTTCGACGAGCCGCTTTCGAATCTCGACGCCGCATTGCGCGTCGCCACCCGGATCGAGATCGCGCAGCTCAAGGAACAGATGCCCGAATCGACGATGATCTACGTCACCCACGACCAGGTGGAGGCGATGACTCTGGCCACCCGCATCGTCGTGCTGGCCGGCGGCGGCATCGCCCAGGTGGGCTCTCCGCTCACGCTTTACGAAAGACCCGCATCGACCTTCGTCGCGCAGTTCATCGGCTCTCCCGCGATGAACCTGCTGGGTGGCAAGATCGTCGGCACGGGCGAGACCACGACGCTGGAACTGCCCGAGGGCGGCGGCACCATCACCTCGCATTACCCGACCCGTGACGACGATATGGGCATGGTGGTCGAGGTCGGCATCCGCCCCGAGGACATGGAGGCCACGGACAGCGAGAACTTCGCCTTCCACGGCACGGTCGACATCGTGGAGGCGCTGGGCGAGGTCACGCAGCTCTATTTCGACACGCCGAGCGCCGATCGCGAGACCAACACGGTGATCGCCAAGCTCCACGGCATCCACCCGAACCTGCGCGGGCAGGATGTGCGCATGACCGCCGACCCCCGGAAGGTGCATATCTTCAAGGATGGCGTGTCGCTGCTTTACCGTGACGAGAAGGTCTTCCTGCCGGGCGTGCAGCCGCATTAGAGCGTGTCGCCCCTGATCGGATTCTGGATTCCCATAGCGGTCAACCTGTGATTCCATATCTTGGAGGCAGATATGGGGGTGAGAGATGGGGAAACC
>LJSY01000061.1 GCA_001314805.1 Rhodobacteraceae bacterium HLUCCO18 | reverse complement strand
GGTGGTCGGACATGTATGCAGCCTGTTCAGCGACGAGGAATGCTACAACTTCTTCAGAGCAGCAGGATACCAAACCGATTAAACGCGACACGCTCTAATCCAAGAGGCGGGTCACCAGACCGCTTTCGGGATCGGCAAACGCCTCGACGATGGAGAAGTGGTCTTCCCCCGCGAGATAGGCGTCCGCAACGTCAGCGCCCGCGTGGTGCCATGCTTCCGCCAGAAGCCGGGTCTGGCGCAAGAGTTCGGGCCGTTCCGCCGCGCCGACCACGGCGTGGATCGAAAGGCCCGTGCGCGGCTTGAGCAGCGCCGGGCTTTCGGCCTCCGCTTCGGCCGCGTCGAGCTTCAGCGTCTCGTTCATCGCCGAGTGCAACAGGGGCCGCAGGTCATGCACGCCGCTGATGGACATCACCCGTTCGATCCGGGCGGCGACCGGCGCGGGCAGGGCGCTATCCGCGCAGGCCATGCGCGCCGCCAGATGCCCGCCGGCCGAATGCCCGGCGATCCGGATCGGCCCCGTCACGTCCGTGGCCGCGGCACCGATCGCAGAGGCGACCGACTTGGTGATTGCGGAGATGCGAACCTCCGGCGCCTGCGGGTAGCTTGGCATTGCCACAGCCCAGCCGCGCCGCCTCGGACCGGCGGCGAGATGGGAAAAGGCGGATTTGTCCATCCACTGCCAGTAGCCGCCATGAAGGAAGACGACGAGGCCGCGCGCCTCTCCCTCGGGCAGGAAGAGGTCGGAACGCTCCCGCGGCCCGCTGCCGTATTCCAGATCTAGCCGCGCCTTGCCCTGACGTTCCATCGCGGCGCGCCATGTCGCGGCCATCTCCGACCACAGTCCGGCCAGCGCATCGCTTCCGGGGACGTAGGAGGAATTGTCGAAGGCGTCGGTCCAGTCTACGGGGTCGGGCAGGTCCGTCACGGCTCGCTGTCCATCATGAACATCGGCCCGCCGCGCCAGCGGGGGAAGCCGAAGCCATTGATCATCACCACGTCGATCGCCTCGGGCGAGGCGGTGATGCCCTCGGACAGGAGTGCGGTCCCTTCCTCCTGCATGACCGTCAG
The DNA here is from genome assembly GCA_001314805.1 of Rhodobacteraceae bacterium HLUCCO18. Taxonomy (GTDB): domain Bacteria; phylum Pseudomonadota; class Alphaproteobacteria; order Rhodobacterales; family Rhodobacteraceae; genus Roseibacterium. The sequence goes on along the minus strand of LJSY01000061.1, from coordinate 13,982 downwards.
GATGCGGTGCATGATCTGCCCGGCGTCAAAGCTCTGCCGGGTGATCCCCTTGCGGGCGGATTCCGCCTCGATCAGTTCGGTCACCCAGGGATCGGGCCGGCCGCTCTTGTCCTGCGTGTAATCGTACCAGCCGCGCCCGGTCTTGCGACCCAGCCGCCCGATCTCGCAGATGCGGTCGGCGATCTCGACATGGCGTTCGGACGGATCGCGCGTGGTCGCCTGCCGCTTGCGCATGGCCCAGCCGATATCGAGCCCGGCAAGGTCGGCCATCTGGAACACGCCCATGGGAAAGCCGAAATCACGCATGGCCGCGTCGATCTGCTCAGGCAGGGCGCCGTCTTCCAGCATGTAATCGGCCTCGCGCCGGTAGCGCGCCATGATGCGGTTGCCGATGAACCCGTCGCAGACGCCCGCGGGAACGGTGATCTTGCGCAGCCGCTTGCCCAGCGCGAGCCCGGTGGCCAGCACGTCCGGCGCCGCCTCGCGCGTCACGATCAGTTCGAGAAGCTTCATCACGTGCGCCGGTGAAAAAAAGTGAAGACCGATCACGCGAGAGGGGTCGGTTGTGCCGGCGGCGATCTCGTCGATATCAAGGTAAGAGGTGTTTGAAGCGAGGATCGCGTCGGGCCGTGTCACGGCGTCGAGCTCGGCGAAGACCGCCTTCTTGACATCCATGTCCTCGAACACCGCCTCGATGATCAGGTCGCATTCAGCGAGCGGCGCGAAATGCGTCGCGACGGTCAATGCGGCCTCGGCGGCCTGCCGTGCCTCCGGGCTCAGCAACCCGCGCCCGGCGCTGTCGTCGAGGATGCCGAGAACCCTGCAACGGGCAAGCGCTGCGCGCTGGTCGTCGCGTTCCACGATGGCGACGCCCAGCCCCGCGAGCAGGCACGCAGCCGCGATACCCGCCCCCATGGTGCCCCCGCCGAGAACGCCGATCCTGTCGAGGCGCCGGGGCGTCGCGCCCTGCGCCGTGTCAAGCTGCGAGACCGACCGTTCGGCGAAGAACACACGGCGCAGTGCGGCGGATTGCGTGCTGTCGCGGAGGCTGACGAAGGCCTCCCGTTCGGCGCGAAAGGCGGCCTCGGCATCGAGGGCGAGGCTGCGCTCCACCGCCTCGATCGCCGCGATGGGGGAGATCTGCCCCCGTGCCGTCTTGCGGATACTCGCTTTCTGCGCTTCGTATGCCTCCACGTTCGCGGGAGGGCAGACTGCCCTCTTCATCAGCGGTGCCGGTATACCGGCCTCGGCGGCCTCCAGCGCCAGCGCGCGGGCCGCCTCGTGGACGTCACCCGGGACGACCCGATCCACCAGTCCCATCTCGGCCGCGTCGCGGGCCGAGACCGGTTTGCCGCCCGCGATCATCCCCAGCGCCTTGTCCGCCGCTATGAGCCGAGGCAGCAACACCGTGCCGCCCGCGCCGGGAATGATGCCGAGGCTCACCTCGGGCAGGCCCAGCCTCGCGCCCGGTGCCGCAACGCGGTGCGAGCATCCCAGCGCCACCTCGAGACCGCCGCCCAGGGCCACGCCCTCGATCGCCGCGACCCATGGTTTCGTTGCCGCGTCCAGCATGCGCACGACATCGGGCAGGGAGGGGTCCTGCGGAGGCTGGCCGAATTCGCGGATGTCGGCACCCGCGATGAAGCTGCCGCCTGCGCCGCAGAGCACGGCGCCACGGATCGCGGGGTCGGCCTCGATCCGCGCGACGGCCTCGGCCAGCCCCTCGCGGATCGCTTGGTTCAGTGCATTGACCGGCGGGTTGGACAGCGTGACCGTGGCGATACCGCCCTCGGTCTCGATGCTGACCGCCGCTTGCGCCATCTCAGGTCCGCACACCGGCGAAGCGCGCGGCCCATCCCTCACGGTCCTCGTCGGCGATCTTGGCGAAGAGGACATCCGGCACGGTGAAGGCGTGCCGCGGCGGCAGCGCGGCAAGCGCGGTCCCGGCGTTTTCGGGCCACGAAAGCGCCACCCCCATCGCGTCCGTCATCGCGGAGGCGGCGTCGGGGATGAAGGGCGCCGACAATCCGGCGTAGAACGGGATCAGGTTCAGCGCGAAGCGGGTGATGGCGGCGGCGCGCGCCGGGTCCTCCTTGAACGCGGTCCAGGGTGCGGCGGATTGCAGGTACTCGTTGCCCGCCACCCAGATCGCGCGCAGCTCGGCCGCGGCTTTGCGGATCTCGATGGCGTCCATATGCGCCTCGTAACGGCGCAGGCGCACCTCCAGATCCGCGATGAGCGCGGTTTCCTGCGGCCCGTATTCGCCGCCATCCGGCACGGCCTCCCCGAACTTGGAGCGGCAGAACTTGGTGATCCGGCTGACGAAATTGCCCAGGACGTCGGCAAGGTCCTTGTTCACGTCCTGCTGGAACGCCTCCCACGTGAACTCGCTGTCCGAGGTCTCCGGCGCGTGGGACAGAAGCCACCAGCGCCAGTAGTCGGGCGGCAGGATTTCCAGCGCCTGATCCATGAACACGCCACGCCCCTGGCTGGTCGAGAACTGGCCGCCATCGTAATTCAGGTAGTTGAACGACTTGATGTAATCCACGAGCTTCCATGGCTCCCCGCTTCCGAGGATCGTGGCGGGGAAGCTGAGCGTGTGGAACGGCACGTTGTCCTTGCCCATGAACTGCACGTAGCGCACGTCGTCCGCGCCCTTGTCGGTGCGCCACCAGCGTTCCCAGTTCTCGCCCTTGCCGGCGTCCACCCATTCCGCGGCGCAGGCGATGTATTCGATGGGCGCGTCGAACCACACGTAGAAGACCTTGCCCTCCATGCCGGGCCAGTCCTCGTCGCCCTTCCTGACCGGGATGCCCCAGTCGAGGTCCCGCGTGATGCCACGGTCCTGCAGGCCGTCGCCGTCATCGAGCCATTTCTTGGCGATGGAGGTGGTCAGCACTGGCCAGTCGGTCTTGGACTCGATCCATTCGCGAAGCTGGTCGCGCATCAGGGATTGGCGCAGGTAGAGATGCTTGGTCTCCCGCACCTCGAGGTCGGTGGAGCCCGAGATCGCCGAACGCGGCTCGATCAGGTCGGTGGGGTCGAGCTGCTTGGTGCAGTTCTCGCACTGGTCGCCGCGTGCCTTGTCGTACCCGCAGTTCGGGCAGGTGCCCTCGATATAGCGGTCCGGCAGGAAGCGTCCATCGGCCCTGGAATAGACCTGCTTTTCCGAGACTTCCACGATCAGCCCGTTCTCGGCGAGCTTGCCCGCGAAATGCTGCGTCAGCTTGTGGTTCTGCGGGCTGGAGGACCGTCCGAAATGATCGAAACTGAGGCGAAAGCCTTTGCCAAGCGCGTCTTGCACCGCCCACATCTCGGCGCAGTACTCCTCGACCGGCTTGCCCGCCTTGGCGGCGGCAAGCTCCGCCGGGGTGCCATGCTCGTCCGTTGCGCACAGAAACAGCACCTCGTTGCCGCGCGCGCGCATGTAGCGGGCATGGAGATCGGCCGGCAGCTGGCTGCCAACCAGGTTTCCCAGATGCTTGATCCCGTTGATGTAGGGGATCGCCGAAGTGATCAGGATGCGTGCCTTGGTCTGGGCCATGTATTCGGGGTCCTTGCCTGCGCCTTGGGTCCGGTTTAGCGCCGCGTGCGGGCGGTGGCCAGAGGGCGCGCGCTCAGTCCTCGCGCCCGTTGCGGCGGAAGATGCGCCCGACCTGGAAGGAGGTTCTGGGGATCCAGACATAGGGCGCCCGCGTCTGGGATGGCGCGCGCAGGCGCATGCGGATGATGCCGAAGACCAGCAGGCCCAGATGCGCGGCCGCGATGAACCAGAAAAGCGCGCGGGGCCCGTAGGCCGCGATCAGGCCCGAGGTGGTCAGCGGCGCCATGATGGCGCCCAGCGCGAAGAAGAACATGAGTGCTGCCGAAAGTTCTACCCGCTGCTCGTCCGTGGCCCAGTCATGGGCATGCGCCGCGGCCACCGAGTAGATCGGGAAGGTCGTGGCCCCGAAGGCCAGTGCCGCGCTGAAGACCGCCGCGGTTCCGAACCCCGCCAGCGCCACCGTGACCGCACAGGCCAGGATTGAGGCGACGGACAGCCAGATCATGACGCTGCGCCGGTCGTAGCGGTCCGCAAGCCATCCGGCGGGCCATTGGGCCAGCGCGCCCCCCAGCACGAAGGCTGCGAGGAAGAGGCCGACCTGGTCGGGGGCGAGACCCACCTGCGTGCCGTAGAGTGGGCCTACCATGCGGAAGGACGCGCTCGAGACGCCGGCCACGACAACCCCCGCCACGGCCAGCGGCGACAGCGACCAGGCGAGCGTGGGCCTCAGCCGTGGCGCGGCCGGCGTCTCGGGCTGGCGGAGCCGGGTGAGGGTCAGCGGCAGAAGCGCCGCGCAGCACAGGAGCGCGAGCAGGTTGTAGGAAACGTAGGAGGCCGGCGCGAGCACCCCGATCAGCAGTTGCGCGACCAGCGAGCCCGCGGTGTCGACCATGCGATAGGTGCCCAGCGCGCGACCGCGTGTTTCGTTGGTCACCTTGGCCTGCAGCCACGCCTCGATGACCGTGTAGCACCCCGCGATGCACAGGCCCGAGGCCACCCGCATCAGGGCCCAGGCATAGGGGTCGATCACCATCATGTGCGCCATCAGCCCGATCGCGCCCATGGCGGTGAAGGCGGCGAAGGCGCGGGAATGGCCCACGCTTCCCATCAGTCGCGGCGCCCACCAGCAGCCCACGAAAAAGCCGAGGAAATGGGCCGAGCCCAGTAGGCCGATCTGTCCCGTGGTGAAGCCGAGCTCGGTACCCGAGAGCACGTCGAGCGGTCCGACACCCCCGGACGAGAGTTGCAGCAGGATGACGGAAAGAAACAGGGCCGCGAAGGAAACGATAAGGCGCATGGGACCGGTGGAGGAGGCGTGTTGCCCCGGGCCTGAAGCGCTTTGCGCCCTGCGGCTATCGCTTTTGCGCCGGACGCGGGTCGTTTTGCGCCGGTTTGCGGTCGGAGGGCCGTTTTCTTCGAAGAAAACGGACGGAAAACGTGCGTTTTCCGGCGCCTCCGGGATCAGGCGGGTTGCGGCTGGGCGAGGGGGGCGATCTCGGGCGTGCCGTCCGGCCCGCGCCGGATGCGCCACTCCCCCGGCGGCGCCTCCCGCGCGCGAAGCCGCGACAGGCGCCAGCCCCGGGTCTGGGGCGTCTCATGGGACGGGTCGAGCCGCCAGCGGGTCTCGACCCCCGCCGCGCCCCCGTCCCCCGGTGTGAGCAGGAGGCCCAGCGGCGCGCGCGCGCCGGTCTCTGCCCCCGTCTCCGCCCCCGCTTCCGCCGCAAGATGCAGCCGCCGCACCGGCGTCAGCCCCGGCGGTTCGGGCAGGTCCGCCACCACGAGCGGCACGATGCCTGCGCGCAGGGCCTCTTCCATGGACCACAGGATGTCCTCGGGGCGCGTGGGGTCGACGAAGATCAGGCGGCCGGGGTCGATCTCTTGGCGCACCCCGCTCATGTGCAGCCGGTCGGGATGCCAGCCGGGCCGGATCCACAGGATCGTGCCTTCCGTGCCCCGCGCCAGCCACAGCGCCAGCCGCCGCCGCGCCGGGCCGCAGACCTCATGCGCGCGCCCCCCCGCCAGCCGGAACCGGCCCAGAAGCGGCACGGCCGGCCGGTCATGGCGATAAGACGTCCGGGTGAGTCGGGTCAGGTCCATGGCGCAAGACTAATATGTTCACCTTTCGTTCTCAAGACTGCCCACTAACGGCTTGCTCTCCGCCTGTAGCCGCCTAAGGTCCCGCCCGACAGGAAAACCAGCAGGGACAGACAAATGCGCCGCATTCCGCTCGGCTCCACCGACGTGACCATCACCGATTACTGCCTGGGAACGATGACCTGGGGCAACCAGACGCCCGAGGAAGACGCCCACCGCCAGATGGACATGGCGCTCGATGCGGGCATCGACATCGTCGACACCGCCGAGATGTATCCGGTGAACCCGGTCCGTGCCGAGACCGTGGGCGTGACCGAGCAGATCATCGGCAACTGGAACGCGAAGAACCCGGCGCGGCGGGGCGACTATACGCTCGCCACCAAGATCACCGGCAAGAACGGGTCCTTCGTGCGCGTGGGGCAGGACATCACCGCCGAGACCTTTACCGCGGCGCTCGACGCCTCGCTCGGGCGGCTGCAGACGGATCATGTCGAAATCTACCAACTGCACTGGCCGAACCGGGGCAGCTACCATTTCCGCCAGAACTGGGGCTACGACCCCTCGGGTCAGGACAAAGCCAAGACGCTGGCCAACATGGCCGAGGTTCTGGAGGCGGCCGAAGCCGCGCAAAAGGCCGGCAAGATCGGCCATTTCGCGCTTTCGAACGAAAGCGCCTGGGGCACGGCGCAATGGATCCGCATCGCCGAGGAAAAGGGGCTGCCGCGGGTGCAGTCGATCCAGAACGAGTATTCGCTGCTCTGCCGGCTCTACGACACAGACCTTGCGGAATTGGCGGTGAACGAACAGGTCACGCTTCTGGCCTACTCACCGCTCGCGGCCGGTCTTCTGACCGGGAAATACCAAGGCGGCGCGGTGCCGAAAGGCAGCCGGCGGGAGAAGAATGCCGACCTGGCCGGACGCCTGACCGAACGGTCGTCGGCGGCGGTCGACGCGTATCATGACATCGCACGCCGGCACGGTCTGGACCCCGTCCACATGGCTCTGGCCTTCACGGTCCAGCGGCCCTTCCCGGTGTCGACGATATTTGGCGCCACCACGTCAGAGCAACTTGCCCATATCATCGACGGGCTCGACATGACGCTGGAGACAGCGGTGCTGGAGGAGATCGACGCAACGCACCGCGCGATGCCGATGACCTACTGAGATCTTGGCCGCTTCTGTGGATGACCTGTGGATAAGTCGAGATTCATCCTGTCTTCTCGGCAATCGGTTCGAATTTCCGGTACCCAGTGTTGAAAAAGTGATACGCTGAATCGACCAAATCTCCACAAGCCCGGTCGGTATCCCGCTCGGACTGGGGCCGAAGCAACCAGCCATGAAGCGAGGGCACAATGCCGACCATTCTTTGCTACGGCGACAGCAACACGCACGGAACCGTGCCGCTGACCGCGCTGGGCCGGTTCGCGCGCTACCCGAAGGGAACGCCCTGGCCCGATATCCTGGCAAAAAAGCTGGGCGAGGATTTCACCGTGATTTCAGAGGGGTTGCCGGGTCGAACCACCGTTCATGATGATCCTGTCGAGGGCGGAAAGCGCTCCGGACTGGAGGTGCTGCCCGCTATCCTTCCAAGCCACGCGCCGATTGACCTGATGCTGCTCATGCTCGGCACGAACGACCTCAAGCCCCGGTTCTCGGTCACGGCGGCCGAAATCGCACGCAGCGTCGAGCTGGTGCTGGAGGCGCGAGCCATGATCCCCGGACTCGCCGTGATGGTGATCGCACCCGCGCCGGTGCAGGAAGCTGGAGTTCTGAAGAACATCTTCGAGGGCGCTGAAAAGAAACAGGAAAACCTCAACCTTCTGATGGCGGAGGCGGCCGCTCGGCAAGGCTGCAGGTTCTTCGACGCGGGCGCCCATGCGGCCGTGTCACCCGTGGACGGCGTTCATTGGACGCCGGAGGGCCACATGCGTTTCACGGAGGCATTGCTGCCGAGGATTCTCGAATATTTCGAGTGTGTTGCGCGCAACAATTAAATCCGCTCCAGCGCCGCGCGAATATGCCCGCCAAAGCCTCTGTCCGAAACCGTCGCCTCCCGCACCAGCCAATCGAAATGGCGGCTGTTGGCCTGTACGCGTTCCCGGTCGCGGAAGGCGATGTAGTGACGGCCCACATAGATTACGGCCAGCCGTGGACCGAAGACCGTGAGAGGTGCGGAAAACACGCTGCGCGCGTCGTAGAGGAACAGGCGAAGGCTGGGAAAGAGCTGGTCGTAGACTTCCGCGAACCAGCGTAGCTGTTCGCGCCGGATCTCGGGATCAAGCCCCTCGTAATAGCCTGTTCCCGCGACGAAACTCTCGAATTCATGGAGCGCGATCGCGATCTCGTAATCGCTGGTCGTGCCGCGCATCCATTCCAGCCGCGCGTGCGCCGCGGCGATGGCCTGTCCCGGCGTCTTCACCGTGGCGGGCGCGTATTCCCACTGCATCAGCGCGTCGGTCTTGAGCACGTCGGGCATCGTCGCGGGCACATGGCGGATCTTGTAGCCTGCCGCCTCCTCGTGCCACGCGAAGATCTGGTCGTCCGCGCCGGTCGCGCGCCCCGCATCCGATATGGACAGCGAGGTGTCGATCAGCGCGCTCACCCGTTCCGGACGATCCGACAGGCCAAGGAGCCAGTCGCTCGACACGCCGAGCGCGGTCGCCACGTTCGCCACCACGTGACCGCCGGGCATGCGCACATCCTCCGTCGCCAGCATCTGCGTAACGGTCGACCGATCGATGCCCACGGCCCGGGCGAGCGCGGCACGGCTCGTTTCCGCATCCGCCATGGCGGCCTTCAGGCGGTCGCGAAAGACGCTTGCGCGGGTGGATTTGTCGAGAATATCCGGCATTTGGAGAGTATAATCACCCAAGTTGATTTCGGTGATTAGAAAACCCCTACTGCCCGCAAAACGCAAGTTCCATTACCCATTATGGGGCCGCATGGGGACGCGGCGAGAAAGCCCGAATGGTGACAGGCGCTTGCCTGCTCCATCGGGCTCCCAAAAGGGCCAAAAGGGAAAGTACACGGATGCGGGTCGAATGGCCGACGCTCTTGCTCATTTTTGCTTGCTATGCGGCATGGCTCGCGGCGCTCTTCCTGCTTCCGGAGCTTTCGCTCGCCGCGGCGATCGTCCTGTGCACCCTCGGCATCACTCTCCATTCCTCATTGCAGCACGAGGTGACCCACGGACATCCGTTCAATGAACGGCGGCTGGGCGAGATGCTCGTCTTCGGCTCGCTGAACCTCGTCATCCCCTATCTGCGGTTTCGGGACACCCATCTGGCGCATCACATGGACGCGCGCCTGACCGACCCCTACGAGGACCCGGAAACAAATTACCTCGATCCCGCGGTCTGGCGGACGCTGCCGCGTTGGGTGCGGCGGGCTCTCGCCTTCAACAACACGCTTCTGGGGCGGATGGCCATCGGACCGCTCGTGGGGCAGATCGCCTTCATGGCGACAGACTGGCGGCTGATCCGTGCGGGCGACCGGGCCGCACGCGATGGCTGGCTGTGGCATCTGCCGGCCTTCGTCGTGGTGCTCGCCATCGTGACCCTGTCGCCCATGCCGCTCTGGGCCTATGCGCTGTCGATCTATCTCGGCCTTGCGGTCCTCAAGATCCGCACCTTCCTCGAACATCAGGCCCATGAGCGCGCCTCGGCCCGCACCGTGATCATCGAGGATCGCGGGCCGCTCGCCTTCCTGTTTCTCAACAACAACCTGCATGTGGTCCATCACATGCACCCCAAGCTGCCGTGGTATCGCCTGCCGCGCATCTACTTCAACAACCGCGACAAATACCTGCGCCGCAATGACGGCTACCGCTACGCGAGCTATGCCGAGATCTTCCGCCGCCACCTGACGCGCGCGAAGGACCCGGTGCCGCATCCGCTTTATCCCGATCCTTGAGACCGCCGACCTTGCGCCGACCGGAGCCACGGTCAATGTAGCGCAGCCATGCCCACCTGGATCCTCGCCACTCTGTTCGCCGCCTTCATGCAGAACCTTCGGTTTCTGCTGCAGCGGCACCTGAAGGTCACGACGCTGTCGACCATGGGCGCGACCTGGGCGCGCTTCGCCTTCGCGTTCCCCTTCGTCGCCGTGGCGCTTGCGGTCTATGGCGGGCTGAGCGGGCAGGGCCTGCCCCCCATTCCGGTCGTCTTCTGGGGTTACATATCGGTGGGCGCGCTTGCTCAGATGCTGGCCACGGCCTTCGTCGTGGCGCTGTTCGCGCGGCGGAACTTCGCGGTGGGGATCACGCTGAAGAAAAGCGAGGTGATCCTGACGGCCCTGATCGGTCTGGTGTTGCTGGGCGAGGGTGTCTCCGCCGCGGTCCTCGCGGCGATCGCCGTGGGCTTCGTGGGCGTGGTTCTTCTGTCGGACCCGCCGGCGACGGACCGCGTGCTGCCCTGGAAGAACAGGGTGTTCAACGTGGCCTCGGGCTACGGGCTGGCGTCGGGCCTGCTCTTCGGCGTGTCGTCGGTCTGTTACCGCGGCGCGACGCTGTCACTGCCCGAGGGTGATGCGCTCCTGCGCGCCGGGGTTGCGCTGCTGGCGGCGACGGTGGTGCAGACGGTGGCGCTGGGCATCTGGCTGGCGCTTCGCGAACCGGGGCAGATCGGCCGCGTCATCGCCGCATGGCGCATCGCGGTGCCCACGGGGCTGACCTCGATGCTGGGCTCGATGGGCTGGTTCACGGCCTTCGCGCTGCAGACAGCGGCTTATGTGAAGGCGCTGGGGCAGGTGGAACTGGTCTTCACCTTCCTCTTTTCGGTGTTCTGGCTGCGCGAACGGTCGAGCGCCAAGGAACTGGCGGGCATCGCGCTGATCGTGTCGTCCCTTCTGCTGATCGTTCTCGGCACGGTCTGAACCGGATACCCTGGCTTCATCCTGGCAAAAAACTCCCGCCGGAGGCCAGCGGGCCGGCGACGGCATCCGAAGGGTGCCCGAGCGGGCCCGCTTCCCCCGGATGGCTGCGGGTCAGAGCCGACGAAAGCGGCTGATCTCGGTCGAGTTGTCGAAAAACGGCACGCCGGGATGGGCGCGTCCCTCCAGGATCGCGGTCAGTTCGGCCAACACGACCTCGGTGATGAACGGCATGTCGAAGCGGCGTGCCTCCTCGAGCGGGACCCATTGAAGATGGCTCAACTCGTCCTCGGCGCGCGAGAAATCGTCCGGATCGTTGCGCAGGTCCTCGGCGCGGGCCAACAGGAAACGCGCGTCGAAGCGGCGCGGGCGGCCGGGCGGCGTGATGGCGCGGAAGATGAAGCGCAGCGCGCCGCCATCGGGCAGATGTCCGGTGCCGAGGTATCCGCGCCATCCCCGCGGCGCATCGAGCGTTGCCGCACGCGGATCGGCCGCGCCGAGCAGGAGGCCGGTTTCCTCCCACAACTCCCGCGTGGCCGCGGCGATGACGGCATCGGCCGGGGTGTCGGTCTCGGCGGCCAGACGGCTGGCGCAGTCCTCGGCACTGGGGGAGGCCAGCGGGATCGTTGCGTCCACGGCGTCGACCGCGCCGCCGGGAAACACGAATTTCGACGGCATGAACGCGGCCGATTTGCCGCGCTGGCCCATCAGCACGCGGCGCGTCCCGCCATCCTCGCGCAGAACGATGATGGTGGCCGCGTCGCGGAGGGCGGCCTTGTCGGTCAGAACCCGTGCATCCGTTTGGCCCATTGCACCCCTACGATCAGCCCCTTGAACCTGGGCAAGAGGTAAAGGGCCATGGCGACGACGCCAACCGAAAAGGTCCCGGCCAGCACCAGCGGCGGCGGTTGCCATCTCTCGAAGACGACCAGCATCAGCGTGCCCATGACCTTGGCCGTCAAGAGGATCGAAAGGTAGGCGGGCCCGTCATCGGCGCGCGCGTGCTGCAGGTCTTCCCCGCAGGAGGGGCAGGCATCCACCAGCTTCAAGTAGCCCGAATAGAGCGACCCCTCACCGCAGGAGGGGCAGCGCTTGCGCAAACCCTTCGCGATGGCCGGCCATGCCGGGCGTTCGGGCGGGCCGGGCCGGAACTCGGGCCGAAGCTCAAGGTGTTCCGTTTCGTGCGTGTCGGTCATGGAGGAGGGATCAACGTTGGTCATGCTCGCAACATGGGGCGGAGCGGGCTCCGCGTCCATCCCGATCCGCATTTTCGCGAGCGTCGCGAAATTTTTTCGACGGAAACGTCCGGCCCGCCCGTGAGTGGGGTCAGACAGGCAAGCAAAGGAGAAACGCATGTCGATGTTGAAAGCAGCCCTTCTGGGCGCCATGATCCCCGCCGCCCTCGTTCTGCCCGCCATGGCGCAGGATGGTCCCCCCCGAGGTCCGCAGATGGTTTTCGAGACCTTCGACCTCGATGGCGACGGCGCGGTGACGCTGGAGGAAATGGAAGGCGCCCGCGCGGTCCGGTTCGCCGAGGCCGATGCCAATGGCGATGGCATGCTCGACCGTGAGGAATTGCTCGCGGCGGCCACGGGGCGCATGGAGCGCGGTATCGACCGGATGATCGAGCATGCCGACGCGGACGGCGACGGCGCGCTGAGCCTCGAGGAAATAGCCGAGGCGCGGTCTGGCCGCCGGGGTCCGGGACCCGAGGCCCTGTTCGAACGCTTCGATGCCGATGGCGACGGCTCGGTCACAGAGGCGGAGTTCGATGAGGCCCTCGCGGTTTTTCGCGGGTGGCGCGGCGGCCATGGCGGTCCGGGCCATCGCGGCTGACCCGGTCCAGGTGATGCGAGGGGCGGTCCGGACACCGGACCGCCCTATGCATGGAGGCATCCCGGGGGCTATGGAGGATCATGGAACCGATGCATGCCGACAGCGCGGACGAGCTTGCGGCGCTCGACGACACAGGGCTGATGGTGCTGTTCGCGCGGGGCGACGGGCAGGCCGCGCGCCTGCTCACCGCGCGGCTCCTGCCCCGGGCACTGCGGCACGCCGCGCGGGTTCTGGGCGATATGGCGGAGGCCGAGGACGTGGCACAGGAATCGATGATGCGGCTGTGGCGCGCGGCCCCCGACTGGCGGTCGGACGGACCGGCGCAACCGGCGACCTGGCTGCACAAGGTGGTGGCGAACCTCGCCGTCGACCGGTTGCGGAAAGCGCGGCGCGCGACGGGGCTCGACCCCGAGACCGCGGCCACGATCGCCGACAGCGCGCCGGGCGCGGAGGCGCGGATGGCAGACGCCGACCGCATGGCCGCGCTGGATGCGGCGCTTGCCACCTTGCCCGAACGGCAGCGGCAGGCGGTGGTGCTGCGGCATATCGAAGGCATGTCGAACCCCGAGATCGCCGAGATACTCGACATCGGGGTCGAGGCGGTCGAGAGCCTGACGGCGCGGGGAAAACGCGCTTTGAAACAGGCGCTTGACGGACAGAAGGAGGCACTGGGCTATGGCGGATGACAGGAAGAAGAAGGCGGAGGAAACCCTCGACGCGCTGTTCGCGGAAGCACGCCGGGTCGAGCCCGACGCCGATCTGGTCGCACGGGTTCTGGCGGATGCCGAGGCGGTCCAGCGCGAGACGGCCCGGCCGCCGCTGCAACCGGCTCGCGCCGGTATCCTGCGCCGACCGCCCGCGTGGATCGCCGCGCTCGGCGGCTGGGGCGGATTCGGCGGCGTCACGGCGGCCGGTCTCGTGGGGCTCGCGGTGGGCTTCTGGTCGCCGGACATGATCGACGGGTTGAGCGGCGGCCAGCTCTGGACGCTCTCGGGCGGGGCGGTGAGCCCCGACCTCACGGCACTGGCACTGGAGAACGGCGATGTCTGAGACCCCGGACACTCCACCGCGCCGGAGCGGGCGCGGCATCAGGATCGCGCTGGCGGTGTCGCTGGCGCTGAACCTCCTGGTGGCCGGGCTGGTCGGCGGCGCGATCCTGGGCCGTCCTGCCCCGGGCGAGGCGCCCGCGATCCGGACGCTGGGCCTCGGACCCTTCGCGCTGGCCCTGCCGCGCGAGGCGCGCGACGAGGTGCGGGACCGCGTCGAGGCCGACATGGCGGAGGTGCGGCGCAACCGGGCCGAGATCGGGCGCAGCCTCATGGCGGTGCGTGGCGCGCTTCTGAGCGATCCGTTCGACCGGGACGCGGCGGACCGCGCGCTCGGACGGTCGCGGGAGGCGGCGATCGCGCTGCAGGCGCAGGGGCACGGGGCGCTTCTGGACACGCTGGAGAGCATGTCGGCCGCCGAACGAGCCGTTGTGGCCGAGCGCATGAACCGCGCGCTCAGGCGCATGGCGCGCGGGGATCAGGGCGCGTCCTGAGCCTAGGACACCGACTCATAAACTCGCAACCAGATGCGTGTGGCTGCCATTTTGATGAGGGCGAGGAAGTTGGCGTCGTGCTTCTCGTATCTTGTGGCG
>LJSY01000060.1:6898-16019 GCA_001314805.1 Rhodobacteraceae bacterium HLUCCO18 | reverse complement strand
TTTCCCCATCTCTCACCCCCATATCTGCCTCCAAGATATGGAATCACAGGTTGACCGCTATGGGAATCCAGAATCCGATCAGGGGCGACACGCTCTAGCAATCCCGGCCCAAGCCCCGGCCCGAACCCGCCGCCCGTGGCTCCCGTCCCGCTTCCGGCGGCAGGCTGGATGCTGCTTGCGGCGCTTGGCGGCATGGCCTTCTGGCGCCGCCGCGCGACGGCCTGAGCCCGACGCATATCCACGACAACGCGAAAGGCGCCCCGGTTGCGGGCGCCTTTTTCCTGTCCAGAGGACCGGCCATCTCAGAGATCGGCGTGATATTCCTCGATCAGGTGGCGGATCACGGCGTCCATGGCCTGCGCATTGTCCGCGCCGGCCGCCACGGCGGCGGCATGCACCGCGCGCTGGCGCTCTGACGAGGTGCCGCGCGCCACGAGGCCGGGCAGGGCGTGCAGTTCGGCCGCGCAGCCCAGCGCCTCGGCATCGGCCTCGAGCAGTTCCACCAGTTCGCCGATCAACTCGGCCACCGGCACGATCTCGCGGCGGCCGAAATCGATCAGCCCCTCGCTCGCCCCGTAGCGCTGTGCGCGCCAGCGGTTCTCGTTGATCAGGAAGCGGTCGTAGATGCGCCAGCGGATGTTCTGCAGCCTCAGCCGCGCAAGATAGCGCGTCAGGCATTGCACCACGGCGGCAAGGCAAAGCGCGTCCTCCAGCCGGGGGCAGACGTCGCAGATGCGCGTCTCCAACGTCGGGAAGCGGTGCGAGGGGCGCAGGTCCCACCAGATCTTGGTGGTGTCCTCGATCAGCCCCAGCTCGATCAGCGCGCCGGTGGTCCGCTCATACTCCGCCCATGAATTGAAGCGCGGCGGCAGGCCCGTGCGGGGCAGGTTGTCGAACACCGTCAGCCGGTAGGAGGCAAGGCCCGTATCCTCCCCCTGCCAGTAGGGCGAGGACGACGACAGCGCCAGCAGATGCGGCAGGAAGTAGCTGAGCTGCCCCATCAGGTCGACGCGCAGGTCCGGGTCGGGCAGGCCCACATGCATGTGCATCCCGCAGATCAGCATGCGCCGCACCACGCCGCCCAGATCGCGCGCGAGCTGGTTGTAGCGGTCCTTGTCGGTGTGATGCTGGGTCTTCCAGTCCGCCGACGGGTGGCAGGACACGGCGATCGGCGTCAGCCCGAAACGCGCGGCGCAGTCCGAGACGGTCGCGCGCAGGCGCCTGAGGTCGTCGCGCGCCTCGCCGACCGTGCCGCAGACGCGCGTGCCGATCTCGATCTGGCATTGCAGGAATTCGGGGCTGACCTGCCCCTCCAGCTCGGCCGTACAGGCCTCCATCAGGTCCGCCGGGGCTTCGGCAAGGTCGCCCGTCTCAAGATCCACGAGGAGGTATTCCTCCTCGATGCCAAGGGTATAGGGCGTGTCGCTCATGGCATTGCTCCCGGCGCTGTGCCGGTCAACTCTGGGACCCGCGCGCGCGCCGAGCAAGCGTTTCGCAAGCGGTGGGTTCTCCGCAGTGGACAGACTGTGGCGCGGGCGGCAGTCTGCGCGCGGGGGCGCCGGACGGAAGGACCGCGCCATGAGCCATGACAAACGCATCGCCGTCGCCGTGATCCACGGCATGGGCAGCCAGGGCGACGCCCCGCAGAACATCGACAGCATCTCGTTTTCCGCAGGCCTTTACAACGCTTTGCGTGGGTATCTCAGGCCGGGGGAATGGAACGATCGCGTCGTCTACAGGGAGATCTTCTGGGCCGATGTGCTGCAGACCCGGCAGGAGGCGTATCTCGCGAAGATCACCGCCGATGGCGCGCGCTGGCGCGGGGTGCGCGATTTCGTCATGCACCGTCTGACCGATGCGGCGGCCTACACGCGCACCGGCGTGAGCGCGCGCGATCCCGATGACCAGAGCCTGAGCGAAAAGGAACGACGCGCCGCCGAGGAGGACATCTATCGCCAGATCCACGCCCGCGTCGCCGCGACGATCAGGCGATTGCAGGAGATCGCGGGGGCCGACGCGCCGCTGCTGATCTTCGCCCATTCGCTGGGCGGCCACATCATCTCGAACTACGCCTATGACCTGCAAAGGAAGACGGAGGTGGTGGAGGTCTCCGGCGATTTTCAGCGGCTGAAGACCATGGCCGGGTTACTCACCTTCGGTTGCAACATCCCCGTTTTCACCTTCGCCTATCCGCCCGGAAAGGTCCGGCCCATCGACTATCCGGGTACCGCGATCCCCAAGGAGCGGCGGCTCGCGCCCTGGTGGCTGAACCTCAACGACCGCAACGACGTCCTGGGGATGCCGCTGGGACCGGCTGGCGACGCCTATGCCGAGATGGTCGCCAATGGCGAGATCGCGGATCGCTGGATCAGCGTGGGCAGCATCGTCACCGGCTGGAACCCGGCCTCGCACAACGCCTACTGGACCGACCGGGATTTCTGCAAGCAGGCCGGCGGCATGATCCGGCAGGCACTCGCGATCGCCGAGGCGTAATGGAAAAAGGCCCCGCGCGCTGCGCAGGGCCTTCGTTTCGTTTCCGTCGGGGTTCACTCCATCACGGGGATGCTGAACTCTCCGCCTTCCTTGATGCCCGAGGGCCAGCGCGCCGTGACCGTCTTGGTCTTGGTGTAGAAGCGGAACGCGTCGGGCCCGTGCTGGTTCAGATCGCCGAAGACCGATTTCTTCCAGCCGCCGAAGGTGTGGTAGGCCAGCGGCACCGGGATCGGCACGTTGATGCCGACCATGCCGACATTCACCCGCGCCGCGAAATCGCGCGCCGCGTCGCCGTCGCGGGTGAAGATCGCGGTCCCATTGCCGTATTCGTGGTCCATGGCGAGCTTCAGCGCCTCCTCGTAGGAGCCCGCGCGCACGGTGCTGAGGACCGGGCCGAAGATCTCCTTGCGGTAGATATCCATGTCCGGCGTGACCCTGTCGAAGAGATGCGGACCGATGAAGAACCCGTCCTCGTAGCCCTGCAGCGAGAAGTCGCGCCCGTCGACGACAAGCTCCGCGCCCGCGTCGATGCCGGACTGCACCAGCCGCAGGATGTTATCCTTGGCCTGCGGTGTGACGACGGGGCCGTAATCCACGTCATTGCCGGCGGTGTACGGGCCGACTTTCAGTGCCTCGATCTTGGGCACGAGTTTCTCGATCAGCCGGTCGGCGGTTTCCTCGCCCACCGGCACCGCGACCGAGATCGCCATGCAGCGTTCGCCCGCCGCGCCATAGCCCGCGCCCACCAACGCGTCCGCCGCCTGGTCGAGATCGGCGTCGGGCATGATGATCATGTGGTTCTTGGCGCCGCCGAAGCACTGCACGCGCTTGCCGTTGGCGCAGCCGCGTTCGTAGATGTACTGCGCGATGGGGGTGGACCCGACGAAGCCGATGCCCGCGATGGTCGGGTTGTCGAGGATGGCGTCGACCGCCTCCTTGTCGCCGTTGATGACCTGCAGGACACTGTCGGGCAGGCCCGCCTCCTGCATCAGTTCGGCCAGCATCAGCGGAACCGACGGGTCACGCTCCGACGGCTTGAGGATGAAGGCGTTGCCGCAGACCAGCGCGGGCGCCATCTTCCACATCGGGATCATGGCGGGGAAGTTGAACGGCGTGATGCCGGCGGCGACGCCGATGGGCTGGCGCATGGAATACATGTCGATGCCGGGTCCCGCGCTGTCGGTGAACTCGCCTTTCAGGAGATGCGGCGCGCCGATGCAGAACTCCACCACCTCGAGGCCGCGCTGCACGTCGCCCTTGGCGTCGGGGATGGTCTTGCCGTGTTCGCGGGAAAGTGCCTCGGCCAGCTTGTCCATGTCGCGGTTGAGCAGGCGCACGAATTCCATCATCACCCGCGCGCGGCGCTGCGGATTGGTGGCGGCCCAGCCGGCCTGTGCTGCGGCGGCATCGGCCACGGCCGCCTCGATCTCGGCGGTGGAGGCGAGCGCCACCTTGGCCTGCACCTCGCCCGTGGCCGGGTTCCAGACATCCGCGCTGCGGCCGGACGTGCCCGCCACCCGCTTGCCGTTGATCCAGTGTCCGATTTCTTCCATCGCTGTCTCTCCCTCGGTCAGGCGATCCTCGCGGCAAGGATACTCTTGCAGAGACGCGGGTAAAAGCGGCAGGTTGCCAAAGTCATTTTGCGATTTTGCAAAGGTGAGCCATGAACTGGGCCCTCAACTGGGATGACATGCGGGTTTTTCTGGCGGTGGCCCGCGCCGAGGGGCTGTCGGGGGCCGCGCGGCGCCTGCGCCTTGACCCGGCGACGGCCGGGCGGCGGGTCGCACGGCTGGAAGAGGCGCTGGGCTCCGTTCTCTTCGCGAAATCCCCGCAGGGCTACCGTCTGACCGAAGCGGGGCAGCGACTTCTGCCCAAGGCCGAAGCGGCCGAGGCCGCTCTGTCGGGCGGGCTGGACACCGTCGCGGGCGGCGAGGGTGGACTGACGGGCGCCATCCGCATCGGCGCGCCCGACGGCTGCGCCAACTACCTGCTGCCGCAGGTCTGCGCCGCCATCGCCGACGCGAACCCCGCGCTCGACATCCAGATCCTCGCGCTGCCGCGTGTCGTGAACCTCTCGCGCCGTGAGGCGGACCTTGCCATCGCGGTCTCGCCGCCCAAGACCGACCGGCTGAGCGCCGAGCGGCTGGCCGATTACCGCCTGTCGCTTGCCGCCTCTCGCGACTACCTCGCCCGCGTCGGCGCGCCCACGTCGCGCGCGGATCTGAAGGGGGCGCGCATGATCGGCTACATCCCCGACATGATCTTCGATGCGGAACTCGACTATCTCGCGGGCCTAGGCGTGACCCGTGTGCCACTGGCCTCGAACGCCGTGTCGGTCCAGTTGAACTACGCGCGCGCCGGGGCGGGGCTGGCCATCGTCCACGACTTTGCCTTGCCCTTCGCACCGGACCTCTGCCGGGTTCTCGCCCACGAGATCCGCCTGCGCCGCACCTTCTGGCTGGTCTCCCACGCGGGGCCGCGCGACGCGCGCCTCGACCGGTTCGCGGCGCTTTTGCGGGACGGGCTGCGCGCCGAGCTTACTCGTCTGGAGGCGGTCGTTTCGTGACGTCGTTTTCCCGGGTGCCCCGCGCCGGGGCATCCGGATCGCTGAGCGAGAGATCCCACGCCCGGCAGAAGGCCCAGAACACCGGCGTCTCGATGGCGGCGTATGTCAGCAGGCTGAATCCCCACCACCGCAGTGTCACCGGCCCGATCTGAAAGGGCAGCCCCTTGCCCGCGAAAAGCGCGCCCGCGGCCGCCAGCGCGGCGGCTGTCACAAGCGCGTCGGCCCGCATCATCCGCCGCGCCGTCAGGGGTTCGAACCGCGGATAGATCAGGCCATAGGCAAGGCCGATGGCCACGGCGTTTATGGCCAGAACGGTGAGATATGGCGACATGACGGTCCTCCGATCCCCCCAGCGATCAGGCTAACCCTCCACACGCCTTGGGGCCAGCCCCGCTAGCGCGCTGTTTTTCTTGACACCGGACCCGTGACGGGAGGACGCTGAACCCGGAAGCGACGGGAGACAAACTCGGGCCCGCATGGGAGGTGCGCGATGCTGGTGAGCCAGATACTCAAATCGAAATCCGACGATGGGATCGTCATGGTCGAACCGGAGGCCAGCGTGTCGGAGGCCGCGAGCCTCCTCGCTGCGCGGCGGATCGGCGCGGTGGTCGTGTCCTCGAACGGCAAGACGGCGCTCGGCATCCTGTCGGAACGCGACATCGTGCGCGAACTGGCCAAGTCGGGGCCGGACTGCCTGAGAACGCCCATCGCCTCGATCATGACCGCCGAGATCGTGGGGTGCGGGCTGTCCGACACATCCGATGGCGTGCTTGCCGCGATGACAGCGGGTCGCTTCCGCCACATGCCGGTGGTCGAGGCGGGCGAGATGGTGGGGCTGATTTCGATCGGCGACGTGGTCAAGGCCCAGCTCTCCGAGCTCGAGATGGAAAAGACCGCGCTCGAGGACATGATCAAGGGGTTCTGAGCGGGGCGCCGGCCACGCGGTTTCGAAACCGCGCAAGGCCCTTGCGAAGGCCTTGGCGCCGGTGACGACCCTGGGTGCAGGCTGCCCGGGGGTCTTGCAAACCCGGGCCCGCAATGGTTGTGTCCCCGCCAGTCGGGCGGAAGGCAGCGACAAGGTTGCAAGGGGGCGGATGACCGCAATGCGGACAGGACTTTATCCAGGCACCTTCGATCCCATCACGCTGGGCCATCTGGATATCATCAAGCGCGCGTGCCGGCTCGTCGACCGCCTTGTGATCGGCGTCGCGATCAACCGTGACAAGGGCCCCTTGTTCACGCTTGAAGAACGCGTCGCCATGGTCGAGGCCGAATGCGCCAAGCTGTCGCAGGCCACCGGCATCGAGATCGTGGTGCACCCGTTCGAGAACCTGCTGATCGACTGCGCCAAGGACGTGGGCGCCGGCATCATCATCCGCGGCCTGCGTGCCGTCGCCGATTTCGAATACGAATTCCAGATGGTGGGCATGAACCGCAAGCTCGACGCCGAGATCGTGACCGTCTTCCTGATGGCCGAGGCCGACCGGCAGGCGATCGCATCGAAACTCGTCAAGGAGATCGCGCGGCTGGGCGGCGACGTCTCGCATTTCGTGCCGGCCCCCGTGGCCGAGGCCGTCACCGCCAAGTACAAGCGCTGAGCCTGCGGGCTCCTGAACACGCATCGATAGACACATCCGACCATTCAAAGGGAGTTGGACATGGCCGAGATCAAGGACCCCGAGAACACCATCCTCATCGAGCTGAAGGATGGCACCGTCATCATCGAGCTTCTGCCCGACGTGGCGCCCCAGCATGCCGCGCGCATGAAGGAACTGGCGCGCGAGGGCGCCTATGACGGTGTGGTCTTTCACCGCGTGATCGACGGCTTCATGGCGCAGACGGGCGACGTGCAGCATGGGAAAGACGGCGGCAACCTGCGCATGGCCGGAACGGGCGGGTCCTCCAAGCCCGACCTGCCGGCGGAGTTCTCGAAGCTGCCGCACGACCGCGGCACGCTGGGCGCGGCCCGCTCGCAGAACCCGAACTCGGCCAACAGCCAGTTCTTCATCAACTTCTCCGACAATCACTTCCTGAACGGCCAGTACACGGTCTATGGCCGCGTCATCGACGGGATGGAACATGTGGACGCCATCACAAGGGGCGAGCCGCCGGCGACCCCGGACAAGATGATCTCGGTGAAGGTGGCCGCCGATGCTTAGGCTCGCGGCCGCCCTATGCCTTATGTCCGCGCCGGCCTGGGCCACGGGCCTCGAGATCGACGTGGAGGGCGACGCGCAGGGCACGATCGTGATCGACCTCCTCGAAGAGATCGCGCCGCAGCACGTGGAACGGATCACCACGCTCGCGGCCGAGGGTGCCTATGACGACGTGGTCTTTCACCGGGTGATCGACGGGTTCATGGCCCAGACGGGCGACGTGGAATTCGGCGTCACGGGCATGGACATGCGCTATGCCGGGCGCGGCGGGTCGGAATACCCGGACCTTCCGGCCGAGTTCTCCGACATTCCCTTCGAGCGTGGCATCGTGGGGATGGCGCGCGCGCAGGACCCGGACAGCGCGAACTCGCAGTTCTTCATCATGTTCGCGCCCGCGCCGCCGCTCGACGGGCAATATACGGTCGTGGGCAGGGTCGTCGCGGGCATGGAGGTGGTCGACGCGATCAAACGCGGCACCGGACAAAACGGCGCCGTGATCGGCCCGCCGGACCGAATGACCGCGTTGCGCGTGCTTGAGGAGGACCCGGTTGCGCCCGCGGAGGAGACCGGCGAAGACGAGGGCTGAGACCGACGTCCGCGCACGGACGACCACAATGCCGTGAAAGGGGGCTTCAGGCCCCCTTTTTCGTGGCAGACTGACGCGTGTCCCGACCCCGCTCAGGAGCCCGTCCGACCATGACTGACGCCATCCCCGATCCCAAGGCGGTCCTTCCGCGCTTGCCCGTGTTCTTCGCTGCCATAGCGACTGCGCTCATTCTGGCGGTCTCGGCGGCCACGGCACAGCCCGCGCCCGATCTTGACGCCTGGCCGAACACGGATTTCGAGAACGCCACCGTCGATCTCTCCGAGATCATTTCGGGCGGGGTCGGGCGCGACGGCATCCCGGCCATCGACGATCCCGAATTCCTGCCGGCTGCCGAGGAAACCGGGCTGGGCGCGATGGAACCGGTCATGACCTACGCGCCAGGGGGCGTGCCCGCGCGAGCCTACCCGTTGCGCTATCTCACCTGGCACGAGATCGTGAACGACACGGTGGCGGGCGTGCCCGTCGCGGTCACCTTCTGCCCCTTGTGCAACACCGCACTGGTCTTCGACCGGCGGGTTGAGGGCGCGGTCCTGACCTTCGGCGTCTCGGGCAACCTGCGTCATTCGGACATGGTCATGTTCGACCGCGAAACCGAAAGCTGGTGGCAGCAGGCGACGGGCCAGGGCATCGTGGGCGAGCACGCGGGCACGACGCTTGTCCCGCTGGTCTCCTGGGTCGAAAGCTGGGAGAGCTTTCGCGAGACCCATCCCGACGGGGTGGTGATGGCCCAGCCGGGGTCAGCGCGACCCTACGGGCGCAACCCCTATGTGGGCTACGACAGCAGCGCCCGACCCTTCCTGTTCTTCGGTGAGATGCCGCCCCATGGCGTCCCGCCCGTGGAGCGCGTCGTGCGCGTCGGCGAGCGCGCCTGGCCGCTCACGCGCCTGTCCGAGGAAGGCCAGATCACCGAGGCCGGCGTCACGATCAGCTGGGCGGCGGGCAAGGCTTCCGCCCTCGACGCGGCGCAGATCACCGAGGGGCGCGACGTGGGCCAGATCCGCGTGCGAGACGCCGCCGGCGCGGACGTGGTCCATGACGTGCTGTTCGCGTTCGCCTTCCACGCCTTCTGGCCCGAGGGGGAATGGATGATGGGCAATTGACGGGCGAAGCCGCGCCTCGGGGGGTAGACCCCCTCGGCGCGGCTGGCGCCTCCGGCGGGAGTTTTTTGCCAGGATGAAGGGGTGAACGGGTGGTTTCTTCATCCTGGCAAAAAACCTCCGGGGGAGGCGCGCGGAACGCGCGTCGGGGGCAGAGCCCCCCGCGCGGGCGCAAGCCCGCGCACCCAAGAACGACGCGGGC
>LJSY01000060.1:0-6875 GCA_001314805.1 Rhodobacteraceae bacterium HLUCCO18 | reverse complement strand
GGTACGGGCGCAAGCCCGCGCACCCTGGGGCCCGGTACGGGCGCAAGCCCGCGCACCCTGGGGCCCGGTACGGGCGTGAGCCCGCGTCTGCGGGCGACGCCGAAGGCGGCGCAACCCTTTGAAGGGGCATTGACGCCGATCCCGTGGCCCCATAGCTCCCGCCCATGGCGCGCGCTCCGCTTCTCCAGATCTCAGGCCTCTCGCTGGGCCATGGCGGTGATCCGCTGTTCGACGGGCTCGACCTCGTCGTGCAGCAGGGTGACCGGCTGGCGCTGGTCGGGCGCAACGGATCGGGAAAATCCACCCTGATGAAGGTGATGGCGGCTCTGGTGGAGGCCGATGCCGGGGAGATCGTCCTGCCCGAGGGCACCCGCGTCGGCTATCTCGAACAGGACCCCGATTTCGCCGGGTTCGCGACGCTGGGCGATTTCGCCACCGCGTCGCTCGATCCGGCGGAGGCCTGGCGGGTGGAGGCGGCGGCGGAGGGGCTCGACCTCGACCTGTCGGCGCGGGCCGACCGCGCCTCGGGCGGCGAGCGGCGGCGCGCGGCGCTGGCGCGGCTTCTGGCCGAGGCGCCGGAGCTGATGCTGCTCGACGAGCCTACGAACCATCTCGATATCGCCGCGATCGCCTGGCTCGAGGCCGAGCTTGCGCAAACGCGCGCGGCCTTCATCGTGATCTCCCATGACCGCGCCTTCCTGCGGCGGCTGGCGCGGGCGACGCTCTGGCTCGATCGTGGCGTGGTGCGCCGGATGGACCGGCCCTTCGCCGAGTTCGAGGACTGGCGCGACGAGATCTGGGCGCAGGAGGACGTCGCGCGCCACAAGCTCGACCGCAAGATCAAGGAGGAGGCGCGCTGGGCCGTCGAGGGCATCAGCGCGCGGCGCAAGCGCAACCAGGGCCGCGTGCGGGAACTGGGCAATCTGCGCGAGACCCGGGCCGCGATGATCGCGCGCGAGGGCGGCGCGGCCCTTTCGCTCGATGCGGGCCCCAAGGGCGGTAAGCGGGTGATCGAGGCGCGCGGCATCTCGCGCAGCTTTGGCGACCGCGTGATCGTCGCGCCGCTTGACCTGCGCGTGCTGCGCGGCGACCGGGTGGCCATCGTGGGGCCCAACGGCGCGGGCAAGACCACGCTTCTGAACATGCTGATCGGGGCGGAGGCGCCCGACACGGGCGAGGTCACGCTCGGTACCGGGCTGGAGCTGGCTGTCTTCGACCAGTCCCGCGCGGCGCTCGATCCCTCCCGGACGCTGTGGGAGAGCCTGACCGAGGACCCGGAGATCGGGGCGAGCGGGCGGTCCGATCAGGTGATGGTGCGGGGCACGCCGCGCCACGTGGTGGGCTATCTCAAGGATTTCCTCTTCGACGAGGCACAGGCGCGCGCGCCGGTCCGCTCGCTTTCGGGCGGGGAAAAGGCGCGGCTTCTGCTCGCGCGGATCATGGCGCGGCAGTCGAACCTGCTGGTGCTCGACGAGCCCACGAACGATCTGGACGTGGAGACGCTGGACCTGCTGCAGGAGGCGCTTGCGGCCTATGATGGCACGGTTCTGCTGGTCAGCCATGACCGCGATTTCCTCGACCGGGTCGCGACGGTGACGGTGGCGCTGGAAGGTGGCGGAAGGGCCACCGTTTACGCGGGCGGCTGGAGCGACATGCAGGCGCAGAAGGGCGCGCTCGATGCCAGTCCCGACGCCGCGGCCGAGCTGCCCAGGGCGCGCAAGCCCGCCGTGCCCGCCAAGGCGCAGGGGGCGTCCAAAGCGGGGCTGAGCTTCACCGAGTCCCACCGTCTCGCCGCGCTGCCGGACGAGATCGCGCGGCTGGAGGCGGAGATCGCGAAACTGGCCGAGTTCCTGTCCGACCCGGCGGTCTACACCAGCGCGCCCGCCAAGGCGGAGAAGGCCAGCGCGGCCCTGGCGGAGCGTCAGGCAAAGCTCGACGCCGCCGAGGAGGAGTGGCTGACGCTGGAGGAGAAGGCGGCGGGCTGACGCAGCCGGTCACCGGCCGTCCATCGTCAAGAACAGACGCCGCGCAGGTCGGCGCCGTCCCAAGGGATGACCTCGGTCGCCGCATCGGCGCGTGATTGCAGCGGCGTGACCGGCATGACCTGTCCGATCAGGCGTTCCAGCCGCGCGGTCCGGGCGCCCCGCGGATCGACGGCGCGGCAGCAGACGTATTCTTCTACAAGAGAGGCCTGAACCTCGTAGCCGTAATCGAGGAACCGTCGCGCGTCCTGCGGGTCGAAGAGATAGGGGTCCTCGATCCGCACATGTTCGGTAAAGGCGCGGAACGGGTGGTAGGCGGTGACCTCGCGGTTCTGCCATTGCCAGACATGGGTCATCTCGTGGGCGAAGAACATCGCTGCGGCGAGGCTGCGGCGTCCCTCGCGCGGGGCGACGTAGTCGGGCAGCGAGAAGGCGGGGCGGACATGCATGGTGTTGAACAGCACGATCCCGGCGGTGCGGGCCTCGATCACGGGGCCATCGGGCGGCGGCCAGATGCGCTCGCGGCAGGTGGTCTGGGGCCGCGCCGGGTAAGTGCGGGTGCCCAGTCCGATCACGGGGTTCTCCACGATCCGCACCGCGGCGGCGTCGAAGCTTTCGCCCTGCAGATCGGCCATATAGGCGGCCTCCGCCTCGGTCAGGGGGCGGCCGCAGGCGGCGATGGTCAGGCAGACGAGAAGGGCGAGGAGGGCACGCATCGTCCGCGACGATGGCGGGATTCCCGCGCGCTGAAAAGGGGCATGGCCGGAGCTTGACCCGGATCAAGGCGCAGCGGGCCCCGAAGCGCGAGGATCTGCCGCAACAGGAGGAGCTTTCATGCGTAGACCCGCCCGTCTGTTTTCTATCGCGATGATCGCCGCGGGCCTCGGCCCGCCCGCCGCCGCGCAGGACGCGGAGGCCGGGGCTGCGCTCTACGGGGATTTCTGCGCCGTCTGTCACGGGATGGCCGGGCAGGGCGATGGCCCGATGGCCGGGGCATTGACCGTGGCGCCGCCGGACCTCACCATGCTTGCGGAGGATGGCGAATTTCCCGTCCTGCGCGTGGCGCGTCAGATCGACGGGCGCGATCCGCTGGTGGCGCATGGGGGCGAGATGCCGCTTTACGGTCAATGGTTCGAAGGGGATGGGGCGGATGTGGCGATGACCGGTCCGGGCGGGCAGCCGATGATGCTGAGCAGGCCGATCGCGGACCTGATCGCCTACCTGATGGAGATAAAGTCATGAAAGCCCTTCTCGCCGCCGCGGCCTGTCTGGTCGCCACGCCCCTGATGGCGCAGGACGCCGCACGGGGGGCCGCGCTTTTCGACCGGCATTGCGCCGTCTGCCATGGCACGGGGCTGAGGGGGGACGGGCCGATGGCCGAGGTTCTGGCCGTGCCCCCGCCCGACCTGACGCGGATCGCCGAGCGTTACGACGGTTTTCCGCGCGTCGGCATCGCGTGGAAGATCGACGGCCGCGATCCGCTGGTCAGCCACGGGGGGGACATGTTGCTGTTCGGCCATGTCTTCGGGACGATGAGCGAGATGATGACGGACGGCTCCCAGACGCTCGTGACCGCGCCGGAGGTGGTGGACCTCGTGGCCTTCCTGGAGCGTCAGCAGGAGTGAGACCCGGTTCGGCCGCAGGGCGATGAAAGGTCCAGTGGACGTCTCGAAGGTCGAACGGGCGGAGCCTCTCAGGGCAGCGCCAGCGTGGCCGAGGCCAGCGCCACGGGCTTGCCCGTCTCCTCCGCGCTCAGTTCCGCGCGGGTGAAGGCGAGCGAGCGGCCCAGCCGGATCACCTCGGCCCGGGCCATGATCGCGGGGCCGGTGCCGGGGCGCAGGAACTGCGTGTGCAGGTCCGTGGTCGCGGTCGGCACGAACTCCCCCACCATCCCCGCGAGCGCCATGATCATCGAGGTGTCGGCCAGTGCCGCCAACGCCTGACCCGAGACCATGCCGCCCACGCGCTCCAGCCGGGCGGAGACGGGCATGCGGATCAGGATGTGGCTTTCATCCACCGAGGTGACCGAGAGGTTCAGGTCCAGCACCCATGTGGCGAAATGGTCGGCGAGGTGGGATTGGCATTGCGCGGGGGTCATGGGCCGACCCTAGGCGAGGGCGCCGGGGGACGGCAAGGGGGTGACCCGGGGCCGCGCGGAGCGTGTCACCGGGGGCGGCGGGATGCCCTTTCGGGGCCGCCGCCGCCCGGGCGGGTCACTTGCCCTTCCTGGAATTGCCGATGTCGAGCGGCTTTCCGAGGTTGGAATTGGCGGTGGCGAGCACCTTGGGCTTGTCCTTCTTGGGCTTCTTCGCCTCGCGGTTGCCTCTGCTCTTTTCCTTCGACATGAAACGGTCCTTTGCCGGGTCTCCCCGCACGGCGGCATGCCGGCGGGGCCGTGCTCAAGGGCAATCAGGGTTGCCCGGGACGCGCCCGGGGCGACGATCGTCGGTGAGGGCGCGGGCGGGCCCTTCGGACCACGCGGCGCTGTGTTGGAAATGGGGATGGCGGAGGGGCGCGGCAAGGGGCAGACGCCCGCGTAGGGTGGGCAATCCTGCCCACCACGCGGTCAGGACGTTGGCGTCTGGCGAGGCGTGCGCAGGGGGGGCGGCTGAGCAACGCACTAGCCGGAACAGCCGCGAAGCGGCCCGGCCAGCGCCTGCCCGCCCCACCGGGCTGGCGCTTTGGTGAGGCTGGGTGCGTCGCTGGGAGGGAGCGATGACTTGGCTGGGATAAAGTGCGGGGAACGGATGTTGGAAGCGCCATCCCGCGGGCAGGCGCTGGTCTCAGTCGGCTGATATACACTTTGGCGTAAGAGAGTGTCCGGTCTTTTGTGTATGACTGATCCGGTCCATGCTTCACCGAAAGGAAGCATGAATGACCATCTCGAAAGACCTCCTGGACGAATTGCTGAAGGGCGTGGAGCGCCCCGAGGACCTGCTCGGCGATGCCGGGCTGATGAAAGAGCTAAAGATCAAGCTGATGGAGCGGATGCTGGGTGCCGAGTTGACGGCGCATCTGGGCTATGAGGAAGGCAAGGAGGCTCCTGCCGGTCAGGGCAACCGCCGGAATGGGACCTCGACCAAGGTGCTGAAGGGGCAGCATGGGGAATTGCCGGTGGCGATCCCGCGTGACCGGGACAGCAGCTTCGAGCCGGAGCTGGTGAAGAAGGGCCAGACCCGGATCGACGGGATGGATGACAAGATCGTCGGGCTCTACGCGGCCGGGCTGACGGTCCGGGACATCCAGGCCCATCTGCTTGATCTCTATGGCCTGAAGGTCTCCCCCGACCTGATCAGCCGGGTCACCGACGCGGTGCTGGACGAGGTTCGGGAATGGCAGAGCCGGGCGCTGGACCGGATGTATCCGATCGTGATCTTCGATGCGCTCAGGGTGAAAATCCGAGACGCCGACAGCCGGACGGTGAAGAACAAGGCGGTCTACGTCGCCCTCGGCGTCACCCGGGATGGCCAACGTGTGGTTCTGGGCCTGTGGATCGCCGAGAACGAGGGCGCCAAGTTCTGGCTCTCGGTAATGAACGAACTCAAGAACCGGGGCGTCCAGGATATCCTGATCGCCGTCGTGGACGGGCTGAAGGGCTTCCCCGAGGCGATCACGGCGGCCTTCCCCGAAACGATGGTCCAGACGTGCATCGTGCATCTGGTGCGCCATTCGCTGAACTTCTGCTCCTGGAAGGACCGCAAGGTCGTGGCCGCCGACCTGCGCCGGATTTACAGCGCCCCGACCGCCGATCTGGCCGCGGCCGAGCTCGATGCCTTCGAGGAAAAGTGGGCCGGAAAATATGCCTCCATCGCCCCGGCCTGGCGCCGGGCGTGGCAGGAGGTGATCCCGTTCTTTGGCTTCGATCCGGCAATTCGCAAGATCATCTACACGACCAACGCCATCGAAAGTCTGAACCGCGTGATCCGCAAATCGATCAAGACGCGGGGTTCCTTCCCAACCGACGAGGCTGCGACCAAGCTGATCTACCTGGCAATCCGCAAGTTCGAGAAGGATGGCCGAAATGTCCGGGAATGGTTTGCAGCCCGCAACCAGTTCGCCATAATGTTCGGCGAGCGCTTCGACGCTTGAGTATCTGCAACCGCATGGGCCGGGCCGGATACACAAAGTTCAGGACACTCCCTGGCGTAATCCCGACTGCCAAAACAGGGCATCCGCCATTCCGGCCTGCGTCCAGACGATACAAAAGCTTGCCCATCCAAGTCGTTGAGGCGCCGTACTTTTTGTAGACTGCTTCCTTTCCTTCGCGCCCGTCCTTTTCAAGGACTTTTCCAAGTCTTCGGAAAAACGCGTTGTCCATCGACGAGCCCCGCGTGATAATCACTCCCACGTCTATAGCACCGGCCTCATAAAACGCGGAAAATGCGTACAGGTCACGATCATAGGTTTGGTCTTTGCTATTCCATTCAAGATCAACCGCCACCTTGCTCCGTACAAAGTCAATTCGATGTCCGTCCAGGTATCCTTCGCGAGTGTATTCCGAGAGGATGGATGTACCTTTGGCTTTCATTAGTTTAACGTGAAGATCTGCTGAGATGCGCGTTTCCTGCCATGCGTCCGAAAACAATTGGTCGACATGGTAGGCGATCGGGCCCTTCGATCCGCCCGGTGTCCGTATCATCGTTTCCGTGATCCTCAGGCGCCTTAGTACGGAGACGATATCCTGGAACTCTTCACGAAATCCGTTCGCCAAAATACTAGCCGCATCTCGATAGCTGAAGACCTCGAACTTGTCAAAAATATCCATGGGAAAGAGCGAGGCCACATTCGTTTTGTCGTAAGCGCTACGGCGTTGCCCTATGCGGCGAGGCTTGACGTCTGGGGGTAGCGCCACGGCATCAGGTCTTCGATGCCGCTTTGCGGGTGGCCGTCGAG
>LJSY01000076.1 GCA_001314805.1 Rhodobacteraceae bacterium HLUCCO18 | reverse complement strand
GATCGGGCCCTGTTCGATATGCAGCTCGAAGAAGGCATGCATCTTGCGGGCGCCGACCTTTTCGTCACCCTTCCAGCCGATCCGCTCCAGCTCGTCGCCAAAGCGCTTGCCGGCCGCGTCGGTGCGCCCATAGGCCCAGTCCAGGTCATGCACCCCGGCAAAGACACCCGAGGCCAGCATGGCCGGGGCGAAGCGCGTGCCTTCCTCGTTGGTCCAGTTGGTCACCACGATCGGATGTCTGGTCTTGATGTTCAGATCGTTCAGCGTGCGGATGATCTCGAGCCCCCCCAGCACACCCAGCACGCCGTCATACTTGCCGCCCGTGGGCTGGGTATCGAGGTGCGAGCCGACATAGACCGGCAGCGCGTCCGGGTCGGTGCCGTCGCGGCGGGCGAACATGTTGCCCATCTCGTCCACGCCCATGCTCAGCCCGGCCGCTTCGCACCAGCGCTGGAACAGGGCGCGGCCCTCGGCATCTTCGTCGGTCAGGGTCTGGCGATTGTTGCCGCCGGCGATGCCGGGGCCGATCCGCGCCATCTCCATCAGGCTGTCCCAGAGCCTGTCGCCGTTGATCGTCAGGTTTGCGGCTGGTGCGGCCATGGCTGAATTCCCCGTTTCATGGTCCAATTCGGTGATGGACTCTTGCTCGTGATTTGACCAATCGGTCAAAGTGACGCTACCAGAGGCAGACGATCAGTCAAGCGAGATGCCCGATCCGCAGTCAGTTGCGCATCGAACCGGCGGAAAGGCGGACAGATGACGAAAAAACCGGCACGGGCCGAAAAGTCGGCCCCGCGCACCCGTATCCAGCGCGAGAAACGCGAAGAGATCCTGCAGGCCGGGCTGACCGTCTTTGCCGCCGAGGGGTTCCGCGGCGCCACGCTGGACCGGATCGCGGCGGTGAACCCGGGGCTGACGGCGATCGTGTCCTTGCGCGATCGCGAGGCGCTGATGGGCGAGGCGCGGCTGGCCGAGGCCGCGCTCATGGGCGGGGGGCCGCAGGGCTGGCTGCATGGTATTCCCGTGGCGGTCAAGGACCTCGTCGATGTGAAGGGCCTGCCGACCAGTTGCGGCGCGCCGTTTCTCGCGGGGCAGTTGGCTCGGGCCGATGCCGGGATCGTGGCGCGGATGCGCGCCGAAGGCGCCATCGTCATCGGCAAGACCAATGTGCCGATGTTCGGCCTGGGCGGGCATTCCACCAACACGGTCTTCGGAGTGACGAAGAACCCATACGACCCGACACGCACGGCGGGCGGCTCCTCCGGCGGGGCGGGGGCGGCGCTGGCCTCGGGGCTTCTGTCGGTGGCCGACGGGTCGGACATGATGGGCTCGCTCAGGAACCCCGCGGCGTGGAACGGCGTCTACGGGTTCCGCCCGACCGTGGGCCTGATCCCGCGCGAGGGCGTGCCGGGGACGCCGGCCTACGGGGTCTCGACCCTGGGGCCGATGGCGCGCGAGATCGCAGACCTGGCGGCACTGCTGCGGACCATGTCGGGCGGCGCGTTCACCGGCATCGGAACAGCGCCCAAGCGTCCGCGCATCGGCTGGCTCGGCGACTGGGGCGGGGCCTATCCGATGGAGCCCGGCATCCTTGCGCTGGCCGAGGCGGCGCTGGCGCCGATGCAGGAGGCGGGCTGGGTCGTGGAGCCGGTGGCGCCACCCGTCCCGCGAGAGCTGCTCTGGGACGCATGGACCGACCTGCGCGCCTTCGCCGTCGCGCAGGATCTTGTGGAGCACTGGCGCGATCCGGAGGCACGGGCGCAGCTGAACCCGCAGGCGGTCCACGAGATCGAGCGGGGTCTTGCGCTGACCGGGGAGGCGCTGGCCCGCGCGCTGGACCTGCGGGGGGTGTGGCTCGCGGCGCTGGACGCGCTCTTCGCCACTCATAACGCGCTGGTGCTTCCTGCGACGCAGCTCTGGCCCTTTCCGGCGGAATGGGACTGGCCGCGCGAGATCGCCGGCGTCGCGATGGATACCTACCACCGCTGGATGGAGGTGGTGGTGCCGGCAAGCCTTGCCGGGCTGCCGGTGCTGGGAATGCCCGCGGGGCTGGGGGAGCAGGGTCTGCCCGGAGGCCTGCAGCTGATCGGGCCGCATGGATCGGACGCGAAGCTGCTGGCGCTGGCCCGGAGCTACGAGGCAGTCATCGGGCCGCGTCCCATCCTCGGCTGACGCGCTTTCGCTTTACCAGTGCCACGCGCCTCCGCTACCTTCGTGGCGGGAGGACACGGGACCATGGGCGACACGCCATGAGCGATACGCTGGAGCAGCATCTGGCCCCCTCGAAGGTGCCCGCCGTCAACACGATGGTGATGGGCGATATCGGCTACGCGCTGCGCGAGGGGCTGCGGGATTTCCGGCGCAGGCCGATGATGGGGTTGTTCTTCGGCAATGTGGCGGTGATGGGCGGCTGGCTGATCTACCTCATGCTGTTCCTGTGGCACATGGAATGGCTGGCCATTCCGCTGACCTTCGGCTTTCCGCTGATCGGGCCGTTCCTTGCGGTCGGGCTTTACGAGGTGTCGCGCCGGCTCGAGGCGGGGCAGACCGACTGGCGGCGCAACGACATCTTCGGCGTGATCTGGCGCCAGCGCGCACGGCAGCTGCCACTGATGTCCTGGGTCATCATCGTCTACTATCTCTTCTGGTCGTTCTTCGCGCATATGCTGTTCGCGCTCTTTCTCGGGCCGTCCGTCCTGATGAATGTCACCTCTTCCTATGCCTACCTGCTGGAGCCGGAGGGACTGAGGATGCTTCTGGTCGGCAGCGCTTTCGGCGCGGTTTTCGCCTTCGTGCTGTTCGCGCTGACGGCGGTGTCGCTGCCGCTGCTGCTCGAGAAGGAGCTGGACTTCGTGACCGCGATGCTGACCTCGATCGCGGTCGTGCGAAAGAACCCGGTCGTGATGCTGAGCTGGGCCGCGGTGATCGCCGGGACGACCTTCCTGGGCATGCTGCCCTATCTTCTGGGCCTGTTCATCGTGGTGCCCGTGCTTGGCCACGCCACTTGGCATATCTACCGCCGCGCGCTGACCTCGATCGACTAGGCCCGCGGCGCATGGGCGGGCGGGGCGATGACGATGACGGTGGCGTCAAGGCGCGGGTCGGGGCGGTCGGAAGGCGCCGTCAGTCCCGGCAAACACAGAAGCCGGACGCTTGGCCCGGCTTCTTTATGAATGTGATGTCAGCAGGCCCGAGTTGATCGGGGCCTGTCGCCAAATGGGGCGTCAGTCTTCGGTGGGCTTCGCAGCGGGCGCCGCCGATACCGGGCGCGCCATGCCCGGCGCCGCCCCGCCGCGGCCGACCTGACCGCTGGAGAAGGTGGCGCGCGAACTGCCCTGCTCGCCACCGGCAAGCGGGTCTTCGGCGCGCTGCACCGAACCCTCGAAATGGGCGCCGCTTTCGATGGCGATCGTCTTGTGGATGATGTCGCCCTCGACTCGCGCGGTCGATGTCAGGCGCACCTTGAGGCCGCGCACGCGACCCGTGACCTTGCCGGTCACGACCACGTCGTCGGCCACGATCTCACCCTCGATATTGGCGCTTTCGCCGACGGTCAGCAGATGAGCGCGGATATCGCCCTGCACCGTGCCCTCCACCTGGACGTCGCCGGTCGTGCGCAGATTGCCGACGATGGTCAGGTCCGAGCTGAGCACCGAAGGGCTGGGCTTCGTCTTGCCGCTCTGGGGGGAAGGCTTGTTCATGCTGTCTCCGGAAGTGGTCGTTTCGGACGATGCTGCGCCCGTGGTCCCGGCCGCGTCGCCATCGGCGCCGCCCTGCTTGGGCCCGGGTTCGTTGATCTTCGATTTAGAAAACATCGCGTCCTGCCGTGATGAAGGTCATGGGGTTTACCGGGTCTCCGCTGCGGCGCACCTCGTAGTGGAGATGCGTGCCCGTGGACCGTCCGGTGTTGCCCATATCACCGATGCGGTCGCCGCGCGAGACCCTTTCACCTTCGCTGACCCTGAGGCGCGACATGTGGGCATAGCGCGTGGTGATGCCAAAGGCATGCCGGATCTCGACCATCAGGCCGTAACCGCTTTGCCTGCCGGCAAAAATCACGACTCCATCACCGCCGGCATAGATCGGCGTGCCGCGCGGTCCGGCGAAATCGGTACCGGCGTGAAGCCGCCGTCCGCCATTGATCGGATCGGTGCGATAGCCGAAACCCGAGGTCAGCCGCACGTTCGATCCGACCGGCATCGTGAAGGGCAGCTGTTCGGCGGCGATGCGATGAAGGTTGAGTTCGTCGAGCGCGGAGAGAACCTCGTTGGCCCTGAGCGACATGGCGTCGGGTTCCTCGCCGCGCGTGGACATGGTGATCGGCATCAGCGGCCCGCCCTGACCGGAATAGGTGGCGCGGACCTGACCGATGATCTGGTCCGTCGCGAGGCCGGCGGCGCGGAACATCTCGTCGAGGGGTTCCATCGACATGGCGACGGCCTCCTCGATCTGGCGGAACACGCGTTCCTGGCGCTCGGAGGCCAGCGCGGCGGCGAAGTTCAGGGCCTCGACCTCGGCCCGGGCCTCGGCCATGCGCGCGCTGCTCTCGTCGCGGGCAGTGGCGGTTTCCTCCAGCGCCTCGGTCAGAAAGCCCAGCGTGCGCGCCAGTTCCCGCTCGCGCGAGGCGGCTGTCTGCACGGTGCCCGTTTCGGCCTCAAGCTCCGCCTGAAGCGAGGCGAGTTCCATGAGCGCCGTGTCGCGCTCCCGCCTTGTGTCGCGCAGGTTCAGCTGGACGACGTCAACCGCCGTCTCGAGTTCGCGCCGCCGTTCTTCGCTGTCGAGCAGTCGGGTCTGCATCTCCGAGACCTGATCCATGGCGAGGGCGAACCTCTGCTGCGCGCGGCGCACCTCGGCCGCCCGGCTGTCGTTCAGAAGCTCGAGCTCGCTCAGCCGTTCCTGCACGCGCAATTCCTCGCGCTGCGCCTGTTCGCGAACGTTGCCCGCCGAGATCGTGTCGATCAGGAAAATCGAGGTGACGATGATCGTCCAGCCGACGAACAGGCCCATTCCGGTGATCATCGCCGCCTGCGTGGCGGGACGAAGGCGGATGAACCGCGTGCCGTCGTCCGATTTCAGGAATAGCCGTTGTTCCGGCAGATGCCGTTCAAGCATCATGTTCATGCGGGTCGTAAGCCGAGATTTCACCGTCAGCGCCTCGTTTCCCCAGTTATTGTTTTTATCCGCCTCCGACCCGTTCGCCGCTCCACCCCTTGTTCCGGGGAGTTTCGATGCGAACCGGAAACGCCATCAAGCCCATCCCGGGGATAGGACAGCTCGACCGCTGGCTCAATACAGTACCCTCCATGAGGCTGTCTGACAGCCTTATGTCCCGGATTTGAGCGGGATTTCGCCGATCGATAACATGTCGTCGGAGCGTTTCCGCCCATCGCCGGGCGCCACGCGGGCACGGCTGCGTCAGTCGCGCGTGTCAGGTGCCTCGGCCAGCGGCCAGTAGAAGTCAGGCGGAATCCCCGCCTCCGCCCGCTTTTCCTCGTTGAAGGGTGGTTTCAGCGCGCCGTGGAAGTGGCGCTGCACGAGGTCGTGGAACGCCACCTTGGGGTCGCGATCCTGGCGCCCGCACAGGAAGTGGAACCACTTCGAGCCATAGGCGACGTGGTGCACCTCCTCGGCGTAGATCACCTCCATCGCACCCACGGCCATCCGTGCGGCCGCGCCGTCCTCGGGGTCCTGACAGGCCTTGCGAAAGACGTCGATCATCGTCGGCGTGACATCGAGGCCGCGCGCCTCGAGCACCATGGGAACCACCGCCAGCCGGGCTATCAGGTCGCCGGCCGTATCCTCTGCCGCGCGCCACATGCCGGCATGGGCGGGCAGGCTGCCATAAGGGCAGTCCATCGCCTCAAGTACGTCCGCGACAAGATTGAAATGCTTCGATTCCTCGTCGGCCGCGCGCACCCAGTCGTCGAAGAATCCGATGGGCATGGGCACATGGGCGAACCGGGCGATGACGTCCCAGTGCAGATCGACTGCGTTGAGCTCGATATGGGCGACCGCGTGCAGGATGGCGCGCCGCCCGCGTGCGCTGCCCGGGCGGCGGCGCGGGACGTGGCGCGGGTCGAGCAGCTCGGGACGGTCCGGTCGTGCGGGCCTGTCGGGCGGCGAGGCCAGCCCGATGTCCGGGGTCACGCCGGACCTGCGCGCGGCCTGCCATTCTCCGGCGTAGCGGCGCGACAGCGCGGTCTTGCCGCGCGCATCGCCCGTGCGCAGAACCGCATCGGCCATTTCGGCAAGCGGGGTCATGGGGTTTCATCCATTTCATGAACAGCAGCCGTCAAGGGCCGGGATTTGCCAGCTTTTCCCGCCCTATCAGATCGTGCGCACCGCCTCCAGCACCGTCTCGGCATGGCCCGGCACCTTCACCTTGGGCCAGGCCTGCGCGATCTTGCCCGAGCCGTCGATCAGGAAGGTGGACCGCTCGATCCCCATGTATGTCTTGCCATACATGCTCTTTTCCTTCCACACGCCGTATCGCTCGCAGACGTCCGAGTCCTCGTCGGACACCAGGATCACGCCCAGATCGTGCTTGGCGATGAACTTGTCATGCTTGGCCACGCTGTCCTTGGAGACGCCGATGACCACCGCGCCGGCGGCTTCGAACTCGGAGGCCAGCGCGGTGAAGGCGATGGCCTCCTTGGTGCAGCCCGATGTGTCGTCCTTGGGGTAGAAGTACAGAACGACCGTCTTGGGCCGCAGGTCCGACAGCGTGATCTCGCCGCCGCCGTCGCGGGGCAGGGTGAAATCGGGGGCCATATCGCCGATATCGGGCATGGGCGCATCTCCTTGCGAGGCTGTTTGATCGAGACGGTGGGGCAGGCCGCCGCCGGAATTGCAAGCTAGACGGTTTGCGGGGAGAATAAAGGGCAGAGAGACCGAGGCAGGACACCTGAGCAGGACCACGCGGCAGATGCGGCAGACGCCCGACGAGAACACCGGGGAAGGGGCGCCGTCCGGCGTGTCCCCGCGCGCCGGTCCCGGTCACGTTGCCCGTCGCCGGCGCGGGGTGATGTTCTGGCTGGGCTGGGGGCTTGGCGGGCTGAGCCTTCTGCTCATGGCGGTGACCGTGGGGCTCTGGCTTCGGCTCAACCTGGGCCCGATGACGCTCCCCGAGACGCTCCGTGACCGGATCGAGGCGCGGCTGGATGCGGGGATGACGCAGGGCCGGCTTTCGATTGGGGAAATGGCGATCGACCTGCCCGAGGGCGGCCGCGCGCCGGTCATGGAGTTTCGCGACGTGCGCCTGTCCGATCCCGACGGCGCACCGCGCGCGGCGTTTCCCGCCCTTCGCGTGCAGCTCGATGCGGGGCCGATCCTGTCCGGGCAGGTCCGGCCGACGCGCGTGGAGATCGCCGGTGCGGGCCTGAGGCTGTCGCGCGACGCCGCGGGGCGGTTCGACCTCGACCTTTCCGGGGCCACGGGACCGGCCCGGGTCACCGTGCCCGAGACGATGGCGCGGCTCGACACGATGTTCGCAGCCCCGGTCTTCGACGCGCTGCAGGAGGTGACGGCGACGGGCCTCCAGCTGTCCATGGCGGATGCCATGACCGGCCAGACCATGCGCATCCAGGACGCCAGCGCCCGCCTGACCCGTCGCGAGGGACAGCTGACCCTGACCGTGGGTGGCGCGCTGGACGGAAGCCGCGACAGCCGCGTCGACATCGCCATCCTGCGCCGCGCGGCGCAGGCCGAGACCGAGATCGCCGGCGTCTTTCGCGACCTCGCCGCCCGCGACCTCGCCACGGTCAGCCCGGCGCTGGCCTGGCTCGACCTGATGCGCGCGCCGATCTCGGGGCGTCTCGCGTTCAGGCTCGGCGATGACGGGACCGTGGGCGACCTCGAGGCGCGGCTCGATATCGGCGAGGGGCGCGTCCTGCTGGGTCAGGACAGCGCGCCGTTGGGGTTCAATCGCATCGGCGCCGAGATGGTCTACGATCCCGACACGCGGCGGCTGAGTTTCTCGGCGCTCCGGCTCGACGCGCCCGAGCTGCGCTTCGCAGCCGAGGGCCATGCCGACGTGGCCGAGGGCGGGACCTCTTTCGTCAGCCAGTTCCGCCTGTCGGGGGTCGAGGCGCATCCCGAGGGGATGTTCGACAGGCCGCGCGTCATCGAGGGCGCCGCCGTCGACCTGCGCCTGACACTCGCGCCGACGCTCAGGATCGAACTGGCGCAGGCGACCGTGTTCGACGGCGATCTCAGGGCCCGGGCCGAGGGGCTGGTCGAGGCGCGCGAGGGCGGGCTTGCCGTGGCGCTCGACCTGTCGGTGCCCGAGCTGGATGCGGCGACCGTGCTCTCCTACTGGCCCGAGACCGTGCTTGCCGGCACCCGCCGATGGTTGGCCGGGCAGGTTGAGGCGGCCACGTTTGCGGGCGTGGATTTCGCATGGCGGAGCGCTCCGGGCGGCGCGCCGCGGCGGGCGTTGCAGATGTCGCTCGACAACCTCGTGCTGCGCCCGCTCCGCGCAGGGCCGCCGATCCGGGACGGCGGGGGCGTGCTGGAACTTGACGACAACCGGCTCGTGCTGCGCCTCGATGCCGGGACGATCGCGGGGGCCGGCGGTGGCCCGGTGGATGTTGCCGGTTCGACGATGATCGTGGCGGACACGCGTGTGCGCGGTGCCGAAGCCGCCTTCGACGTGCAGGGGCGGGGCGCGCTGTCCGATGTCCTCGCGCTGCTTGACGGGCCGCCGTTCAGCATCTTCCGCGACGGCGACATGACGCCCGAACGGATCGGCGATGGCCGCGTCGCGCTGAGCGCGGAGTTCCGCACGCGGCTCGAGCGCCGCGAGACGCCCGCGACGCTTGCCGAGATGGGGCTGACGGCGCGCGGCGTGGTGACGGAGTTCGTCTCCGACACGATGGTCCCGGACCGCGCGCTCAGGGCCGATCGGCTCGATGTGACGCTGACCCCCGATCTCGTCACGGTCGGAGGGGCGGCGGAGCTTTCCGGGATCCCCCTCACGGGCACATGGCGCCGCCCGCTTGGCCCCGATGCGCCGCGGACCTCGGTGTTGGAGGCGCGTGCGGTGCTCGACCGGCCGGGGCTTGCGGCGATGGGCGTTGTGCTGCCCGAGTGGCTGATGGACGGGCAGGGCGCGGCCGATCTGCGCCTCGATCTGCCCGACGGCGTGCCGGGCACGCTGCGCGCGACCAGCGACTTCGCGGGGATTGCGCTGTCCGTCCCGGCGCTTGGCTGGCAACTGGGACGGGCGGCGACCGGCGCGCTGGAGGCCGAGATCGCGTTGGGGCCCAACGCGGAGGTCACGGCGCTCACGCTGGAGGGGCCGGGGCTTCAGATGGAGGGGCGCGCGACCCTCCGGCCTGGGGGCGGGGGGCTCGACCGGCTGAGCGTGGAGCGGCTGCGCGCGGGCACATGGCTCG
>LJSY01000075.1 GCA_001314805.1 Rhodobacteraceae bacterium HLUCCO18 | reverse complement strand
CGACGAGATCGTGCCGCGCCACTTCGAGGCCGAGGGGCGCGCGGCGGGACTGCCCAAGGGCCGCGCCTTGGAGCTGTTGCAGGACATGGCGGATCGGCTGGGCCCCGCGCTGGAACGGACGCTTCTGGCGGTGGGCGATCAGGTCCCGGCGGCGGTCAGCGAGCCGATCGCAAGCGATGCGATGCAGCGGGCGGCGCAGATGCGCGACCTGCCAAGTCCGATCTAGAGGCGGCAGGCCTTCGCCAGATCCTCGGTCTCGATTGCCGCGCCGACAGCGCTGAAGTCGCGGGCATCCATGCCAAGCTGGCTACCGATGGGGTGTAAGGACCCTAAAATATGGCGCGAATTTTCACTGGTCACGACTTCGCGCTGTCCGCATCACCATCCCTCAGGCGCGTCGTCGGCGCCACTCGCGTCCGCACTTGGACTGTTTTCCGAAGATGCGTTCCTTCGGCGCGACGTGATCCTTTTCGGAAGTGTTTTCTCCGCCAGCATCAATCCGAGCTCATCCGATGCCGGATCGACGAGGTCGGCAAGCCGGTCGAAAAGCCCCAGAACCGACAGGGCCATCGCCAGGGTGTTCAGCGATACGCCCGGATCGCCCTGTTCCAGGCGGTGCAGCGTGCTGCGTCCAACGCCCATGCGCGCGGCCATGTCGGTTGTCGATATCCGGCGTGCCCGGCGCGCGCGGGAGATGTCCTGCCCAAGCCGCGCGATACCGCGGGCGATCGAGGGGTGAACCGCGCTCCCCTTGGTGCGTGCTGTTTTGTCCGTGCTGGCAGTCATTGTCCTGCATCTCGGTCAGAAGAGTTGTTTTTGTCTCGCTTGTGATACCAAAGATATGATGAGCCAACCCCCCGTTGCAACCCCCACCCTATATCTTCAGTCGGTTTTTGTTTTGCAAGTGACACAAAAATAAATTTTCTGTTTTACTTGCGAGACAAATTGGGTTGGCCAGCGTCGGCGAGTGCTTCTGACTGCGCCCCCAACCCCGCCAGCGCCTTGTCGACCTCGCGCGTCTTCGCGGCCAGCTGTGCCTCCCACAAGATGCGGAACTCTTCCGCGAATTCGACCAGGCCCGCAGCGAACGTCCGGATCGTCGTCATGTCGTCATCGGTGAAGGGCAGCGGTCGGCCGCGCAGCTTGGCCTCGTTCAGCTTGCGGGCGATGTGGTTGACCGCGGCGCCTTCGGTAGCGACCTGCGCGCCCCAGGCTTGCAGATGGTCGCGCACGACCGGACCTGCCGGGCGCAGCAGGATGTCGGCCGCTTCCATCAGGCGGCGCAGGGCGGCGGGTTGGTCGGTGATGCTGCGGCGTGCCAGCGCGGCCTGAAACCCTGCCAGCTGGCGCGCGCTCAGGCGGGTGCTGATCGTCGTGGTGGCTCCGGGGCGCGCGCCTTTGGCGCGGCTCAGCGTGTTGTAGATCGTCCGGGTCGAGACGCCGAAGCGGTGGGCCAGAACAGCGGCAGGGGTGCCCTCGGCGCGGGCCTCGATGATCTGGCGGCGTTCGTCGTCGGTCAGTTTGCGATGGTGGCGCATGTGAAGTTTACGTTCCTATTTCTTGCCAACTTCCTCCAAGCCCCCCGCCTCCCAGCGTCAGCGGAGGCGGGTCAGGGGCTTGGAGTCCGTTTCGGTGGGTTTTCTGGGAAGGACGGGGTGCAAGGGACGCTAGACGGGAAACGCGATGCGCACAGCACGGGGCAGGAAACGCGGCGCAAAAGACGCGATGCGCGATGCGGAAGGCGCGGCGCAGGGGACGCGGGACACGGCACACGCTCCAGAAAGCGCGATGCACGGGACGCGATGCGCGGCGCAATTTGCAGAGGACGCGCCGCTCATCCCGCCAAACCCGCCGCGCGCAGCGGGCCATATGTCACCAGCCCCGCCGCCACGAGCGCCGTCACCTGCGGGGCGTTGATATGCTTGCACATCGGGCTGCGGTCGCGGACCCAAGCGGCCAGTCGGGCGTGGTGATCGGCGGCCAACACCGTCCGCGCCTGCCGTTCTTCGGCCATCGCATCGAGGAAGCGCTGCCACCGGCGGGTGGCAAACCAGTTGTCGGAAAAGCAGACCTTCGATCGGGTGAAGCCGGCGCTTTCGGTGGCATAGGCCTGTACGGCGCGCAGCAGGTCGTCCGAGTCGACCCCCTCGGCCAGCGCCTCGGCAATCGCCCTCACACTCGCAGCCTTCCCGCGCTGCCGGTCCTTGGGGTAGGCCGCCCAGATCGTTTCAACCTTCTCAACCGCCGCCGCCTCCGCGCGCTTGCGCGTAGGTGGTTTATGGATGGTTTCAGGGTGGTTTGGGGTCCACCGTGGACCCCGTACCCCGTCCACCCTGGACCCCCTACCGGGGTCACGCTGGACGGGGTCCACTGTGGACCCCGTTCCTTCGTCAGGTTCGGCGGAGCTTTCTAAGGCCATGACCCGGTCGAGCACGATCCGGTAGATCACGGTGAACCCGTTCTTGCAGGGTCGGCGTCCGGTCTCGACCAGGATGCCCTCGCGCAGAAAGTCGGTGATGGTGCGCTTGACGGTGCTCTCGCCCAGCTCGGTGTGCCGCTGGATCGTCCCCTTGGAGCACCAGATACCCGAGCCGTCGTCGCTCGCCTTGTCGGCCAGAAACATGATGATCTGCTTGCGCGCGGCGCTGCCGAAGATGCGGTCGGCGCAAAGATTGGCGACCTTCCAGCTCATGCGCAGCCCCCCGGGACGGGGAAGCGGCGGCGCGTCAACGGCGGCGGATCATCCCGCTTGACAGAACGGAAAACGCCGCCGCACCATCCGCCAAAAGCCTCTTTCCGGGCTCGCAAATGGTTTGACAATCGGCCCGTAAGTGCCTGATTTTCCGTAGTGGGTTTGACAGAAATTTCGCCCGTAACCGCCTGATCTTCCATCCACAATTTGGGATTGAAAATCCTCGTGTCGGTGGTTCGATTCCGCCCCCGGGCACCATTCAAGCCTCCAGGCTATTGATCTGACCCAGCTTTCTCTTGAGAGGAGGCGAGCGTAGCATATGTCGGAGCACAAGAACGCACCCGAACACACCTTCTGCAAGGAAGGCATCTTCTACTTCCGCCGTCGTGTTCCGCGCGATTTGTCATGCCACTACACGTCATCGCAGATCGCGTTTTCGCTCAGGCACGGTCCGCTGCAGTGGCTGCAGCCAGGGCAACCCGAGCCGCGCAGCAGCGTGACGAGCATTGGTATCACCTCAGGTCAAGGAGCGGGACCTTCCCGGCAAGAATCTCCTCAGGATGCAGCAGGCCGGAACCGTGCCTTTGACGTGGACTTCAACAGCAGCGACCGAGAGCGCGTCCGTGAAGTTCTCCGAGGCTGACCATGGCGACCGCCTCTCGATTGAGCCTCGCGTGGCGCCAGTTGTCATGGACGGCCACCGCCATCCAAGGACCCAGCGACGCGACGAGCGCGGCCTCGATCAGGGGCATCGCCATGGGGCGTTACGCCTCCACCGGATCGAGCCGCATATCGGCAAGCCCGTCGCTGTCGCGCACGCTCGAGCAGGTGCTGTCGAGCTTGCGGGGCTCCTCGAAGGGCCAGGGCGTGCCGCGGTGCATCACCGCACGCTGGTCCCAGAGCATCACGTCGCCCACCGACCATCCGTGCGAATAGACGAATTCCGGCCGGGTGCAGAACGCCACCAGCTCGTCGAGGAGCGCGAGGCTTTCCGCCTCGTCATAGCCGTCGATGCGGAACACGTGGCTCGCGATATAAAGCGCCTCGCGCCCGTTCACCGGGTTGCGCCAGACCGCTTTCCAGTGCTGCGGCGGCCATTTGTGGAACATCGGCCACTTGGACAATTCCTCCGATATCCGCTTTCGCGACTGGCTGGCATTGTGCCACATGCCGCGCCCCTCGACGCGCGCCTTCAGTGCCGGGGGCATCGCCGCCCACGCGGCACGGGTGCTGGCGAATTCCGTCGCGCCGCCGGTCGAGGTCACGATCTTCGCCGTCAGGATGTTCACCAGCGCCGGGACCGGCAGGAAGGTGCTGTCGATATGCCACTGGAAATTGGCCTTCAGGTTCACCGTCTTCAGGTCCATCTCGCCGCTGACGGTGCCGTCCTCCTGCACGTTCGAGACCGTGGGGATCTGCATCTTCTCGCCCGGTTTGCGGTCCTCCGGGTAACGGTCCTCGAGCGGCCCGAACAGCTCGGCCAGCCGCAGATGCGTCTCGGGTGTCATGGCCTGCGCGCGAAAGAGCAGGGCGGAATGCTCCTCGAAGAGCGCGCGAATATCTGGGAACAGGTGCTCGGCCGTGACCTCGTCGAGGTCGATGCCCGTCACCTCGACCCCGAAATTCGGGGTCAGCGGCGTCAGCCTGTAATGTGCCCTTTTCGCGTGTCTCCTCACGTCGCCAGGCGGTGGCTGTGCACGGCCCGAGGGCCTCGATCTCGTCTTCGGGGTCAGGCTTGCCGATTTTCTGCCAGGTGGCAGACGGGTCGGATTTCAACGCCTTTGGCGTCGCGTGATTGTAGACGAATTCGAAGACATGGGGGAGCTTCGCGGCCCTCGAGATCCGTGTCAGAGATCAATTGGCACCGCCAGACGGCGTCGCAGGCTGCGACAGGTTCTGCGCAGCCCGGCCCGTGTCGCTGAGACCACG
The DNA here is from genome assembly GCA_001314805.1 of Rhodobacteraceae bacterium HLUCCO18. Lineage (GTDB taxonomy): Bacteria > Pseudomonadota > Alphaproteobacteria > Rhodobacterales > Rhodobacteraceae > Roseibacterium. Next base: position 4,858 of record LJSY01000075.1, on the reverse strand, counting down.
CTCAGGGGCCTTTAGGGATGGGCGGCCGCGTGCACGACCGGCAGGGCCCCCGCGCGATACAAGGATACAAGGGGGTGACCGCCGGTCGTCAGATTTTCCGGGCGGCGGTTACTCGACGCCGACGACCTCGACCGCGAAGGTCAGGTCCTTGCCCGCAAGCGGGTGGTTGGCATCCAGCGTCACCTGTTCCTCGGTCACTTCGGTCACCACGACGGGCATCGCGCGGCCGTCGGGCGTCTGGACCTGCAACTGCGTGCCGAGGTCCAGCGGGATGTGCTCGGGCACCGCCTCGCGCGGGACCTGCTGGATCGCTTCGGGATTATGGGCGCCATAGGCTTCCTCGGGGGGGATGGTCACGGTTGTCTCGTCGCCGACCGACATACCGGAAAGCGCAGCCTCGAGACCGGGGATGATCTGGCCCTCGCCCATCTGGAAGGTCAGCGGGTCGCGCCCTTCCGAACTGTCGAACGTGGTGCCGTCGGGAAGGGTGCCAGTGTAATGAATGGACACGGTCGTGCCCGGCTTGGCCTGGGTCATGGGATATCCTGTGGTAAGGGGGTGGTGAGTTTCGCGGGGCCGCGCCTGGTGCGCAGGACTGCCGCGTGCGTGCATGGGAAAGTGTAAGCAAACCGGGCGGTCAATGTAACCCCGGCGTTCCGAATTGTCGCGGCGGACAGGCTGTGCCATGGTCGCGCCGATACCGGCAGGGGGGATCATGCGAGACATCCGGGTATGCGTTTTCGACGCTTACGGCACGCTTTTCGACGTGGCCGCTGCCGCGCGCGACCTGGCGACGGAGCCGGGGCGCGAGGGCTTCGCCGAGGTCTGGCCGCAGGTCGCGGCGGACTGGCGGCTCAAGCAGTTGCAGTATTCATGGCTCAGGGCCATCACCGGCGATCATTGCGATTTCTGGCAGGTCACGCAGGACGGTCTCGACTGGGCGCTTGCGCGCGCGGGGCAGCAGGACGCGGACCTGCGCGAGGCGCTTCTGGGCCTCTACTGGCGGCTTCCGGCCTATCCGGAGGTGCCGGGGATGCTCGCCCGTCTCAAGGGGGCGGGCCTGTCCATCGCGATCCTGTCGAACGGCAGCCCGGACATGCTGTCTGGCGCGGTCGAAAGCGCGGGCATCGGCGCGTTTCTCGACGATGTGCTGTCGGTTGAAGCGGTGGGAGTCTTCAAGCCCGCGCGCGCCGTCTACGACCTTGTGGGTGCACGGTTTTCCTGTATTCCGGGCGAGGTTCTCTTCGTCTCGTCGAACGGCTGGGACGCGGCGGCGGCGTCCTCTTACGGGTTTCGCACGCTCTGGGTCAACCGCGCGGGCGAACCCGTCGACAACCTGCCGGGCCGGCCGGCCCATGATGCGGCGGACCTGACCGGCGTTCCCGCCCTGCTGGAGCTGTCGTCATGAAGTACGTGACCGCCGCCGATGGCGTGAAACTGGCCTATGACGTGGTGGGCGAGGGGCCGCCTCTGCTGTGCCTGCCGGGGCTGACGCGGAACATGGAGGATTTCGAGCCCGTGGTGCACGGTTTCGCCGACCGCGCCACGGTCATCCGCATGGATTTCCGCGGGCGCGGCGCGTCGGATTTCGCCGACCCCGCCACCTACCAGGTCCCTCAGGAAGCCGCCGATGTGCTGGTTCTGCTGGGCCAGCTCGGGCTTGACCGCGTGACGATCCTCGGCACGTCGCGCGGGGGGCTCGTGGCCATGGTGCTGGCGGCGACGGCAAAGGACCGCCTGTCCGGCGTCATCCTCAACGACGTGGGTCCCGAGATCATGACCGAGGGGTTGTCGGCGATCATGACCTATATCGGCAAGCCGCCGGTATACCGGACCATGGCCGAGGCGGCGGAGGCCTTGCCCGCGCTCTACGGTGACAGTTTCGGGGGCGTTTCGGCCGACACATGGGCCGTGTTCGCCCGACGCCTGTTCCGGGAGGAGGGTGGGCGGCTGCACCTGCGCTATGACCCGCGCCTGCGCGAGGCGGTGGCGCCCGCTTTCGCGCCTGATGCGGTGGCGCCCGACCTCTGGCCGCTCTTCGATGCGCTCGAAGGGTTGCCGCTCGGTCTGATCCGGGGGGCGAATTCGAACCTCCTGTCGGTCGAGACCGCCGAAGAGATGCAGCGCCGCCGCCCCGACATGGTGTTCGGCGAGGTGCCCCGGCGCGGGCATGTCCCGTTCCTGGACGAACCCGAGGCGCAGGCCGTCATCAGCGCTATTCTGGACAAGGTTTCATGAGCGACATCGGAATGATCGAGGCCGCCGCCGCGCGCGCCGAGGGTATCGTGCGGCGCACGCCGCTTCTGTCCTCGCCGTTTCTCGACGAAATCGCGGGGCGGCCGGTCTACGTGAAATGCGAGGCGCTCCAGCACACCGGAAGCTTCAAGTTCCGCGGCGGCTGGTCGGCGCTTTCGGCGCTGACCGATGACCTGCGCGCGCGCGGCGTTCTGGCGTTTTCCTCGGGCAATCACGCGCAGGGCGTGGCCCGCGCGGCGCAGCTTCATGGCGTGCCCGCGACGATCATCATGCCCGCCGACGCGCCGCGGCTGAAGATCGAGAACACGCGCGCCATGGGGGCGGAGGTGGTGCTTTATGACCGTGCCGGCGGCGAGGATCGCAACGAGATCGGCGCGCGGCTCCGCGACGAACGCGGGCTGACGCTCATCAGGCCCTTCGACGAGCCGCTGGTCATCGCGGGGCAGGGGACCTGTGGCCTCGAGATCGCGGAACAGGCGGCGGAGGCCGGCGTGACCGAGGCGACAGTGTTGGTCTGTTGCGGCGGCGGCGGCTTCACCGCCGGGATCGCGCTGGCGCTGGAGGCGCGGGCGCCCGGCATGCGGGTGCATCCGGTGGAACCGGCGGGCTTCGACGACACCGCGCGGTCGCTGGCCTCTGGCGGCATCGTACGGAACGAAGGGCCCGAGGCGGGCTTCTGCGACGCGATCCTGACGCCCGCGCCGGGGGAGATCACCTTTCCCATCATGTCGCGGCTCTGCGGACCGGGGATTGTCGTGACGGAGGAGGAGGTGCGCCGCGCGATGCGCCATGCGTTCGATCGGCTGAAGGTCGTGGCGGAGCCCGGCGGCGCCGTGGCGCTGGCCGCCGCGCTGTTTCATGGTGATGAACTGGGCGACGAACTGGGCGACGGACCGGTGATCGCCACGATCTCGGGCGGAAACGTGGACCGCGCGCTTTTTGCCGAGGTGCTGGCGGAGGGGTGAGAGCCTACTCCGCCGGGGTCACCATGGCCCTGCGGGATCGGCCGGTGCCGAGGAAGATCGCCAGCGCCGTCGCCATCAGAACCGCCGACAAGAGGAACGGCGCACCGGGCAGCCAGACCGGCCCGCCCTCGCGCGTGGCCCAGAAGAAGGCCTGCGTCATCATCAGCGGCGACAGCACCATCGACAGCGCCGAGATGGAGGCCAGCACGCCCTGCAACTCGCCCTGCTGATCGGCGCCGGCCGCGCGGCTCATCACGCCCTGCATCGCCGGGGCCACGATGGCGCCCAAGGCGGAGATCGGGATCATCACCCAGATCATCCAGCCCTCCGAGATCAGCCCGTAGATCACGAGGCAGGCGGTGTTGAGCACGAGGCCCCAGCAGACCGCCCGCACCTCGCCCAGCCGCGGCAGGATCGCGCGGATCAGCCCGGCCTGAACCACCGCCATGGCCACGCCGTAGGCCGCCAGCGACGTGCCCACGAGACGCGCGTCCCAGCCGAAGGCTGTCTGCGTCCAGTAGGCCCAGACAGCCGGGTAGACGAAATTCGAGATCTGGTAGGCCAGCATCACCGCCAGAAGCGGGCCGACGCCGGGCAGCTCGCCGATCTTCATCAACCCGCCCGCCGGATTGGCGCGGCGCCAGTCGAAGGCGCGGCGTCGCTCCTTCGGCAGCGATTCCGGCAGCACGAACCAGCCGAAGGTGAAGTTGAGTCCCGCGAGGATCGCCGCCGCGACGAAGGGCGCGCGCGGGTCGAGATCGCCGAGGAGTCCACCAAGGAGCGGGCCGAGGATGAAGCCCATCCCGAAACCCGCCGAGATCAGGCCGAAATTCTGCGCGCGTTTGCCGGGCTCCGTGATGTCGGCCATGAAGGCCAGCGCCGTTGCGTGCGTGGCCGCCGCCATCCCCGCGACGAGCCGCCCGATCAGCAACAGCCAGATCGACCCCGCCAGCGCCATCACCACGTAATCGAGCGCGAGGACCGCCATGGACACCAGCAGGACGGGCCGCCGCCCGAACCGGTCCGACAGCGCGCCGATCGTGGGCGAAAAGCCGAACTGCATCACGGCGTAGGCCGCCGCGAGGATGCCGCCCCAAAGTGCCGCATCCGCGATGCTTACGCCCCGCACTTCGGCGATGAGGTCGGGCATCACCGGCAGGATCAGCCCGATGCCCATGGCGTCGAGCGTCACCGTGATCATGATGAAGGTGACCGGCAGGCGCATCGGACCCCGCGAGATGTCAGATGTGTGTCAATCTAGATTGACACTATCAAGTTGACAATCCCGGTTTTCACCTCTTTTGCGAAAGGCCGCGCTCGATCGCGGCCGCCCGGGTCCGCGCGGCTCCAGCGAAGGCGCGCGCCGCGCGCGGTGCCGTGCCCAGCGTTGCCGGGGCCGAGAGGTCTGGCAGATTGGTGCCCGGATGCCCTTGTGCCACGAGGTCGGGCAGGGGTGCGCCCGTCTCGCGCGCCTGCGCCGCAAGCGTCTTGACCTGCGCCTGCGCCTCGGCCCGCCCCAGCGTCGGGGCCAGCGCGAAGGACAACGCCTCGGCATGGATCAGGCCCAGCCGGTCGTCGAGCAGCTGCGCCATGGCGGGCGGGCGCACCTCCAGTCCCCGCGCCAGATCGCCCAGCAC
>LJSY01000005.1 GCA_001314805.1 Rhodobacteraceae bacterium HLUCCO18 | reverse complement strand
ATCGCCTTGCGCTGCGAAAAGACCCTCACCGGGTTCATGGGCTTCGTCTTCCTCGTCTCCGCCATCGATTGGCTCAGATGAATGCAGACAGGGCCTAGGCGCGCAGAACAGCGCCTGCGTTCATGATGCCCAAAGGGTCCAGCGCCGCCTTGATCGCCCGCATCGCGGCCAGCTTCGCCGGATCGCCATAGCGCTCCAGGTCGTCGACCTTCAGCCGTCCGATCCCGTGCTCCGCCGAAATCGAGCCGCCCATCTCATGGACGAGGTCATGGATCGCCCGCTTGATGGCGGGGCGTTCGGCCTCGTGGTCGGCCCGCGACCGACCCGGCCGGGGAAAGACGTTGTAATGCAGGTTGCCATCGCCCAGATGGCCGAAGCAGTTGATCCGGTAGTCCCCGATCCGCGCCAGTCGGTCGGGCGCCTTCGCGATGAAGGCCGGGATCGCGGCGACCGGGACCGAGATGTCATGGGACGAGATCGCCCCGATCCGGCGGTTGGCGAGCGGAATGGTCTCGCGCAGGGTCCAGAACTCGGCCCGCTGCGCCTCGGATTGCGCGATCAGGCCGTCCGTGGCGAAACCCGACTCGTGCGCCTCGGCGAACAGGGTTTCGAGCGCCTCGGCCGGACTGTCGCCCGGCCCCATCCCGAGGTCGATCAGACACATCCAGTCCGGGGGCTCGTCGAACGGGTGGCGCACCTCCGGCCCCACCTCGCGCAGGAAATCGAGGCCCGTGCGATGCATGATCTCGAATGCCGAAAGCCCCGCGCCCACGCGCGCCTGCGCCAGCCCCAGAAGACCCAGCGCCGCGTCAGGATCGGGCACGACCATCAGCGCGGCACCTGTCGCGGCCGGTTTGGGGAAAAGCCGCAGCGTCGCGGCGGTGATGACACCCAGCGTACCCTCCGCGCCGATCAGCAGGTGGCGCAGGTCATAGCCCATGTTGTTCTTGCGCAGCCCCGAGAGCGTGTGCATCACGCTGCCATCAGGCAGGACCGCCTCGATCCCCAGACACAGATCGCGGGCATTTCCGTAGCGCAGCACGTTCACCCCGCCCGCGTTCGTCGCCAGAAGCCCGCCCATCCGCGCGGAGCCCTGAGAGGCGAGCGTCAGCGGGAAGATCAGCCCCTCTTCCTCCGCCGCGGCGTGAACATCCGAAAGGATCGCGCCGGCCTCGACCGTCATGGTCCCGGCCAGCGCATCGAGCGCGCGGATGGCGCGCATGCGCTCCAGCGACAGGATCACCGGCGCCGGCCCCTCGTCCGAAAGCTGCCCGCCGACCAGCCCCGTGCCGCCGCCGAAAGGGATGACGGGCGTGCGCGTCGTAGCACAGGCCCGGATGACGGAGGCCACGCCTTCGGTGTCGAAGGGCGCGACCACGGCCGCGGCCTTGCCGTGCCAGCGCCCGCGCGGTTCCTCGAGATACTGCGCCTCGGGGGGGCGCAGGGCATCCTGCGGCAAACCGGCGGCAAAAAGCGCGTTCAGGGTGTCAGTCATGGATCATATGATAGGCGCCGTTTTCCGCCAGGAAAACGAAAAGGAAATCTCGAGATTTCCTGCCCGGAAAAGCCGGCTTTTCCGGCCCGCCGGTGGCACCTGCGGATCGTGCAGGCGCCCTCACCCGACATCCGTTCGCCCGCGCCGGTCCGAGCGGAGATTGGCATAGAGCACGTGATTGCGCCAGCGCCCGTTGATCTGGAGGTAGCTCTGCGCCACGCCTTCATACTTGAACCCGGACTTCTCCAGCACCCCGCGCGAGGCGGCGTTCTCGGGCAGGCAGGCCGCCTCGATCCGGCTGAGATCCAGACTGCGGAAGGCGTAATGCACCACCGCCTCGATGGTCTCGCGCATGTAGCCCTGCCGCGCGTGGTTCTCGCCGATCCAGTAGCCCAGCGTGCCGGCCTGCGCCGGACCGCGCCTGATATTGTCGAGCGTGATGGCCCCCAGCAGCACCTCGCCCTCGCGCAGGTGGATGAAGAGCGGCACGGCAGAGCCTTGAGATATGGCGCGATGGGCCCAGTAGACGCGGTTGGTGAAGGCCTTGCGGCTGAGGTGATCGCTGGCCCAGGCCGGCTCCCACGGAGCGAGGAAATCCCGGCTCGCGCTACGCAGCGCGCACCAGGAGCGGAAATCGGCGTGCCTGGGAAGGCGCAGGGTAAGCCGGTCGGTCTCGATCCGGAGGTGCCGCTTTCGGCTGAGCATCAGGCGGCCAGACGCTCCCTCACGCGGACGAGGTCCGGCGCGTCGCCCACGGGACCGTAAAGCGCCATGGCCGCGCGGCCCGAGGCGACGAGCGCACCGGCATGGTCGCGCAGGCCCTGCAGCGTGACCGCGTCGATACGAGCGATGGTCTCCTCGAGCGGCGGCACCCTGTCCCAGATCGCCACGAGCCGCGCATTGCGCTCCGCCCGGGCCGAGGGGCTTTCGAGCCCCATCAGAAGCCCCGCCTTCATCTGGGCGCGCGCGCGCTCCAGTTCGGCCGCGCTCATGTCCTCGGCGGAGCGGCGCAATTCCTCCAGCGTGAGGTCGACAAGCCCGCCGATCTGCTCGCCCGAAGTGCCCGCATAGATCGTGAGCATGCCGGTGTCGTCGAAGGCCCCCACCTGCGCATAGATCGTGTAGCACAGGCCGCGCCGTTCGCGGATTTCCTGGAACAGACGCGAGGACATGCCGCCGCCAAGCGCCGTGGCATAGATCTGCGCGGTGTGGATGTCGTCGGAGCGGTAGCCCGGCGCTTCGAGCGCGAGGGTGAAATGGGCCTGTTCGAGATCCTTGATCACGCGCCTTTCGCCGCCCGCGAATGTGCCCGGCTCGGGCTGCTCCGGCGGGGTGGCCTCGAGGTGGCCGAAGGCGGCCTCGGCCAGGCGCAGGATCTCGGCCGGATCGACGCCGCCCGCGGCCGACAGGATCAGCTCGCCCGGGCCATAATGCTCGGCCACGAACCGGTCGAAATCGCCGCGCGCGAAGCCGCGCACGCGTTCGGCGGGACCAAGGATGGTCCGCCCCAGCGGCTGTTCGGGAAACGCCTCTTCCTGCAGCCAGTCGAAGATGATGTCGTCCGGTGTGTCGGCGGCCTGCCCGATCTCCTGCAGGATGACGCCGCGTTCCACCTCGATCTCGGTCGGATCGAAGGCGGGGTTGAGCACGATATCGGCGATCAGGTCCACGGCCAGCGGGACGTCCTCCTTCAGGACGCGGGCGTAATAGGCCGTGACCTCGCGCGAGGTATAGGCATTGATATAGCCGCCCACATCCTCGATCTCCTCGGCGATCTGCAGGGCACTCCGCCGCGCGGTGCCCTTGAAGGCCATGTGTTCGAGGAAATGCGCGATCCCGTTCTGTTCGGCGCGCTCGTGGCGGCCGCCGGCGCTGACCCAGAGACCGATGGCGGCCGATTGCAGGCCCGGCATCGGTTCGACCACGATCCGCAGGCCGTTCGACAGGGTATGAAGCTCGACACTCACGCGAAGACATCCTCTTCGATCAGGGCCTCGATCGCGGCGAGGTCGTTGTCGACGCGCGTGACGCGCTCGGGCCGGTCCATCAGGTCGGCCATGCGCGGCGGCAGCGCGGGGCGAAGCCCCGTGGCCGCCTCGACCGCGTCGGGGAATTTCGCGGGGTGCGCGGTGGCAAGCGTCACCAGCGGCGTCGTCCCGGTGAAGGCTTGCGCCACGTGAACGCCGACGGCGGAATGGGGGCACAGAAGCTCCCCCATCTCGGCGCGGGCCCGCGCGATCATCGCGCCGGTCTCCTCCTCCGAGGCGCGGCCCGAGGCGAAATCGGCGCGCAGGGACTCCAGCGCGCCCTGACTGATATGGAACCCGCCCGCCTTCAGCTCGTCCATCAGCTGCGCCACCGCACGACCGTCCCGGCCATAGGCGTCGAACAGCGCGCGTTCGAAATTGGAGGAGACCTGGATGTCCATCGACGGACTGATGGATGGCGTCACGCCGTCCGGCACGTAATCGCCCGAGCTGAGCGCGCGATGCAGGATGTCGTTCTGGTTGGTGGCCACGATGAGCTTCTCGATCTGCAGGCCCATGCGCTTGGCGATGTGCCCCGCGAAGATGTCGCCGAAATTGCCCGTGGGCACGCAGAAGCTGACGGGGCGATGCGGCGCGCCGAGGCTGACGGCGGCGGCGAAGTAATAGACGACCTGCGCCAGAACCCGCGCCCAGTTGATCGAGTTCACGCCGGCCAGCCGCACCCGGTCACGAAAGGCGAAATCGTTGAACATGTCCTTCACGCGGGCCTGGCAATCGTCGAAATTGCCGGAAAGCGCGAGGGCATGGGCGTTATCCTCGGTCACGGTGGTCATCTGCCGGCGCTGCACCTCGGAGACCCGACCATGGGGAAAGAGGATGAAGACCGAGACGGCATCGAGGCCGCGGAACGCCTCCATCGCCGCCGACCCCGTGTCGCCGCTGGTGGCGCCCACGATGGTCACCCGTTCGCCCCGGCGGGCGAGCGACGCCTCGAACAGCTGTCCGATCAGCTGCATGGCGAAGTCCTTGAACGCCAGCGTGGGCCCGTGAAACAGCTCCAGCAGGAAATGGTTCGGCTGCAGCTGCTTCAGAGGCGCGCGCGCGGCATGGCCGAAACCCGCATAGGCGCGCGCGATCAGCTCGGCGAACGCGTCGTCGGTGAAGGCCTCGCCGATGAAGGGCCGCATGACGCGAAACGCCACCTCCTCGTAAGGCAGCCCCGCCAGCGCCGCGATGTCGCCCGCGCCCATGCGCGGCACCTCGGCCGGCACGTAAAGCCCGCCGTCGCGCGCAAGGCCCGTCAGCATCGCCTCTTCGAATGTCAGTTCGGGGGCCTGGCCCCTGGTGGAGACGTAGCGCATGGCGCCTCTCTCGATCACGGTTTCCGCCTGATACGCCACAGAAGAAAGAGTGTCATCCCCATCCAGAGCACGGCCAGCGAAAACCATGTGACCGCGTAATTCAGGTGATCGTTCGGAATTCCGCCAGTGTCGGCCGGCAGGGGCGTCACGGGCGCATCGGACACCGACATGTCGCTGGCGATCACGAGGATAGGCAGCGTGCCGAGATGCGCGGCCAGCGCGTCGACATCGCGGGCGTACCAGATGTTGCGCGCCATGTCCGGCGCGGGCGTGAAACCGTCCACCTCGTCGGGCCAGTGCAGATTGCCCGTGACCACCACCTCGCCCGAGTGGCCGGGCGGCGTGCCCTCCGTCGCCATGACGCCGCGATCGACCAAGATCCGACGGTCGCCCGTCTCGAAGGGCGAAATCACGCGGTATTGCGCGCCCTGCCCGCGCTGGCTGACCAGAACGCGCACGTAATCGTCGCCGAGCACACCTTCGGCCACGACAGGCATGTAGCGATCGGTCTCGGGATCCGGCACCTCGGGCAGCGGCTCGGGCGCTGCGGCGATGCGCGCCTCGATATCGGCAAGCACGGCTTCCTTCCAAGCGAGGCGCTGCACCTGCCAGACCCCGAGCGAAACGAGGATCGCCACGCCGCCCAGACCGAAGATCAGCGGCCAGATAATGCGTCGGATCATGTCACCTCCAAGAAGAAGGCCCACCTCGCGGCGGGCCTTTCGTTTCGCGTCGGCGTCGCCCCATCCGACCCCTTCATCTTTCCGGAAATACCGCCGGGGGGAGCGCGGCACGCGCGGGGGGCAGAGCCCCCCTGCAACGGTCAGGAGATCACCACCGCCTGACCCCAGATGTAGACCGCGGCGAAGAGGAACAGCCAGACCACGTCGACGAAGTGCCAGTACCAGGCCGCGGCCTCGAAGCCGATATGCTTTTCGGGGGTGAAATGGCCCTTCAGCACCCGCAGCCAGCAGATGAAGAGAAAGATGGTGCCGATGATCACGTGCAGACCGTGAAAACCGGTGGCGAGGAAGAAGGTGGAGAAGAACTTGTCGCCGCCGAAGGTCCAGTCGTAATGGGCGATCAGCTCCCAGTATTCGAAAGCCTGCAGACCGGTGAAGATGAGGCCCAGCACGACGCCGAGGATCAGACCGTTGGCCACATCCCTGCGGGGACCGCCGTGAACGAGCGCATGGTGCGACCACGTCACCGCGCAGCCCGACAGGAGCAGTACGAGCGTGTTGATCAGCGGCAGGTGGAACGGGTCGACCGCGTAGATCTCGGGCGGCACGTAGGTCGAGGCCTCGTAGGTGTTCATCGGGTAGATGGCGTGCTTGAAAAACGCCCAGAACCACGCCGCGAAGAACATCACCTCCGACATGATGAACATGATGAACCCGTATTTCAGGCCCAGACGCACCACGGGCGTGTGATCGCCCTGCTGGCTTTCGGTCACCACGTCGGCCCACCAGCCATACATGACGTAAAGCACCGCGGCGAAGCCGATGAGAAACAGCCACGGCCCCGAGCCGTGCATCCAGTTCACCGCCCCGAAGAGCATGGCGAAGGCGCCGCCGGCTGCCATGAAGGGCCAGATCGACGGCGGCAGGATGTGGTAGTCATGTTTCGCGTGGGCCATGGGTGCGGTCCTCCCGGTGGGTCGTCAGTTGGCCGCCGCGGGCTCGGATGCCTCGAGCGCGGCGTAATCTTCGGGCATGTCCGAGACGTGGAACGTGTAGGACAGGGTGATGGCGGGGATGCCGACCGTTTCGGGATCGTCCACGATCTCGGGGGCGACGAAGAAAGTCACGGGCATCAGCACGGTCTCGCCGGGCTGGAGCACCTGAAGCTCGAAGCAGAAGCATGCGATCTTGACGAAATACGGACCCGTCTCGAAAGGCGCCACGTTGAAGCTGGCCGTGCCGGCGATGGGGCGGTCCGTCGGGTTGTGCGCCTCGTAGAAGGCCAGCCCGGTCTCGCCGATGCGCACGTCCATGTGCGGCTCCACCGCGCGGAACTCCCATGGCATGTCGCGCGCGCGGCTCGCGTCGAAGCGCACGCGGATGGTCTGATCGAGGACGGTCTCGCTTTCCGCGGCGGCGACCTGAGTCGTGCCGCCGAAGCCCGTCACCCGGCAAAACCAGTCGTAGAGCGGCACCGCGGCCCAGGCGAGCGCCCCCATGAATACGATGACGCCGATGAGCCGCGTGACGACCTTCTGATCCCGGTTCAGTGTCACTGGCCATCCTCCGAACCGCTTGAAACGGGTGGCGTGATCGACACGCGCGGCTGGTGGTCGAAGGCCTCCATCGACGCGCCTTCGCGGATCTTGGCGATGGTCATTCCGAAGACGATGGCTGCGAAGGCCACGAGGCTCAGCGCGACACCGAGGTTCCGCCCGAAGCGGCGCGTGTGCAATTCGTGGGTTTGAGTGATCGGCATGGTGTCAGGCCCCCCAAACGCCGGTCAGGCGCAGTGCAGAATCGGCGAGAAGCGCGCCGAAGTGAAGGAAAAGGTAGCTCAGCGAGAAACGGAACAGACGCTTTTCGGCCGAGAAGCCGTCGGCCTCGGACGTCGCCTCGTCGCGGCGCCAGACGGCAAAGGCGCGGATGAGGAAGATGGCGTTCAGCACGACAGCGGCGGCCAGATAGACCGGCCCCGCGATGGAGGTCAGGCCGACGCCCAGCGCCACCGGTGCCAGCAGCAGCGAGTAGATCCAGATCTGCCGCCGCGTCTCGGCCCGGCCATGGGTGACTGTCAGCATCGGTACCTTGGCCTCCTGGTAGTCGGCCTTCATGAAGAGTGCCAGTGCCCAGAAATGCGGCGGCGTCCACATGAAGATGAGGCCGAACATCAGGATGGACTCCAGCGACACGCTCCCGGTGACCGCAGCCCAGCCGATCATCGGCGGAAACGCCCCCGCCGCGCCGCCGATGACGATGTTCTGCGGCGTCAGACGCTTGAGCCAGATCGTGTAGATGACGGCGTAAAAGAAGATCGTGAAGGCCAGAAGCCCCGCCGCGACCCAGTTCGTCGCAAGACCCAGCATCGCCACCGAGATGACCGACAGAGCGATGCCGATCGACAGCGCCTCGCCCGCCTCGACACGGCCCGAGGGCACGGGACGACCGCGCGTGCGCTTCATGATGAGGTCGATATCGGCGTCGTACCACATGTTGAGGGCACCCGACGCGCCCGCGCCCAGCGCGATGAAGAGGATCGCGGCGAAGCCGATCATCGGCGACACCCCTCCCGGCGCCACGAGGAGGCCCACGAGCGCCGTGAACACGACCAGCGACATCACACGCGGCTTGAGAAGCTGCACGTAATCGCCGAATTGTGCCTCCGGCGTGCCGGTCGCTGCGTTGGTCGTTGCGTCAGTCATCTGTTTGCTCTGCATATCGTAGGGCGGGACGTGTCCCACCACAACGGTAAAGGCGGGACAAGTCCCGCCCCACGCATTATTCCACGGCCGCGAATTCGAGGATCTCGGGCGCGCGCATACCGCCGGTCGAGGCGAATTCCTGCGCCTCGCCGGCCAGCCAGGCCTCGTATTCCTCGGGCGTCACGGCGAAGACGGTGATGGGCATATAGGCATGCGCGGTGCCGCACAGCTCCGAACACTGGCCGAAATAGACGCCCTCCTGCCCCGGATCGACCTCGAACCACAGTTCGGCCAGGCGCCCCGGAACGCCGTCCTGCTTCACGCCGAAGGCAGGCACGGTCCAGGAATGGATCACGTCCGCCGCGGTGACCTGCACGACGATGGTCTGCCCGGTCGGCACGACCATGGCGGCATCTGTCGCGAGGAGGAATTCGTCGCGGGTGTAGCCATACTCGGCCAGTTGATCCTCGGCGAGCATGACCGACAGGAACTCGATCCCCTCCTCGGGGTATTCGTAGCCCCAGTACCACTGGTAGCCGGTCGTCTTGATGACGACATCGGCGTCGGGAATGGTCTGCTGGCGGAACAGCACCGGGAGCGAGAAGGCCCCGATGACCACGAGGATGAGAAGCGGGACGACGGTCCAGGTGATCTCGATCCTGGTGTTGTGGGTAAAGGTCGCGGGCGTCGGGTTCGCGCGGGCATTGTGCCGGACGATCGACCAGAGAAGCAGCGCCGTCACGAACAGCACGATCCCCGTCATGATGACCAGCAGGAACGTGTCGAGCGCCCGGACATCATGTGCAAGCGAGGTGACGCCGGGCTGGAAGCCCATGCCACCGGGAACGGGCGCGCCGATGACGTCCAGTCCGTCGCGCAGGCTCTCCGTCTGCGCATGTGCCGCGCCCGCCACCAGGCTTGCGCCAAACACGGCCCAGAGGCCGCCGATCTTCTTACGAAGTGCCATTCTCACCTGTCCTGTTGTCTCGCGGTCGTCTCCCGCCCCGGGCGTCCCGGGTCCCTCGATCGGCCGACCGTTGCGTTCCAAGCTGTGCGGACCATATAGCTGTTGGCAGGGTTAGACATTGGTCAAAAATGTCTCACCCCGGACGAAATTGACCTGGATCATTTTTCCCACCCCAGCCCGCCGGAGCCGTCATGTCAGAGCCCTTCCGCCCCTTCGACACCCATATCGACGAAGCCGCCGCGCTGCGCCTGCTGCGCGCGGCCACCGACGGGGCGGAGGATGGCGAGCTGTTTCTGGAACGCCGCCGGTCCGAAGCGCTGGTCTTCGACGACGGGCGGGTGAAGAACGCCAGCTACGACGCGGCCGAGGGCTTCGGCCTGCGCGCCGTGAAAGGCGATGTGGCGGGCTACGCCCATTCCACCGAAATCTCGGAGGCAGCACTTGCCCGCGCCGCCGAGACCGCGCGCCTCGCCGTGGGCGACGGCGGCGGCACGCTGGCCGAAGGACCGGCCGGCACGAATGTCCGGCTCTACACCGACGCCGACCCGATGGCCGATGCCGGTTTCGCCGTGAAGCTCGACACGCTGCGCGAGATCGACGCCTTCGCCCGCGCGCTCGACCCCCGCGTGGTGCAGGTCAGCGCCAGCCTCGCCGCCAGCCACCAGGAGGTCGCGATCCTGCGGCCAGACGGCGCGCTCGTCTCCGACATCCGCCCCATGGTGCGCCTGAACGTGAGCGTCATCGTCGAAGAGAACGGCCGCCGCGAATCGGGCAATGCCGGCGGCGGCGGACGGATCGGCATGGCCGGCCTTCTGGGGCGCGACCACTGGGAGGGCGTGGCCCGCGAGGCGCTCAGGATCGCCGTGGTCAACCTCGGGTCCGTGCCCGCGCCGGCGGGCGTGATGGACGTGGTTCTCGGCCCCGGCTGGCCGGGCATCCTGCTGCACGAGGCAGTGGGCCATGGGCTCGAGGGCGACTTCAACCGCAAGAAGCAATCGGCCTTCGCCGAGCTCATGGGACAACGGGTGGCCGCCCCGGGCGTCACCGTGCTCGACGACGGGACGATCCCGGACCGACGCGGCTCGATCACCGTCGACGACGAAGGCACGCCCGCGAACAAGACCGTGCTGATCGAGGACGGCATCCTCGTGGGCTACATGCAGGACCGGCAATCGGCGCGGCTGATGGGGGTTGCGCCGACCGGCAATGGCCGGCGCGAAAGCTACGCCCACGCACCGATGACGCGGATGACCAACACCTACATGCTGGGCGGCGAGGCGGAGCCCGCCGACATCCTCGCCGACCTCAGGGACGGCATCTACGCCGTGGGCTTCGGCGGCGGGCAGGTCGACATCACCAACGGCAAGTTCGTGTTCTCCTGCACCGAGGCCTACCGCGTGAAGGACGGCAAGGTCGGCGCGCCGGTCAAGGGCGCGACCCTGATCGGCGACGGCGCAACGGCGCTGCAGAACGTGCGCGCGATCGGCAACGACATGGCGCTCGATCCCGGCATGGGAAACTGCGGCAAGAACGGCCAGTGGGTGCCCGTGGGCGTGGGCCAGCCGACGCTGATGATCGGCGGTCTGACCGTTGGCGGCTCGGCCTCCGGCTGAGGGCCGGGCGCGGGCCGGCGGCCTGCCCCGCATGGCCGAAGGCGTCGCGCGGCGCGGCGCGGCGGCTCTGGGCGGCGGCGCGGCGGGTTTCGTCTTTTCGGAACTGGTGTTCCTCAACGAGGGTCCCGTCGCGCGGCTGACGGAAGGTGGCGCGGAGGCGCTGTCGGTCCTCATCGAATTCGTCCTGATCTACACCGGTTTCGCCTATGTGACGCTTGTCGTGCTCTGGTCCTGTGGCGCACGGGACTGGCGCAGCCTCGTGCTTTCAGGCGCGCTCATGGGCTGGCTGATCGAGGGCGCCCTGATCCCTCTGGTCTACGAGGCACCGCCGATCTCCTTCGTCTGGCCGAGCCTCGGCTGGCACATGACGATCACCTTCGGCGTTGCGTGGGTCGCACTGCCCTGGGTGATGCGGAACGCGGGATGGGGCTCGCAGCTTGCGATATACTCGGGCGCCGGGTTCGCCTGGGCCGGCTGGGGACACCTGTTCTTCGCGGAGGACGCGGCGATGACGCTCCCCGGTCCGGCGGCTTTCTCCGGGCTGGCGGCCGTCGCGGGGCTCGTTCTGATCGCGGGGCGCTGGCTGGCGGACCGGCCATGGGCAGGGTTCAGCCCCGGACGGGCGGATCGGGTCTTCGCGGCGCTCCTGAGCGTTCCGCCTGCCGTTGCGATGGGCCTTGCGGCGGGGCCTGTCGCGCTGGCGTTCTTCGCCCTCGTCGCCGTGACGCTCTGGGCCATGGCGCGCCACGGAGCGGGCGCGCCGGACGTAACGCACCCCGCGCTGCCGGCCCCCGCGGCCTATCTGCGGCTCGGGGTCTTCCCGCTTTCGGCCGCGCTTGCTTTTCCGCTGATCCCGGGACCGCCCGCAGGCTGGAGCTTCGTGGTCATCCTTCCTCTGACGGCGCTGGCCACTCTGGCATGGCTTGCCGCCATCCTCGGCGCCATTCGTTACCGGTCACGCGCGGCGCGGTAACACCCTGTTAACTACTGGAGTCCTACGGTCGCGCGCATGTCTCTCCCGACCGACACCGGATTCGCGGAACCTCCGCTCGATTACACGCCGCCCCCCGCGCCGGACGCGCGAGAGCGGCTTTTGCGTCTGCGCCTCGTGCGGTCACGGCGGGTGGGACCGGCCACCTACCTGCGCCTTATGGCGGAGCACGGGCATGCGGAGGCCGCTCTGGCCGCGCTGCCGGACATCGCCAGGAACGCCGGCGTCACGGATTACGCCCCCTGCCCCGAAGCGCTGGCCGAGGCCGAATTCAGCGCCGCGAAACGGCTCGGCGCGACGCTCCTGTGCCTCGGCGATGCCGCCTATCCCGAGGCGCTCGCGCGCATACCGGACGCGCCGCCGGTCCTCTGGGCGTTGGGGGACCTGTCGCTCCTGCGCCGGCCTTGCGTGGCCGTGGTGGGCACGCGCAACGCCTCGGCGCTCGGCGCGCGCATGACGCGGCGGCTGGCACGCGAGCTGGGCGAGGCGGGATATGTGATCGTCTCGGGCCTTGCGCGGGGCATCGACGCGCTTGCCCACGAGGCGGCGCTCGAGACCGGAACCGTGGCGGTGCAGGCGGGCGGGCTCGACGTGCTCTACCCGGCCGAAAACGCGGAGCTTGCGACACGCATCGGCAAGGCCGGCCTGAGGCTCAGCGAGATGCCCTTCGGCCTCCAGCCACAGGGGCGCCATTTCCCGCGACGCAACCGGATCGTCTCCGGCCTGTCGCAGGCGGTGATCGTGGTGGAGGCGGCCGCGCGGTCGGGATCGCTGATCACCGCGCGCGCGGCGCTCGACCAGGGCCGCGAGGTGATGGCGGTGCCGGGCCATCCGCTGGACAGCCGCGCCTCGGGCGGCAACATCCTGCTCCGGGACGGTGCGACGCTGGTGCGCAGCACGCAGGACGTGATCGAGGCGCTGGGCGCAGCGACGGAACCGCGCCCGGCCGTCCCGCCCGCGGTCTCCGAACGGCCGGTCAATGCGCCGCGCCCGCCGCTCCCGGACGGAGGCGTGGAGGCGCTCGTGCTGGAGCGGTTGAGCGTCACGCCGCTCGACGAGGATCAGCTGATCCGCGACACCGGCCAGCCCCCCCGGGAGATCGCGCAGGCCCTCGCCGTTCTGGAAATGGCCGGTCGGATCACGCGCAGCCCCGGTGGCCGCGTGGCGCTGACCGGGGCCGCGTAGGGCACCGCAAAACGTGTGTTTTCCGGCCCGCGGGCCCTTGGGTCTCCGCCTGTCCGAACGCCCCGGGGGGCGCGCGGAACCGGCGCAGCGGGCCGCGCGGATACCGCATTGACAACCCACCCCGAGGCCCCACATGTTCCGCCGCCACAGCCATCCCCGCTGCCAAAGGTTATTGCTTCATGCCCGTTGTCGTCGTCGAATCTCCCGCCAAAGCCAAGACGATCAACAAATATCTGGGGTCCGATTACACGGTTCTGGCGTCCTACGGGCATGTGCGAGATCTGCCGTCCAAGGACGGCTCGGTCGACCCCGAACACGGTTTCGACATGACCTGGGAAGTCGCGGCCGAAAGCAAGAAACACGTCAAGGCCATCGCCGACGCGCTCAAGGACGACCCCGATCTGATCCTCGCCACCGACCCGGATCGCGAGGGTGAGGCGATCAGCTGGCATCTCAAGGAGGCGCTGGAAAAACGCCGGGCGATCAAGAAGGACGCGACCGTCCGCCGCGTGACCTTCAACGCAATCACCAAGGACGCCGTGACACGGGCCATGGCCGAGCCGCGCGACGTGGACATGGAGCTGGTCGAGGCCTACCT
Source organism: Rhodobacteraceae bacterium HLUCCO18 (assembly GCA_001314805.1). Taxonomy (GTDB): domain Bacteria; phylum Pseudomonadota; class Alphaproteobacteria; order Rhodobacterales; family Rhodobacteraceae; genus Roseibacterium. Next base: position 110,124 of record LJSY01000005.1, on the reverse strand, counting down.
CGCCCGCCGCGCTCTGGATTACCTGGTGGGCTTCACGCTCTCGCCGGTCCTGTGGCGCAAGCTGCCCGGCGCCAAATCCGCCGGCCGCGTGCAGTCGGTCGCGCTCAGGATCATCGTCGACCGCGAGATGGAGATCGAGGCGTTCCGCCCCCGCGAATACTGGTCGGTGCGCGCGGTGCTTGAAACGCCCCGGGGCCAGAGCTTCGAGGCGCGGCTGGTGGCCATGGGCGGAAGGAAGCTCGACCGCTTCGACCTCGCCACCGAGGCCGAGGCGGGGCTTGCGGTCAAGGCCGTGTCATCCCGCGCGCTCGCCGTCACCGGGGTGGAGGCCAAGCCCGCCACGCGCAACCCCGCGCCCCCGTTCATGACCTCGACCCTCCAGCAGGAAGCGAGCCGCAAGTTCGGCATGGGCGCCAAGCAGACGATGAGCGCGGCCCAGCGCCTCTACGAGGCAGGGCACATCACCTACATGCGGACCGACGGCATCGACATGGCACCCGAGGCGGTGCATGCCGCCCGCGACGTCATCGCCGCCCGCTACGGCAAGGACTACGTCCCGAGTTCTCCGCGCATGTACAAGAACAAGGCCAAGAACGCGCAGGAGGCGCATGAGTGCATCCGGCCAACGGACATGTCCAAGGCGCCGGGTGAGCTGAAACTGTCCGAGGACGATCAGCGCAAGCTCTACGAGCTGATCTGGAAGCGCACCATCGCCAGCCAGATGGAAGCCGCGCGGATGGAACGCACCACCGTCACCGTCGCCAGCCGCGACGGCGAGGTGGAACTACGCGCGACCGGTCAGGTGATCCTGTTCGACGGGTTCCTCAAGGTCTACGAGGAGGGGCGCGACGACGTCGCCTCCGGCAGCGGCGACGACGAGGACAGCAGGCGCCTGCCACAGGTGGCCTCGGGCGATGCGCTCACGCTTGCGGGCGACGCGCTCAAGCCCGATCACGCGAAGCTGGTCGAGGGCGGTGGCAAGGGCATCCTGTCGGACAATGGCGGCGTTCTGGGCCAGCAGCATTTCACCCAGCCTCCCCCGCGCTACACCGAGGCCACGCTGGTCAAGCGGATGGAGGAACTGGGCATTGGGCGGCCCTCCACCTACGCCTCGATCATCGACACGATCCAGGCCCGCGGCTATGTCCGGAAGGACAAGGGCCGGCTGTTCCCCGAGGACAAGGGACGGCTGGTGACGGCCTTCCTCGTCAACTACTTCCGCCGCTATCTCGAATACGACTACACCGCCAATCTCGAGGCCGAGCTGGACGACGTGTCGGCCGGCGAAAGGCATTACAAGGACGTGCTTGAACGCTTCTGGAAGGATTTTTCGGCCGCGGTGTCGGAAACCTCGGAGCTTCGCATCACCGACGTGCTGGAAAAGATCAACGAGGTGCTGGAGCCGCACCTATTTCCGCCCACGGAGGACGGCAGCGACCCGCGCCTCTGCCCCAATTGCGGCAAGGGTCGGCTGTCGATGCGCACCGCACGTTCGGGCGGAGCGTTCATCGGCTGTTCCAACTATCCCGAATGCCGCTACACCCGCCCTTTCGGCCCCCCGGGCATGGAGGGCGACGGCGCGGCGGACGGGCTGGGACCGGACGGCAAGATGCTGGGCATCAACCCCGACACGAGCCAGGCAGTCTGGCTGAAGACCGGCCGTTTCGGACCCTATGTCCAGCTCGGCGATGCGACCGAGGAGGTGCCGAAACCGCCACGCTCCTCCCTGCCCAAGGGCTGGGAGGTGTCCGAGATGGACCTCGAGAAGGCGCTGATGCTCCTGAGCCTGCCGCGCAAGGTGGGCGATCACCCCGAGGATGGCGAGCCGGTCGAGGCCGGCATCGGGCGCTACGGGCCTTTCGTGAAACACGGCCGCATCTACGCCAACCTTCCCGAGGTCGACGAGGTGTTCACCGTGGGGATGAATCGCGCGGTGGAACTGATCGCGGCCAAGGCGGCTGGACGGGCCGGGCGCGGAGCCGCCGCGGCGCCGCTCAAGGAACTGGGCGAGCATCCCGGCGAAGGCGGGGCGATCAACGTGATGACCGGGCGCTACGGGCCGTACGTCAAATGGGAAAAAGTGAACGCGACGCTGCCGAAAGACCTTGACCCGCAGGACATCACGCTGGAGCGCGCCGTTGAATTGATCGCGGAGAAGCAAGCCAAGGGCAGCAAGGGCAAACGCTCGGGCAGCGCCACGAAAAAGCGCAAGGCGAGCTAGGGGCGGCGCGCCGGCTTCCCACGCCTTTATAACGACTTGCCCCATTTGTGCGCATCTCCGGGTTGCGGCGCGCCGCGTGGAATACCGATGGGAGCGCGCCGCAACCGCCCTTACCCCGCCCAGCGTGATCCGGCCCCGACGGAGGCCTCCCGTCGATCGCCGATGCTGTGGCAGATGCATCACTCCCACACAACATCGGCGACGATCCGTCCCGGGATGGGGCCAGAATGGGTTTCGCGCGCGATCTCGCCAGTGCCCGCGCCCCATCGGCGGAGAATCGCCCGCGACCTGCCCGGACCCGTGTCTTTCCGGCCACCTTCTCGCGATCGGCGGGAATCCCGCCATACGACCGCGCCGCCGACTCGGGTATGAACCGTTCACCGTTTGCGAACCTGGGGGTTGGCCCATGTTGAGTAACAAGACCGGAGCGTCGTCCGCGCTCTTCGATGACATGAAGGTATCCGAATTCTATCGTTCCGGGCAGCACGCGACGGGCGACGACACGTCGCGCGGACCTGAACGCATGTTTTCCGCCTTCGACGCGTTTCTCGACCGCATGCCGACCTGGCTGTTCCATGCGCTCGGCGCGGTCACGGCGCTTGTCGCGCTGTGGTTCGCGCTGGCGTTTCTGGGCGGGTTGCCCAGTGGCATCGTGGAATGGATCACGCTCGCGATGCTCGGCGGCTTCGCTTATGCGATCGGATTCATGATCCCGCTGGTCTTGGCCTATCTCATCGAGACCAGGAGCCGCCTTCTTGCGGCGGTGCTCGTCGTCGGCAGCGGTGCGATCTTCGGCGCGATGACGCTTCCGCTCCCGCTCTGATCGGGGTGTAACGGCGCGCAAGCCCTTGATCTTCACGTTGGAGAAGACGACATCGGGTGGACCCTGTTCATTCTGTCGCGAAGCCCAGCCACCATGCCCGATACCCCTGCGGACGTTGCCGTGCCGCTGTCCAAGCGCCCGGAAACCCTAGACTTCCTCCTGACGCGCCGGTCCCGGCCACCCAAGACGCTCGGCCTGCCGGTGCCAGACCGCACGGAGTTGTCCACGCTGCTCAGGGCCGCCGCGCGGGTGCCCGATCATGGCAAGCTCGAGCCGTGGCGCTTCGTGGTGCTCGAACGCGGGGCCTGCCAGCGGCTCGCGGACCTGACCGCCGAGATCGGTCGCGCGGACGGCCGCGACCCTGACGCACTGGCCAAAGAGGTGACGAGCTTCGCCGACGCCAACCTTGTCGTGGCGGTGGTCCTCTCGCCCAAGCCGTCGGAGAAGATCCCGCTCTGGGAACAGGAGATGTCGGCCGGCGCGGTGTGCCTGTCGCTGGTCAATGCCTGCCTCGCCGCGGGCTGGGGCGCGGGCTGGCTGACCGGCTGGCGCGCCCGTCACCCCGGGTTCTGCGCGCGCGGGCTGGACCTCGGGCCGCACGAATCCGTGGCGGGGTTCATCCATATCGGGACCGAGACGCGCACGCCGCCCGAACGGCCACGGCCCGACATGGGCGCGATCACCACATGGATGGCCGAATGATCCTGAGCGATTTCCTCAAGGCGCTGGGGCAGATCACCGACGGACGCTTTCTCGGGGTGCTGGCCATCGGCTTGGGTCTGACCATAGCGCTTCTGGTCGGGTTCTACGTGGTCTTCGTCACCGTGATCGGCTGGGTCGTGCCCGAAAGCTTCTCCCTGCCCTGGATCGGTGAGATCACATGGGTCGACACGGCGCTCACATGGGCCAGCGTGCCTGTCATGCTGGTGCTGTCGAGCATCCTGATGGTGCCTGTCGCCTCCACCTTCATTTCGATGTTTCTCGAAACCATCGCGGCGGCCGTCGAACGCAAGCACTACCCCGACCTGCCGCCGGCGCGCTCGATCGGCGTCCTCGAGGGGCTGGTGGATGCGCTGAAATTCCTCGGTCTCCTGATCGGCGTGAACCTTGTCGCGCTGGTGCTTTACCTGATCTTCACGCCGCTTGCGCCGATCCTGTTCTGGGTGGTGAACGGCATCCTGCTGGGCCGGGAATACGCCCAGCTCGTGGCGCTGCGCCGGTCGGATGCCGCGGGCGCTGCCGCGTTTCGCCGCCGGCACCGGCCGACGATCTTCGCCGCCGGCGTTCTGATGGCCGTGCCGCTGACGATCCCGGTGGTGAACCTGCTGGTGCCGATCCTTGGCGCAGCCACGTTCACGCATCTGCACCACCGCCTCACTCGGGCGGGGGGGAGCCCATCCCGAAGCGCGTGAAGAGGTCGATATCATCGATGGTGATCGCGCCGCTGAGGATGATGGCCGCGATCACCGCCCAGATCCCGAAAGCGATGCCCGAGGTCACGAGGAACCGCTTGCCGAGTTGCGGGTTCGCGGGCGCCGAGCCATGGGTACCCTTGACGCGCTCTCCGGCCTCGTCCTGGCTGACGACGTTGGTCTGCAACACGATCAGGAGCGTCATGAACCAGATGATCGCGTAAAGCACGATGCCGGTGACGACTCCCATCAGACCTGCTCCAGCTCAACGAGGGTTCCGGTGAAATCCTTCGGATGAAGGAACAGGACCGGCTTGCCATGGGCGCCGATCCTGGGTTCGCCCGTGCCCAGCACGCGGGCGCCCGACGCCTGAAGCTGATCGCGCGCGGCGAGGATGTCCTCGACCTCGTAGCAGATGTGGTGAATGCCGCCCGAGGGGTTCTTTTCGAGGAAGCCGGCGATGGGAGAGCCCTCGCCCAGCGGGTGCAGCAGTTCGACCTTGGTGTTCGGAAGCTCGATGAAGACGACCGTCACGCCGTGGTCGGGCTCATCTTGCGGCGCGCCGACCTTGGCGCCCAGCGTGTCGCGATATTGCGCTGCAGCCGCCTCGAGGTCGGGAACGGCGATGGCGACATGGTTCAGACGTCCGATCATTGCGGTCTCCTCTCAAGCGACGCGGCGGCCCACACATAGCCCCGGAAATCGCCACTGTGCCAAGCGACCAAGGGCCGCGCCTTAACCAATGATCAACCACGGACATGTTGAATCGCTTCAACCGAAGGGGATTCGGCCCGGCATATGGTGGAGGGGTGATGGAAGACGAATTCGACGCACTGGCATTGCAGCCGCGTCCGACCACGGCGCGGCCCTTGCAGGGCATGACCGTGCTTGTGGTCGAGGACAGCCGCTATTCCTCCGGGGCGCTGCGCCTGATGTGCCTGCGCTCCGGGGCACGGATCCGGCGCGCGGATTGCGTGGCTTCGGCCAAGCGGCACCTGAACGTCTACCGGCCCTCGGCCGCGATCATCGACCTCGGCCTGCCGGACGGTTCGGGGCTTGACCTGATCCGGACGATGCATCGCGCCCGGGCGCGCGTGCCGATCCTCATCGGCACCTCCGGCGCGGAGCGTGAGGCCGCGGCCGCCGCCTGCGCCGAAGCGGGCGCGAATGGCTTTCTTCCCAAGCCGGTGACGTCTCTGGCGGCGTTTCAGGCCGCCATCCTCGTACATCTGCCGGACGCCCTGCGCCCGAATGGGCCCCGCCACGCCTCCACGGAGGCGGTCGCGCCCGATCCGGTCGCCCTGCGCGAGGACCTGTCGCACGCGCTTGACCTGCTGGCGCTCGACAGCCCGCCGGTGGGATACCTGCGCCGCTTCCTGATCGGGCTTGCGCGGACCGCGCAGGACCAGACGCTGGAATGCTCGGCACAGGCGATGGACGGCTGCGCGAGGCCGCGCGATACCGTCGCGCTGCGCTCGCTCATCAGGGAGCGAATTCAGTCACTTCCGGTGGCGATCTGAGAAGGCGCCTCGGCAACCAGGATGGGACGCGTCAGATCTCGCAGGGCCTTCCTCTGACGCCCTGCCGCGTCGAAATTCCGGGGGTCCAGCCATGTCCGAAAGGCGCGGTCCAACATGGGCCACTCCGTGTCGATCGCCGCGAACCAGGCGGTGTCGCGGTTGCGCCCCTTCACGACCGTCGCCTGCCGGAACACGCCCTCGTAGGACAGGCCGAGACGGGCGGCGGCGCGCCGGGACGGCGCGTTCAGCGTGTCGCATTTCCACTCGTAGCGGCGGTAGCCCGCCTCGAAGGCCCATTTCATCATCAGGTACATGGCCTCGGTTGCCGCGACACTCCGTTGCAATCCCGGCGAGAAAGCCAGAAAGCCCACCTCGATGGAGCCCGCCTCGGGCGCGATCCTGAGGAAGCTTCCGAAGCCCGCCGCGCGCTCCCCCTTTGGCGTGAAGGCGAAGAAGAGCGGATCCTCGGACGTCTCCGCCTCCGCGATCCAACGGACGAGTTCCGCCTCCGTGGCGAAGGGGCCGACCGGCATGTAATCCCACATCGCATCCGCGCCCAGAAAGGCCGCGAAAAGCGCGGGCGCATCGTCGGGGACAAGCGGGGTGACGGTTACCGTGCGGCCCCGAAGCGTCATGCGGTCGGGCCGTGGCGGGGGCCTGAAACCGGGAACTGGCCGGCCGAGAAGACGGGGCTCATCCACAGGTATGGTTACACTTTTCGGACGATCTGCAGAGTCTCCAGAGAAAATCAGGCCGGATACTGAAGAAATATCGGCAATTCCTCACAAGCCTCAATCCTGCGGGATCACCCTGAGACCGAGCTCCATCAACTGCTCCGCCGTCGGCTCGGACGGGGCGTTCATCATCAGATCCTCGGCCCGCTGGTTCATCGGGAAGAGGATGACCTCCCGGATGTTCGCGGTGTCGGCAAGCAGCATGACGATCCGGTCGATGCCCGCCGCACAACCGCCATGGGGCGGCGCGCCGTAGCGGAAGGCGTTGACCATGCCGCCGAACCGCTTGCGCACCTCATCCTCGCCATAGCCCGCCAGTTCGAACGCCTTGAACATGATCTCGAGCTTGTGGTTCCGGATCGCGCCCGAAACGATCTCGTAGCCGTTGCAGGCAAGGTCGTACTGGTAGCCCAGGACGTCGAGCGGATCGCCATCCAGCGCCGCACGCCCGCCCTGCGGCATCGAAAACGGGTTGTGGGAGAAGTCGACGCGGCCCGTCTCGTCATCCTTCTCGTACATCGGGAAGTCCACGATCCAGGCGAAGGCGAAGCGGCTCTCGTCGATCAGCCCGAGTTCCCGCCCGATCTCGTCGCGCGCGCGGCCCGCGACGCCTTCGAACTCGTGCGGCTTGCCGGCAAGGAAGAAGGCCGCGTCGCCCGCCTTCAGGTGGAGCTGACGGCGCAGCGCCTCGGTCCGCTCGGGGCCGATGTTCTTGGCCAGCGGGCCTGCGGCCTCAAATTCTCCGAAGAACGCGTCGGTGAGAAACCGAGCCTCTTCTTGGTCGCCGTTTCGCACGGCAGTAAGAATGCGGTTCTTAGCGTCGTCTAGAATGGCATCTGAGAGCGCGAGTTCTTCCGAGCCTCCCTTAACCAACGCCTCAACCTTGCGACGGGTCTCGGCGTTTTCGGGCTTCTCGCGCCAGAAGATATAGCCCATCCCCGGCAGGCCCTGCGCTTGCGCCCAGGAATTCATCCGGTCGCAGAACTTGCGCGACCCGCCTCCGGGGGCGGGGATGGCGCGCACCTCAGTGCCTTCGTGTTCGAGGATCTTGGCGAAGATGGCGAAGCCCGAGCCCTCGAAATGCTCGGAGGCGACCTGCATCTTCACCGGGTTGCGCAGATCGGGCTTGTCGGTGCCGTACCAGAGCGCGGCATCGCGATAGGAGATGCGCGGCCAGACCTCATCGACCGTGCGGCCATTGCCGAATTCGTGAAAGATACCCTTGAGCACCGGCTCGATCGTCTGGAACACGTCCTCCTGCTCGACAAAGGACATCTCCATGTCGAGCTGGTAGAAATCCGTGGGCGAGCGGTCCGCGCGCGGGTCCTCGTCGCGGAAACACGGCGCGATCTGGAAATACCGGTCGAAGCCCGAGACCATGAGGAGCTGCTTGAACTGCTGCGGCGCCTGCGGGAGCGCGTAGAACCTGCCCGGATGCAGGCGCGAGGGCACGAGGAAGTCGCGCGCGCCCTCGGGGCTGGAGGCGGTGATCACCGGCGTCTGGTATTCGCGGAAGCCCGTGTCCCACATCCGCCGCCGGATCGAGGCGATCACGTCGGAACGCAGCGTCATCTTGGCCTGCATCGCCTCGCGCCGCAGGTCGAGATAGCGGTATTTCAGGCGCGTCTCCTCGGGGTATTCCTGATCGCCGAAGACCTGGAGCGGCAGGTCACCCTCCACGCCGCCCAGGATCTCCATGTCGCGGATGAAGACCTCGATCTCGCCGGTGGGAAGCTTGGGGTTCACCAGTTCCGGGTCGCGCGCCTTCACCTCGCCATCTATGCGGATGCAGTATTCGGCGCGCAGCTTCTCGACCTCGGCAAAGACCGGGCTATCCGGATCGCAGAGCACCTGGGTGATGCCGAAATGGTCCCGCAGGTCGATGAAGATCACGCCGCCATGGTCGCGCCGGCGGTGCACCCAGCCCGAAAGGCGGATGGTCTCGCCCACGTTCTGGCGGGTGAGCTCGGCACAGGTATGGCTGCGAAAGGCATGCATGGTCCGGGTCCTTCGAGGCGTGTCTGCGTGGTGCAACAGGTCGCGGCGATAGAGCGCGCGGGCCGGGTGAAGTCAACCCCGGGTGGCTCGCCCGAAGGGGGTATCGACCCCCCTTCGGGCGATGTGCCTCCGGCGGGGAATATTTGCGACCAGAGGAAGGAGGGGCGTCAGTTCGGGCAGGCAAGCGCGGCATTCAGCGCGCCGGGCCGCCAGGGGCCGATGTCGCGCGAGATGAACGTGCCGTCGGACGTGAGCCGGGTGGCGATCACGCGGGTCCAGTCGGCATCGGCGGTGATCATCTCGGGCCCGTCGGCGCAGTGGCGGATGCCGCCGGGGATTTCGGGATCGCGCAGGCGGTGGTTCGTGAGGCCCGGCGCGGTCGCGATCTCGGTCAGGGTGGCGGTATCGGGCGTCGGGAAGGTGATGCGCCAGACCCGGAGGATTTTCGCAAGATGGGGACGGTCCACATAGGCGATCTCCATGCGGCCGTCGCCATCCAGATCGGCGGCCCCAAGCGGCGCAAGCCAGCGAAAGCGCTGCCCGATCCATGGCGTGGCGGCGAGCGGGACGAGGTCGTCCCCGGTGACGGCCCAGATCGCGAAGCGGGCGCCCTGCGTCTCATGGGCCTCCACCGTCAGGATTTCCGGGCGTCCGTCACCGTCGAGATCCGCAAGGCGGGGAGCGGTGTCCTCGAAGACCACGGGGGCGTCCCAGGTCGCACGCAGGATGCGGCCATCGGACAGCGTCACGGTCAGCGTGGCATGTTCAACCGTATCGCCCAGCGCGCCGTGCGGGTAGCGCGTGGTTGGGTCCTCGTAGACAGCGGACAGAGCGGTCTGTGCATCGGCGACTGGCGCGGCCACACAGAGGCTCAACGCCAGACCCGCGCCGCGGGTGAAACGGAGAAGAAAGCGCGACAGGGGGCGCGGCGCCGCCGGGCGTGCGGCCCCCGCCATTTCAGATCTGTTTTTCGGGCATCTGGACGATGAGCCCGTCAAGCGCGTCCGAAACCTTGAGCTGGCAGGTCAGGCGCGACCGCTCCGCGTCGGGTTGATAGGCGAATTCCAGCATGTCCTCTTCCATCGGATCGATCTCGGGCAGTTTCTGGACCCAGTCGGGATGCACGTAGACATGGCAGGTGGAACAGGCGCAGGCGCCGCCGCAATCGGCCTCGATGCCCGGAATGTTGTTGTCGCGCGCGCCTTCCATCACGGTCAGGCCGGTGGGGACATCCACGACATGTTCGGTGCCGTTGTGCTCGATATAGGTGATCTTCGCCATGTTCTGCCTTTCCTCGTGCGACCGTACCAAACCGGGGGAGTAGGTAATACGGGGTCGTTGCGTGTTCCAGCCCTGATTTCGGTCCTGTGGCGAATGGTGACCAGCGGCGCATCGGGGGCTTGCGTGGTGGCGCACATGTTCTATCTCTGTTCTCATGGAGCCCGATATCCGCCCTCCCGCTTGGCCGAAACCGCCCGACTGTCTGCCGCATCACCTGCTGCACCTGCCGCCGGAGGGGGCGCGGGTCTGCGTGGCGGGGCTGGTGCTCGTCCGCCAGCGTCCCGGCACGGCGAAGGGCGTGATCTTCGTGACGCTGGAGGACGAGTTCGGCGTGGCCAATGTCGTCGTCTGGCAGAAGATCTACCAGACCTTCCGCCGCGCGGTGATCGCGGGACGGCTTCTGAAGGTGACCGGCCGGATCCAGCGGCAATCGGGTGTCTGCCACGTGGTCGCCGAGCGGGTGGAGGATGCCTCGGGCCTGCTGGACGAGCTTGTGCGCCTGCATGAACCGGCGCGGGCAGCCGACGGGCCCTGAGCGGCAGAGATTGAGCGTCAATCCGCCGGGACCCGCTTGGCGGCTTTTGGGACGCACCGGCAGGGATTACCCTCGTCTCACGACCAAGAGCACGCAAACGGGCAGGACACCGGGCGAGATCACGGATGCACAGGGCACTTACTTTCGCGGCGCTGGCAGCGCTGGTCGCCTGCGTTCCCGTCGCCGTTCCGGACCGCGGAGCGCCGCCGCAAGCGCCGCCGCCCGCCGTCGAGGTGACGCTGAGCGTTCAGCCGCCCGAAAGCGCCTCCGACCGCTGCTTCGCCCGGGACGACGCCCCGGCCCCGCGCGCGCTTGTGCCCGATCCGAGCGGTACGCCCGCACTGTGGTTCGAGATCCCTTGCGACGCGGAGACCGACCCCGCCCTGATCTCGGCGCTGCAACGCGCACTGGCGGCGCGGGGGCTGCTGGACGGGCCCGTGACCGGCACGCTCGATACACAGACGCGGGTGGCCATCGCGCGGTATCAGACCCCGCTCCGCTTGCGCAGCGAGGTCCTGTCGCTCACAGCCGCACAGGAGCTGGGGCTTGCCATCTGGGTGCCGGAAAGGGGCGCGGGGAACTGACGAAATGAAAAAGCCCCCGCGGCGCGGGGGCTTTCCTGTCTCGTCCGGGTGTTGGCCACTATTCAGACAGCGCCAGCGCCACGAAACGCGGGTTACCGGCGCGGCGAATCAGGAGCAGGATGCTCTTCTGCCCGGCCTCCTCCGCGGTTTCGACACGTTCCTCGAAATCCGCGACCGTGCGCACGGGCTGTTGCGCCACCTCGGTCACGATGTCGCCCGGTTGCAGCCCCTTGCCGGAGGCGTCGGAATCAGGGTCGACGGCTTCGATGACGAGCCCGCCGCTGACGCCTTGCGCGTCCAGCTGTTCGCGCATCTCGTCGGTCAGCGGCGTCACCGTCATGCCGAGGATGTCGCCGCTGGGCTCCGGTTCGGGGACCGCGCCGGGGGCGACCGGACCCGCGCCTTCCGCCGTTTCGCGGCGGCCGAGGGTTACGAGGACCGTCTGTGTCTCGCCGTCCCGAAACACGAGCATGCGGACCGTTTCTCCGACCCCGGCATCGCCGACGATGCGGACAAGTTCGCGCGTGTCATCGACATCCCGCCCGTCGAAGCTCAGGATGACGTCGCCCACCTCGATACCTGCGTCGAGGGCCGGGCCCTCCGGCACGTCGGTCACCAGCGCGCCCCGGGCATCGGCAAGCCCGAGCCCCTCGGCGATTTCCGCGTTCACGTCCTGGATGCGCACGCCCAGCCAGCCGCGGCGCGTCTCGCCGAACTCGCGCAACTGGTTGACGACATTGGTCACGACCGAGGCCGACATGGCGAAGCCGATACCGATCGAGCCGCCGGTGGGCGACAGGATGGCCGTGTTCACGCCGATCACCTCGCCGCCCATGTTGAAGAGCGGCCCGCCGGAGTTGCCGCGGTTGATGGCCGCGTCGGTCTGGATGTAGTCGTCATAGGTGCCCGACAGCGCGCGCTCGCGGGCGGAGACGACGCCCACGGAGACCGAGAAACCCTGCCCCAGCGGGTTGCCCATGGCCATGACCCAGTCACCCACGCGCATGGAGTTGCTGTCGCCAAAGGGCACGAAGGGCAGCGCCTCGTCCGCCTCCACCTTCAGAAGCGCGATGTCGGTGTTGGGATCCGTGCCGATGATTTCGGCCTCGAGTTCGCGGCCCGAGCGGAATTCGATCAGGATCTCGTCGGCGCCTTCGATGACATGATTGTTGGTGACGATGTAGCCATCCTCGGAAATGACGAAGCCGGAGCCGAGCGCCTGACTGCGGCGCGGAGCCTGTTCCGGGCCTTGCTGCCGGTCGAGAAAGTCGTTGAAGAAATCTTCCAGCGGGCTTCCGGGTGGCACGTTCGGCGCCGGACCCTGGCGGCTGGCGACCACTGCGGAGGTGGTGATGTTGACCACCGCATCGCCGACCTGGTCGACGAGATCGGCGAAGGACGGCGGCGCGGCTTGCGCACGCGCTTGGGCGGTCGTCATCATGGTCGCGATCACCACCAGTAAGGCGATCATCGCAGCCATCAGCACGCGATAGGCAACGGGTGCGGTCTGGCTGCGCGACGCGACCAGAGCCTCCGCGGTGCCTGCGCCGGGGCGTCTTGGTTCAAGTTCTCGTGTCACGGACAAACCTCCTGTCAAACCCGTGCGCGGGGGCCGCCGCGCCGGTTCCTGCCGTTTATATTTTGCGCGAAACGTCGCGTGTTCAACCTCTGGGCTCACAAACACAGCCTGACGGAGCCTCACATGCGCGTGACGGGATTGAAACGGAGGATTTCATGCCCGGAGATCGTCGCCGGCGGACGGCGGATCACAGCACACCCAGCGCCAGCGCCAGAACGATCACGCCGCAAGCCACGGCGGACAGGCCGATCATGCGGCGGGTCTCGATGGGGATGCCTGCAAGCACGCGGAGCAGGTCTTCCATGCGGCGTGGGGCGAGGGCGAAGGCCATGCCCTCGATCACGAGCACCATGCCGAAGCCGAGAAGCAGCGCGTAGCCGATACCCATGGAGATCCTGCCGACGTGTCGGCCCGGGAGCGAAATGACGCGCCCCCGGGTGACAGTCGTTTAGTTGTTGGCGGCGTCCGAGGAAAGCCCACTTCCGTCGAGGAACTCGAAAAACTCGCTGTCGGGCGAGATGACCATGCTCGAGTTCTCCCGGCGCAACGCCCGCTCGTAGGCGGTCATGGAGCGGTAGAACTCGAAGAAGTCCTGATCCTGCCCGAAGGCTTCGGCAAATATGCGGTTACGCTGGCCATCAGCTTCGCCTCGGGTGATCTCGGCCTCACGCTGAGCATCGGACACAAGCTCGACCACCGTCCGGTCGGCCTGGGCGCGGACCCGCGTCGCGGCTTCCTCACCGCGGGCGACCTCGTCGGCGGCTTCCCGCTCCCGCTCGGCGCGCATCCGGGCGAAGGTCGCCTCGAGGTTCTGGATCGGCAGGTTGGTCTGCTTGAGCCGCACGTCCAACACTTCAAGGCCCAGGGACGCCGCGCGCTCCTGCGCCTGCACGGTGATCTGGTCCATCAGCCCCGACCGCTCTTCCGACAGGATCGTGTTGGAGGTGACGCCCTCAGAACCAAGGACCTCACGGATCTGCGGGTTGATGATGCCCTCGAGCCGCTGCTCGCCGGCCCGCATGCCGCCCGCGCCGACAGCCTGGCGGAACTGCACCACGTCGTTGATGCGGTAGCGTGCGAAGGCGTCGACGACCAGACGGCGGTCGTCCGACGGCGTCACCTCGATCGCTGCCGTGTCGAGCGCGAGGATACGGTCGTCGTAATAGACCACCTCCTGGATGAAGGGGATCTTGAAGTTGAGACCCGGCGTCTCGATCACCTGACGGATCTGGCCGAACTGCAGCACGAGCGCGCGCTGCCGTTCGTCAACCACGAAAATCGAACTCAGAAGGACCGCCAAGCCCAGAACGAGCGCGGGAATGAGGAAGGTCACACGTTTCATCAGTTGCTGCTCCCGGTCGTCGTCGTGGTGGTTCCGGTGGTCCCTGTCGTCCCGCGGCGAAGCTGGTCGAGCGGCAGATAGGGCACTACGCCCGTTCCGCCCTGCCCGTCTCCACCGTCAAGGATGACAAGGTCGACGTCGCCCAGAACCCGTTCCATCGTTTCAAGATAGAGACGGCGGCGGGTCACCTGCGGCGCCTGCTCGTATTCCTGCAGGACCGCGAGGAAGCGGCTCGCCTCACCCTCGGCCTCGTTGACGACCTGGGCGCGGTAGGCCTCGGCCTCTTCGAGGAGCTGGGCCGCCTCGCCTCGGGCGCCTGCGAGAACGCGGTTGGCATAGGCGTCCGCCTGCCGTTCGAGACGGTCACGTTCCTGCTCGGCGGCCTGCACTTCGCGGAACGCGTCGATCACCTCGGCCGGAGGGTCGGCGCGATCGAGGTTGAGACGCACGATGTTCACGCCCGAGTCGTAACTGTCGAGCGTGGTCTGAATCAGCATCAGCACGCGGTCGGCGATGATGCCCCGGTCGCGGTTGAGGATGGGCGCGAGTTGGCTGGCGGAGATGACTTCGCGCATCGCCGCCTCCGAGACCGCGCGGATCGTCAACTCGGGTTCGCGCAGGTTGAACAGGAATTGCGCGGGGTCCGAAATGTTCCAGACGACCTCGAAGTCGATATCGACGATATTCTCGTCCGTGGTCAGCATCAGGCCGGTGTCGTTCGTCCCGGACCGCGCGGCGCCGATCGATTCAGTCCGTTCCGAGGTCACGTTCACGACCTCCGCGGTGACGACAGGCCAGGGCGCGAAGTTCAGGCCCGGATTGCCGATCGAGGAAAACTCGCCGAGGAAAAGCTCGACCGACCGTTCTTCGGGCCGGACGGTGTAGAAGGACTGAAACGCCCAAAGGGCGAGCACGAGCAGGGCCGCGATGCCGAAGGTGCCGCGGGTGAACTTGAAGCCGCCTCCGCCGTCACCACCGCCGCCAGACCGACCGCCGCGGCCGCCCATCAGGACGCGCAGCTGTTCCTGGCCCTTTCGGACGATCTCGTCGATCTCCGGGATCTGCTGCTCGCCGCCGGGCCGCCGGGGTCCGCCGGGACCGCGAGGTCCGCCGCCCGAGCCGTTGTTGCCCCGGTCACCGCCGCCGGAGCCGCCGCCACCCCAAGGTCCGCCACTATTACCAGCCATCTATCGTCGTTCCTCTCACACTGGGACAGGTCTTGCATGTGTATATGGGGCACGCGCGCGTGATTGCACCCGCATGCCTTGGTAAAAAATGCCTCAGTTTCCCGCACGTCAAGCGCTGCGCACCGGCGTCTTCATCGTCACGAGTTCCTCGGACATGGTCGGGTGGACGGCGACGGTCCGGTCGAAGTCCTGCTTGGTCGCGCCCATCTTGACCGCGATGCCGGCCAGCTGGATCATCTCGCCGGCCTGCGGCGCGACGATATGGCAGCCCAGCACCTTCTGGCTTTCCTTCGCGACGACGAGCTTCATCAGCACCCGATCCTGCCGTCCGGCGAAGGCCGACTGCATCGGCCGGAACGAGGTGCAGTAGATGTCCACGGGTTCCTGCTCGCGGGCTTCCTCCTCGCTCAGGCCGACGGTCCCGAACTCGGGCTGGGTGAAGACCGCCGAGGGGATCAGGTCATGATCGACGGGCGTCGGGTTGCCGTTGAACACGGTCTCGACGAAGGCCATGCCCTCGCGGATCGCGACCGGCGTGAGGTTGACGCGATTGGTCACGTCGCCGATGGCGTAGATCGAGGGCACGGAGGTCTGGGAATATTCGTCGACGACGACCTGCCCGCGCCGGCCGACCTCGACGCCGGCCTTCTCCAGTCCCATCCCGTCCGTATTCGGACGCCGGCCGGTGGCGAAAAGCACCGCGTCGTAGACACCCTCCTGCCCGTTCGAGGCCTTGACCCAGACTGGCCCGCCGCGGGCGGCCTCGGAGGCAGGGCTCTTCACCTCCGTGGGCGCGCCCATGGCCGCGTCGCTCGCATTGCCCCCGTCGGGGACGCCGACATGTCTTGCGGATTCGGGCGCCATGTCGACGATGTTGGTGCCGAGGTGAAGGTTGACGCCCTTCTCCTCCATCATGTCCGAAATCAGGCCCCGCGCCTCGCCGTCGAAGCCGCGCAGGATCTGCGCGCCGCGATAGTATTGCGTCACCTCGACCCCGAGGCCGTTCATGATGCAGGCAAACTCGCAGGCGATATAGCCGCCGCCCACGATCAACATGCGGCGGGGCAGTTCCTCGAGGTCGAAGATGTCATCCGAGACGATGCCGAGGTGATCGTTGGTCATTCCCGGCCGCTCGGGGCGCCCGCCCGTGGCGATCAGGATATGCTTGGCGCTATGGGTCGATCCGTCGGCCAATCGAACGGTGTGCGGGTCGTCCAGCATCGCGCGCTGATCGAAGGTCGCGACACCCGAGCCGCTCAACAACTCGCGATAGACGCTTTCGAGCCGGTCGAGTTCCTTGTGGAGATGCGTCCGGAACCGCGCCCAGTCGAAGGAGCCGTCGGCCACGTCCCAGCCATAGGCGCGCGCATCGGCGAAGCCTTCACGATAGCTCGAGGCGAAGACCATCAGCTTTTTCGGAACACAGCCGCGGATGACGCAGGTCCCGCCCATGCGGCTTTCCTCGGCCAGCGCGACGCGCGCTCCGGCGGCCGCGGCGACGCGCGCCGCGCGCACACCGCCCGAACCGCCGCCGATGACGAAAAGGTCGTAGTCGAAGTCCATGGGTTCCGTCCGTCCGTCGTTTCGACTCAGTCGACGACGTCGACGAAGAGGTTGTCGCCGTCGATCAGATCGACGCGTTCATGCTCGATCGTGCCGTCGTGAATATCGCGGAGTTCCACCGTGCCATCGGAATTGCCGATGATCGCCACGTCGCAGATATCGAGGAACAGACCGTTCTCCACCACACCCGGGATCTGGTTGAGGATGAGGCTCAGCTGGGCGGGGTTGGAAATGCGCCGCAGGCGCAGATCGAGGATGTAATTGCCCTCGTCGGTGACGAACGGCTCGGGCCCGTCGCGGCGCAGGTCGACCGACCGGCCCATCACCTCGACATTGGTCAGCATCTCCTCGATCAGCGCCTTGGTGGTCTGCCAACCGAACGGCACCACCTCCACCGGAAGCGGGTAAGCGCCCAGCCGATCGACGTATTTCGACCGGTCGGCGATCACAACCATCTGGTCGGAGGCGGTGGCCACGATCTTTTCGCGCAGGAGCGCGCCACCGCCGCCCTTGACGAGGTTGAGGCCGGGGTCGAACTCGTCCGCGCCATCGATCGTGAGGTCGAGCCAGCGTACTTCGTCGAGGTCGCGCATGTCGAGGCCAAGCGACCGGGCAAGCTCGGCCGTGGCCGAGGAGGTCGCCACGGTCGTGATCATCATGCCCTCTTCGCGCACCATTTCGGCGAGGCAACGCACCATCCACACCGCTGTCGACCCGGTCCCGAGCCCCACGCGCATGCCGTCCTCGACATAGTCTATGGCGCGCCGCGCGGCGACGTATTTGGCCTTGTCGATGGGGGACAGTTCCGACGGCATTCCCGGCTCCGGTGTTGAACATGACGATTTCGCCACGTTCTTAACCAAGCGCGCCCGGCTGCGCGAGGGCTAAACAATCCACAGGTTTTCCCCAGCCTCCGACAGGGCGGAGACGGCGGCGTCGAGTTCAGCCCGCGGCAGGATCACCAGAAGCCCGCGCGCGTCGGTCTCGATCTCGACGCGCTCACCGGTCGCCTCGTTTGAGGTTCCGATCCGGCGGGCGGGATGAAAGGCGAGACCGTCGATGGGCCAGCGCAGCCCGCGCGACCGGCCGGTTACCGGGCCCATCGGGAAGAGCGACACGCGCGTGCCGGGCGGAAGGTCTACGCCCAGCCGCAGCGGGGCATGAAAGACCACGTCGCGCTCTCCGATGACGATACAGCGATGTCCGGAACGCGTGACGAGGGAGTGGAACACAGCCAGTTCATGATCGAGCCGCGCGCCGGTGAAACCGACCGCCAGGACCAGTGGAACGGCCAAGTGCCGGAGCGCCTTGTCGAAATCCGTGCTGTCCTGTTCGGAGATCTCGTGGAAGATGTCGGCGGGCAGGCGTGCGCGAACGGCGGTCGAGACGGAGTCGAGATCGCCGATGACGGCCGTGGGTGTCAGGCCCGCCGCGCTTACGGAGTCCGCCCCGCTGTCGACCGCCACCAGAACCGGCGCAAGCGCCAGCGCCGCGTGCAGATCGGACGGGCGCAATGCCCCGCCGCCGACCAGCGTAACCGCCGATGTTCCCGCCACGACGGGCCGCTCCGGTGGCTTTTTCTGGTCGTCCACGGCGACAATCTCCATCGAATGGCCCTATTCCCGTCGCGTTTTTTTGGAATCAATTTTGTGCGGGCAACAGCGAAGTGATACCGTCCGGTAGTCGGTCGGGCGAGCGGATTAAGACAGGTTGACGAATTACCATGGGTGACGCGAACAAGATCCTGACGGTCTCGTATGGCACGTTCTCGTGTACGCTGGAGGGATTCGACGACCCCTTTTCGGCGATGAAGGCCATAGCGGAGTATTTCCGCGACCTCGCCGCCGAGGACCGATTCTTCGGGGCCGAGCCGCCAACACCCGATACCGATATGCTCCATCGCATCACCGAAGCGGCCATCGAGCGCCGCGTCGAGGCGCGGATCATGGCGAACGGTCTGCTCCTGCGCCCGGGACAGGACACGCCCGTTCAGGACACAGATGTCCGGACCGAGGCCCCCGCCGCCGAACCTGAACCGGAACCGCAAGCGGACCGGGACGCGCAACCCGTTCAGCCGGAGCCAACAGCCGCCGAGGCCGCTGCGCACGAGGCTGACAGTGCGTTGGATTTCGACACCGAAGATGCCGTGGATCTCGAGGACGAGGCCGATGACGAAGCGTTCGCCGGCGCGCTTGGCACTGCTGTCGGCATGGCGGGCGCTGCCGCCGCGACGCCCCAGGCCGACGACGCGGATGCGGCACGCGCAACCGCCGACGACATCCCGACGCCTAAGCGCGCCGAACCTCTCGGCGCCGTGTCCGAGGCGATGGCCGAGGCCAATGGCGCCCCCGCGGAGGACAGCGAAGCGCAAGGCGCCGCGATCGCGCGTTTTTCGGGCGCGGAGACCGGAATGGACGGTGGCGTCGCGGCCTTTTTCGCCGATGCCAGCCCGGATTGGTCGGACGACACGATCGATCCGCTGCTCGAAACCATCGGCGAGGGCGAAGGCGATTCCGTCGCCGCGCGCCTGGCGCGGATCCGTGAAGCCGCCAATGACGATACGGACCCGTATGGTGACGATATCGCGGACGCCGAAGCGGACGATTTCGCGCAAACCGATGCAGAGAAACCGGCAGCCGAGGAGGCCGACACGGTCGAGAGCGCACCGGCGGCCGAAAAGTCGTTCGAGCCGAATGATGACGACGACGCGGCCGAGGCCGCGATCTTCGACGCGATCCGCCACGAGATGGACCAACCCGAACCGGTGCATGAGGCGGTAGAGGACGAAGATGCCGAGGCCGCCGAGGACGCGAGACTCCGTTCTGAATTCGAAGACCAAGACGCAGCACCCGAGCCGAGCGCGGCGGACGAACTTGTGGCCGACGCTTACGCCGAGACACGTCTGCTGACCGAGGACGACGCCGACCTCGCCGCCGATATCGCCGCTTTGCGGGCCGCTGCAGCGGCCGAACCGGTATCCGAGGCCGCGCCGGAGCCCGATGAAACCGCGGACTTGCCCGGCGATGAAGAAGCGGCGCTTCAGGCCGAACTTGCCGAGATCGCTGGAAATGACGCCTCCGAGCCCGCCGAGGCCTTGGAAGACGCCGAGGCCTTGGAAGACGAAGACCGCGTCGGCTCCGAGCCGGAGGCCCTCGAGGAGGAGGGTGATGCGGTAGAGGAGGCCACTGAGGCGGAGACCGGCACGGCCGCGGAAGCGGAAGCGGAAGCGGAAGAAACGCACGCACAGGCCGACGCCCCGAGTAAGGACAAGCAGAAGGCCTCACAGCTCGGCACCTCGACCGGACCAGGGCATGTCGGCGACATGGACCGGCTCTTCGACGCCACCGACGACCGCATGTCCAATGTCGAGTCAAGCCGCCGTCGCGCCAATATCCAGCACCTGAAGGCCGCCGTCGCCGCACGCGTCGCCGAACGGCGCCTCGTCGAGGCCGGCGTGCGCGACAGCGACGACAGCGTCGACGCCACCGCCGCCTATCGCGACGACCTTGCGCGTGTGATGCGCCCGACCCGCGTGCGCGTCGACGTCACGCGCCGCCGCGATGTGCGGACCGCGCCGCTGGTCCTCGTGTCGGAGCAACGGATTGACCGCGACGACGATCTGAGCGGCGAAGATGTCCGGCCCCGCCGCGTCAACGCGGTGTCAGAAGAATTCGTTGAAGGCGAAACCATGCAGGCGCAGGCGGCCGAAGCCGGCGCGCGTTTCGCGCAGATGCCTGCCGTGGCGCGTCCGCTGGAGCCGCCGAAAAAGATTTCCCGCTCGCTGGCCGAACTTGCGCGGCGCGCGGGCGATATGATGCGCACCCGCGAGGCACCGACCTCGGACGATGCGCAAGACACCCATCAGGCTGAAACGGACCAGCCGGTTCAGACCCCCGTTTCCGACGCCAAGACCTCGGACGACGCGGCCCCCGCCCCGCAAACGGAATTGCCCGACTTCGTGTTGCGCTTTGCCGCGCTGCTCGAAGAGAGCGACGCCACCGAGATCGACGAGGTGGTCGAAATGGGTGCAGCCTTCATCACCGATGACCTCGGCCAGAGCGAGTTCAAGCGCGTGCAGCTGATCCGGCTGGTGCGGATGGCGACCGAGGACAGCATCGGCCGCGATGCCGCGTTCTCGTCCATGATGCGCCTGTCGGACCGGGGCGTTCTGACCCAAAGCGCCAACGGCCGCTATCGGCTCAACGCGCCCGGCAAGGACTGACGCGCGCGCGTCGCCCGGCGCGGGGTCAGGCCCTCAGCCCCCTTCTTTTCCGCCGCTCCGTGTGGCGCGCTCCGCGTCTTGCGCCACTGCATCGGGATCAGCCTGCCCCACGCCCATGAAGACGGCTTTCAGAGGGATCGCCCAGACGATGCCGAGAACGGCATAGACGATCAACTCGACGACGACGGGGGGCCTATCGAACAGGCTCACGATGTACCAGGCCAGCCCGATATAGACGGGCAGCCCGACGGCCAGGACAAGCAGGGACAGCCTGCGTCGTGTCTTGTAGCTCAGCGCCATGTGTCCTCCGTGCGCCCGTCGGCCGGGCCTCGTCAATCCGCGAACGGATCGGTCACCAGGATGGTGTCGTCACGTTCGGGTGACGTGGACAGTAGCGCCACCGGGCAGCGGATCAATTCCTCGATCCTGCGAACGTACTTGATGGCCTCGGCGGGAAGGTCGGCCCAGCTGCGGGCGCCTTCGGTCGAATCCGCCCAGCCCGGCATTTCCTCGTAAACCGGTACACAGCGCGCCTGCTGGTCCGCCGCCGTGGGCAGATAGTCGAGCGTTGCACCGTCGAGCGTATAGCCCGTGCAGATCTTGAGCGTCTCGAACCCATCGAGCACGTCGAGCTTGGTCAGCGCGATCCCGTTCACGCCCGAGGTGATGCAGGTCTGGCGCACCAGCGCCGCGTCGAACCAGCCGCAGCGACGCTTGCGCCCGGTCGTCGTGCCGAACTCGTGCCCACGCTCGCCCAGCTTCTGGCCATCCTCATCCTCGAGCTCGGTCGGAAACGGCCCCTCGCCCACGCGGGTGGTGTAGGCCTTCACGATCCCCAGCACGTAGTCGATGGCCCCGGGGCCGAGCCCGACGCCCGTCGCCGCCTGCCCCGCGATGACGTTGGAGGAGGTCACGAACGGATAGGTCCCGAAATCGATGTCGAGCAGCGCGCCCTGCGCCCCTTCGAAGAGGATGCGATGCCCGGCGCGCCGGCGCTCGTCGAGAACCTTCCAGGCCGGGGCGGCGTAGGGCAGGATCTTCGGCGCGACCTCCCGCAGAAGCGCGATCAGCGCGTCACGGTCCACCGGATCGAGCCCGAGACCCGCGCGCAACGCGTTGTGATGGACGAGCGCCCGGTCGACCCGCAGCGTCAGCGTGGCATCATCCGCCAGATCGGCCACGCGGATCACGCGACGGCCCACCTTGTCCTCGTAGGCCGGTCCGATGCCGCGCCCGGTCGTTCCGATCTTGGCGACGGTACTTTGTCCCTCGCGCGCGCGGTCGAGTTCTCCGTGGAATGGCAGGATCAGCGGCGTGTTTTCGGCGATCATGAGCGTCTCGGGCGTGATCTCGACGCCCTGCGCCCGGATTGTTTCGATTTCCTGAACAAGGTGCCACGGATCGAGAACAACGCCATTGCCGATCACCGACAGCTTGCCGACCCGGACCACACCGGACGGGAGTGCGTGGAGCTTGTAGACCGCGCCATCGATCACCAGCGTATGGCCGGCATTGTGACCGCCCTGAAAGCGACAGATCACATCCGCCCGCTCGCTGAGCCAGTCGACGATCTTTCCCTTGCCCTCGTCGCCCCATTGCGCGCCGACGACCACGACATTTGCCATATCAGCCTCATCCAGCCTGGGCCCGGGGCGTGCCACCGCGGGCCGGAAAACCGCGGCGAGCTATAGCGGGGGCGGAGCGGGGAAGAAACCGGTTTCTCCCGGAGAGCGGGCCGAGACCGGGTGGCGCGCAGGGATCGGGACCGTACGGAACGGACAGGCCCGCGTCGATTCGGCGTCTGCGCTGCGCGGCGGCCGGGTTGAAGGCGGATGCGCCCGGTCTATTGTATGCGATGGAATGCAGTTTTACGCAAAAAAAGACCCTTCATTTGAAAGGAAAAGCTTGCGTGAGACCGCCCGATTCGCCTTATGGTTGAGTGACATGGGCTTGCGGCGGCCTGTCGCATCTCATAAATAGCCGCAAATGCACGGCACCTGAACTGGGACCCGCTGATGGAAAACGTCATTCTCGTCGTCCACCTGATCCTCGCGATCTGTCTGATCGGGGTCGTTCTTTTGCAGCGTTCCGAAGGTGGCGGGCTGGGAATGGGCGGCGGCGGCGGTGTGATGACGGGGCGGCAGGCCGCCACGGCGCTGGGCAAACTGACCTGGGCCTTCGCCATCGCCTTTCTTGCGACCTCCATCACGCTGACGATCATCGCGGCGCAGAACTCCGCCGGTGAATCGGTGCTGGACCGCATCGGCGTGGAGACAGCGCCCGAGGGTGAAGACGATGGTGGTCTTCTGCCCCCGGCCAGTGACCTGCTCCCGCCCGTATCGGGCGATGCACCTGCCCTTCCGCCGCGTGCCGACGACTGAAACACGATTGTGACACGTGCGGCGCGGCGGGTCGCTCCACATATCTTGGGCAAATTGGTCGCATAATCACATGATGTAGCGGGGCGCCTTGCGGCTTCCATGCGAATCCTGATATTCTCAACTCCCGTGATCGACGATTTCTGATGTGGCCGCACAGCATGGTGCTGGCCAGCCACGGGGGACCAGACGGCATATGGCGCGCTTCATCTTCATCACCGGCGGTGTGGTTTCATCGCTTGGCAAGGGCCTGGCCTCGGCCGCGCTCGGGGCGCTTCTGCAGGCGCGCGGTTATACCGTGCGGCTGCGCAAGCTCGACCCGTATCTGAACGTCGACCCCGGCACGATGAGCCCGTTCGAACATGGCGAGGTCTTCGTGACCGATGATGGCGCGGAGACCGACCTCGATCTCGGCCATTACGAGCGCTTCACCGGCGTGGCTGCGCGCAAGACGGATTCGGTCAGCTCTGGGCGCATCTATTCCAACGTGCTCGAAAGGGAACGGCGCGGCGACTACCTGGGCAAGACGATCCAGGTGATCCCGCATGTCACGAATGAAATCAAGGACTTCATCCGCATCGGTGAGGATGAGGTCGATTTCATGCTCTGCGAGATCGGCGGCACGGTCGGCGATATCGAGGGGCTGCCCTTCTTCGAGGCCATCCGCCAGTTCGCGCAGGAAAAGCCGCACGGGCAGTGCCTGTTCATGCACCTGACGCTCCTGCCCTTCATCAAGGCGAGCGGTGAGCTCAAGACCAAGCCGACCCAGCACAGCGTGAAGGAGCTGCGCTCGATCGGGTTGGCGCCGGACATTCTCGTCTGCCGCTCCGAGGGACCGATCCCCTTGAAGGAGCGGGAAAAACTCGCGCTTTTCTGCAACGTGCGGCCCGACGCGGTGATCGCGGCACAGGACCTCGCGTCGATCTACGAGGCGCCGCTGGCCTATCACCGCGAAGGGCTCGACCAGGCGGTACTCGACGCCTTCGCGATCAGCCCCGCGCCCCGCCCCGACCTCAACCGCTGGGAGGACGTGGCCGACCGCATCAACAACCCCGAGGGCGAGGTCCGCGTGGCCATCGTGGGCAAGTACACGCAGCTCGAGGACGCCTACAAATCCATCGCCGAGGCGCTGACCCATGGCGGCATGGCCAACCGCGTCAAGGTCAAGGCCGACTGGATCGACGCCGAGATATTCGAGCGCGAGGACCCGGCCCCCTATCTCGAGGATTTCGACGCGATCCTCGTGCCCGGCGGATTCGGCGAGAGGGGCACGGAGGGCAAGATCAAGGCCGCCGAGTTCGCACGGACGCGAAAGGTTCCTTACCTCGGCATCTGCCTGGGTATGCAGATGGCGGTGATCGAGGCGGCGCGGCACCTGGCCGATCTCGGCGATGCCGGGTCCGAGGAATTCGATCACGAGGCGGGGAAAAAGCGTTTCACACCAGTGGTCTACCACCTGAAGGAATGGGTGCAGGGGAACTACAAGGTCACCCGTTCGGCCGATGACGACAAGGGCGGCACGATGCGGCTCGGCGCCTATGACGCGGTTCTGGCGGAGGGCTCGCGCGTCGCGGAGGTCTATGGCTCGACCGCCATCGAGGAACGGCATCGTCACCGTTACGAAGTGGACATCAAGTACCGCGAGGCGCTGGAGACGCAGGGGCTCATGTTCTCGGGCATGTCACCGGACGGGCGCCTGCCCGAGATCGTCGAGGTCAAGGATCACCCGTGGTTCATCGGGGTGCAGTTCCACCCGGAACTCAAATCGAAACCGTTCGAGCCTCATCCCCTGTTCCGCGACTTCATCCGCGCGGCCAAGGAGAACTCCCGCCTGGTGTAAGGCGCGGAAAACGCGTGGTTTACGACCCTGTTCCCGCAAGGAGACCGTTCATTCCGCGGCGTGGCGGATCGCCCCCTGCACCTCGTCGCGGATGATCCCGGCGATCAGCGCCGCATCGTCGGTCGAGAACGTCAACGGCAGGCGCATGTCGATCAGCCCCGCGAGGATCGCGTCCGTCTTCGGAAGCTTCTGCTCCGGCGCGTATTTCCAGCTGTCGTAGCGCGAGGTGAAGGCGACCGGCTCCTCGGCGCCGAACCATTTCAGCTCGACCCCCCGCGCGGCGCATTGGGCGAGCAGGGTCCTGATCCGGGCCTCCTCCCAGCCCGGAAGAAGAAACTGGATCGAGGAGCCCACGATGCGCTCGCGGGGGTCGCGCTCGACGATCTGCAGGCCCGGCACGTTGCGCAGTCCCGTTTCGACCGTGGCATAAAGCGCGTTCCAGCGGTCCACCTGCGCAGGCAGGTCGGCCAGCTGCGCGCGCAGGATCGCGGCACGCAGATGGTCCATCCTGCCCGAGACATTGGGTGTCTTCAGCTTTACATTTTCGAACGTATCCACAGGGGGTCGAGCAGTGTGCCGGCCGTAAAGCATGTAACTTCCCGACAATATGATCGCACGCGCCATGAGCTCGGCATCGTCCGACACGATCAGCCCGCCCTCACCCGAATTGATGTGCTTGTAGGTCTGCGTGGAGTAACAGGCGGCCAGTCCGTGCCTCCCCGAGGGCGTGCCGTTCCACGCCGCCCCCATGGTGTGGGCGCAATCCTCGATCACCGCCACGCCAAGCGTGTCGCAGACCTCCATCAGGCGATCCATGTCGCAGATATGCCCCCGCATGTGGCTGAGCAGCAGAACGCGCGCGCCGCTGGCTCGCGCGCGACCGGCCAGATCGTCGATATCGATCGTCAGCGCCTCGGTCGTCTCGACGAAGACGGGTTCCGCGCCGACGCTCGCGATGGCGCCCGGCACAGGGGCCAGCGTGAAGCCGTTCGAAAGAACCTTGTCGCCCGCGCCCACGCCAAGGGCCCTCAGCACGCAGGACATCGCGTAGCCACCCGAGGCGACGGCGAGGCAGTACTTCGCGCCCGTGAAGGCGGCGAATTCTTCCTCGAGGCGGGACACCTCACCCACGTCATCGGGCACGAGGTTGTAGCGATGCAGACGCCCCGAGCGCATCACGGCGACGGCAGCCTCGATGGCGGCCTCGGGGATCGGCTCCTGCTGGGTGAAGCTGCCGGTGAAGACGGGTTTTTCCATGGCTGCACCTTCCGTCTCCAGCCCCTCCTGGTCAAGATCGCGCAGCGTCCGGGACGGGAAGGATGTGCGCGATGACCGTGTCGAGATCGTCATAATGGTCGAGCAGCGCCTCGGGCGCGAGGTCGGCGACTGCGCGCCCGGTCGGCCCGAACGTGACCAGCACGCAGGGCACACTCGCCGCCGTCGCGGTCTTGCGGTCGGTGACCGTGTCGCCGATCAGAAGCGAACGCGCCAGCGCGCCGCCGCTGCGCTCCACGGCCGCGCGATAGGGCGCGGGATCCGGCTTGCGCACCGGCAGCGTGTCGGCCCCGACCAGCGCGTCGAAGAGATGCGAAAGGCCCAAACGGTCCACCAGGTCGATGGCGAGCCTTTCGGGCTTGTTGGTGCAGATCGCCGTGACCGCGCCCGCCGCGCGCAGCCGGTCAAGCGCCTCCAACACCCCGGGATAGAGCGTCGTATGGACGTCGATCGCCTCGCCATAGGCCTCCAGCAGGAGCGGATAGCCCGCCTCGACGATACGCGCGCCATCGGCGATCCCGAGCCGCTCGGTCGCAAGCTCCAGCATCGCGCGGCCACCTCGAAAGGCGGTGGCGTCATCCGCACCCGGGCACAAGGCCGGGCCATGCCCGAGCGCCGCCAGCGCGGCATTGGCCGCGGCGATCAGATCGCCCGCCGTGTCCGCCAGCGTGCCGTCGAGATCGAAGACGATGGTGTCGCGCATCCGCCCTACCTGCCGTTTCCCGTTTATCGGCAACGATCCGCGCGCGTCGTGAAACACGCTGTTGCGCAAAGTGACGCTGTGGATTGTTGCCAGCCCAACGGCCCATTGTTAGGACGCTCTGAACACGAGAGGAACCCGGTTCATGGCCGATCTCCCCCAGCGCTCCGCACCCGTGACGGCGCAGCGGCCTGTCGCGCTGATCGTGCTGGCCGCGGGTGCCGGCACACGGATGAACTCCGATCTGCCCAAACCGCTCCATGAGCTGGGCGGCCGTCCCCTCGTAGCCCATGCGCTGGCAGCGGGCCGCGCGCTCGATCCCGAACGCGTGATCGTCGTGACGGGCCATGGCGCGGACGCGGTCGAAGCGGCCGTCGCCGAGGCCGATCCGGAAGCCTTCTGCGTCCGGCAGGAAGAGCAGAAGGGGACCGGCCACGCGGTCCTTCAGGCCGCCCCCGCGCTCGAGGGCTTCGACGGGGATGCGGTCGTGCTTTATGCCGACACGCCGTTCCTGGCGCCCGAGACCATCGAACGTCTGCGCGCGGCGCGGATGGATCACGATGTGGTGGTGCTGGGCTTCGAGGCCGCGGACCCGGGCCGCTATGGCCGCCTCGTGATGGAGGGCGACGCGCTCATGCGGATCGTCGAGGCGAAGGACGCCACGACCGAAGAGCTGGCCATCACCACCTGCAATTCCGGGGTCATGGCCGCCAACGCCGCCCTGTTGATGGGCCATCTGGGCCGGATCGCGCCGCAGAACGCGGCGGGCGAATACTACCTGACGGATGTGGTGGCGCTTGCCCGTGCCGCAGGGCAATCCGCCGGCGTCGTCCTCTGCTCCGAGGACGAAACGCTCGGCGTGGACAGCCGTGCCGGACTGGCACGAGCCGAGGCGCGGTTCCAGGCGCTCTGCCGGAGCCGCGCGATGGAGGCCGGCGTCACCCTCACATGGCCCGACAGCGTCGTTTTCTCTGCCGATACCGTGATCGGACGTGACGCCGTCATCGAGCCGCACGTGGTCTTCGGCCCCGGCGTGACGGTCGAGACGGGCGCGCGCATCCGCGCCTTCTCCCATCTCGAGGGCTGCCACGTGTCGCAGGGCGCCGTCATTGGCCCCTACGCGCGGCTGCGCCCGGATGCCGAAATCGGCAACGACGCCCGGATCGGCAACTTCGTGGAGGTCAAGGCGGCCTCGATCGGCGAAGGCGCCAAGGTCAACCACCTCAGCTATATCGGCGACGCCGAGATCGGCGCTGGCTCGAATGTCGGCGCGGGCACCGTCACCTGCAACTACGACGGCGTAATGAAGCATCGCACCGTCATCGGCCGGGATGTCTTCATCGGCTCGGACACCATGCTGGTCGCGCCCGTCACCGTCGGCGACGGCGCGATGACGGCCAGCGGGTCGGTCATCACGCAGGACGTGCCGGACGGCGCGCTGGCGCTTGCCCGCGCGCGGCAGATCAACAAGCCGGGCCTCGCCCTGCGCCTGATGGAGCGTCTTCGCGCGCTCAGAAAAGAACGGAAGGGCTAGGTCCATGTGCGGAATTGTCGGCGTTCTGACGGATCACGAGGCAGCCCCGATCCTCGTCGAAGCGCTCAAGCGGCTGGAATATCGCGGCTATGACAGCGCGGGCATCGCCACCGTCCACAACGGGATGCTGGACCGCCGACGCGCGGTCGGCAAGCTGCACAATCTCGCGGACCTGCTGGTCTACGAGCCGCTCCCCGGAAAGGCCGGGATCGGGCACACCCGCTGGGCGACACATGGCGGCCCCACGGTCAGGAACGCCCACCCGCACCGGGCCGGCCGCGTGGTCGTCGTCCATAACGGTATCATCGAGAACTACCGGGCGCTGAAGGAAGCGTTGGCGGACCGCGAGTTCGAAAGCGACACGGACACCGAGACGATCGCGCATCTGTGCGAAACCTTTCTCGACCGCGGCATGTCCCCACGAGAGGCCGCAGCCGAGACGCTGAAACACCTTGAAGGCGCCTTCGCGCTGGCTTTCCTCTTCGACGGCGAGGAGGATCTGATCGTCGCCGCGCGAAAGGGCTCGCCCTTGGCCATCGGCCATGGCGAGGGCGAGATGTACGTGGGTTCCGACGCCATCGCGCTCAGCCCGCTGACCGACCGGATCACCTATCTCGACGAGGGCGATTATGCTTTCGTGACCCGCAGCGGCGTGGAAATCCGCGATGCCGACGGGCGGCAGGTGCACCGCGACACGGTCAAGATCGCCGCGCAGGCTGCGCAGGTGGACAAGGCCGGGCACAAGCACTTCATGGTCAAGGAGATCTTCGAGCAGCCGACCGTGCTCGCCCAGTGCCTTGCGCATTACACGGGCAACGGCGCGGTGGAACTTCCCGATGCCGATCTCGACTTCGCCGCGACGGACCGGCTGATCATGGTGGCCTGCGGGACGGCGCATTACGCCTGCCTCGTCGCGAAATACTGGTTCGAGCAGATCGCGGGCCTGCCCTGCGACGTCGATATCGCCTCGGAATTCCGCTATCGCGAACCGCCCGTGTCCGACCGGGCAACGGCGCTTTTCGTCAGCCAGTCCGGCGAAACGGCGGATACGCTCGCGGCCCTGCGCTACACGCGCGACAAGGCGATGGCCGTCGTATCGCTGGTCAACGTGCCGCAATCCTCGATCGCGCGCGAAAGCGACACCGCCCTGCCCATCCTCGCCGGGGTGGAGATCGGCGTGGCCTCCACCAAGGCGTTCATGAACCAGCTCGGCGCGCTCGCCTGCCTCGCGATCCTGGCCGGACGACAGCGCGGCCAGCTCACACCCGAGCGCGAAGCGGAGCTTGTCGGCACACTCCTGAGCCTGCCTGCGATGATCAACCAGGCGCTCGCGCTCGAGGACCAGATCCGCCACCAGACCGGCAAGCTGGCCGAGGCACGCTCGGTCCTGTTCCTCGGCCGGGGTCCAATGTATCCGATGGCGCTGGAAGGCGCGCTGAAACTCAAGGAAATCAGCTATATCCACGCCGAGGCCTATGCCAGCGGCGAGCTCAAGCATGGGCCCATCGCGCTGGTGGACAACAACCTTCCGGTGATCGTTCTGGCCCCGCGCGACGCTCTTTTCGACAAGACGGTATCGAACATGCAGGAGGTGATGGCGCGCGACGGCAAGGTCTGGCTCGTCAGCGACGCCGAGGGCGTGGCGCTGGCCGGCGAGGGCGTCTGGGAGACGCTGACGCTTCCCACCATCGACCCGGTCTTCGCGCCGATGCTCTACGCGGTCCCGGCGCAGCTGATCGCCTACCACACGGCGCTCCACAAGGGCACGGATGTCGACCAGCCGCGCAACCTGGCGAAGTCCGTGACCGTGGAATGACGCCAGAGGCGGCGCTGGCCGTTCTTCAGGCGCAGGCGGATGCGGAGCGGGCCGCCGGGATGCGCGCCTATCACAAGGTCGACCGGACCTATCTGGGCCTGTCGAACGGCACGGTAAACGATCTGGCCACGGGCTGGCGCAAGACGCTCGATCTGCCCGGGCGCGTGGCGCTGGCGAATGAGCTCTGGGCCAGCGACATCCACGAGGCGCGGATCACGGCGGCCAAGCTTTTCCTTCAGGCGCGCATCCGCCCCGACGACACGCCCGCCTGGGACTGCCTCACGGGCTTCGTGCCCGATTTCGACAGCTGGTCCATCGCCGACGCGGTGGCGCAGGCGGGACAGAAGCGGCTGCTGGCCGATCCGTCGCGGCTGGATGAGGTCGAGGACTGGACCCGGTCCGACCACATGTGGACGCGCCGGGCCGCGCTGGTCTTCACGCTGGGGTTCACGAGATCGCGCCACCCGAAACCCGCGGAAACCGAAGCGCGGGACCGCATCCTCGGCTGGTGCACGGGCTATGCCGACGATCCGGAATGGTTCATCCAGAAGGCCGTCGCATGGTGGGTCCGTGACTTGTCGAGGAAGGACCCAGACCGCGCCCAGGCCTTTCTCGAGGCCCATGGCGCACGCCTCAAGCCCTGGGCCCGGAAAGAGGCTTCGCGGCATATCGCTTGACGGGCGCGCATTGCGCGCGCTCAAGCCACCTGCGGCACGCCGCCCTGAAGGACGCTGACGAACCAGTCCCGGTCGATGTTTCCCCCGCAGAGGATCACGGCGACCTTCCTTCCCCTCATCGCGTCCCGCTCCTGCATCAGCGCGGCCAACGGCGCGGCCCCCGCCCCTTCGGCGAGGTTATGGGTGTCCGAGTAGTAGACGCGGATCGCCTCGGCCACCTCCTCGTCCGACACCGTCACGATGCGCGCGGCACCCTTGCCGTAGATCTCCAGCGCCTCTGGCACCGGCACGCGGACGGCCATCCCGTCGGCGAAGGTCCGGCAGCTTTCGGTGGCGACCGGGCGGCCCGCTTCCACCGACAGTTTCGCCGTCTGCGCATTCTTGCTGACGACGCCGATGATCTCGGCCGTCGCGCCGAGCGCATCGCGCGCCGCGATCGTGCCGCAGATGCCGGACCCGCAGCCGATCGGCACATAGACGGCATCGAGATCCGGCACCGCCCGGAACAGCTCGTAGCCATAGGTCGCGACCCCGCGCACGAGTTCCCGGTGGAAGGGTGGCACGATGAAGAGACCCTCCTCGGCCGCGACGCGATAGGCCTCCTCGCGGGCGGTGTCGAAATCATCGCCGAATTCCACCAGCTCCGCCCCGAAGGCGCGCATGGCCGCGTTCTTCTCCACCGAGTTGCCGCGCGGGACATAGACCTTCGCGGTCAGCCCCGCCGCCGTGGCGGCCCAGGCCTGGCCCTGCCCGTGATTGCCGCGCGTGGCCGTGCAGATACCGCGCACCTCGGGATGGGTGTGCCTGAGCCAGTCGATGAAGGTCAGCGCGCCGCGCACCTTGAACGAGCCCGTGGGCGTGTGGTTCTCGTGCTTGACCCGGACCTCGGCGCCCAGGCGTTCGGCCAGAAGCGGCCAGGCGTGCTGCGGGGTGGGCGGCATGTATGCCGTCACAAGCCGGTGTGCGGCCGCGAGATCGTTGGGGGTGAACTGCATGGCGTCCTCCTTCGCGCAGGCCCGCTCACCCTACCCGGACGGCCCCCGCTTGCAAGCCGGGCCGCACGGGTCTAGCCAGCATCGGAAGACACGGACAGGGGGATCGCGATGACCGTTCTCATCACCGGCGCGAACCGGGGCATCGGCGCGGGGCTGGCAGACGCCTGCCGGGCCCGCGGCGCGCAAGTCGTCGCGGCGGCCCGCTCGGGCACCGACACACCCCTCGATGTCAGCGACCCGGCCTCGATCCGCGCGCTGGCGGATGGGCTTGCGGGCCGGGCCATCGACCTGCTGGTCTGCAACGCCGGCATCTACCGCGACAAGGACATGGATCTCGCGGCCGGGTACGACGCCGCCACATGGGCCGAGACCTTCGCGGTGAACGTGACCGGCGTCTTTCTCACGGTGCAGGCCTTCCTGCCGCATCTGGACCTGAGCGCGGCGCCGAAGATCGCCATCATCTCCAGCCAGATGGGCTCGAGCGCGCGGGCGAAGGGCGGGAGCTACATCTATCGCGCCTCGAAAGCGGCCGCCACGAATCTCGGCACGAACCTCGCCATGGATCTGGCCCCGCGCGGCATCGCGGTCGGCATCTACCACCCCGGCTGGGTGCGCACCGACATGGGCGGCGCAGGCGCCGACATCTCGCTCGAAGAAAGCGTGGCGGGGCTGATGGACCGGTTCGACGCGCTCTCCGTGGCCACCACCGGCGCCTTCCTGACATGGGACGGGCGCCCGCATCCGTACTGAGCGCGCCCGCGCCCCTTCATCCTGGCAGAAAACCTCCGGGGGGAGGCCGCAGGCCGGGGGGCAGAGCCCCCGCGCGGCCCGCGGCACGCGCCGCGCTGCCCCTTGCGCGCAACCAGCCGCTTCCGTATGAGCCGGACCGCGCACGGCAGTAATGGCGGCCCGAGACGATGTCCATCCTTGTCATGAAATTCGGCGGCACCTCCGTCGCCACGCTGGACCGGATCCGGCGCGCCGCCAAGCGCGTGGGCCGCGAGGTCGCCAATGGCCATGACGTCATCGTCATCGTCTCGGCCATGGCGGGCCGGACGAACGAACTCGTGGGCTGGGTCGAGGAAACCTCGCCCCTCTTCGACGCGCGCGAATACGACGCCGTTGTGTCCTCCGGCGAGAATGTCACGGCCGGCCTCATGGCGCTCACGCTGCAGGAAATGGACGTGCCCGCGCGCAGCTGGCAGGGCTGGCAGGTGCCGGTTCAGACGACCTCGGCCCATGCGTCGGCGCGGATCGAGGCGATCCCGCCGGAGAACATCATGGCCAAGTTCGCCGAAGGCATGCGCGTCGCCGTGGTCGCGGGCTTTCAGGGGATCAGCCCCGAGGGCCGCATCACGACGCTCGGCCGGGGCGGGTCGGACACCACCGCCGTGGCCTTCGCCGCCGCCTTCGGCGCGGTGCGCTGCGACATCTACACTGACGTGGACGGGGTCTACACCACCGATCCGCGCATCACGTCCAAGGCGCGCAAGCTCGACCGGATTTCCTTCGAGGAGATGCTGGAACTTGCCTCGCTGGGCGCGAAGGTCCTGCAGACACGCTCGGTCGAACTGGCCATGCGCTACAAGGTGAAACTCCGGGTGCTCTCGAGCTTCGAGGAACCCGACGAGACGGCAGGCACGCTGGTCTGTGCCGAGGAGGACATCGTGGAAAGCAATGTGGTGGCCGGTGTGGCCCATTCCCGTGACGAGGCGAAGCTGACGCTGACGGATGTGGAGGACCGCCCCGGCATCGCCGCGGCGATCTTCGGCCCGCTTGCCGATGCGGGCGTCAATGTCGACATGATCGTGCAGAACATCTCGGAGGAGGGCATGACCGACATGACCTTCTCCTGCCCGGTGAACGAGGTGAAGCGCGCCGAAAAGGCGATGGCCGACGCAAAGGACCGGGGCGAGATCGACTTCGGCGCGCTTGTAGCGGATACGGACGTCGCGAAGGTCTCGATCGTGGGCATCGGGATGCGCAGCCACGCGGGCGTCGCCGCCAAGATGTTCAAGACGCTGCGCGACGAGGGGATCAACATCAAGGTGATCACCACCTCCGAGATCAAGGTCAGCGTGCTGATCGACCGGAAATACATGGAACTGGCCGTGCAGGCGCTCCATGCAGCCTTCGGGCTCGACCGGGCGGCGTGACATCCGCCGCCCGGTCCGGGTTCGGACAAGCTGCGCGGTCGCAAGCCATGCAGCGGCGACGCAGCCGGAGGCCGCCACGCGCAAATGGTTCAGGCGCGTCCGGCGCAGGGCACAGGCGGGCCAGTAGCCCGAGACTCCCTCCGGGCTCCGCGGCAGCGCGTCGAGGCGCGTGTTCATCGGCACATTCCCGAGGCCCATGACGGCAATGACGCCCAGAAGGCAGGCCCCCGCACCCGCAAGCACCGTGGTCCGCGCGGCCCGATCGAGCCGCCAGAGCGCGACGACGGGTAGCGCCGGCGATCCCGGCACGAGCGCCATCAGAAGCGCCATGAAGGCCGAGGTGGCCGCACTTGCGCGGGACGGCGATCTGCGGCCGGACCTGACACCGGAGCGCGCGACCGATCTTCTCGCGGGCCTCCTTTCGGTGTCGCTCCGGGCGCATCTGACGCGGGAGGGCGGCTGGTCGCGGGACACCTGCGTCGACGAGATCGCGCGGCTTGCGAAGAAGGCGTTGATGCCGGACGGTTGAACGTTGCGCCGCGCTGCAACCTCGCGGTATGCCTGTTCCCCGGGTCAGGCGCCAAGAACTGGCGCAGAGGCAGCAGGGGTCGATGGTCCAGCAAAGCGAAAGCGAAAGCCGCAAGCTTCTGTCGGGTTTGCAGGCGGTGATGGCCGAGCCTGTCGAGGGACAGGAACGCCTCAACCGCATCACGCGCCTCATCGCCGAATCCATGGGCTCGGAGGTGTGCTCGATCTACCTGCTGCGCGACGCCGACACGCTCGAGCTTTGTGCGACCGAGGGACTTGCGCCCGAGGCCGTCCACGTCACCCGGATGCGGATCGGCGAGGGCCTCGTCGGCCGCGTCGCCCGCACGTCGCGGCCCGTCAACACGGCCAACGCCCCGGGCGAGCGCGGTTTCCGCTACATGCCCGAGACGGGCGAGGAACGGTATTCCTCCTTCCTCGGCGTGCCGATCATGCGTCTGGGCGAGCGGCTTGGCGTTCTCGTCGTCCAGTCCAAGGACGCGCGCGAGTTCTCCGACGACGAGATCTACGCCCTCGAGGTCGTCGCCATGGTCCTTGCCGAGATGACGGAGCTCGGCGCCTTCACGGGCGAGGGCGCGGCGCTGCGCGAGCGGCATACCAGCCAGGAGATGTTCCGCGGCAGCTGTGCACAGGAAGGCACCGCCATGGGCCATGTGTGGCTTCATGAGCCGCGCGTGGTGGTCACCCGGCCCGTCGCCGACGACCCGGACGTGGAGCTCGTCCGGCTGCGCGAGGCGGTGGACCGGCTGCGCGTCGATGTCGACCAGATGCTCACGCGGGTCTCGCCGGGCGACGCGGAACAGCGCGAGGTCCTGGAGGCTTACCGGATGTTCGCCCGCTCCCGCGGCTGGATGCGGCGGATGGAGGAGGATATCTCGCGCGGGCTCAGCGCCGAGGCCGCCGTGGAAAAGGAACAATCCACCGCGCGTGCGCGGATGGAGACCGTGCCCGACGCCTATCTGCGCGAGCGGCTGCACGATCTGGACGACCTGTCGAACCGGCTTCTGCGCCTCCTGACCGGCCAGGGCACCGACACGGGCGCCCAGATGCCGGCCGACCCGATCCTTGTCGCGCGCAACATCGGTCCGGCGGAGCTTCTGGATTACGGGCGGCGCCTCAGGGGCGTGGTGCTGGAGGAAGGCTCCGTCGGGTCCCATGCCACCGTCGTCGCCCGCGCGCTGGCCATTCCGCTGGTCATCAACGCCACGCGCATCACCACCGAAGCGCTGAACGGCGATTTCATCCTCGTGGACGGCGACCAGGGCATCGTCCATCTGCGCCCCGAGGACACCGTCGCCTCGGCCTTCCGCGACAAGCTCGCCATGCAGGCCGAGGCGCAGGAGCGCTACGCCTCGATCCGCGACAAGCCGGCCGAGGCGCTCTGCGGCACGGTGGTATCGCTGCAGATGAACGCGGGGCTCATGGCCGACCTGCCCTCGCTGCCCTCCTCGGGGGCCGAAGGGGTGGGGCTGTTCCGGACCGAGCTTCAGTTCCTGACCCGCAACAAGGTGCCGCGCCGGGGCGAGCTGGCCGCGCTTTATGCCCGGGTGATGGATGCCGCCGGCGGCAAGCGCGTCATTTTCCGCACGCTCGACATCGGGTCGGACAAGGTCCTGCCCTACATGAAACCTACGGAGGAGCCGAACCCCGCGCTCGGCTGGCGCGCGATCCGCGTGGGCCTCGACAAGCCCGGCGTCATGCGGATGCAGCTGCAGGCGCTGATCCGGGCGGCGGCGGGCCGGCCGCTTTCGGTCATGTTCCCCTTCATCGCGCAGCTCGACGAGTTCACGCAGGCGCGCGACCACCTCCTGCGCGAGCTCGACCGCGAGGCCGCGCTGGGCCACGTCCTGCCCGAGAGGACGGATATCGGCGCGATGCTGGAGACGCCGAGCATGGCCTTCGCCCCGCGCAGGTTCTACGAGATGGCGGATTTCGTCTCGATCGGCGGCAACGACCTGAAGCAGTTCTTCTACGCCGCCGACCGCGAGAACGAACGTGTGCGGCGGCGTTACGATACGCTCAACGTGTCCTTCCTGTCGCTGATCGGACAGATCGTCGAGCGCTGCGCGGAGACCGACACGCCGCTCAGCTTCTGCGGCGAGGATGCCGGGCGGCCCATCGAGGCGGTGTGTTTCGCCGCCATGGGCCTCAGAGCGCTGTCCATGCGGCCGGCCTCCATCGGGCCGGTGAAGTCGCTTCTGCGGCGGGTGAACCTCGACGAGGGGCGCGCCGTGATCGACGAGGCATGCGCGTCGGGCGAGCAGTCGGTGCGCCCGGCGGTCATGGAGTGGCTCAGACGCACCGGTTGAGCGTAGGGCCGGCGTCGGATTGCGTATTTTTGGAAAGATGAAGGGGAAGGCTCAGTGCGCCCATGGCGTGACGCGGCCCGACACGCCGTCCCACGCGCCATAGCCCAGAACCCGCTCCGGGTTGGTCGGCGGCGGCATCTCGACGCCTGCGAGACGCCGGAAGCCGAAGCGCCGGTAATAGGGCGCATCCCCCACCAGCAGGACGCGCGGCCAGCGGTCGGCCTCGGCGCGCGCCATCCCCTCGCGGATCAGCGCGCCGCCCAGCCCCTCGCCCTGCCGGGTCGGGTGCACCGCCACGGGGCCGAGCAGCAGCGCCTCGGCCGTGCCCACGCGCACCGGCCAGAACCGGATCGCGCCGCCGAGAATGCCCAGATCGTCGCGCGCCACGAGGCAGAGGTCGCGCAGCGGCGCCACCCCGTCGCGCAGCCGATAGGAGGACAGCGCCTCGCGGCCCGGCGCGAAGCACAGGTCGTAAAGCGCCTCTACCTCCCACCGGTCGTCGGGGTTCTCACGGGTGAGTTCGTACACTTGGAGATGCCCGCCGTTCGCCTTATCGTGCCTGCCCTTTGCCTCTGGCCTCGGGCCTAGCACGGCGCTACGGCTTTGCCAAACCAGCACGCCACGAGAATACGAAGGAGACGCGAGAGATGTTCTATCGCCCCGAGGACGGCCATGGCCTGCCGCACAACCCGTTCAACGCCATCGTGACGCCGCGGCCCATCGGCTGGATCGCGACGCGCGGCGCGGACGGGTCCGAAAACCTCGCCCCCTACTCCTTCTTCAACGCGGTGGCCTATGTGCCCCCACAGGTCATGTTCGCCTCAACCTCCGCCAAGGAGGATCGGGGGGACACGAAAGACAGCGTCGCCAATATCCGCGATACGGGCGTATTCTGCGTGAACATCGTGGAATACGCCATGAAGGACGTCATGAACCGGACCTCGGGTCCGTGGCCGAAAGAGACGGACGAGTTCGAGCTGGCGGGGATCGCGCGGGCGGCGTGCGAGACGATCGCCTGCTCGCGCGTGGTCGCAGCGCCCGCCAGTCTCGAATGCCGCATGACGCAGATCGTGAAGATCGAGGGCGAGGCGAATTTCGTCGTCTTCGGCGAGGTCATCGGCGTGCATCTGCGCGACGATTGCCTGAGGGATGGCATCTTCGACGTGCTCAGCTTCAACCCGCTGACGCGGATGGGATATCGCGACTATTCGGTGATCCGCGAGAAATTCTCGCTGGCGCGCCCCGGGGAATGAACGGCCTCTAGGCCGCGAGAAACGGCAGAACGACGGGCTTCAGCCGGGTCTCGACGATGGGCTCCAGCCGGTCGAGAAATCCTGTCAAACCGCAAGGGACGTCCTGTCCGTCCCCAAGGTCCGACCTGCTCAAAATCAGGGTTTCCGGCCCGCCGAAGCCGTTGGCCAGACGCTCCGTGTCGTCTTCGAAGCGCGGCGCCGGATAGCGACGCGCACAGGTCGCGACCACGCCGAGCACTGGCGGAATCCGGTTCGGCCTTGCCAGAAAGCTGCGCATCGGCGCCGCAAGGCGCCCTGAAACCAGCGGCGAAACCACGATCAGCGCGTCGGCGATGCCTACCGGAGCGTCCAGTTCGATCTTCGGCAACACTCCCTTGAAACGGTCGCGCCGTGCCCGTAGCGGCCCAAGCCAACCGTCGTACCGCTCGCATCGGATCGCACTCTGCTCCGCGGAAAAACGGCCCCACATCCGAGTGGCGGTCTCGCGGGTCAGGGCGTCGGGTGCGTATGTCACGACACGCACGCGCATGGC
This sequence comes from Rhodobacteraceae bacterium HLUCCO18, assembly GCA_001314805.1. Lineage (GTDB taxonomy): Bacteria > Pseudomonadota > Alphaproteobacteria > Rhodobacterales > Rhodobacteraceae > Roseibacterium. Next base: position 71,112 of record LJSY01000005.1, on the reverse strand, counting down.
ATCTCCTCTTCGATTTTCCGAGTATATTGTAGACCGTGCAAACTTTTCAGCGCAAACCTTTTCGTCAGTATCGGTTTGCACTGCTCAAACCGGCAGCGCCTTGAACGGTTCCCGTCTTCGTGGTTCTGCTTGGGCGGAACAGGGGCTGCGAAGGCGAGAGAATAATGGAAACGATGATCGGCGTGATCGGCGGGTCGGGCGTCTACCAGATGGACGGGCTCGAGGGCGCGGAATGGGTCGATGTGGCAAGCCCCTTCGGCACGCCTTCGGACCAGATCCTGACCGGGCGGCTCGACGGGGTCGCCATGGCCTTCCTGCCGCGTCACGGGCGGGGGCATGTGCATTCGCCTGGGTCCGTCCCCTACCGCGCCAATATCGACGCACTCAAGCGGCTGGGGGTGACCGACGTCATCTCGGTCTCGGCCTGCGGCTCGTTCCGGGAGGAGATGGCGCCGGGCGATTTCGTCGTGGTCGATCAGTTCATCGACCGCACCTTCGCCCGCGAGAAGAGTTTTTTCGGCGAAGGTCTCGTCGCCCATGTCTCGGTCGCGCATCCCACCTGCCCGCGCCTGTCGGAGGCCTGCGCCACGGCCGCCCGCGCCACGGGCACCACGGTGCACGAGGGTGGCACCTATCTCGCCATGGAAGGGCCGCAGTTCTCGAGCCTGGCGGAGTCGAAGCTCTACCGCGAGGTCTGGCATTGCGACGTGATCGGGATGACCAACATGCCCGAGGCCAAGCTCGCCCGCGAAGCGGAGCTTTGTTATGCCTCCATCGCCATGGTCACCGATTACGACAGCTGGCACCCGCAACACGGCGCGGTCGATATCGCCGACATCATCGCGACGCTTTCGGGCAATGCCGAGAAGGCGCGGAGCATGCTGGCGCAGCTTCCCGGCCTTCTGGGTGGGACGCGCGCGCCCTGCCCCCATGGCTGCGACCGGGCGCTCGATAACGCAATGCTGACCGCGCCGGACAAGCGCGACCCGGCGATGGTGGAGAAATTGTCGGCCGTGGCGGGTCGGGTCCTGGGGGGCTAGCGATGGGGGACGGCGGATGGCGCTTATGGAGTTGGGCGTGACGGTTGCAACGCCTCGGCGCGGGCAGGGCTGAGGCGGGACCGTGCCGCTCGACCGAGACACGCTCCGGCGCCTTCTGGGCGTCTCGCCTCTGCGCACCGCGCGCACGAGCGTGTCACGACATGGCGCGAAGCCACTCGCCGGCGGGATCACGCGGGAGGAGCTTCACCTCTATCGCGGCGAGGGTCCTATTCCGGCCACCCTGTTGCGACCCGCCGGTGACGGCCCACACCCGGCGATCCTCTACTGTCACGCCCATGGCAACGCCTGGTCCATCGGGCGGGGCGAGTTGCTGGACGGTCGCCCTGCCCTGAAATGCGGGCCCTACGGCCCGGCGCTCGCGGCTGCGGGTTTCGTCGTTCTGTGCCTCGACATGCCGGGGCATGGCGCGCGCCGGCGGGAGGGCACGGAGGCCGCGCTCGCAAAAGCGGCGCTCTGGCGGGGCGGGACGCTGATGGGCCGGATGCTGGAAGACCTCGCCGCCGGGCTCGACGCGCTGACGGCGGATCCGGGCGTCGATGCGGGCCGGGTGGGCGCGATGGGCCTGTCGATGGGGGCGACGCATGCCTACTGGCTGGCGGCGCTCGACGACCGGGTGTCGGCCGTTGCCCATCTCTGTGCCTTTGCCGACATGGCGCCACTGCTCAGCTCGGGCGCGCATGACCTGCACGGGATCTACATGACGGTTCCGGGTCTGCTGAGCCATGGCGACATGGGCGACGTGGCCGCGCTGATCGCACCGCGCCCGCAGTTCATAGCCTATGGCGCACGCGACCCGCTCACGCCCGAGGAAGCGATTTCGCCCGCGCTTGCCCGTGTCGGTGCGGCCTATGGTGCAAAAGAGGCCGATGCGCGCCTTCGCATCCTTTCCGATCCGGTCGCCGGACACGAGGAGACACGCGCCATGCGCGCGGCCCTGCTGTCCTTCCTGCGGTCGACCTTGGGCCGCGCCGCGCGCTGTCCCGAGGACACAGCCCCGCAAAGTAATCCTCCGAACGCTTGATCCGGTCCCCGCAGCTTGCCATCAAGATCACATGTGGCGCTTCGCGATCCTGCTTCTCCTGCCGTTCATGGCGCTGCCCCGACCGGGCGCGGCGCAGGAGTTCGTCGCGGTGGCGGACCTCGTTTCGGATGAATCGTTCTACCGGCTGGTGGCCTGCGCGGCGCCGCCGGGGGGCGATTGCGCGAAACCCTTCGTGTGGTGGCCGCGGGAACGACGGCTGAGGCTGCGCGTGGGCATCGCGCAAATCTCCGAGGGGTTCGCCGACTACCGCTTCGACGTGGTGGACCGTTCCGTCGATCGCGCCATCGCGGAAATCAACGGGGCGGGTGCGCATCTCTTTCTGGAACGCGCTTTCGAGGGGCCTTTCGATATCCCGATCTTTCTCGTCGATGCGCCCGAGGGCGGCGAGATCACCGGCACGGGTGTGGCCGATCTCGACGGGTCGTCGATCTCGATCGGCCGGGTTACGCTTCGCTCGCGCGGGGCGGAGATCACCGACGCCGTGATCGCGATTTCGGCCGACATCCAGCGCCGCGAAATCGCCTCGGTCGTGTTGGAGGAGCTGGTGCAATCGTTGGGGCTTGTCACCGACGTGCTTTCTCCGGCCTATTCGCACTCGATTTTTTCCGAGAGCCACAATTCCGCAACCCGTCTGCGAGGTCAGGACGCCGCGGCGCTGCGGCGCCACTACCCACGCTTCTGACCCCCTGTCGCTCAGCGACCGCGCCCTCCGAAAGGCCCCCGCAATGCTCGATACCAAGACGGTTCAGGACTATATCCGCACGATCCCGGATTTCCCGCACGAAGGGATCCTGTTTCGCGATGTCACGACACTGTTCCGGGACCCGCGCGGCTTCCGGCTGGCGGTCGATCAGCTTCTGGCGCCCTTCGTGGGTCAGCGGATCGACCTCGTGGCTGGCCTCGAGGCGCGCGGTTTCATCCTGGGCGGCGCCGTGGCGCATCAACTCTCCAAGGGGTTCGTCCCGATCCGCAAGAAGGGCAAGCTGCCCGGAAGGACGATCGAACAGGACTATCTGCTCGAATACGGCAGCGCCACGGTGGAGATGCATGACGACGCGGTGGAGGCCGGCCACAAGGTTCTGCTGGTGGATGACCTGCTTGCCACTGGCGGCACGGCGGAGGCCGGCATCAGGCTGATCGAGCGGCTGGGCGGCGAGGTGATCGGCTGCGCCTTCGTGGTGGATCTGCCCGACCTTGGCGGGCGCAAGAAGCTCGAGAACATGGGCGTGCCCACCCACGCGATCTGCACCTACTCGGGGCTCTGACCCAGGATCGCGGCAAGAAGCGTGTCGTCGGACATCTCGAGCCCGCCCACGCGTTCCCCCGCGACCACGACCGAGAAGGTCGCACCCGGACTGACGGCCCGGTGACGCGCAAGTTCGGGGGTGGTCAGGCGTTCCCGGCGCACGTGAACGCCTGCCTCGGCCGCACGGGCACAGATCTGCGCCGCCCGCGCCTCGGTCGCGCCGCTTTCCCCTGTCGTCTGGATGACCGGGTCCGGCCCGAGGGAGGCCGCGCGGGCGCGCCAGTCCGAGGGAAAATGTGGCAGGGCGATCGGTCCGTGCAGCACACGCGCCGTCAGCCGTGCGCCGCCCGGACCCTCGTCCACGGTCATCCAGCGGCGACCGGGCGCGAAGCCGGGTGACACGAGGCCTTCCTCCTCGCCCATCAACGCCAGCACGCTGGAAAATCCGTAGAACTGTCCGAATTCCTCGACGCCTTCCCAGAGCCGCCGAGCCACGGACCGCGCCTCCGGTCCGTCGGACACGCGCAGGTCGTGCACGACGACGGCGTCATCAAGTCCCTCGATTGGGCGCCAAGACAGGCGGCCGGGCTGAAACAGGACGATTCCCGGATCGGGCGGGTGCAGCATGCGAATCTGCAGACCCTCCTCGAAGCGGGCCATGAGCCAGTCACGCTCGTAGGGTGCGTGCGCCGCGCTCAGCTGCCGGTCCACCCATGCAAAGGCGGTCCGGTCAAAGGTCGGCGGCGACACTGTCACCAAATCTCGAAGGCTCCGCGACATGGCGGTCTCCTTGGGCAGTGCGCGCATCCTGACGCGAAATTCTCACGCCCGCCGACACGCCGCCTTGATCTGCCGCAAATCGTGATCCGTGGCGTTTTGCGCGGCCTCTGTGGCGAACGCGCGTGCAATTCGCCCGCATTTAACCTTGCGTTAATCAGTCTCGGTCAGGCTGATGGGACCGGGGCCATACCCGGACGCGACTGCTTCTTGCATTGCAGAGACGGCTGCGTGCCCACCCCCACAGCAGCGACAAACCCGCCGGGCACGCAGCCACTCTCGCCGCGAGGCCGCCGGTAGCGCCCGTTTGGCCCGTTTGGCCCGTTTGGCCCGTTTGGATTGTATTCCAGCCAGCACCGCGATAGCCCGAAAAGGTCGCGGGCGTGATGGAACTGGTAGACATATCGGACTTAAAATCCGTGGGCCGTAAGGCCGTGGGGGTTCAAATCCCCCCGCCCGCACCATCGATCCCAAAAAATAAAAATTATCAATAAATTGCGGAGCATCTTGTTTCCCATCCCAGCCATGCGGCCGCCTTGCGCTACCCCGGTGCATGGGTGTGATTCGACCTGCGCGCAGCTGCGGTCCCCGCATAAGCCCCCGCCACAGGGTTGACCTGAAACGCCCGCGCCGTCCCGATCGCATGGGCCGCCACGCCCACCGCGAAGCCCCGTGCGCGCCAGTCGCGGACGCGCAACCGCAGCCGTCACCGTCGCAGCGCTGTTTCTCGCGCTCTTCACGCCGCTCGATGTTCTTGCCGAGGCGACCTCGGGGGTCATGCTGGCCGTGTTCTTCGTGGTGAACCTGTCGGTGCTGCGGCTGAAACTGGCCGGCGCCGCCCCCCGCATCGGCGTTCGCCGCGCCGGTCATCGTTCCGCTTGCAGGCGCGTTGACCTGCCTCGCGCTTCTGGTGGGCACCCAAGCCCTCGGCGGTTGAGCGGCGTCCCGGCCGGAACCGCGTTAACGGCGATCAATGCAGCACCCGGTCGCCAGCCTAGAGTGAAGCCGTGACATGGGAGGTGACTCATGGAAAGCGAGGTAATCATCCCGGCGGCCGACGACACGCGGGAGCTTCCCGGCACGTTGAACCGACCGGCGGATGCCAGGGGGCTCGTCATATTCGCGCATGGCAGCGGGTCGAGCCGCCTGAGCCCGCGCAACTGCATGGTGGCGGAGCGACTTGCCGAGCGCGGCTTTTCAACGCTCCTTTTCGATCTTCTGACCGCGGGCGAAGCACGCGAGCGGTCCAACGTGTTCGATATCGACCTTCTGACCGGGCGCGTCATCGATGCCGTTGACTGGGTCCGTGGGCAGGACGTCCTCGGCGCGTTGCCCATCGGCCTTTTCGGAGCCTCGACCGGTGCGGCCGCGGCCCTCGTCGCGGCGGCGCGGGCTCCCGGCGATGTGGCCGCCGTCGTGTCCCGGGGCGGACGGCCCGACCTCGCCGACCGCGCCCTTCCGGACGTGCGGGCGCCGACACTCCTGATCGTGGGCGGCGCGGATCACGGGGTGATCGAGCTGAACGAGCAGGCCTATGCACGGCTGACCTGCACGGTGGAGCTGAGGATCGTGCCGCGAGCCACGCATCTCTTCGAAGAGCCGGGCGCACTCGATGCGGTCATCGACCTCGCCGGGACCTGGTTCGGATCGTATCTGCACGGCGGCGGGATTTGACCGGGGTCAACGACCATCGCTTCGGAGACGGCAACTGTTGGCGCTTGAATCGATCTGACGAGGAAGCGACATGGACGACACCGACGAGGCCCTGGCGAAAACCACCGTGATCGACATACCCGAGGCGGTCGGCGTGTTCGACCGGTTCGAGGACCTGCAGCAAGCGTATTACGATCTGCGCACCGTCGGCTTCAGCCGCCACGATCTCAGCCTGCTCGGCAAGGAGGAGGTCCTGAAGGAGAAGCTCGGCAAATCCTACTGGCGCGCCGAGGAACTGGAGGACGACCCCCGCGCGCCCCGGGCCGCCTTCGTCTCGGAGGACGCGATCGGCGCGCTCGAGGGCAGCCTCGCCGGCGGTTTTCTCTACGTGGGGTCGATGATCGCGCTCGGGGCGATGCTCACGCCCGCCAGCACGCTGGCCGCATCCATCGCCGCCGTCGCAATCGGCGGTACCCCGGCGGCCGTCGTCGGCGTCCTGCTGGCGCGCCGCGCCGGGCAGAAACACAAGGACTACTACGCCCACCAGATCGAACACGGGGGAATGCTGCTCTGGGTGCGTGTCCGCGACGACGAGCACGAGAGGCTGGCCGTGGAGATCCTGAAGGGTCATTCCGGGCGCGACGTCCACGTCCATGACTGGAGCGAATGATACGGGCGAGGACGGCGGCGCGGAGGTGACGCCGGGCGCCGCAAGAAGGTCGACGCACACCCCGTTCCGGCCATGTCCCATCCGATGCCGCGCGGTCGATTTGCCTTCGCCAGACCCCCACTAGCCCCGCCGCAACGGCACATAAGCGGCCAGCGCCGCGGACGTTCCGTCCCGCCAGATCAATGACAGCCAGTGTTCGAAGGCGCGCGTGAAGGGGCCGGCCTCGTGCAGTCCTCCATACACCTCCGTTTGTTCGATCCAGGCCAGCGGACAGTCCTTCGCGGCCTGCGCCGCTCGGGTCAGAGAGACCCAGCTGGGATCGTTGGGCTCGATAACGGAGCCATCCTCGCGATGCCCCTCGCACATGCGCGCCCAGAGGGCTTCGGACAGGGCCAGCCCGTCCACCGAACCGCCTGCCGCAAGCGCCTCGCGCAGGATGGGCAACAGGAAACCGACGTGACGGGACGATCCGTCGAAGGCGACGCGGCGGGTCGTGTCGCGGATCGCAGGGTTGGAAAAACGCTGTTCGACAAGCGCGAGATACTCCGCCGGCGTGGTTCCGGGCACGGGGTCGACGTAAGGCAGGATCTCCTCGGTCTGCACCTTGCGGAACATTGCGGCGATCGCCGGATGGGCCATGCAATCTGCGATGGTGGGCACCGACAGAAGCTCTCCGGCATTCGCCAGCAGCTGGTGGCCGGCGTTGAGGATGCGGATCTTCATCATCTCATAGCCATGCACATCGTCGGTGAAGGTCGCGCCCGCGCGGTCCCAGTCGGGACGACCTGCGCAGAAGGCGTCCTCGATCACCCATTGGCGGAAGTTTTCATGCGTCACGGGAGCTGCATCGTCGATGCCCATCTCGCGCACCAGCGACAGTTCGGCCGGCCCCGTGGCGGGCACGATGCTGTCCACCATGGAATTGGGAAAGGCGGCCTCGGCGTCGATCCAGTCGGCCAGCCCGGGGTCGCTCAACCGGGCAAGCTCCACCACCGTCTGCCGCAGGATCGCACCGTTGCCCCGCAGGTTGTCGCAGGAGAGGCCGCTGAACGGACCATGCCCGGCGTCACGGCGAAGGCGAAGCGCGGCGACCATGGCACCGAAGGCGGTTCGGGGCCGGTCGGGATGCGCCGCATCGTGGACGATATCGGGATGGCGCGTATCGAGACCGCCCGCCGCCCCGTCGATGAAATACCCGCCCTCGGTCACGGTCAGCCCGACGATGCGAATACGCGGATCGGCCATGGCGCGGATCAGCGGGCCGTTGCCGTCCTCGATGGGGAGGTAGTCGATCATCGCGCCCGTCACCTCGGCCGAGCGGCTGTCGGGTGCAAGCTCGATCAGCGTGGTCAGGCAGTCTTGCGCCAGAAGCCTGTCGCGCATGTTGGCGTCGTAGGGCCGGACGCCAGCGCCGAGGATCGCCCAGTCCCGCGCGCGGCCCTCCTGCATCAGCCGGTGCGTGTACCAAGCCTGATGCGCGCGGTGGAAGTTGCCCAGCCCGATATGGACGATGCCGGGCGTCAGGCGGTCGCGGTCGTAGCGGGGGCGTTCGATGCCCTCGGGCAGGTCGTCCAGCGTGGCGTTCGACAGTTTGACTGGGCGGATCGCGGACATCAGCTCATCCATTGGCCGCCATCGACGTTGTAGCATTGCGCCACGATGTACTCGGCCTCGTCCGAGGCGAGGAAAACGGCCATTCCGGTCAGGTCCTCCGCCCGCCCCATCCGGCCATAGGGCACGGCCTCGCCCACCTCGCGCTTCTTCTGGCCCGGCGCCTTGCCCTCGTATTTCGCGAAAAAGGCGTCCACGCCGTCCCAGTGCTCACCATCCACGACGCCCGGCGCGATGGCGTTCACGTTGATGCCGTGGCCGATGAGGTTCAGCCCCGCCGACTGCGTCAGGCTGATGACGGCGGCCTTGCTCGCGCAATAGACGGCGACGAGCGGCTCGCCCCTGCGCCCGGCCTGGCTTGCCATGTTGATGATGCGGCCCTTGATGCCGTTCTCGATCATGTGCCGCGCCACGGCCTGCATGGTGAAGAGCGTGCCCGAGACGTTGATGTCGAAGACGCGGGCGTAATCGGCCCGCTCGATCTCGACGATGGGGGCGGCGCTGAAGATGGCCGCGTTGTTGATGAGGATGTCGATCTGCCCGAAGGCGCGAACGGTCGACGCCACGGCCGCGTCGATGCTCTGCTGCCGCGTCACGTCCATCTCGACGGCGATGGCGGCATCGCCGATCTCGGCGACGGTGGCGCAGGCGCGGTCCATGTCGATATCGCCGATGGCCACCCGCGCGCCTTCGCGCACATAGGCCTCGGCAAAGGCGCGACCGATGCCGCGCGCAGCCCCGGTGATCAGCGCCGTCTTTCCCTCAAGCCGTTTCATGCGACCCTCAGTCCGTCCTTGTCGAACCGGTGCAGATGATCGGGATCGGGCGTCAGCCAGATCGCATCGCCATGATGAAGCGAAACCTCACCGCCCACGCGGACGGTCACGGGCTCGGGGATGCCCTCGCAGGCCACGTGGAAGAACGTGTCGGACCCCAGATGCTCTGACACGCCGACCGTGCCGTGCCACTCCCCCGCCTCGGGAGACACCGAGATGTGCTCGGGCCGGATGCCGATGGTCGTGGCGTGGTGGCGCGCGGCAATATCGCCGCCGATCAGGTTCATCTTCGGGCTGCCGATGAAGCCCGCCACGAAGAGGTTGCGCGGCGCGCGGTACAGCTCCAGCGGGGAGCCCACCTGCTCGATATTGCCGGCGCGCAGGACCACGATCTTGTCGGCCATGGTCATCGCCTCGACCTGGTCGTGGGTGACGTAGATCATCGTGGTCTTGAGCCGGTTGTGCAGCTCGGAAATCTCCAGCCGCATGCCGACACGCAACGCCGCGTCGAGGTTCGACAGCGGCTCGTCGAAGAGGAAGGCGGACGGCTCGCGCACGATGGCCCGCCCGATGGCCACGCGCTGCCGCTGGCCGCCCGACAACTGACCGGGCCGCCGGTCGAGATAGTCGGTGAGGTTGAGAACATCCGCCGCCGCCCTGACGCGCCGCTCCTGCTCGGCCGCGTCGAGTCCCGCCATGCGCAGCGGGAAGGCGATGTTCTTGCGCACCGACATATGCGGGTAGAGCGCGTAGGACTGGAACACCATGGCAAGACCGCGCTTGGCGGGCGGTACGGCGGTTGCGTCCTTTCCGTCGATGCGGATCTCGCCCGCGCTGACGTCCTCCAGCCCCGCGATGAGCCGCAGCAGCGTGGACTTGCCGCAACCCGAGGGGCCGACGAAGACGACGAACTCGCCATCCTCGATCGTCAGGTCGAGCGGCGGGATGACCTCGACCTCTCCGAAGGACTTCGCAACCTTGTCGAGCGTGATGCGTCCCATGGGTTTTTGTCTCCCTCTTGCCCTACCGCTTCGCTGCTTGAGGGCTTGTGTTTTCCTGTCCTACTGCGTTGCTGCTTGAGGGCTCATTTGACCGCGCCGAAGGTCAGGCCGCGGACGAGTTGTTTCTGGCTGAACCAGCCGAGGATCAGGATCGGCGCGATGGCCATGGTCGAGGCCGCGCTGAGCTTGGCGTAGAACAGGCCCTCGGGGCTCGAATAGCTGGCGATGAAGGCCGTGAGCGGTGGCGCGCTGGCTGCCGTCAGGTTGAGCGTCCAGAACGCCTCGTTCCACGCGAGGATGATGTTCAGAAGCACCGTCGAGGCGATGCCCGGGATCGCCATGGGCGTCAGGACATAGAGGATCTCCTGCCTGAGCCCCGCACCGTCCATCCGCGCCGCTTCGAGGATGTCGATCGGGATCTCGCGGAAGTAGGTGTAGAGCATCCATACGATGATCGGCAGGTTGATCAGCATCAGCACGAGCGTCAGGCCGATCCGGGTGTCGAGCAGGCCGAACTCGACGAAGATCAGCGAGATCGGGTAGAGCACGCCGACGGCCGGAAGCATCTTTGTCGACAGCATCCACAAGAGGATGTCCTTGGTCCTGCGCGACGGCACGAAGGCCATGGACCACGCCGCCGGCACCGCCACGAGGATTCCGAGGAAGGTGGAGCCACCCGCGATGATCACGGAGTTCCAGAGGAAACGCATGTAATCCGAGCGCTCCTGCACGACGGCGTAATTCTCCAGCGTGAAATCGAAGCCCCAGAACAGCGGCGGGTTGTTGATCGCCTGGGCCTCGGTCTTGAAGCTGGTCAGGATCGTCCAGAAGATCGGAAAGAAGATCACGAGCCCGATCGCCCATGCGACGGCGGTGGTGATGATCTTGCGGCGTGTGGAAACTGCGCGTGCCATACTCGCCCCCTACCGGTCCAGGTTCTTGCCGACGATGCGCATCAGGAAGAGCGCGATGATGTTGGCGAGGATGATCGCGTAGACGCCGCCCGCCGAACCCAGGCCGATATTCTGGCTGTCCACCACCCTTTGGAAGATCAGGTAGGTCAGCGTCCGGGTCCCGAAGGAGCCGCCCGTGGTCACGAAGATCTCGGCGAATATCGACAGAAGAAAGATCGTCTGGATCAGGATGACGATGGTGATCGCCCGGCCCAGGTGCGGCAGGACGATGAACCAGAAGCGCGCGAGCACCGGCGCGCCGTCCATCTCCGCGGCCTCCAGCTGTTCGCTGTCGAGCGACTGGATCGCGGTCAGAAGGATGAGCGTGGCGAAGGGAAGCCACTGCCACGAGACGATCAGGATGATCGACTGCACCGAGGCGTCCGACATCCATGACACGGGCTGGGTCCCGAAGAAGCGCCAGAGATGGGCGAACATGCCGTTCACCGGGTCCATCATCATGTTCTTCCACACCAGCGCCGAGACGGTGGGCATCACGAAGAAGGGCGCGATCACGAGAATGCGGACGACGCCCTGCCCCCAGAACGGCTGATCGAGAAGGATGGCGAGCAACACGCCGAGGATCACGGTGATGACCAGCACGCCGCCGACGATCAGAAGCGTCGCCTGAACGCTCGGCCAGAAGGAGCTTGAGGTGATGAAGCGGACGTAATTCTCGAACCCCACCCAGTCGAGGCCGCGTTCCAGCGAGTCCCCGCGCATCGGCAGGTAGCGCTTGAACGAGAAGTAGAGCGTCATCGTCAGCGGCACCAGCATCCAGCCCATGAGCAGGATCACGGCCGGCGCCATCATCAGTCTTGCCGCGGAACGGGAATGCCGGGTCGCCATGGATACACCTCACCTTTGGGCGGGATCGCCCCCCGCGCGGAGTGTCGTCGGATCTGCGGAGGGCGAAAGACCCCGGGGACGGACAAGGACCGCCCCCGGGAAGGCTCGGGAGGAAGGACTAGCGGTAGCCCGCCGCCTCCATCGCGTCATTGGTCAGCGCCTGAGCGTTCTCGAGCGCCACTGCGATGGTTTGCTGGCCGGCATAGACCTCGGCGAATTCCTGGCTCACCTCGGTGGCGATGCCCGCGAATTCCGGGATCGCGACGAACTGGATACCGACGTAAGGCACCGGATCGACGGTCGGGTTCGTGGGATCGGCCGCATCGATCGAGCTCAGCGTCATCTCGGCGAACGGAACCTCCTGGTATTCAGGCGTCTCGTAGAGCGAGGTCCGCGCGCCCGGTGGCACGTTGGCCCAGCCTTCGTTCTCGGCCACGAGCTCGATGTATTCCCTCGAGGTCGCCCATTCGATGAACTGCTTTGCCGCGTCCTCCTGCTGCGTGCCGGCCGGGATGGCGAGCGCCCAGGCCCAGAGCCAGTTGGAACGCTTCTCGACGCCTTCCGCGTTCGGCGCCAGCGCGAAGCCCACGCTGTCGGCCACGGTGGAGTCATTCGGATTGGTCACGAAGGACGCGGCCACGGTCGCATCGATCCACATGCCGCAGCGGCCCTGCTGAAACAGCGACAGGTTCTCGTTGAAGCCGTTGGTCGCGTAGCCTGGCGGGCCGTAGCTGTTCATCAGGTCGACGAAGAAGGTCAGCGCCTCCTCCCACTCGGGCTGGTCGAACTGGGCGTTCCAGTCCTCGTCGAACCAGCGTGCGCCGAAGGAATTCGCCGTCACCGTGATGAAAGCGCCGCCCTCGCCCCAGCCGGGCTTGCCGCGCAGGCAGATGCCGTAGACCTCGTTCTCGGTGTCGTGCATGGCCGCCGCCGCTTCGCGGATGAACTGCCAGGTGGGCGCCTCGGGCATCTCGAGCCCTGCCTCTTCCATGAGATCGGTGCGATACATGACCATTGAGCTTTCGCCGTAGAACGGTGCCGCATAGAGCGTGCCGTCATGGCTCAGGCCGCCGCGCATGGCGGGCAGGATATCGTCGACGTCGTATTCCTCGCTGAGATCGTCCAGCGGGACGAGCCAGCCATTGGCGCCCCAGATCGGCGTCTCGTACATGCCGATCGTCATGATGTCGAACTGGCCGCCATTGGTGGTGATGTCCGTGGTCACGCGCTGGCGGAGGACGTTTTCCTCCAGCGTGACCCACTCGACGCCGATTCCGGTCTGCTCGGTGAACAGATCCGTGTAGCCCTGCATGCGGATCATGTCGCCGTTGTTGACGGTGGCGATGGTGATGGTGGTGTCCTGGGCCGATGCGGCGGCTGCAAAGACGCACAGCGCAAGGGCAGAGGACGCGCGGAGCGCGGTTCTCGGGGACATCCTAATCCTCCCTAAATTGGATGTTATGTGACGGGAAGGCTACGGTCTGAATTTACCGTGCGTCAAGATTTTTCTTTACGCGCGCTAATTTTCAGGCGTCACGCAGAGGCTCGCAGGATCAGACGGGCCGGGATGAGCGTCTCGGTCCGCGCGCCGAACCGCCCGCCCGCTTCGATCAGGGAAAACAGCGTTTCCATGCACTTGTCGGCCACCGCCTCGTATTCATGGGCCGCCGTGGTGAGCGACGGACAGGTGAAGCGGGAGAACGGGTGATCGTCATGTGACGCGATCCGGAGCGCGCATCCCTCGCCCCGCCCGACGCGCAAGCCGCGCTCGTAACAAGCCGCGAGAAATCCGATGGCGAGTCGGTCGTTGCTGCACAGGACGGTATCCGTCGCCAGTCCGCCGGAGGCGATCACGTCATGGGCACCCTGCCGCCCGATCTCCTCGAAACCCCATCCCTCGCCTTCCACCTTGACGACATGCGGCTCCAGCCCCGCCTCCTCCATGATCCGGATATAGGCATGGCGCCGCTTGTTGGCGTTGGGGTTGGCAGGGTTGCGCATCTCGAAGAAACACGGCGGCGACCCGGTGCGGCAGAGATAGTCCACCGTCTGCTTCACGAAGCTGAAATTGTCAGACCCGACAAAGGCTTCGCCCATACCCTCGATATTGCTGTCAAAGAGGACCGTGGGCACATCGCGGCAGAACCGCTCGATGGCGGCGCGGTCCGACAACCGCCCGAGTGGCGCCATGAACACCCCGGCGGGCTTGAGCGCGGTCAGCCCCTCGAGGATCTCCTTCTCCAGCTTTCGCTCCCCGTGCGCGCTGTAGAGGATCGGCGAGAATCCCGCCTCGATGCAGCGCAACTCGATGATGCGCGCGATCTCGGCGAAGAACGGGTCGGCAAGATACGGCACGACAATGCCGACATTCTTCGTCAGGCTGCGGTTCTGGTTCACCGCGAAGATATTCGGCCGGAAATCGTAACGCTCCAGCGCCGCCTCGATGCGCTCACGGGTCTTCGGGCGGACGCTGGCGGGGTCGTTGAAGTATTTCGACACGGTCGGACGGGACAGCCCGCTCAGCGCGGCGAACTCTTCCATGTTCCTGATCTTTTGCTCGCTCATGACATGGCCCCTTCACGTTGTTGCGGGCGGGGCGGCCCGTTCGGTCCAGATCGCACTCCAGAAGACCCTCAAAATATGACGCGAGTAAAGTTTTTTCTTGCATCTCCCGTGCCGGGCCGGTTGGCTTCGGGCACTTGCGGGATCGGCGCGCAACCTCGCACATGCCATCCCGGTGTGGAAGGCCGCGATGGGCTCGCGACGCTGGAGGGTCATCACCATGTATCTCGGCATCGACCTCGGCACGTCTGCCGTGAAAACCTGCGTCATCGGCATCGGCGGCGAGGTCGAGGCGACAGGATCGGCGCCACTCACCGTCCTGACCCCGTTCGACGGAGCGAGCGAACAGGACCCGGCGTCTTGGTGGGCGGCGACCCGCGCGGCCATCGCCGCACTGCCGCCGCCGCTCCGCGCGCAGGTCCGCGCGATCGGCCTGTCTGGCCAGATGCACGGTGCCGTCCTGCTTGACGCCGACCACCAGCCGGTGCGTCCTGCCATCCTGTGGAACGATGCGCGGGCCGCCGCCGAATGTGCCGACATGCTCGCGGCCGAACCGCGTATCGGCGAGATCTCGGGCGTTCTGCCCATGCCCGGCTTCACGGCGCCGAAGCTTCTTTGGCTGCTGCGGCACGAGCCTGACGCCCATGGCCGCGTCGCCTCGGTCCTGCTGCCCAAGGATTACATCGGCTTCCGGCTCCATGGCCGGATGGTGACGGACCCGTCGGACGCGGCAGGAACCTCGTGGTTCGACGAGCGCACGCGCCACTGGTCCGAAGAGCTCTGCCGCGTCAGCGCGACCGACATCGACTGGCTGCCGGAGCTGCGCCACGGAACCGAGATCGCGGGCGAGCTGATGCCCGGCCCGGCGGAGGAGCTCGGCCTGCCGGCGGGCATCCCCGTTGCTGCCGGCGGAGGCGACGCGGCGGCGGGGGCCGTGGGGATCGGCGCGGTCTCGGACGGGGACGGTTTCATCTCGCTCGGCACCTCGGGCCAGCTGTTTGTCACGACCTCGGACTATCGTCCCAACCCGGCCAGCCGCATTCACGCCTATGCGCACACGGTGCCGGACCACTGGTTCCAGATGGCGGCCATGTTGAACGGCGCGCGCCCCCTTGCATGGCTCGCCGACCTCCTGCGACGGCCCATCGGGGAGCTGTTGTCGGAGGCGGAGGCGGCGCCGTCCGGCCCGCTCTTCTTGCCGTATCTCACCGGTGAGCGGACGCCCCATGGCGATACGGATATCCGCGCCGGGTTCCAGGGGCTGGGCGAGGCCACGACGCAGGGCGGTCTCATGCGCGGAGTGGTGGAGGCAATCGCGTTCTCCTTCGCCGACGCCATCGACGCGCTGTCGGCGGCTGGCACGATGCCCGGGACGCTCCTCGCCATCGGCGGCGGAACCCGAAGCGATTTCCTGATGCAGACCATCGCCGACGCCACGTCCTGCCGGCTGGGCCGGAGCGACGGCGCCGATGTCGGGCCCGCACTTGGCGCCGCGCGGCTGGCCTGCGTTGCCTCAGGCGGCGGCAGCGCGGCGGAGGTGATGCGCAAGCCGGCCGTGCGACAGTGGTTTGCGCCGCGGGCGGCCGAAACGGACCGGCTGCAATCCCGGCTCGCGGGGTATCGGGCACTCTATCCGGCGTTGAAATCCGTCCAGACCGCGATGAGGTGAGAACCGGGTCCGAACAGGCGGAACGCGCCGCATGGCACCCTTCGTCATTTGCGATTTACGACCACCCCATCGTTCCAATAATGTGAACGCATGAGCCTGCTGAACTATACCCACCTTCGGGCCTTCCGCGCCGTCGCCGCCGAGGGAAACCTCACGCGTGCCGCCGAGAAGCTGGGGGTGGCGCAATCGGCGGTGTCGAC
This sequence comes from Rhodobacteraceae bacterium HLUCCO18, assembly GCA_001314805.1. Classification (GTDB taxonomy): domain Bacteria; phylum Pseudomonadota; class Alphaproteobacteria; order Rhodobacterales; family Rhodobacteraceae; genus Roseibacterium. The sequence continues at coordinate 55,042 of LJSY01000005.1, read as the reverse complement.
CCAGATCAGGGCGCTGGAAACGCGGCTTGGCCATGCCCTGTTCGAACGTCGCGGACGGACGATGGCCCTGACCGAGGCCGGGCGGATCGCCTTCGACTGCGCCGAACGGGCCTTCGCGGCGGGCGACGAGCTGGTCGAAACGCTGGCCGGTCGCTCGGGCGCGGGGCAGGTCATTCGCGTGGGCGCGCTGGCAACCCTGTCGCGGAACTTCCAACTGAACTTCCTGCGACCGCTCGTGCAGGACCCCGACGTTTCGGTCGTCCTGCGCTCGGGTTCCATCGGTGAGCTCCTGGGCGAGCTGGAGGCGCTGCGGCTCGATGTCGTGCTGACGAACGCCCCGCCCCGCCATGATGCCGCGACGCCGTGGCGCGAGCACCGGATCGACGATCAACCGGTCAGCCTCGTCGGGCACCCGTCACGGCTCCCGCAGGCGGCGGATCTTGCAACGATCATAGCGGCGCAGCCCCTTGTCCTTCCCGCCGAGGGCAGCGCGGTCCGGGCCGATTTCGACCGGTTGATGGCGCGGGAGGGCCTTGCGCCCAAGATCGCGGCCGAGGCCGACGACATGGCGATGCTGCGCCTGCTCGTGCGGGAGAATACCGGCCTCGCGCTGGTTCCGCCGATCGTCGTTCAGGATGAACTCGAGGCAGGTCAACTGGTCGAGGCGTTGCGCCTTCCCGACCTGCACGAGGCGTTCTGGGCCATCACCCTGCCCCGCCGCTTCCCCAATCCGGCGCTCGCCCGCATCCTGTCGAGCAACTGATGCGCACAAAAGAAAAACGCGCCCGAAGGCGCGTCTCTGGGCAGCTTCGACAGGATCCGCGTCAGGCGGCTTCGGCCTCGGCCTGGCTGCGGCGCTCGCTTTCCTCCCGGCTGAGTGCGACCGAGGTGCGCACGCCGGCGGCCACGAAATTCATCAGCCCCTGAACCACGCGCTCGTTCGGATCGATCCCTGCGCAGCTCAGAACCTCGCGCCCGTCGCGCGACCGTGCCCAGCGCGCGATCTGATCGGGACCGTTGCCGTATTTCTTGTCATCGGCAATGGCGTCATCAAGCGCAGCGAGGACCACCGCCGCGAAAAGCTTCCGCGACCGTTGACCCTGTTCGAAGTTGAAGGCAGTGCCATCAACGAAATCCCGCATTTCGTCGTCCTTTGTGTTTTTGCTCTTGCAATTTCCGGCGTGACGCCTCTTATGCCCAATTTTCGTGCAGAGCTGTGATGCGATTTTTGCAGTCGTGGTATTCTCACAACGCATAGCTAGGCAAGAATTCGCACGAAATTCGGTGCTCCGGGCGCCTTTCCTGCCCATATCTAGACGCTACGTCGCATGTATCAAGGCTTTGTCAAGATTTTGCCACATGTTGCGTTCCGCCGAATGGCGACTCTCCCGCCTTCGATTCGACCAAAAGCCGCATACGCGCCACTGCAATGGCTCAGTCCCGCCCCCCGGACCATGGCGTGCGCGGGCCTCGGCGTTGTCCGGCGCGGGGTACGCGGCTCAGATCGGCCAGCGGACGGTTGGCGCCGCGGGGCGACCGGACCCGGCGTACAGTCGGGATCGGACTGTGGCGAGAGCGCGCCACGACGTATTCGACCTCCTCGTGGGGTGGCTTGCCATGGGTCCGCGTCCAGTAGGCAGGCCCGCCACGCCGCAGGAAGGCGGGCAGCACGAGCACGACACCGGCGATGAAACCGCCCGCGTGGGCCCAGTAGGCCACCCCCCCGCCCGCCACATCCATCGACAGGCCGTTGACCAGTTGCAGGCCGAACCAGATGCCCAGCATCAGCCATGCCGGGATCGTGAAGATCTTGATCAGCACGATGATGATCACGAGGACATCGATCCGCGCCCGCGGGAACATCAGCAGATAACCGCCCATCACGCCCGCGATCGCGCCCGACGCGCCCACCATGGGCACGGTGGACCCCGGATCGGCGAGGATCTGCCCCGCCGCGGCCGAAAGCCCCGAGGCGAGGTAGAAGGCCAGAAAGCCCAGATGCCCCAGCAGGTCCTCCATGTTGTCGCCGAAGATGTAGAGAAACAGCATGTTCCCGATCAGGTGCATCCAGCCGCCGTGCAGGAACATCGACGTCACCAGCGTGTGGCCGGCCTCGCCGCTCAACGTCTCGCGCGGGACAAGCGCCCATTGGTCGAAGAACGACATCAGGAGCCGTTCGTTACCGGACATGGAGGGGAAATAGCTGAGGAACACGACCACGTTGATCGCGATCAGTGCCCAGGTCACGAAAGGAGTCCGGTCTGACGGGTTGTGGTCGCGGATCGGGAACATGCCTAGACCTTGTGCCCTGCAACCGTCATTTCAAGCCCGAGGATGTCGGACCACAACCCGGGTTTCCGCCTGTCATCCCGTCAGTCGAGCTCGTCGACGGCCAGAACCAGCCTGATCTCGCGCCGAACCAGCTTGCGGACGTTGCGGGTGATCCGCTCTCCCAGAGCGCCCTGCAATTCCTCGCGCACGGCTTCTGCCACGATGCGGCGGAGAACCTCCTCCTCGAGGATGCGCGTATCGATCGATCGAAGATCATTGGCGCCCGGAGCGGCCGCCTCCTCGGCGGCCTGGGGCGACGCGTCGGAGGCGTCGGAGTCGACCTGATCGCCCTTGCCCACCAGCACCGTCAGACGCGCGCCCGAGGCGGCGCTGTCGCCCTCGTCCGGTGTGGCCGCGGGCGGCGGCAGGTCATCCAGCAGCGGTGCCGCATCCACATCGCCCGGATCGGACGATGAGACCTCGGCCAAAGGCTCCGTGACCGTGTCGCGGACGCTGCTGAAGGCCACGGTGTCCGCGCCGGCCATGCCCGGTTCCATGTCGGCGCCATCGGCCGCTGAGTCCTCGGCCTCCGGTTCCACCGGGGTGTTGTCGTGGACCGCGCCCGTGTCGGCGATCTCGTCGCCGGGCGTTGCGGGCAGGTCGTCCACGGGGGAGCCCCCTGCGCTCTCCGGCTGCGATGGCGCCGGTGGAGCGGGTTCCTCGGTCGCGGCCTCCGCATCCGCCGCAGGTGACGCATCGCGCGTGGCAGGGCCGGTCGCCCGACGCGAGAAGATGGGCGTGAAACCGGCCACGGTCGGCTCCGTGGCGGGCTCGCCTTGGGTGTCCGCATCCGCAGCGGTGTCGATCCCTGCCGTTTCGCGCACGGCCGCGAGGTCGAGGACGGCGCGATCGGCGGTCTCATCGGGCCAGTTCGCGTCACCGGTCTCGGATTCGAATTGCTCGGCACCGTTCACGAGGCCCACCGGAGCGGCCGCTTCGGTCTGCGCCGAGGCGCCCCAGTCGAACAGGCGCATTTCTGGCCGCCAACCGTCATTGCCGATTGCGCGTGGTTCGTCCGTTGCGTCCGGGGTGTCCGAGCCCCGAGCGTCGTCCTGTGCCGTCAGGCCTTCCTCCGCGCCTTCATCCTCCGGGTTCTGCCTTGTGTCGAAGAGCATGGGACGACGGGCCTCATTGGCAGGAGCGCTCGCCGCCGTCTCCGCCGCGGGCTCGTGCGAAGCAAATTGATGGGCTTCTTCCTCGGCAGGCGCGGAGAGCCCTGCAGAGGAGGGTTCCATCGTCTCGGAGGCTTCGGTTTCGGACTCGGTTTCGAACATTGATGGCGTTTCGGTCAACGCGGCCCCGTCATCCTGCACGGATGTCTCGACCTCGGCCTGCTCCGGAGCGGGCGCGTCGCTGTGCCGTTCGGGCGTCTCCGTCGGGACGTCGACGGAGAAATCCGGATTCTGCGCGGTCTCGGGCTGCATGCCGTGCTGCGCCTCTTCGGCACCTTCCCCCGATGTATCGGGTACAGTGGTCTCCACCATGCCGTCCGCGTACTCCGGCCCCGCTTGTTCTGGCCCCGCGCGCTCCGGCGTCGCCTGTTCGATCTCCGACGTGTTTTCCGTCGGGGCCCGCATCATTTCCGCAAAATTCGGCGCGGCATCGGCGGCCTCCGGCGTGGTTCCGACCGCTTCCGCGGAGTCTGCCGTGCCGCCATCCTCCCCGGCATCCGGAAGGCTTGCCCGCGCCGGGCCATCGGCATCGGTGACGCGCAGCGCCGGCGTCAGGACAAGACGATCCCCGGCGACCGGTCGCGACGAGGCGTCGGAGTCGCGATTCGCTTCCGCCCGGGCCGGACCCGGCTGTTCGGCGACGAGGCGCCGGATGGAGGACAGCACATCGTCGATGTCACCAACGGATTTCGCCGGATCGGGCATAGTGTTCACTCCTTATCGGCTCCGTCACCGGATCCGCGTCCAAGACAGCCCGGACATTCCATCCGGGCTTTCGACGTCCCCACCCAAAGGGACCGAAGGCGTCCCGAGACCGCGCCGAGAATAACGGCACTCAGCGCCGCGCACAACGCAGTGGGTGCAGAGGATCGCTAAGAACCGCTTAAGGTCCGTGCCGCATCGGCCACAGGCCGCCCAGGGGGCGCGGCTCAGTCGCGTCCGACACGCTCCATGATACGGTCGAGCCGCTCGCCCTGCACGCTGCGGACGCGGGCCGGCGCACCGGAGACGAGGTCGGAATAGGCGGCGGGATCGTAGCCGGGAACGTCGAGGCCCAGCCTCTCGACGGTCAGAAGACCGCCCGCGGCAAGGATCGCGTAGGCCGCCGAATAAAGGTTGGCCTGCGCCTCGATCCGGCTGATCCGCGCGTCGAGAACGTCCTGCTCGGCATCGAGCACGTCGAGCGTGGTGCGCGCGCCCAGCGATGCTTCCTCCCGCACACCCTCGAACGCCAGTTCGGCCGCCGATATCTGCTGATCCGCGGCCTGGATCTGGGCGTTGGCGATGCGCATCTGTGCCCATTCGTTGCCCATGATCTGCACGTTGACGAGGGTCTGTTGATTGAGCGAGGCGCGCACCGCGCCGAGCTGGGCCAGCGCCTGACGTTCCAGCGAGGCGAGCTGCCCGCCGCGATAGATCGGCTGCGTCAGGGTCAGCCCAATGGAGCCGCCCTCGCCCTCTCCGCCGGGAAAGGGGGCTTCGAACGTGTTGGTCGCGCGCCCGTCCAGCGTGATCGTCGGACGATAGGACGCGCGCGCCCCTTGCACGGCAAGCTCGGCAGCGGTCACCTCGTGCTGGAGCCGCAGGATGGAAGGCGCGTTCTGTCGCGCGAGACCATCGGCCTCGGCCTCGCTGCGCGGCAGGCCCGGGATCTGGCCGAGACCGGCAAGCGCGCCCGGATGGCGCCCCACCGCCAGCGCGAAAAGCTCCCGGCTGATTTCAAGCTGACCGCGCGCGGCGGCCAGTGCCGAACGCGCCTGAGCGAGGCGCGCCTCGGCCTGTGCGACATCGGTGCGGGTGTCCTCGCCCACCTCGAACCGGTCGCGCGCGGCGCGCAGCTGCCGGGTGACGACGCGCACATTCGCCTCGCGCACGTTCACGACCTGAAGATCGCGCCAGACGTTCAGATACGCGGTCACCGCGTCCTGCAGGACCTGCTGTTCGACGGCCACGAGGCCCTGACGCGCAGCCAGCACGGTCTCGCGCGCCGCTTCGATCGCGAGGCGACGACTGTTGCCGGAATAGAGCACCCATTCCGCGACAAGGCTGGCCGTCGCCGTGGTGGTGTCGGCGACGAGGTCGCGGTCCGCCGAAGCCACGAAAGACAAGGTCGGACGCAGCTGCGCCACGGCCTGCGCGATGCCTTCATCCTCGATGCGCAGCAGGAACCTGTTCTGTTCGAGCAGCGCGGAGTTCACATAGGCATCGGACATCGCCTGCCGGAGGCTCTCGGCCTTGCCCGCGCCGGTGGCCGCGACCGTAACGGCCATGGCCATGCCGAAGGCGAGCGTGCCGCGCGTCAGTCCGATGAAGAAACCACCCATGCTCATCCCCCCAAGCTCGTCCTCAGTGCCTCGTCACCCGACCTGCTGTGACCGGACCTGTCGCTGAGCGGGTACCAGCCGGGCGATTGCCGGGCGGCACCGCTTCAGAAGCTGAATGTCTCGGCGCGCTCGAAGCCTGGCAGGACTTCGGCGCTCGCGTTGAATTCCATGCGCCAGTTCAGCCAGCCATCGGATTTCAGCCCGATGCGAGCCTCGCCATGTGCGCCGTTCATGAAGATGCCCACGACGCGCCCGCCTTCGGCGAGTTGATCGCCAAGCGCGTCGGGAAAGACCTCTATGCCGCCGAAGATCAGGATCGCATCATAGGGGCCGGCCTTGGCATGGCCCTCGACCAGCGGCCCGGTCACGATGGCGACGTTGTCGACGCCCTGATCCGACAGCGTGGCCTCGGCGTCGGAGGCGAGATCGGCGTCTTCTTCGACCGCCACCACCGCCTCGACCAGCCGGGCGAGAAGCGCCGTGCAGTAGCCGGTACCGGACCCGATCTCGAGCACGACGTCGCCCGGCTCGAGGTCCGCCGCGTCGAGCATTTTGGCGATCGTGCGCGCATCGAGCAACGCACGCCCGGGCGCGATCCCGATCGGACCGCCCACATAGGCCATCGCGCGCCGTGATTCGGGAAGAAACGCCTCCCGCGGCACTTCGAGCATGGCGTCGATAATCGGGAACTTCGTCACGTCGGAAGGCCGCACCTGCGTGTCGACCATCGTCACCCGCTGTTTCGCGTAGTCCACCATCGAACTGAACCGAACCGTCTAGTGATTTTAAATGTGTGATCGCACAGGAGCGACCCTCGCGCAACAGCGCTTATGCCGCGCCGGGCGGGCCTGATCGCGGGATGCCGGCAAGGGGTCGGACCGACCTCTAGACCCGCTTGAAGTAGCTGGCATAGCCCGCCTGACCCAGAACCGACGGCTTGACCTGCGTCACCACCACACCGCACGGAGTGGCGCCGATCTGGGCCAGCGTCTCGAGGGCCGCGTCGAGGTCGGCGGCCGACGTTCCGTTCCACCGCGCCATCAGAAGAACGCTGTCCGCCTCGGCTGCGAAGGGCAGCGCATCGGCGACCGCGTTGAGTGGCGGCGTGTCGATGATGGTGATGTCGTAGGCAAAGCGCGCGGCCTCCAGAAGCCGCAGGACGGCGGCAACATCCGGCATCGCGTCCGCCTCCCCGACCCGTGCGGGAAGGCCCAGTACGTCGCAGCGAAGCACCGGGTTCTGCGCCACGGCGCCCTGCAGGGGCTCGCCCGCCAGTGCAGCGGTCAATCCCGGACTGCTGAACCCGGCATTCACCGATAGGGTCCGTTTGCGCGTATCGGCGTCGATGACGAGCGTCCGGAAGCCGCGCGCCGCGAACTGCCGCGCCATCGACAGGACGGCCGAGGTCTTGCCGTCGCCGCTATGGGGCGAGACGACGGCGAACACGTGCGGGGCCTCGCCCACGCGAGAGATCATGAGTCGGGTGAGCAGCGTCTCGACGGCTTCGGTGAAATGCGCCGCGCGCGGGCCGACGAGCCCCCGCATCTCCGAGCGGCGCTGCGAGAAGGGAACGCGCGGGAAGGCACCCAGAACCGGCAGCCGCGTCAACCGCGAGAACATCCGGATCGACCGGATGCCCTTGCGCGCGGCCTCGCGCAGGAACACACCGACCAGCCCGAGAAACAGCCCGACCGCCCCGCCGACCACGAGGATGCGTGTCTGCCTCGGAGCGGCGGGATGAAGCGGCAGCATGGCCGAGGACAGGATGCGGCTATCGGGGCGGTGCAGACCCTCCTGCGCGATGGTCTCCTGCAGGCGCGTCAGGAGGTAGCGGTGAAGCGTGCGAATGGCCTCCGCCTCGCTGACCAGTCGCTCGCGGCGGACGATGGTGTCCGTGGTCGCCCCGTTGGGACCAAAGCGAAAATCATCGACCCGGGTCTGCACCTCCAGAAGCTCGGCCTGCAGTTCCGACACGCGGTTGCGCAGCCAGTCCGCCGCACGCCGGCTTTCGGCGATTTTCCTGTCGACCTGCTCGGCGATGTAGGTCTCGACGATCGTGTTCGCGATGGTCATCGACTTCACCGGATCTGACGTGGTCACGGAAATCTCGAAGATCAGGCTTTCCGGCAGGTTCCGCACCTCGACCGCGCCCAGCAGATTGCGCAGGGCGATCTCGCGCGCCAACTGCGCTTCGCGTGCGTCGGACTGTCCGCCCGCGGGGACAGCCGGTATCGGATTGAACTCCGGGTCCCGATCGAGCGCCATCACGTCGACCACGCGGCCCATCAGGTCGATCCCTCTCAGAACCCCGATCTGCGTGTTCAGCGAGGGCGTGTCGCGCGACAACTGCCCGGTGCTCTCGTCGAAGCTGATGAAGGCCCGTTCGCCGGTTTCCAGAACGATCGAGGCCGCTGCCCGGTAGGTCGGTGTCGCGACGTTGAACGCGTAGTGATAGGCCAGTGCAAGGCAGGCGGCTGTCGCAATGAAAACGATCCACCAGCCGCGTCCGATCGCGGCCAGGATCGCGCCCAGACGGATGAGATCCGTTTCGCGAGGGGGCTCGGCCTGTCCCGCGTCGCGCGCGGGTGCGAAAATCGACGCCTGCTCATTCACCCGGGACGTCCTTCCCGACGAGAGGCAGGCGGGCCGTGACGGATGGCGACCGGCCGGCAAGCAGCGCCTCGTAGAGCGCCACGTGACGCGCCACCGCATGGGCCATGTCATAGCGTTCGACGAAGCGGGTCGACCGGCGCGGAAGGCCGACCAGCGCCACCATGGCCGCACCGATGGCCTGGGGATCGTACGGATCGAAGCGCAGCGCGCCCTCGCCCGCCACTTCGCGCAGCGTGTCGATATCGGAGACGGCGACCGGCAGGCCGGCCGCCATGGCCTCGATCAGCGCATTGCAGAAACCCTCGAACTTCGAGGGCATGACAAAGGCGTCCCATTGCCCGAGTTTCTCGTAGACGGCCTCCCGGGTGAGCGCCCCGGTGAACACGACGGCGTTGGCGACCCCGGCCGCACGGGCGGTCCGCACGAGATCGTCCATCAGCGGCCCGTTGCCCACAATCTCGAGCCGCAGGTCACGCCCCGTCACCGCCCGCGCGATGGCCAGCCCCTTGATCATGCGCGCCTGGTTCTTCTGCGAGACGAGGCGTCCCACGTGACCCATGCGGATCACATGATCCTTGCGCATCGTCCTTGCAGCCTTCGACCGGACCTGGCGGAGGTTCAGACCGTTGTGGATGCGTAGCGCCCTACGGCCCGCAAGCCACCGCTCGATCCGGGAGAACGAGGACAGCGTCGCGTCGGAATTGCACACGATCGCCCGCAGGAACGGATAGAGGATCAGGTTGACCGCACCCTGATGCCAGCTCTGGCCCCTGTGATCGTTGTGTTCCGTCTTGACGAGAATGGGAACCGGCCGGACGGTCAGCGCGACCAGCGCGCACCAGAAAGCGGAGACGGCGTGGTGCAGATGCACGATGTCGGGGGAATGCGACGCCATCAGGGACCGCAACCGCGCGATGGCGGCGATGTCGAACGGACCCTTCGCGGCGAGGATCATCACCTCGCGCCGGTCATGGTCCACGGGATGATCGCCCTGCGCATAGAACCCGGCAATGACAGTGCCCGGCTCGCGTTTCCGTAGCGAAAGCGCGAGTTCGAGCGGAATGGATTGCGAGTCCGCGACGCTGACGAGATGCAGAATTCTCAAGACATTTTTTTCGGCGTTCGATTTGAATTGATCCCGATGGGACGGATCATTTCTGGGCATCGGCATATTAAGAAACGGTTAACTCCGGCACGCGTATCCTGAGGCCGTTTACTGCAACGGTCGTCGCGCAAGTCGTGGAACGCTTTCCCGCCGCAGGCCATGGCCATTCTCGACGAACACCGAAGGCGCCCGAGTGACCGTTTCGGCAAAAGACTTCGCCATCGCCCTGCTCGGTCTCATCTGCGGCCTGATCTTCTTTGGGCAGGACCTGCGCATCGGCCTGCGTATCCGGATCTTCGATATCGGCCTGATCGCGGTCGGTGCGGTCTTCGCATGGCACGCGCTCACCCGGGGCGTGGCGCGGCAGACCGCACCCTTCGTGATCGCCTTTTCGGCCTTCGTTCTCTACATGACCTGCAACGCCCTTCTGCAGGGCACGATCGGAACGGCGGCCAAGGAACTGGCGCAGATGACGCTCTTTGGCGTGTTCTTCCTTGCGCTGGCGCAGTTTCTGGATGACCGCAGCAGCCTCGCGACCTTTCTTGCGGTCATGCTCGTCACGCTCTGGGCACTGGCCCTGCACAACGCGGCGCACCACGTCTCGGCGGGGTCGTTCGCGGGCTGGAAAACCCTGGGCGACCAGAAACTCACGCATAGCGTGATCGTCCTGATCATGGCGGTCGTGACGAACTCACCCCTTCGGCCAGGGCGGTGGTGGTGGATCGCGCTTCTGGTCGCGGCCATCGTCATGCTGTTCCTGTCGGGCGAACGGAAGGGCTGGGTGGCTGCGGCGCTCGCGGTGTTCATGGCACTGGTCATCTCGGATCAGGGCGGCATCGGCCGGCGCGCGGTACGCCGCACGCTCGGCGTGGCCCTGTCGGCCGCCGGGCTCATTGCCATCGCCTCGATCCTCGCGCCTTTCGTGCCCTATCTCGAAAAGCAGCTCTTCAGCTCGATGGATTTCGTGACCCTGCTGCTATCGGACGACGCAGGCCTCGGCGCCGGGACCACCACGGAATCGAACCGCAACCGGCTGGCGATGATCGAGATCGCGATCCAGCAGATACGCGAGAACCCGGTTTTCGGCATCGGGCCGGAAGCGTTCCGCAGTGATGCGCTGGCCCGCGGCTTCCTGCCGATCCCGGCCGGCGATATCGCCACGGGGCCGCATAACGAGATCCTGCGGATCGGGGCGGAGCTCGGGTTCGCAGGGCTCACGCTCTACCTGTTTGCGCATGGGGTGGTGCTGCTCCGGACCCTGGTGCTGATCGAAGCCATGTCCCGCCTCGATGCGGCCGAGCGGCTGCGCGTACGCCTCGGCTTCGCGTTCCTGGTCTACGGTTTCATCGTCAACCTGTTCCTCGCGGGCGGCGGGCTGAACACGTTTTTCGTGATGCTGCCCGCGGCGATTGTCTTTTCCGTGCGCCTGCCGGACCCGAGCCCGGCCAAGGCCCCATGGCCGCTGGCACCGCGTCCCTTGAGCTAGGTTGCGCGGATGCCAGGGGGACGGGTCGAATTCGAAAGCCTGCGCGGGGCGCTGACTGGCAACATCGTCGGACGCCTGGTGCAGATGGTCGCGCTCCTGCTCTCTGCGGTGGTGCTGGCGCGGCTGCTGGGACCAACGGGGCTGGGCCTCGTTGCCATCGCCGCGGCCACGGTGCGGCTGGCGACCATCCCGGTGGAGGAAGGCGCGGCCAAGCTCTGCGAACGGGAGATCGCGGGCGCCATCGGGAAATCGGACAGGTCGCAGGCGATTGCCGCCCTCCGCTTCGGTGCGATCGCGACCGTCGCCTTCGGAACCATGGGTGCCCTTGCCGTCTGGGGGCTCGGTCCGATCGGGTTGGAGAACGGCGTCCTGCCTGCAGCCCTCGCGCTTTTGTGGACGAATGCCGTCACCGCGACGCTGCGTGGGGTCCTGCGCGGCGAGGGCCAGACCACGCGGGCCATCGCGATCACCAATGCGCAGTCCTTTCTGGCGCCACTCCTCTGCCTTCTGTGGGCCGCGGGTGCCGGCGCGCTCACCCCCGCCGCGGCGCTCTGGCTGCAGTCGGCCAGCAAGATCGCTCTCCTGCCGGTTCTGATCCTTTTCATCCGCCGCTACTGGCGGCTGGTCGGGGACAGGACTGGGGGCGCCACCACACGCTCGGGATGGTTGGGCGAGTCCCTGCAGTTCGCGCTTCTCGGGCTTGTGACCGTTGCGCTGGCCGAGCTTGGCACGGTCATGCTGGGTTATCTCTCGACCCCTGAGCAGGCGGGCCTTTTCCGCATCGCCTCCCGCGCGTTCCTGATTGCCGGTTTCGTGGCGCTGGCCGCGCAGCAGGCCTACGGGCCGCGCATCGCCCGGGACTGGCAGGCCGGCAACCGCGCGGCGCTCGAGTTGCCCTCCCGCATGATGAGCATTGCCGCGCTCGGGGGCGCGGTGTTGGCACTCTTGGGCTTCGCGCTGCTGGGGCGCTGGATTCTGGTCCTCGCCTTCGGCCCGGCGTTCGAAGCGGCGTTCCTGCCCGCGCTGATCATGGTCGCCGGAGCGGTGTCGGCGAGTTTCGGCGCCCTGTCGCCGCGCCTTCTCAAGATGACCGGCGAACAGCGGATCGTCTTTCGCGCCGCGCTTCTTGCTCTGGCCATCGCGACCGCGCTCAACCTTGCGCTGATCCCGCACTACGGGGCGACGGGCTGCGCCGTGGCCTCGGCCCTCGCGGTGACGGCAGGCCGGGTGGTGATGAACCATGGCGTGCGGCGACACCTCGGGTTCTCGGCCGTGCCGAACCGTGCCAGCGCCCGGGCGCTCCTTCGGCGCCTCGTGCGGCAGACCTCATCCTAGCGCTGGTCCAGAAAGGCCGCGCGCCGCCTGAGCCTGACATGCTTGATCCAGCGCCGCCGGACCGGGTTGTGCACCAGCCACGTCCCGACCCGCTCGACACGCCCCGGCGGCTGAGGGGCGGCGAACCCGCGCGGATAGCCCAGAAGTGCGAGCGCCGGACCGGCGATGCTTTCGAAGACCTCCTGTTCACGCGCGGAGAGCGCCGTCTTCCACGCCTCTGCCCGCGCCGGGTCGGGTCTTCGTCCGACGAAACGGTGCTGCGCCCGGGTATAGTCGACCACGCGAAGGGCCCGCGATATCGGCATGGCCTCGGAATATTCCAGCCCCAGCGCGCCGCAGAGCCGTCGAAGCGCCGTCTCCGGCTCGGCCAGCACATCCTCGAAACGCACTGTCGCCGCCTTCGCGCCCAACAGGCGCTCGGCCGCGAAACCCTCGGCGATGCGGGCCAGCCACCACTCCGCCAGCGCGGCGGCATCCCGGGGGCCCCAGTCGACCGCCTTCATGGAGGCCGCGACCCCCCTTCCGTCTCGCAGAACATGCACGCCGCAGAGATCGAAACCGGAGGTCGCGAGCACCGGGATCGCGCGCAGATGCTCGGGTGTATGGTCGATCCAGACACGCGCGTCGGGTTTGCCCACGTGGCGCGCGTAGTCCGAGACGATCCGGCCGAGGATGGCCGCGCACATGGCGGCGCCCGACATGCGGAGACCGGATTGGGCACCCGTCAAGTCGGGCCATGTCACGGGAATGGGCGCGTTCCAGATGCGGAAGCGCCAATGCCCGGCGATGAAGGCGATGATCTCGCGCGGATCGGGCGGCAGCGTTCCCGATGCAATCGCGGCCAGCGCCTCGCTCGCGAATTGCGCCTCGGGCGTGACGATGGCGTTCTCCGCCGCGCCCAGCGCGTTGCCCACCAGCGTCGTTCCGCTGCGCGGGCAACCGCCGACGACGATCCAGCGCTCGATCATGGGCTGGCGCCGATGCGGCAGTGCCAGGTGCGGTCACGGCACATGCAACACGGGCTCCGGTTCGGGGGATTGAGATGCGGCCAGGGCAAACCGGCCGCTCCAGGGCGGATCGAGCCCGTGGGCCGTCGACAGGCGCGCGACATCGTCGCGGAAGCAGGCCACCAGCGCCATGCGCTCGGCCTGCGTCATCGAAAGCATCGGGGCCTCGACGCGGTTGGCCCGTTTCAGAAGGTCGTACAGCCCCGCGGCCTTCATCCGCCGCGCGAGGCTTCGGGTCGGCGGGAAGTGCCGGAGCGCGCGGGCGCCGACGACCGAAGCGTTGTAGACCGCCGCGCTTCGATAGCCGGTCGCGGCGTTGCGGCGCACCTCCGGCCCGGCCTCCAGCAACGGTGCGGGATCGACCTCGAGCCACGCGGCGATCCGAGTGAGCGCGGCCTGCGGCTCTGCCATCACCTGCTCGAAGAAGAGGATCAGGAAACGCTCGCGTGGGAAAAGCGCGAACCAGCGGTCGAGCTGCGCGGCGTAGAGGCCCCGGCCGACGATGCGCGCATCCCGGCGGTCGATCAGGGTGGCCAGATCCTCCGTGATATGACCCTTCGCGCGGGCCATTCGGTAATGCGACCAGGTTCGGGACACCGGATCGCGCAGGAGCACGATGAAGCGCGCCTCGGGCAGTGTCCGGCGGATGCGGCGAGGCGCTGCGGGATCGCAAAGGTAGAGCGGCGTCGCCTCGCCAGCCGGTTTGCCCCTCTCCGCCGCCTCGAAATGGCGCTCGTACCATCCAAGCCCGCGTCTCGCGTAGGTGTCGATCTCGCGCCCGTTGGAATCGAAGCGATTGAAGAAGTGGAGTTCCTTGGTATCTGGCAGGAACAGGTCGGGATGGGCGCGCAACACGTCGTGAAGCCATGTCGTGCCCGCCTTTTCCGCGCCGATGATCAGGAAATCGGGACGCAACGTCCAAACCCTCGTGTCTGTCCGACCCGCGTCGGAGCGGTGGCGCAAAACGCCAGCGTCGCCCGCGCAATCGCTAATGCAATCGGACCGTAGCGCCGAAGCGTAAACCATTTCTTAAGTAAGCAGGCGAATAACCGGGAATTGACACATCCCAGAGTTGTTCCATGCCGCCCCGCATCCTCTACATCGCCGGATACAGCAGAAGCGGGTCGACACTGCTGGACATGGCGCTTGCCGGCAGCGGGCGGATCGCCTCGACCGGGGAGCTGACGTATCTGCAGGATGATGCGGCCCTGCCCGACCGCCGCTGCACATGCGGCGCGGCCTACGGGGCCTGTTGTCGTTACGCGGGCTGGCTGGCCGCACGACCGGCGAACGAAGCGGACCTCGTGCGCGGGATCGAGCGCCGGGGCAATCTGCGCAGGTTGCTCACAGGCACAGTCGCGGCGGAGGAGGCCCGCGCCTACCGCGCCTATGCCCAAGGCCTCTTCGGGCATATCGGCGCGGCGACGGGTGCCGAGATTGTCGTCGACAGTTCCAAATCCGCGCGCGACGCGGCGGGGCGGCCCCTGGCTCTGAGCCTGCTGGCGGGGCTGGACGTGCGCATCCTGCATCTCACGCGCGACCCGCGACACACCATGCAATCCTACGTCACACGTGGGTCGAACTGGGTTCTGGAGGGCCACCGCGCGCCCCGTCCGTTCGAGACATGGCGGCCGATCCTCGGCTGGACCATGGCCAACCGGATCGCGCGCCGCCTGGGCCAGGAGTTCGGCGCGGAGCGCTATCTGCACCTGAAATTCGAGGATGTCCTCGCCGATCCGGCCTCCGCGTTCGGGCGGATCGGGACCTTTGCGGGGATCGACCTCGGGGACGTGATCGACCATGTCGAAGCCTCCCGTCCCTTCTTCGCCGGGCACATGGTGGGCGGCAACCGCGCACGCCTGCGGCCGCAGACGATCCGGCCCGACACCGGCGCCCCTGCCCGTCTGCCGCGGGCCCATGCGCTCTGCCTGAACGTGGTCGCGCGTCCCCTCGCGAGGGAGTTTGGCTATGGCTGACAGCGCAGCCCGGCGCCCCTTGCGTGTCGTCATGCTGATCAACCTCTTCATGCCCGAGGTTTTCGCGGGGGGAGAGCAGCAATGCCTGCGCCTGTCCCGCGCCCTTCTGGCGCGCGGGTTGGAGCCCGTCATCCTCACCAGCCGGTCACGCCGGGACACCGCCGCCGTCGAGGTGATGCAGGGCGTCGAGGTCCATCGCCTCTGGTGCCCGGTGGAGCCGCAGAAGGGCGGCCGCCATCTGGGCGCGTCGCTGTCGTGGATGCGGAAGGTGGGCCGGTGGATCGACGCGCGGCGCGACCGGATCGACCTGATCCACTGTCACCACGCCAAGCTCAACGCCTGGATCGGGGTGCGCGCGGCCCGGCGCATCGGCGTGCCCTGCGTCGTCAAGCTCGGCTCGGCCGGTCCGAATTTCGATTTCCGCAGCCTCGAGAAGAAGCGGTTCGTCTACGGAAGGCTCGCCGCCCGCGAGATCCGCGACGGCGCCAGCGCCTTCGTCGGCACCAGCGCCGAGATGATGGACGATCTGCGCGGCTACGGGATCGGCCCCGACAGGCTCGTGCACATTCCCAACGGGGTGGAGCCACCCGACACCGGTAGGGAGGAAGGCCGAAGCCTCGGGTCCATGATGCGGCTTGGGAACGGCGAAAGACTGGTCCTCTTCGCCGGGCGCATGGAACGGCAAAAGAATGTCGAGACGCTGCTCAAGGCCTTCGCCACCGTCGCGGCGCAACAAATCCCCGCGCGCCTCGTCCTTCTGGGCGACGGCGCGTGCCTCGATGCCCATCGGCGGCTTGCGGATAGGCTCGGGCTGGCAGGCAGCATCCGGTTTGCGGGCCGTGTCGACACGGTCGGGGACTGGCTCGAGGCGGCCGATCTCTTCGTGCTGCCCGCCCGCGCCGAGGGCATGTCCAACGCGCTCCTTGAGGCGATGGCCCACGGCGTGCCGCAGGTCGTGTCCGCCGTCTCGGGCAACACCGATCTGGTGGCCGGCGGCCGCACGGGCTGGCTCTATGCGCCACCCGAAGATGCGGGCGCGCTGGCCGGTGTTCTGGCCGAGGCGCTGACCTGCCCGCCCGAAAGGCTTGCCGCCATGGCGCGGGCCAGCCGCGAGAGGGTGCGCGCGGGCTTTTCCATGGACGCCGTCGCAGACCGTCACGCAGCGCTCTATCGATCCCTGATATCCGGAGGTGAGGCCTATGCGAACGTCGCCTGACCGGACGATCGACATCTCGGTCGTCGTGATCTGCTACAATCAGGAACGCACCATCGCGGCGGCGCTGGACAGCGTTCTGACCCAGACGGCGCGCGACCGGATCGGCGAGATCTTCGTCGTCGACGATTGCTCGACCGATGGCACGCTGGCGGTGGCCCGGGCCATGGCTGAGCGGCAGTCCGGGATCACCGTGATCGCCCGGGACGCCAATAGCGGCGGCTGCGCGGCACCGCGCAACGACGGCATCCTGCGGGCGACGGGAACCCATGTGGCGCTGCTCGACGGCGACGATACATGGCATCCGGACAAGATCGCGACACAGATCGCGGCGCTCGAGGCCTGTCCGGGGATCGGCCTGCTCTATTCGGACTACGTGACGTTCGACGCCCTGACCGGGCAGGAGACGCGGGGCACGGCCAATCACCACGCGGCCACGGATGTCGACCAGCTGCGCCGCTTCTTCATCCATGGTGGGCCGGTCCTGCCGTCCTGCGCGGTGCTGAGCCGGGCCGCGATCGAGGCGGCGGGGCTGTTCGATGCGACTATGCCGTTCAACGAGGATTCCGAGTACTGGCTGCGCGTCGCCGCCGTGGCTCCGATCCATCACCAGCCGCTTGCGCTCCTGCGCAAGCGGACGTGGTACGGCAGCCTGGGGTCCGAGAAATACGGGCTGGAAAACCTCGCCTGCAAGGCGGAGATCACGCGCCGGATGGTCCGCATCGTGCCGGGGCTGGCCGATGCTGTCCCGGCGCGCGAGGCGCGGATCGCCTACAAGACGGCGCTGCATTTCTTCGCCACCGGCGACAGGGCGGCCGCGCGGCGGCAGCTGCGCCGGTGTCTGGGGCTCGACCCGACGCTGGGCAAGGCGCGGCTTGCGCTGGCGCTGTCCTACATGGCCTCCGATCCCGACGCGGCGCTGCATCGCGCGCGCGGGCTGTGGGCCCGGCGCCCCCTGGCGCTGCGCTGATGCGCCGGTCAGCCCCCCGACCCGGCGAGCGCCCGCTGAGGGTGGTGCATGTGATGACCTCGCTCCTGTCGGGCGGCGCGGAGGAGAACACACTGGCGACCTGCCGTGGGCAGATCGCGCGCGGCTACGACGTGTGGCTCATCCATGGGAATGATGCCGATCCCGCGACCCTCGCGGCCGTTCCCACCGGGGTCCGGCGGCTGGCAGAACCACGGCTGCGGCGCGAGATCAGGCTGGCCTCCGATCTCGCGGCGATCGTGTCGCTGGCCCGCTCGTTGCGGCGGATCGCGCCTGACGTGGTGCATACCCACCAGTCGAAGGCCGGGGTGCTGGGCCGGTTGGCGGCATCGCGCGCCGGGGTTCCGGTGATCCTGCACAGCGTGCACATCCTGCCGTTCCTGAACGTCTCGTGGCCCAAGCGGATGCTCTACCTCGCTCTCGAACGCCTCGTCGCACCCGTGACGGACGGGTTCATCTCGGTGGCGCAGGGCATGCATGACGCCAATCTGGCCGCCGGCCTCGGCACGCACAAGAGCAACCATGTGGTCTATTCCGGCATGGACCTCGGGCGGTTTCGCGGGGCTGTGCCGGCGCCCGAGGCGCCAGAGGGCCAGATGATCGCCCTCGTGGCGGCACTGGAGCCGCGCAAGCGGCATGCGGCCTTCCTCGAGGTTTTCGCGGAGCTGGCGCGGGATCGGCCGGGCCTGAACCTCTGCCTGTTGGGCACGGGACCCGAAGAGGCCGCGCTGCGGGCACAGGCGCGAAGTCTCGGCCTTGACGCGCGCGTGCGGTTCATGGGCTTTCGCGCCGACGTGGAGCGGTGGATCGCGGCGGCCGATCTTTGCGTTCTGCCGTCCATGCGGGAGGGCCTGCCCCGGGTCGTGGTCCAGTATGTCGCCGCCGGCAAACCGGTCGTGGTCACCCATCTGGAGGGCATCGAGGAGATCGTGGAGAACGGCGTGAACGGCTTCGTGGTCGGGCGCGACGATTTCGAAGCCATGGCGTGCGCCGTCGCCAGGTTGCTCGACGATCCGGAACTGGCCTGCGCCATGTCGCAAGCAGCGCGGGCGCAAGACCTGTCGTGCTGGTCGGTAGAGCGGATGGAACCGGCGATCGACCGGATCCTGCAGGGCATCCTGCGGCGAAAGGCGGAGATGCCAGCCATCGAGCAAAGCCCAGCGGCGATCCGTAGCGAGGCAAGGGGCCGCGGCGGATCGTCCGTGCCACAGCGCAACTAGCGCTACACTGACACCACCTGTTCGCGTCCGGCCCGCGCGCCCTCGGTCTTGCGCCGCCGCATCCGCGCATGGGCCAGCGTCCGCTGCGCCGCCGTGACCACGGCCCAGAGCAGGACCGGACCGGCCATACCAGCGGCGAATTGCAGGCTCTGGAGCGCCAGCGGCTGCAGATGCCCGCCCAGCAGGGTCCGGACGGCCAGCAGGAACGGGTAATGCAGGAAGAAGATGAACAGCACCGCCTGACCGATCAGCAGGACGGGCTGCGCCAGAGGCCGGGGCAGACGCAGCACGGGTGCCCAGATCAGCAGAACCGTCGCCGGGATCGCGACCCAGACGCGCATCTCGGCTCCCGGAACGCCGAGCCCGAGGAACATGACCAGCATCAGCGGCACGCAACAGACGGTCAGGACCGCACGGTCCACGCCGATGGCCTCGCGCGCATAGAGAACGGCCCAGAACAGCCAGCCCAGCACGAAGTTCCAAGCGTGCAGATGCGGAAGCTTGTCGGCAAGGTGATCGGTGTCGACCGCGATCTGTGCCGCCACCGCAAGCGCCACCGCCCCCGCAAGCCACCCCGCCGCGCCGGCGACGGGCGCGCGGCGGAGCTGCTGCAGCATGCCGGGCAGCGCGAGAATGGCCACGATGCCCAACAGCATCTGCAGCATGACCTGCGTGTACCAGATCGGGAATTTCGAGACGCGCTCCGTCGTGAACCAGTTGCTGACCATGAAAAGCTCGGCGGGGTCGAACCGTCCGAAAACGGCGAACCAGAAGAGGCAAAGCACGACCGACCAGACCGCCAGCGGACGGGCGAAACGCATGACCTGCAAGGCCAGAACCGACCGGTCCCGCCCGCCGAAGCAGAGCTGTGCGAAGGCGATGCCGGAGACGAGAAACAGCAGGTTCAGACCGCCATGGACCGGCGCCGCGAAGGCGTGGTTGGCCACGACCAAGCTGATGCCCAGCGCCCGCAGCCCGTCGCGGGTGTCGATCTCCCGGCCTGGGCGCGCGCTAGACAAAGGCCGCCTCCCTCAGATGCTCGAGTTGCATGACCGTCATTTCGTCCCAGCCCTCGGGCACCTCGCGGAGGCATTCTTCGAGCAGCAGCAGCACCTGCATGTAGCTCAGGGAATCGCCGCCCGCCTTGCGAAAGGTCACGGTCCGGTCCCGCACGCGGGGTCCAAGAACGGCGCGGTAGGCCTCGAGCACCGAGGCGGGTTTTCGCGCGCGGCCGGTCAGGATCCCGACGAATTCCCGTAGAAAGACCCGTGGCAGGCTGGGCGGCGCGTCGGGCGCGGCATGGGCGGCGAGGAGCGCCTTGTAGTCGATCTTGCCGCTGGCAAGGCGCGGGACGGCGCGGTTCTCGACGATCACGAAGACCGCCGGCGGGAGGGCCAACTCCGCCGAAAGGCGGGCCACCAGCGCCTCCCGTTCGGCAACGGGCGCGCCGATGCTCACCACGATCCGATCGTCGGTTCCGGTGACGGCGACCTCCGGGAACGAACGCCTGAGC
Organism: Rhodobacteraceae bacterium HLUCCO18; assembly: GCA_001314805.1. GTDB lineage: Bacteria > Pseudomonadota > Alphaproteobacteria > Rhodobacterales > Rhodobacteraceae > Roseibacterium. The sequence continues at coordinate 34,759 of LJSY01000005.1, read as the reverse complement.
GATTGTTCGATATCGTCCAGCGACACGCGGATGCCATAAGGTTTCACGAAGCGGGAGGTTCGCCCGTCGATGTAGAAGAGGCCGCGCGCGTCGAAATGGGCGATGTCACCGGTCCTGAGGGCGGGAATGACTTCGGTGAAGGCAAGATCCTCGCGGCTCTCGGCATAGCCCACCATGACGTTGGGGCCTTCATAGACCAGTTCACCCGAGGTGCCCGGTTCGGTTATGGGCCTGCCCGCCTCATCCACGAGCGACAGCCGCCCGCCAGGGATCGCCTGCCCGATCGATCCGGGCGCCTCGGCGGCGAGGTCGGGGGGAAGCCAGCTCATCCGGGGGGCGGCCTCGGTCTGGCCGTACATGACGCAGAAGTCGACGCCATGGGGCGCGCCCGACTGCGCGAAGGCGCGCACGAGGTCGGGGGCAAGCCGCCCGCCTGCCTGGGTCAGAAGCCGCAGGGTCGGCACCGCGCCCGGGTCGAAGCCCGCGCGGTGCAGCAGCTCGAAGCTGAAGGGCACGCCCGCGACGTTCGTCACGCCCTCGCGCCGGGCCAGCGCCCAGAACCCGGGGCTGTCCATGCCGAGATCGGTCACCACGAGCCCCGCCCCGGCGGCCAGATGGGTGTTCACGACAGACATGCCGTAGGAATAGAAGAGCTTGAGCGAGGTGATCCCGATATCCGCGCCGCCCAGCCCGAGATAGGAGATGATGGCCCCGGTGTTCGCGGCGATATTGGCATGGCTCAGTTTCACGAGCTTGGGCGTACCGGTGGAGCCGGAAGTGGACAGCAGGATCGCGATGTCCTCGTGTATGCCCTGCCCGGTTCCCGCGACGTGAAGCGACTGCTCCGACGCAGTGTCGATCACCACGTCCGGGCGGTAGCGCGCGATCAGCCGCGCGGTGGCCTCGGTCTTGGCGGGGTCGAGCAGATGCACCGCGTAGCCGCGCCGGACCGCGCCGATATAGGCGAGGATCGCGGCGGCTGTCATGTGCGCCTGGAGGAAGGCAAGGCCTCGCCGGGGCAGGTCCGCATCGGCGAAGAGCCCGTCGGCCGTCGCCGCCGCCTCGGCATATGTCCAGCGCCGGTCGCCTTCGACGAGGCAGGTGCGGTCGCCATGCCGCTCGAGTTGCGCGAAGATCGAGTGCACCGCGCCTCCTTGCGTTGCAGTTCCGGGTGACGAGAGGGCCGGTCGCTTACCGGAATGGATGCGACGATCCCGAAGCGGGCCCGCCCTCTCGTCTTGCACGGGACAACGGTCCGTCCGCCGCCCGGGTCGAGTCCGGCGGCCACACCGCGCGACCCCGGTGGCTTCAGGAGGCAAGAGCATGGTTAATTTTGCGTAAACCGGGCGCAGAGCCCGGGCGGCACGGGGGCGGAACGATCTGTGCGCTTGCCGCCATACGCGCTTTTCTCCAGGTCTGGAGAAAGGCGACCATATCCGTCGCGATAGAACATGGCGCAGATTCAATCCGAGATGGAAGGAATTTTCCCCAATTAACGCTTCCTTAATCTAGCAGGCAGTTTAATCGAATTGGGGAAAGCGAGCGGGAAAAATTAACCTTTTGGTCGAACCCGGTCGGAACCCATGCTCACACTCCCAGATATCGCACCATTTTCTCAGGCTGGGCCAGGTACATACCCTGTTGGCGGGACTCTCAAACGTGGCTTTGACATTGGCTTCTCCATTTTAGCCATAGCTGCCTCGGCACCGTTAATTCTCATCATCGTTTTGTTAATAAAGATGAACAGTTCGGGACCGGCATTTTATGTCCACCGCAGGATTGGGCGCGATGGCCGGGAATTCGGCTGCGTCAAGTTCCGGACGATGCATGCGGACAGCGACGCGAGGTTGCGCGACTTGCTTGCGCGCGATCCGACCGCCGCAAGAGACTACGCAACCCGTGCCAAGCTCGGGAACGATCCGCGCATCATAAGGGGCATCGGCACCGTTTTGCGGAAAACCAGCCTCGACGAGGTGCCGCAGTTCTTCAACGTGCTGAAGGGCGACATGAGCGTGATCGGCCCTCGCCCGGTCACGAAGCAGGAGCTCGATCGCCATTACGGCGCCAGCGCCCCGGACGTGTTGAGGGCGCGGCCCGGGATCTCGGGGCTGTGGCAGGTGTCGGGCCGCAGCGGCCTGAGCTATGCGGAGCGTGTGCGGCTCGATCTCGACTACGTGCGCAACTGGAGCTTCATGAGGGACGTCGCGATCCTGCTGCGCACGGTGGTCGTCGTGATCCTCGGCCGAGGCGCCTGCTGAGTTGGCCGCGCTGCGCGATCAGGCCGAGCGGCGATAGACGAACTCGGGCAGGACGACGGGCCATTCCCCGCGCGGCGGTTTTGCAAAACCGTCATCCTTCGCCGGATCTTGCCGGCCGGCCAGAAGCCATGCGATGCGCGCCTCGTCGCAGACATAGCCCTCGGGCGGGGCGAAGTCGTTTCTCATCCTGCCGATCACGGCGCCGTCGTCGTTTTTCAGCACCCAACGCCGCATGGGGTCAGCTTCGTCCCTGACAAGGCCGACGCGGTCGCCGGTATTCGCGGCCTCCAATGCATGGAACCACGGCCCCCGCTCGGACAGCCATGCGCCGAAGCTGAAATGGACGTCACGGGCGGTGGCCCGCCGGTAGAGCCTGTCGGTCGCCTCCAACGGGGCATCGGGCACCACGGCGCGCCGGCGCAGGAAGGCGTCGGGCACGTCACCGGACCCCAGAAGCGCATGCGGCGCCTGCGCCTCGATGATCGACAGGGACCGGCGGGCGCGGGTCATGGCAACGTAGAAAAGGCGGCGCTGTTCGTCGGGATCGGTGTTCTGCCGGGGCTGCCACGCATCGTCGAGCACCACGACATGGTCGAACTCCAGCCCCTTTGCGGAATGGGCGGTGGTCAGGACAAGGCCCTCGCCCATGCCGCCGAACTCCCGGCCCCAGTCGGCGATCCAGCCCAGCGCGTCCCTGATGGCGATTTCGGGCGCACCGAATTCCGCGTCCATGCCGGCGACGAGATCGCGGAGGCACTGCCAGATCGGCCCCGCGCCCCTGGACCGGAGCCAGTCGCGGACCGCCTCCACCGGGACCATGGGCGAGGACCGCTGTTCCAGCCATCGGGAGAGCATGCGGTATTCGACAAGGTCCGAGATTTGCGGGCGATCCCGTGCCTCGCGCCGGTCGCTGACGGGGATGCCCTCTGCCTCGCAATAGCTCCGCACCGGATCGAGGGCGGCCCAGGTGTGGGCGATCACCGCCGTCCGCCCCCATGACCAGCCGTCGAGCAGGCCAGAGAGGCGGCGTAGTTCCGACACAGCCGCGAGAGCCTGATCCCGCGGCGTGACAAGCCCGGTGAGGACCTGCACCCGCCCCTGCCCGACCGGGTCGCGGTCCGCGACAGTGCCGCCGGCGGGAAGGCTCTCTCGGGCGGTGTCGATCCGGATCGGATGGTCGGTCTTCATCCTCTCGCGGCCGGGCCCGATCACGTGGTTCGCGGCGTCGATAATGTGCCGGCTCGAGCGGTAGTTCTGCGTGAGGTAGGTCGGGCGGGCGCGGAAATCGTCGTGGAAGCGGCGGATGAACTCGACCGAGGCGCCGTTGAAGCCGTAGATCGCCTGATCGTCGTCGCCGACCGCGAACAGCGTGCGGCGGCTGTCGGGATCGCTTCGGGCAAGTCCCGCAATGGCCGAGATCAGCGCGTATTCGTCGGGGCCGATATCCTGATATTCGTCGACGAGAATCCAGCGATAACCTTCCAGAAGGCTTTCCTTGGCGGCGGCATCCTCCTGCATCATCCTGACGGCACCGCGCATGATCGACCGGAAATCCTCACCCTTCGGGCGTTCTCCCTTCAGGCTCCGCCCCGTCAGCCAGAGCGCCAGCCCATGGCAGGTCCGCACCGTCACCCCGCGCGCCGTGTCGCCGACAAGCGCGCGAAGCCGCGTGCGGATCTCGTGGGCGGCGTGCTGGTTGTAGGCCAGCGCCAGGATGCCCGACGGGTCCTCGCGCTTGACCGAAAGAAGGTAGGCGATGCGATGGACCAGGACCCGCGTCTTGCCGGAGCCGGGGCCAGCGAGCACCAGCACGTTCGATTCCTGCCGGTCGTCGGAGACGATGTCGATCTGGTCGGGCGCCTTCAGGTCGTCGACGATCCGCGCATAGAGCGCGGGGCTGACCGGACGCTCCGTCTCGGGCAGCTTCATGTCGGGCAGCCAGCGCGACACGAAGGGCCGTGTCTCCATCGCGAAATAATCGCGGACGAGCCTCTGCGCCTGATCGATGTCGCCCAGCGCCAGCTCGCCATAGCGGGATATGATATGCACCTGGCGCGTCAGTTCGGTGTAGTGGTCTGCAAGCGGCCTGAAATCGGCTTCCGTGAAGCCACGCGTGTCCTCCGTCAGCCGCACGGTGATCGCGGGCGAGAAGAGGAAGAGGCCGGAGCCCACGAAAAGCACATCGAGCGCATGCATCCACAAAAGCGCCCGGTCCACATGGCGCGGCGTCAGCCCCGGGATGCGGGAGCGGATGTCGAGATCCTGCTCCAGCAGATCGTAAAGCTCGGTCAGCGCGACGGGAACCGGAAGGGCCGCGCCCCGCGCGCCCTTCTCGAGGCGACGGGTCAGCTCCTTCACCAGAAGGCTCGCGACGGCTTGCCGCCTGCTCGACGCTTCCCGCAGTGCGTCCATGTCGCCGTGAAGCGTCAGGTGAATGCGTTCCCGGTCGACCTGCCGCAGTTCCAGCGGCGGCATCTCGTCGAGATCGCGGCGTCCGTCCATGGCGAGCGCGCGCAACAGGCGCACCACCTGGTCGGGCCGGTGCCCGCTCTGCCCCCGGTCGCGGAGGTCCTGCGCGAGCCGCCGCAGGTTGACGGTGACACCCGTGGGCGGCGCGGCCAGCAGGTCCGGTTCCAGCGCGTCGATCAGTGTGCGCTCGAACTTGGCGATCTCGGCCAGCCGATCTGCGACGGGTTTCGGAACGCCATGGGCGATATGGATGACGAGATTGGTGTCGCGCGCCACGAGCCCGATCGCATCAAGGTCACGCAGGAGCTGACGCACCTGCCAGCCGGGGCGTGAGATGATGTCGCCCAGATCCGCGATGGTGAAACTGTGGCTGGGCGCGGCCTCAAGAAGCACGGTCAGAAGGTCCAGGGCGGTCTTGCGGCGCGGCCCCGCGATGCCGTTGGCGCGCAGCTCGCGATCGGCCGCCTCCACCGAAGTGACGCGGAGGCACGAGGGCTCTACCGTGACGCGGTTCTGGCCGCGCGTCAGAAGCCCCGCTTCCTCCAGCCAGGCGATGGCGGTCATGACCCGTGTCCGCCCTGCCCCGTCATGACCCGACGGGATGCCGGCGCGACGCATCAGGTCATCGACGCTGACGATGATCTCGCCATCCCTGGCAAAGCGCTGCGCCATCTCGCGGAGCGCCTTCAGAACGCGGCCGATCTCGCGGCGGGTCAGCCGGTTTTGCGACTGCCGTTGGAAATGCCCCTCGATCTGGGCGGGATCGAAGAGAAGGCGACAGGAGGCCGGGGCGCCATCGCGGCCTGCGCGACCGGCCTCCTGCAGGTAGTTCTCGAGCGACCCGGGAACGTCTGCATGGATGACCTGCCTGATGTCGGGCTTGTCGACGCCCATGCCGAAGGCGTTCGTCGCGGCGATGGCCGTCAGGCGCCCCGAGAGATAATCGTCGAGCACCTTGTGGCGGGTCTCGCGCCCCAGCCCGGCGTGATAGGCGGCCGCGTCGAGGGGGATCGCAGTAAGCGCCTCTGCCATGCGCTCGGTTTCCCTGCGGGTGGCGCAATAGACGAGGCTGGCGCCGGTCCCGTCCTGCGCCGCGACGGCCTCGCTGACGAGGCCGGGCTTGGACATCCTCGTCACGGGAGCGGCGTCGAAGGTGAGGTTCGTGCGCGCGGCCCCGCCGTCGAAGAGCTGTATCTCGCGCCCCGTCGCGTCGTGGATCTGCCGTCGGATATCGGCGATCACGCTTTGCTTGGCGGTCGCCGTCACGCAGAGCACCTGGGGGGCCGCCTCCTCCCCGTTGATGTCGCGCAGACACCTGACCGCATAGCGGTAATCCGGGCGGAAATCATGCCCCCACTTGGAGATGCAATGCGCCTCGTCGAAGACCCAGAGCCCGATCCGCCGCGCGTCGAGCGCCTGCCGGATCTGGGCGTTGCGCAGTTGCTCCGGCGCGATCAGGAGCATGCTTGCGTCGCCATATGTGACCTGTTCGATCGCGTCCTGCCGGTGAAGCGGCGAGAGGCTGCCGTTGACGACGACACAGGTGTCGACGCCATGTTTGCGCAAGAGCCCCTCCCGCTGGTCGGCCATCAGTGCGACCAGCGGAGAGATCACCACCGTCAGGTGATCGAGCGCGGCGTGCCGCTCCAGCGCCGGAAGCTGGTAGCAGACCGACTTGCCGGTGCCGGTGGGAAGGATGCCGAGGATATCGCTCTGGCTGGCCACCGCATCGACGATGGCCTCCTGCATCGGCGTGCCGTCGTCGGTGGTGGGCTCTGGCCGGAAGGCGTCATGACCGAACCAGCGCCTGAGCGCCGCCCGGCTGTCGCCGCGGCGGCGGCACCAGGCGCAGCCCGGATCGCGGCACATCCGGCCGCGCACCGCCTCGAGCGCGTCCTGCGCCATCGGAAACCTGTGCCGCACCCAGGGCGAGAGCCCCGCGCCCGGCCGGTCCGAGGCGATCCGTGTCAGCAGGAACGGCAGCGATGCGTCGCCGTCGCGGGCCAGTTGCAGGATTTGGTCGGTGCGGCCCGTGCAGATCCTGCCGCGCACGAGCCGCGCGATGGCGGCATCGCGCGCGCCATGGCCGGGTGCGGGGCGATCGCGCAGAAGGGAGAAGACCGCACCATTTGACAACGCCGCGTGATCGCGCGCGAGCCCATGGAGCGCATCGGCAAGGTCGGCGTCCCGAGCCCAGGTCTCGGTGAGCGTCGAGAGCGCCTCGCCCATCAGCTCCATGGCGGCCAGCGCATCGGCGACGGGATCGTTGGGATGAACCGCGCCCAACAGGCCTTCGCGGGATATCTTCTTGAGGCGTAGGGTCCTCGGCTCCGGCCAGGCGAGCGCCGATAGCCACAGGCTGTCGATGTAGGACAGACGCTCCGGCCAGGACCCGGGCGCCTCCGCCGCGAGATGGGCGAGATCGAACCGGCCGAGATTGTGCCCCACGACCAGCGCCGCGCCGTCGAGATAGTGCGCCAGCCGCTCGACGCCCAAGCGGGGATTGTCGCCCTTCCAGCTTAGCGGCGGATCCTTCCCGGTCCGCACCGCCCCGATCGCCCTGATCCGCGAGGTCTGGGGGCAGACCTCCAGATCCACCGCGACCAACGCCGGGAAGCGATCCAGGAGATTGATCCGTGCGAAGGTATTCATAGGCGCATCAATCGGGGCCACTGATCTCATGACCGCAACAATCTAAGCGTTTTGCGCCGGAATATCGTCAGAAATGTGGATAACTGGCGGTCATGATGGCCGGCATAGATGCTTGTCCGCCTCCTCGGCTCAAAGCAAGGGGGCAACGCGTCTACAAATCTCGGGCCGCCTCAATGGGTTGAATTACATGGATGCGACCCCGGGCATCGGAGCAAAGCCGGGCAGCGACGCGAAGGCCCCCAGCCAACGGCGCAGTCCGCAATAGGCGTCCAGAGAGATCCCCGCATCTTCATGAAGAGCGATGTCCGGAAACACTGCGACGTCGGCGATGGTTGGACGGTCGCTCACCAGCCATTCGGACCCATGAATTTCCTGTTCGACGATCCTGTCGTCAATGATCGTGATGACGTCCAGCAAACCATCCTCGGAAGACGCATCGCCAAACAGATTGCGAGCCCGCGCGGCGGCGACGGCACGCAACGGCCCACCAGCCACCTGAAGCCATGTCTGGATGTTTGCGCGTTCTTCCACACTTCGGGCCGTCCAGGACGAGGAGGCGTCGCCACGTTCTGCAATGTACAGGAGCGCCGCCTGGGCGTCCCAGATCGTCAGGTTTCCATCCTGGAGCACGGGAAGTCGCCCAAACGGGCTCAGCGCTCGAAAGGCCGGCTTCTGATCGGCATGCCCGGGATACATGTCCACGGGCCGCCTTTCGTAGTCCATGCCGAGCAAATCGAACATCAGGCGTAGCTTGTAGCAGTCGGACGACAGGACGTGTTCGTAAAGGATCATCACGCGGTGACCTCCGGGATGCCTTCGCAGGTGCCCCAGATCACACCATGGTTCTTGAGCCATCGGCGATAGGCAATTGAGGTCGCGTCCGCGCGAGTCGGGATCTCCATTCCGGCAGACAGAGGAAGCAGGTGGGGAATCTGGTTTTCCAGAATGATGCGATCTTGGAGAAAGATCTCCTGCTGGAACTGCAACAGGCTCTCGTCGGAAGACTCCTCGTCCCACATCAGCATCCAGGCATGCACTTCGCAGGCGGTCTCGTGGAGGGGCCTCACGAGAATGCCGATCAGGTCGAAGGCTCCCGCCCGTCCCGGGCTGGTCTTGTAGAGCACCGCCGAGCAGGGCTGCGCGACCCTGTAGCGATACTCCACCTGCGCACCGGCGGAGGACGCCGCCATCGCCTTGGGCTGAAAGAAGCCGCAGTCCACCGCCCAGACCTCGTCCACGTCCCGCCGGATCTCGACGCGGTAGGGGATCACCTCGGTCTCGCTCTCGGTGCCCAGAATACCGGGATGGACGAACGGGAAGTGGGCGAGATCGAGAAAATTCTCGATCACACGCAGCGCCGACGTCTTCACACCCACGGGGCCGCAGGGGGTGAAGCGTCGACCGGCTTCGTCGAATTCGGGGACCTCGAAAAGCGGGCGCGGTGCCGGGTCCAGCGCGCTCCACACATAGCCGTAGCGCCGCAGGACCGGCAGCGCTTCACCCGTGTCCAGTCGATGGATCCGAGGCCCGTCGGGGCCGTTCGCGACACGGATCGGAATGGAGAAAAGCAAGGTCTCGAAGGGCGCGCGGCGGACGATACCGGCGTCGTCTTCGATCACGATCCACTGGCTCCTCGTGAAGCTGTCGAGGCGATCTGTCATGCTGCGGCTCCCGTTTCCGATGTGATCTGCCAGCGCAAGCCGACTGTCCAGCGTATCGCGGCAAGGCGCGCGTCCGCCTTCGGACCTCCGTCAAGGAAGACATGCATGGCGGCGCGTGTCTCGTCGATCGGCTGCACGGCCAGGGTTACCGTCCGGTTCGACCCGCCGATCTCTGGCCGCACCTGCATCAGCCGAGGCGCCACAGGCGAAGCCCCGGCGAGACGCATGAGGACATCGGCGGCCGTGTCGGCCCCGAAGGGCAACGGGATCGAGCGGCAAAACCCCGGCTGATCCGTGCCGAGCGGCGGCGGGGGCTCGGTCGGTCCGGCACCAAGGGCGACCCAGATCGCCTCGTCCTGCTCGTGGGTTGCATGTTGCGCGACGGCGAGCGTGTCCGGCGGGTCGAGGTTCGGGTGGGCGGGAATGAACCGGCATTGGCCGCCTTCGTCATAGTGCCAGCCATGGTATCGGCAGGCGAGGCGATCCCCCTTGACGATCCCGAAAGACAGCCGCATGCCGCGATGGGGGCACCGGTTGTCCCAGGCGTGAACAGCCCCCGCCTCGGTACGCCAGAGCGCGATTTCCGCCCCAGGCAGCTCAACTCGACAAGCCGCGCCGGGCTGGACATGGTTCCAGCCGCCGACGACATGCCAGGCCGACGCTTCGGTTTGCCTCATGCTCATCCGGTTGTCCTTTCGATATCGACCGCCTCGATCATGGCATGCGGCGGACCGAGCCAACAGGCCATGTGGAAAGCGTCCACCATCTCGGGCGCGCCGGCCACCTCGCATTCAAAATAATCGCGCGAGGCCGCGCACCACGTCGCCTCCAACCGCAGCAAGGCCGCGCGCCGCGCCGCGAAATCGGCAAAGACCGCCGGATCGAGCCGCCCGCGGAAACACAGCCGGGCCCGCAGCGGGTTCGGATGCCGCGTCATCGCTCGCCTCGACGGTAAACCTCGCCCAGAAGCGCCGGTTGCCTGTCGCGATGGCGCAGGTGGGTCAGCAGCAACAGCGATGCGATATAGGGAGCAGCGAGGAACAGCTGGTGCGGCAGACCAAGGCCGAGCACCTGCGCATGGATCGCCAGCGCTTCGAGAAACGCGAAAACGGTGACCGCGGCGAGCACGCCCAGGGGTCGCCAGCCGCCGGCGATGATCGCCACGACGACCAGCCAGCCTCGGCCCGCGGTAATGTCAGGGAGAAAGCGGTCGGAGAAGGCGAGGATCAGGAAGCCGCCGCCGAGGCCCGTCATCGCCCCACCGAACAACGAGGCTGCGTATTGCCGCGCGACAACGTTCACGCCCTTGAAGTCCAGAACTGCCGGATTCTCGCCAAGGCAGCGCAGTTCCAGGCCCTGTCGAGTCCGGTAGAGCAGGAACCAGACCAGCGGCACGCAGAGAAAGGCCAGCCAGGTAAGCGGCCTCTGGGCAAACAGAATCGGCCCCAACACCGGCAAATCCGCCAGCGCCCAGTCGGGCGGCGCGAGCCCATCGAAGGTCGGCTGACCGCGGCCTGAAATGAAGGCCCGGAACCAGAACAGTGTCAGCCCCGCCGCAAGCAGGTTCAGCGCCAGTCCGGCCACGAAATGATCGACCTTGAGCGAGGCGGTCAGGATGGCGTTCAGGAGCGAAACCATCATGCCCGCAAAGATGGCCGCCAAGAGCGCCAGAACAGGGGAGCCGGTGGTCGCGATTGCGATGTAGGCCGCAAAGGCGCCGCTCAGCATCGCGCCTTCGACCGACATGTTCCAGATGCCCGCCCGCTGGGTCACGAGTTCTCCCATGGCCGAGAACAGCAGCGGCGTCATCGTTCGCAGGGTCGCGGCGAGGATGCTCACCACGATGGCGCCGTCGTAGAGATCAGCCGACATGAGCCACGGTCCTTCTCAACCGGGTGCGTGCGGCCACGCCGCCGCAGAGGATGCTGATCAGAAGAACGCCCTGGATGGCCTGAGCCAGCGCCGCCGGCGCATCGCTCAGGACGCTCATGAAGACGGCGCCGTTGGCCAGCCCGCCGAAAAACAGCCCCGCGACCAGTACGCCGATCGGTCGCAACCCGGCGATCAGCCCGATCACCACGCCGGCGTAACCCAGCCCGTAGAGTTCGTCGCCCCGCAGCCTGTCGGTAACGCCCAGCACCTCGCCGATCCCGGCCAGCCCCGCCAGCGCGCCGCTCAGCGCCATCACGACCAAGGTCAGGCGCCCAACATCTACGCCGCGCCGGCGCAGGGCCTCGCCATTGCCACCGAGCGCCCGGATCTCGAAGCCCAGAGGCGTCCGCGCGATCAGCGCCGCACAGGCAAGGCTGGCTGCGAGCGCGATCGCGAAGCCCAGATGCAGCCGGCCACGGTCGTCGAAGTTCGGAAGTTGGGCGGCCTCGGGAGCCGGTGGGGATTGCTGGTAGGACACCGTCGCGCCGACCTCGCCCCAGGCCCCGCCGGACAGGAGCCACGAGAGGAGGTAAACGATGATGTAATTCAGCATGACGGTCGAGATGATCTCGTTGACGCCGTAGCGGGTCCGCAGCCCGGCAGCGACGGCCCCGAGACCGGCTCCGCCCGCCGCGCCGAAGATCAGCGCCAGGGGGATCAGCAGCAGTGCCGGCGCATCCGGCACGAGAAGCACGGCACACCAGCCTGCCATGGCGCCGGCATAGACCTGGCCCTCCTGGCCGATGCTCCAGAGCCGGGCGCGAAAGGCTATCGCCGCGGCCAGCCCGGTCAGAATGAGCGGCGTTGCCTTCACGAGCGACCCGATCATGGCCGTCTGCGATCCGACCGCGCCCTGCCAGATGGCCCCGAAGGCCTCGGCCGGATCGTATCCGGTGGCGGCGATGAGGAGGGCCGAGATGGCAAAGCCCATGACGCACGCGCCGACATAGGACAGCGCCAGTGTCGCCGCGGAGGGGGCAGGGTTGCGTTCGATCCGGATCACGCGGCGGCCTCGGGCTGCCGGCCGGCCATCAGCGCGCCAATCCGCTCCACGTCAGCGTCCCGCGCCGACATGGCAGCCATTACACGCCCCCGGAACATCACGAGGATGCGGTCGCAAAGGGCGAGCAGGTCGTCCAGTTCCTCCGAGGCCAGCAGCACGGCGGCGCCCTCGTCGCGCTTCGCGCGCAGGGCGGCATGGACCGTGGCCACGACGCCCACATCGAGCCCGCGGGTCGGCTGGTTCGCCAGCAGAACCCGGCCGCCCGGCGCCATCTCCCGCGCCAGCAGCACCTTCTGCGCATTGCCGCCCGACAGTGAGGCCGCGCGCGCCTGCGGCCCGGTCGTGGCGATGCGGAAGGCGTCGATGACGTTCGCGGCAACGCGATCCGCGGCGCCGTAGTCCACGAACGGGCCGCGCCGAAACGGCGCCGCGCGGTGGCGTCCCAGCATCAGGTTTTCCGAGATGCTCATCTCGCCGACGAGCCCTTGGCGGAAGCGATCCTCCGGGATGCAGCGGACGCCGCGGCGCATCATCTCCGTGGGAGAAACGGGCGAGACCCGAGCGCCGTCGATGACGATCTCGCCGCTTGCGGGCGCGAGGGCCCCGGCCAGCATGTCGAAGAGCGCCGCCTGTCCGTTCCCGGCCACGCCGGCCACGCCGACGATCTCGCCCGCGCGTATCGTCAGCGACACGTCCCGGGCCGGCACGCCGCCCGCGCTCTCCGCGCTCGTAAGCGCCCGGGTCTCGACGACCACCGCGCCTGCCGCTCGGGGCGCCTGCGTGCCCTCCGGCGGCGGCGACGCGCCGATCATCATCCGCGTGAGCGTGCCGGGGTCGGTGTCGGCGGTCGCAAGCGTCGCGACCTTGCGCCCGCGCCGCAGCACCGTGACGCGATCCGACTGCATCACCTCGACGAGCTTGTGCGACACGAGGACGATCCCGAGCCCTCGCCGCTTCAGGCCGTCGAGCATCGCGAAGAGGCGCCGCGATTCCTCGGGGGTCAGAACGGCCGTGGGCTCGTCCAGGATCAGGATCCGGCCCGCCTCCATCAGGCTCTTGAGAATCTCGATCCACTGGCGCTCTCCGACCGAAAGCGTCGAGACGCGAGCGGCAGGATCGAGCGCGATGCCGAGATCTTCCGCCAAGGCCCGCGCCCGCACTGCGAGGCCTGCCCGGTCGGGCCGCCAGCCGCGCCCCGGCAGGCCGACCATGAGGTTTTCCAGAACCGTGAACGCCTCGACCAGCGCGAAATGCTGGTGCACCATGCCGACCCCGTCGGCGATGGCATCTGCGGGCGAGCCGTAACGGCGCGGCCCGCCCCCGACCGCGAGCGCGCCGTCATCCGGCGCGATCACGCCCGCGAGGATCGAGGCCAGCGTCGACTTGCCGGCCCCGTTTTCCCCGAACAGACAGTGGATCTCTCCCGGCTTCAGGTCGAAATCCACCCCGTCCAGCGCCGTGACGGAACCGAAGCGGCGCGTCAGGCCGCGTGCCTCCATCAGGGCCCCGGTCATGTCGGCTCAGGACTCTGGCTGCGACACGTCGAGGGGCACCTCGAACGAGCCATCCATGATGCTGGCCCGAAGCGTGTCGAGTTCGGCCTGCACCTCCTGCGGCACCCGGTCGGCGAGCCCGTGGAAAGGCGCGATGTCGGACCCGCCCTCTGCCATCGAGAACCAGCGCAGTTCCGTGTTGCCCTCCAACGGCTCCTCCTCGGTCTTGAACGCCCACCATTCGTCGACGATCCAGCGGATATCGGGATCCCATAGCGCCAGCGCGCTGCTCAGCACGGTGTCCGGGGAGAAGCTGTTCTGGTCGCCGAAATTGCCGAAGCAGAGGATCTCCGCCTCCTCGCAGGGTTGGAAATTCGAGGCCAGCTGGAAGATGATGTCGGCCCCGGTCGCGACCTTGGCCGCGGTGAATTCGCCGGCCCTGGCGGGGTCATACCAGCTTTCAATGAAGGAGGTGTTCCCGGTCACGTCGGGATTCACCGACCGCGCACCGGCGAAAAAGGCGTTGATCTCGTCGTTGACGTCGTCCGCCGGGAACGTGCCGACAGCGCCAAGGACATTGCTTTCTGTCATGTGCCCGGCGAGCGCGCCCAGCAGGTAGCCGGCCTCGTGCACGCGCTTGTAGACCCAATACTGGTTGCCGCCGAGCCCCTCGTTGCCAGACCCCACGACCACGAACAGGATGTCGGGAAACTCGTCCTTCAGCCTTGCCACCTGGTCTGAATAGGTGCTGTGGGCCCAGATGATGTCGAACCGCCCGGATTCGGCATAGAGCCGCATCGCCTCGCCCGCCGCGTCGCCCCAGAGCGGATCCGAATACCGCCAGGAGATGTCGAGCCCGTGCGGTTCGTCGGCCGCAACCCTCTCGAAGGCCTCGATGAGGCTGCCGTCCCAGCCATTCTCGATCCCGGCAGACAGGATGATGGCGACGCTGAGTTCCGTCGGATCGTCCGCCAGGGCCGGACCGGCGGCCAGCGCAGCCGCCGCGGTCACACCGATTGTCGCGCATCGAAGCGAGGTCAGAAAGTGCATGTCCATACGTCTCCTTGTTCTGATTGGTCTCTGCCTGTCGGGCTCATGCCGCCATCGGGGCACCGAGGCCGAACTTGCGTGCCAGCGCGCGGCGATAGGCGACCGACATCCTGTCGGCGGGCACATGGATTTCCTCGCGCAGGTCCAGCGGCAGCCGTTCCGGCCTTTGCCCTTCGACCAGTGGCTTGTCCTCGTCATTGATCTGAAGCGCCTCGCGGATCGCCTCGGTCCGGTCGGGGCCGTAGGTGTCGGTCATCACCTGAAAGACCCTGGTCTCCCGCGCCGAAACCGGCGAGGCGGCATCGGCGAAATACTGGACGTAATCGGACCCGTCGGGTGCAATGACGATGATCGTCGAGAACGGGAAGGTCAACTGGTAGGTGTAGGTCACCTCGCGGCTTTCGGCGTTCCTGCCGTCCGGAAACCGGTCGCCGCCTTCGAGATAGGGCAGCGCGAAGGTCAGGCCGTAATCGGTCTCGTCCACCGTGTAATCGGCGATCGGCGCGGGGTCGGGATTGCCGAAGGAGGCCGCGTGCACATAGGGAAAATGCGCCACGTCGTTGAAGTTCTCGACATGGCGGCTCGCCGCCGCGCGCCAGGTATCGACCGGCACCCTGACCTTGGTCAGCTGCGGGTCGCCTATGCCCGGCCAGTCCGGCAGCGGCCAGGACGGTTCGCCGGACAGGCAGGCCCAGACGATGCCATACCGCTCTTCGGTCAGGACGGTGCCCAGCCGCAGCCGAGGCGGAATGCGCGCGTCGGGGTTGCCGGAGGACGGGATCGCGACGCAGGCACCGTCGTGACGAAAGCGGAACCCGTGCATCGGGCAGACGAGCACATCGTCCTCGATCCGTCCGGCGCTCAACCGGGTGCCGCGATGCGGGCAGAGGTCCAGCGCCGCGGAGACGCCGCGGGACGTGCGGAACAGGACAAGCTCGACATCCAGCAGGGTGCAGGCCACCGGCGCGTCGCCAACGTCGTCGGCAAAGGCGACCGGGTGCCAGAAGCCGGCGAGGATTCGCCAGTCGCTCTCGGCGAAGGTGCAGCCCGGCGGGATGTCCGGCTTGCGCAGATAATGATCAATCGGGTCGAACACGCCTGAAAACCTATCGTTTTGGCCCGCGCGGCGTGCCAGACGCCCATGCCTTTCTAGGTAACGGCAATGCTCACGCTTCGGGAATGCCCCCATGTGCGCAATACATGACTGAGTGTAAGGCAAGACAGGAGTTACCCGCACCATGCTGGAGCAGCTGATCGACCGCGACGGCGGTTTCGCCTTTGGCGAAGCGCGGTATCCGAGGGGCGGTGCTTATGGTCCGCTGCGCCGTCGCTATGCGATGGTTCTGGTCCTGCACGAGGGGGAGGCAGAGATCTCCTGCGACGGCCTGTCCCATCCCCTGCGTGCCGGTTGCAGCGCTCTGATCCGGAACAAGACGACGCTCGAAATCCGCTACCCGGCGGGCGTCACGACCATGGTCAGCTGGTGCGAGGCGAGTCCGTCGGAGGAAACCGGCAGCGCTGCGCATGTTCTCAGAGAACCCGCGATCGTCGAAACCAGCGCCCGGATCGAAGCCCTGCAGCGCGCTGGTCTCGACCTGGCCGACGCGGGCGCGGGCGCGGAAACCGACCTGCGGGACGCCCTCGGTCAGGCCGTCTTTGCGGCCGTGCTTCTGGACGCCCGGCAAGCGATGCCCGCCGCCACGCCGCCGCCGCGCATCGCCCTCGCACGCGACCTGCTGCGCGACGGTTTCCGGGAGCCCTGGACCGTGGCCGGTCTGGCTGCCCGGTGCAACCTTACCCGTGAACACCTGACAGTCGGGTTTCGGCGGCATTTCGGTACAACGCCCTCGCGCTATCTCTGGCGGCTGCGCGCGGCCGCGGGGCGCAGACTTCTGATCGAGACGGCGTGGAGCCTCGAAGCCATCGCCGTGGAATGCGGTTACAAGAGCCCGTTCCACTTTTCGCGTCAGATCAAGTCGGTCTATGGCACTTCGCCATCGGAGATCCGTACGCTGCGCGGCTACCGTCTTCCCAGCGATGTGGCGGAATGCGCCAGAATCACCGTTTTCTGATCGAAACCGGCGAGCCTTGCAGGCGACCTGAGCTCTCGTGCGCCGACTCCATTTCCGTGCAGGGCGATTTCGGCATTCTCTCCGCAGGAAGGGTGGTTCTGGTTCTGACCGGTGCGGGGCAGAAGGAATAGCGGCAATCCGTGACCTGTGCAGCGAAATCTCAGGCCCCAGGGTCCGGGTTGCGGACTTTCCGGACCTTCGCTCGCCAGGCCCCAACCTGCAATATCGGCCCAAAGCGCCCCATCAGCGCGGTCGACCTGCGGCACCGTGGCTTCGCCTCAGCAGCCATTCGGAATGTGTCCGGACACACATGTCTGGCGCCCGTCAGATAATCCGTTTTCGGATGCTCGAAGAGATTTGTTCGAAAACGACCACCACGACGAGGATGACGAGGATGATCGCCGCCGCCTGGTCGTAGCGGAACAGGC
Organism: Rhodobacteraceae bacterium HLUCCO18; assembly: GCA_001314805.1. Taxonomy (GTDB): domain Bacteria; phylum Pseudomonadota; class Alphaproteobacteria; order Rhodobacterales; family Rhodobacteraceae; genus Roseibacterium. The sequence continues at coordinate 17,741 of LJSY01000005.1, read as the reverse complement.
GCATCGCGGTGGAAAGCTCCACACCGATCCCGCCTGCGCCCACCAGCCCGAGCGTGACGGCCGAGCGGATCGCCTTTTCGACGCTGAACAGCGATGTTGCGGTCATCGAGGCGAAGCTCTCGGGCAGGATGGCACCGAAGATCACCGACAGACGGCCCGCCCCCGTCGATGTCAGCGCCTCGGACGGGCCTTTCTGGACCTCCTCGAACCGCTCGGAGTAGAAGCGCGCAGCAAAGCCGATCGTGTCCATGATGATGGCAAGGATGCCGGCAAGCGGGCCGAGCCCGACCGTCACCACGAAGATCAGCGCCCAGATCAGATCGGGGATCGTGCGCGAAACGGAAATCACGAAGCGCGCCAATGTGCGAACCACCGCGTTCGGTGCAGTGTTGCGCGCCGCCAGCAGCGCCAGAGGGATCGAGAACAGGCAGCCGAATGTGACGCCGACCACCGCGATATTCAGCGTTTCCAGCATGGCGTCGGCGATATTGGGCGCGCGCGAGAAATCGGGGGGCACGGCCTGACCGATGAAGCGCACGAGGTTGCTTGCCCCGCGCACCAGCCGGTCGAGCGAGATTTCCGAGGCGACGAGGCCCTGGATGAAGAAGGCCGCGAAGCCCACGACCAGCACCCATGTCAGCGCCGAAGGCGCGCGAAAACGCGGGGGTATGCGGGTGCTGTCGCTCATGCGGCGTGTTCCTCGGCCTCGGCATCGACGCGGGTCATGCCGGTGTAGAGTGCGTTCAGTTGCAGGGCATCGGTATCGGCGATGGCGGCGTCGATTTCGACCTGTCCCGCCTTCAGGCCGATGATGCGGTCCGCGTATTCCCGTGCGAGGTCCAGCTGGTGCAGCGTGCACAGCATGCTCAGACCTTCCTCGCGCACGATCCGCCACAGCAGATCGAGCACCTCGCGCCCGGCCTTGGGATCGAGGCTTGCGATGGGTTCGTCGGCGATCACGACCTTGGGGTCCTGCATCAGCATTCGCGCGATGGCCACGCGCTGTTGCTGGCCGCCCGAAAGCTGGGACGGGCGATGCTGCGCGCGTTCGGCCATGCCCACGCGTTCGAGGCAGGCCATGGCGCGCGCGCGTTCCTCGGCTGACGCCGTTATCCCAAGGCAGGACAACAGGCCCAGGCGATGGCGCCCCATCGCGCCCAGAAGGACGTTCTGAAAGGCACTGAGTTGGGGTACCAGGTTGAACTGCTGAAACACGTAGCCCATGCCGCGCCGGATCCGGCGCAGCTCGCTCCGGGACGCATCCGCAAGACTGTCGCCGTGGACGTGAATGCGGCCCGATTGCAGAGTTTCCAGCCCGTTCAGGCTTCGCATCAGTGTCGACTTTCCGCAGCCGTTCGCCCCGAGAAGCACGACGCCCTGCCCGACAGGGATATCGAAGGTCACCCCGCGCAACACCTGCAGCTTGCCGTAGCTGACCTTCACCTCGTCGCAGGAAATGGCTGGGATCATGCGAGGCTCCTCACGTGGTCGTGCAACAGAACGTGACGACGGGCTGCCGGTCCCGAGGAACGGCCGCCCGTCGCCGACGGATGATGGGTGGGATCAATCGTCCAGCGCGATGCCCGCAACCTCATAGGCCATGCGCACGACATCGTAGATCGCCGGGTCGGTCTCGAAGGACATGTAGGCGTCGCGTTCGATGAACTTGTCGGCGTTGCGCTCGGTCGAGGTCAGGCTTTCCCACAGCACGTCGGAGTGTTCGGCCAGCGTGGCGCGCAGCGCATCGCGGCAGTCCTGCGGCAGGCTGGCGCGCATCACGACCGGGTCGCCGGGCAGCGTGTCGGTCTGGGCCAGCAGGCGATACTCGGTGTCGGGGTCCTGTTCGCGGATCGCGTCCCAATCCTTGTTGCCGCCGCCCATCGCGTCGACGTCGCCGTTGATCAGCACCTGGATGCGGGCGTCGCCTGCCATGATGATCTCGGCGTCCGTCTCGGGGTCGAGACCGGCTTCGGCCATCAGCATCATCGGGAAGATGTGGCCCGAGGTGGAGCCCACGTCCTTGAGTGCGACGCGGCGGCCGGCGAGATCGGCCAGGGTCTCGATGTCGCTGTCGGCGCGAACCACGAAGCTGGAGCCGTAATGCGGGCGCACGATCGAGAAAAGGATATCCATGTCGGCCAGTTGCTGGAACAGCACGAATTCGGACGGGCCGGCGAAGACGAGCTCGACCTCGTCGAACTGCAGGGCCGTTCCGGCGGCGGTGCGGTTGGACAGCGAATAAAGCGCCAGCTCGACGCCCGTCAGCTCTTCGAACGTCTCGGCGAACGGACCGAAGGCTTCGGAAAGATCGCCCATGCCCTCGATGCCGGTGTCGGCCATGCGCAGCGGCGAGGGGCAGGTGTCTGCCACTGACTGGGCGGATGCGGCTCCGGTTAGCAGCACTGTGGTGACGGCTGCTGTTGCGGCGATATTCTGGAATTTGATCACGTCTCGAGTTCCCCGTTTCTGGATTGGTGACCCCGCCCTAACAAGCGCAAATGACAGGTTTGTGACAGGCGTGCCGCCACAGGCCTGACTTCCCATCAGACCGCGATGCGTTGCTGCATGCGCATATGTCCGCGTCTCGCCCTTGCTTCGCCTAGAAGCCCGCAGCGCCTTCGGTCCGCTCTCCGCCCCTTCTGCGTCAGCCGATGCGGTGCAGCGAATGGCTTGGGTTTTGGGCTCGATTCAGACGCTGCGGCCAGATGTGAGCAACGGCTGGTCAGAGCTGGTGGACGCGACTGCTGCCGTCCGCCAAGAACTCATATGTCGATCGTTTCGGCGACACATGCCGACCCTCGGTCTCGGAAACCAACCGCACCGCGCTCGCGCATCTCAGGAGAAAACGTGTTCGTGGCCTTGCCCATGATGCTCCATCCTGCTCAACGGTTCGAGCCACCGGCAAACCCGGCGCGGTTCACGGTCTTGTAGATGGCTGAACAAATCGGGCCGGGCTACGACACCGCGCTGCTGCATAGTCGCAACACGATTAGCAATTTTTCGCTGTCCGCTTCCTGCGCATTGCTACATCTCAGATCAGTGAATGCTGCATTCGCGGCGAAGGTCCGGACGGTCCCGCGCTCCGGTCGCTCAGGATGCTGGGTGCCAAGGTCGGCTCTGATCATAGGCTGACGTTCGTGAAGCTTGCAGCGGTCGACCGCCCCGAGCCCAAAGCACACTACGCTTTCTCTCGACATCGCTCCTGTTCGCTCGCGTATCGCTTTTCTGGCCTACCTGTTGCATACTAATGGGTAGTAAGCACAAATATGTCCCGCAGCTGTGCAGCAGCAAACGAGCAACGCCATGACCAGACAACAAGACCCCAAACTGGACTCCCCCTGGCCCAAGCAGGAGGAGCGCGAACGCGAGAGGATCATCAAGCGGGATGCGGTCCTCGACACGGCTGTGCGCATGTTCAATGAAAAAGGCTTTCGCGCCACATCGATCGACCAGGTCGCCATCGCTCTGAACGTGACGAAGCCCACGATCTATCACTATTTCTCCAACAAGGATGAAATCCTGTTCGAATGCGTGCGGAAGGGGCTGCAGGTCACTCTGGACGCAGCGCAGAAGGTCGAGAAGCAGGGCGGCAACGGTCTGGAACGGCTGAAATCCCTGATTCACGATTACGCTGTGATCGCCACGGAACCGTTTGGAAAATGCGTCACTCGCACCGCCGATCACGACCTGTCGGAGGCGAGCAGGAAAAAGTTCAGAGCGCTCAAACGGGAAACCGATGCCGTCATAAGGAAGGTGGTGGTGTCGGGCATGCAGGATGGCTCCATCACGGCGGGCGATCCACGCCTCGTGACGTTCTGCGTCAGCGGGGCGCTGAACTGGATTTCACGATGGTACGAACAGGACGGCAGCCTGTCGCCCGAGGAAATCGCGGAAACCTATGTGGATATCCTCATCAACGGGCTTGCCGTTCGTCGGTAGGTCGCGCCGTCTTCCGATTGCACCGCAACACTTGACCCGAACAATCCTTTTGACAACGCCGAGGTAAGGCAGAATACTCACGAGTAGAGTGGTTTCGGGTCAGTAGGATTCTCAGTCGCGACGTGCAATTGCGGCCTGTGTATCGCTGACCGCCCACTCTGGCGGCTTTGGAGGGGCCGTCAGCAAAATAGGGAGGAATACCATGAAGATGATCTGGAAAACCCGGCGCATGGGGGGCCTTGCGGCCGCCTGCGCCGGCCTTGCCCTCGCCGCTGGCCCCGCTGCGGCAGAGGAATTGAACTATTCGGTCGGGTTCGGGCCGAACTCGCTGTTCGCGCAGTCGGCGGACGCTTATGCCGAATACATGAATGAAATCTCGGGTGGAGAGCTGACCATTCGCGTGTTTCCGCTGTCGCTCGTCAGCCTTGCCGAGATGGGTCCGGGCATCCGCGATGGCCTGACGGATCTCGGCTTCATGGCCGGCCCGTACTACCCGGCCGAATTCGCCCATTCGAATTATCTTGCCGAGAACAGCCTGCGGCAGCTTTTGTCCGAGCCTACGGGACGGGAAGGTGCCGCCTATGCCGGGGCGATGACCGACTACATCATGAATGGTTGCCCGGAATGCCTCGATGAATACGAGGCGCAGAACCACGTCTACATGGGGCACATGTCGACCTCGCCCTATCTGTCGCTCTGCAAGGATGTGACCATCGACAGCCTCGAGGATGTGCAGGGCGTGCGCTTCCGCAGCGGCAGTTCCAGCTACCAGCGCATGGCCGAGAACTTCGGCGGAGTCGCGGTTCAACTCGCCGCCAGCGAGGCCTACGAGGCGATGAACCAAGGCATTCTCGACTGCGCATGGCTGGCGGCAAGCGACCTGACCAGCCTGCGCCTGATCGAGATCGTGGATTCGGTCACCGTGCAGTTCCCCGGAACCGTCTACGGCGGCTCTCAGGCCAGCAACGTGAACCGTGACCTCTGGGCCGGATTGTCGCTTGAACAGCGCGAGCTTCTGCTGCGCGGGGCGGCCTACATCAACGCCCACATGACGTGGTCCTATTACGAGCTGCAGGCAGAGAACCTGAACATGGCCCGCGAACAGGGTGTCGACGTGATCGAACCCGACGCGGAGATGATGGCCGCGGTGCAGGACTACGTCCGCGACGATGTCGAGCTGGTCGGTCAGATTTACGCCGACAACTACGGCATCACCCGGGCGGACGAGATCGCCAACGAGTTCGTGGAGGTCCTCGACCGCTGGAACGGTCTGGTCGACGGGGTCGGATCGATCGATGACCTCGCCGAAATCTACTGGACCGAGATATTCTCGAAGGTCGACCCAGAGACGTATGGCGTGAACTGAGCAGCCGGGCTTCGGTGAAAGCTCAACAAACGGAGAGCCCCCGCGCCTGCCGCGCGGAGGCTCGTTCAGCCCTCATCCATCCGTAGGTGTCTTCGTGCAGACAATTGGCCGCCTTCTGTCCCGTCTGAACGGACTGGCGATCTGGTTCGGGACCATCGTCGTATTCCTCCTGATCGTCCACGTCACGGCCGATGTCGGGTTGCGCTACCTGTTCAATTCGCCCTTGCCGGCCACGATCATGATCGTGTCGGTCTTCTACATGGTGCCTATCGTCTTCCTCCCGCTTGCGGCGGTCGAGGAAGAGGACGGTCACATCACCGTGGAGCTCATCTACGACCTGCTCGCCGAGTGGATCAAGAAGGTGCTTCGCGTCCTGTCCCACCTCTTGTCGATCGCGGTGTTCGGTGCGCTTGCGCTGCGCACGTTCCACGAAGCGATGCTGAAATACGACACCGGCACCTTCGCGATGGAAGCCGGCCTGCGCGTCCCGACATGGCCCGCCTATTTCGCATTGCCGGTCGGGTTCGGCCTGATGCTGCTGGTCCTTCTCTACAAGCTGATCTGCGAGGTGACGGGCAAGCCGATGGCGCTGGGTTCGGGGCCGGAGGGACCTTCGCGAGAGTTGGATATCGCACAGAAATTGCGCCGGGGGGGTGAGTAGCGTGGCGGACCAGAACACCGTCCTGATCCTGTTCGGACTGCTCTTCCTGTTGATCCTGCTGCGCATGCCGATCGGCGTGACACTGATCGCTGTGGCCGTCGTCGGCATCGGCGAGTCCCTCAATTGGCGCATCGCGTGGGCCAGCCTCGGAACAGTCCCGTTCCAGTTCGCCTCGAACTGGGTGCTCAGTTCGGTACCCACATTCCTGTTCATGGGGTTCATCTGCTACCATGCAAAGCTGACGCAGGGGCTATTCGAGGCCGCCCGCGTGTGGCTTTCGGCGCTGCCGGGCGGGCTGGCGGTGGCGTCCGTCTTCGGGTGCGCGGGCTTCGCTGCCGTCACAGGCTCGTCGGTCGCTTGTTCGGCGGCGATGGGCAAGGTCGCGGTGCCCGAGATGAACGCACGTGGCTACAACGTGGGGCTGGCGACGGGCACCGTGGCGGCCTCGGGCACGATCGGCGCGCTCATCCCGCCCTCCATCATCCTGATCCTTTACGGGATCATCGCGCAGGTCTCGATCAATCAGCTCTTTCTGGGTGGCATCGTAGCCGGGCTCCTGACCGCGCTGGCCTATGTGCTGGTCATCATCGTGCGGGTGAAGCTCAATCCCGAGCTCGCACCGTCTTTCCACGAGGAGGTCACGGGTCGGGAACGGCTGAAGGCGCTCGTCAATACCTGGCCGGTGCTCCTGATCATCTTCGGCGTGTTTGGTGGCCTCTTCTCGGGTGTCTTCACACCGACGGAAGCCGGCGCAGTGGGTGCGTTCCTCTCCTGTTTGGTCAGCTTCTTCAAGGGCACCCTGACATGGCAGGCGCTGCGGACCTCCGCGCGCGAGACGCTGGTCACGACGAGTTCGCTTCTCGTGATCGCCATCGGGGCTAGTCTCTTGACTCGTTTCCTCGCGTTGTCGGGCCTTGGCGATGTCCTGCTCGAGGCCGTGCTGGCGCTGGGCCTGCCGGCGGTCGCGATCATGGTCGGGATCGTGTGCGTCTATCTGCTGCTGGGGATGATACTCGAACCCATCGGAGCGATGCTGCTGACCCTGCCGATCGTCCTGCCGATCGTGGAGGAGACTGGCTACAGCCTGCTGTGGTTCGGGATCCTGCTGGCAAAGGTCCTTGAGGTGGGGATGATCACGCCCCCGGTGGGGATGAACGTCTACGTGATCAAGAGCGTGGTGGGAAAGCTCACGACGACGACGGCAATCTTCCGGGGCGTGATGTGGTTCGTGTTCGTGGACCTGCTCATCCTGGCGCTGATGATCGCCGTTCCGGGCCTTGTGCTGTTCCTGCCGCAACTGTTGGGCTGACATGGGGGCGACAACGCACTATACTACAGAGTAACCTAAAGACTCGCAGGTCGGAATTGGAGGCAACACCGACCGCTTCGGTTGCGCAAGCGCCGACCGCAATTCTGCAAGTTGAGGAAGACGACGATGAACACACAGGCCAAGGGTGCTATTTCCGGGGCGCCGACGCTCAATTTCGACATTCCCGCCGAGATCGTGCAACGGCGGCACGAGTTCCGCGAGGTGCTTGATGCGGAGATCCGGGGACCGGGGATCGAGCGCGATCCGAAGGGTCCGCTAAGCCTCGATGAGCTTCAACATTTCTACGGCATTCTCCAGCAGACCGACATCATGCGGGCCAGCCTGCCCGAGGACGTGGGCGGCACCAACCGGTCATTCCTCGAGCGGGTGATCCTCGCCCAGGAATTCGTCCGCGCCTGGCCGTCGCTCGCGGTTACGGTGGACAGCCACAACATCGTGGTCGAGATCATCGCGCGCCAGGGAGCGCCGTGGATGATCGATCGCTATGTGCCGGGCGGGATCTCGGGTGAACTCATCATGGGGGACATGATGAGCGAGCCCGAGGCGGGCTCGGACACGCGCAACCTCAAGACACGAGCCGAACTGCGTGATGGCCACTACGTCGTCAACGGCACCAAGATGTGGACGACGAATGGCGTCTGGGCCCACGTCGCGATCCTGACGGCCGTGGTCGACGAGGACGCTTACCGCCGCAAGCCATCGGATGGGGTCGTCCACCTGCTCATGGACAAGTCGAGGGTCGACTGGGAGGTCAGCGACCTGCCGATCATCGGGCTCAAGGCCGGGACCACGGGGAAGATCCATTTCCTTGACGCCCGCGTGCCCGAGGAATTCCTGTTCCACGACGCGGGCGAGGGCTACCGCGAGAACCTGATCGTGCGCGGCTGGGCGCGGCTTCTGCTCGCCGCATGGTCGGTCGGCCTGATGGAGGCCGCGATCGAGGATGCGACCGCCTTCGCGAAGGAACGCATCACTTTCGGCAAGAGCATCGCCGAGCACCAGATGATCCAGGACCTGATCGTGCAGATGCACGTCGACCTCGAAACAAGCAGGTTGCTGACCTACAAGGCGGCCTCGCTCATGGACCGGGGCGAGCGCTGCGACTACGAACAGTGCCTCGCCAAGCTGCACACCACCGAAGCGGTGCAGCGCGTCACGGCCAACGCGATCCAGATCCTGGGTGGACGCGGCCTGACGACCGAAGAGGGGTTCCTGACGGAGCGACACTACCGCGACGCCCGGTTCCTCACGATTGCCGAGGGCACCAGCCAGATCATGAAGCTGATCGTCGGGCGAAAGGCACTCGGCGTATCCGCGATCTGACAACATCCAATCTGGGAGGAGAAGATGGACGGCGATATTCGCGATGCAGGACTTCGGGAAGAGGCGGCGAACAAATCCGTCCTTCCAATGGTCATCGAGACGCGGGCGGCGATGCAGGGGGACGCCGTCTATCTGCAAGACGCCGAAGGCAGCTATACCTATGCCGAGAGCCATGCGATCGGCCGCCGCTGGGCGCGAGCCTTCGAGGCACAGGGCATCGGACAGCAGGACCGCGTCCTGGTCATGATGCCAGTCTCGGTGGAGGCGGTCTTCGCATGGCTCGGGCTCGGTTGGATCGGAGCCGTCGAGACGCCGATAAACTACGAGTACAAGGGCGCGATGCTCGACTACATCATCAAGGATTCCGGGGCCCGGCTGCTCGTGGTGCATGCGAAGTATCTCGACCTGATCCGTACGGCCTCGGACGGGCTCGACGCGCTCGAGACCATCGTGATGGTGGGGGACGACGGCACGACGGACACGTCTGGCCTCGGTGGCGCCAAGGTGATCGCGCTGGACGATTTCCTTCAGGCCGGCCCGGAGCCCGAGGCACCGGCCAGGCCGCGGCTCTCGGATCTGGCCACGATCATGTACACCTCCGGCACGACGGGGCCGTCCAAGGGGGTCATGGTGTCCTGGGGACAGGTGTCGGAATGCTGTACCTGGACCATCCCGCTCGACAGCCTCGACGAGACGGACAGCTACTACAACCCCTACCCGCTGTTCCATATCGCCGGGAAGCTCTCGATCTACACGATGGCGCTTGTCGGCGGGCGTGCCGTCCTGCGCGACAGGTTCAGCACCACGGAATTCTGGAAGGACGTCAACGACTTCGGATGCACCGTCGCGATCCTTCTCGGAGCGGTGGCGAATTTCCTCTACCGCCAGCCCGAGACACCCGAAGACGCGCAGAACGCGATGAAGAAGGTGCTGATGGTGCCGCTCATCGCCGATGTGGAGAAGTTCAAGAAACGCTTCGATCTCGAGGTCTGCACGTGCTGGAACATGACCGAGACGTCGAGTCCGATCGTATCGCCAGGTTTCGATCTGGTGGACTCGGCCTCCTGCGGCCGTCCGCGCCCGGGCATGATCTGCCGTCTCGTCGATGACGAGGATTACGAGGTGCCCGTCGGGGAGCCGGGCGAACTGGTGATCCGCAGCGAGCAGCCATGGACGCTGATGTCGGGCTACCTCGGCAAACCCGAAAAGACGGTCGAGGCTTGGCGCAACCAGTGGCTCCATACCGGCGACATCTTCACCCGGGATGCCGAGGGCAATTTCTACTACGTCGACCGAAAGAAGGACATGATCCGCCGCCGGGGCGAGAATGTCTCCTCCGTGGAGGTCGAGGCCGAAGTCGTCACCTTCGAGGGCGTGCTGGAATGCGCGGCCTATGGCGTGCCCTCGGAATTCGGCGAAGAGGAGATCATGGTCGCCCTTGTCTGCAAGCCGGGGCATGGCGTCGATACGAATGCGCTCAACGCCTACCTCAAGGACCGGCTTCCGCGTTTCATGGTGCCGAAATATCTGCGCATCATTCCGGAGATGCCCAAGACACCCACCAACAAGATCCGCAAGACGCAGCTTCGAGATGACGGGGTGACGTCGGACACGTCCGTCTTTTGAGGTAACCTGATGACATCCCCCGTATCGACCGGGGCAGCGGCCGGGGCCAGCGACGTGCTGCGCCCTGGTGTGCTGGCCGGGCTCTCCTGCATCGTGACCGGGGCCGGAACCGGGATCGGCCGGGCCATCTCGCTGCGCCTCTGCGCGCTGGGTGCGCAGGTTTCGGGTATCGGGCGCCGCGCGGAACCGCTGCATTCCGTCGCCGCCGAGGCTGGGGCCGCGTTCGCGGCCTTCCCGTGCGATATCCGCGACCGAGAGGCCGCCGCCAGCCTTGTCGCGGACATCGGCGAGGTGGCCGGTATCGATGTCCTCGTGAACAACGCGGGCGGGCAGTTTACGGCCCGGGCCGAGGAGATCTCGGCAAGAGGCTGGGACGCGGTGATCGACCTCAACCTCACGGCGCTGTTCTCGCTGACCCAGGCCGCATTCCCTTTCCTGTCCCGGCGCGGCGGGAGCGTGATCAACATGTCGATCACCCCTGTCGAGACGGGCGCGCCCGGGCTTGCGCATTCGGTCGCCGCCCGCGCCGGCGTGTTGGGGCTGACGCGCACCCTTGCGCTGGAATGGGCGGATCGGAACATTCGTCTGAACTGCGTCGCGCCGGGGATCGTGGCGACCGAGGCTTATCTCGAAAACTATCCCGTCGAAGCGCGCGACCGGCTGTCCGCGCGCCGCCCGATCGACCGTGACACGACGCCCGAGGAGGTGGCCGAACTGGTTGCGTTTCTGGCCAGCCCGGCGGCGGCGCTGATGACGGGTCAGCTTCTGCAATTAGACGGAGGTCTCGGCCTTGCCGGGACGACGCTCCTCGACACGGGGGAGGGTCAGAGGCATGGCTGACGCGGTTCTGCTGGATGTGGAGGACGGTATTGCGTCGATCCGCTTGAACCGTCCCGACAGGCTCAACGTGCTGAGCGTGGAGGTGTCCGAAGGTCTCCGCGATGCGGTCGAGAGCGCGGTGTCCGACGCTTCGGTGCGTGTGATCGTCCTGTCGGGCGAAGGGCGGTCCTTCATGGCCGGGGGAGATCTGAGGCACATGGCAGGGGCGTCCGACCGCGGCCGCGCCGCGCGTGAGTTGATCGATCCGATCCATGCCGCGCTCAAGCGGCTTTCCGGGGCAGATCAGATCACCATTGCGTCGGTGCAAGGACCGGTGGCCGGGGCCGGCCTGTCGATCGCCATGGGACTCGACCTCGCCATCGCGGCCGAGAGCTCCGTGTTCCATTTCGCCTATTCCAGCGTGGCCGCTTCGCCGGATTGCGGTGGCACATGGGCGCTGCCACGGCTGTTGGGCCATCGCCGCGCCCTGCAGATCGCGCTCATCGACGATGGCGGCATCCCTGCGGACCGCGCGCTGGAACTTGGCCTCGTCTCGCGGGTCGTTGCCGACGATAGCCTCATCGCGGAGACATGCCGGCTTGCCGGACGGCTGCGCGACGGCGCCCCGGCGGCACAGGCCGCGACCAAGCGGCTTTTCCGGCAGGCGCTCGAAACGCCGTTCGCCGCGCAACTGGACGCCGAGGCCGAGGCGTTCGAGGCCTGCGCCCGGACCGAGGATTTCGATCGCGCCGTCGCGGCGTTCTTCGGTGGCGGCAGGCCGTCCGAAAAAGGAGGTAAGACGGATGTCTGACACATGGCCCAATGCCGCGCGCGGCACAGAAGAAACCGGCATCCGTCGCGCCGCCGTGATCGGCGCGGGGTCGATGGGGGCGGGAATCGCGGCGCAATTCGCCAATGCCGGCATGCCCGTCGACCTTCTGGACCTTCCTGGCGCGGGGCGGGAGAACCGCAACGCCCCGGCGGAGGCCGGTGTCGCCCGGCAGCTTCGCATCGGCGGCTTCACAGTGCCGGAGGCGGCGGCGCTGGTCCGTCCGGGAAATGTCGAGGATCACCTGGAGCGTCTGTCGTCGGCCGACTGGATCATCGAGGCGGTTGTCGAGAACGCGGCGCTCAAGAAGGACCTCTACGCGCGGATCGCCCGTCACAGGAAACCGGATGCCATCGTCTCGTCGAATACCTCGACGCTCCTTCGCGCTGCGCTGACCTCTGAAATGCCGGACGATATCGCGTCGCATTTCCTCATCACCCATTTCTTCAACCCGCCGAGGCACATGGAACTGCTCGAGGTCATTGCAGGCCCGGATGTGCCGGACGAGATCGTGGGGCGTGTCCACCGGGCCGGTCGCGCTGTGCTGGGCAAGACGACCGTTGCCTGCTTCGACACGCCCGGTTTCATCGCCAATCGCATCGGCTGTTACTGGATGGCCGTCGCCGCGATCGAGGCTGAGCGCCATGGCCTGCGCGTCGAGGAGGCCGACGCCGTGCTGGCTGCCTTCGGCGTGCCGAGAACCGGCATTTTCGGACTTCTCGATCTGGTCGGTCTGGACCTCATCCCGCCGGTCTGGGGCAGCCTCGCGCGCGGTCTCCCGGCGCATGACGCCATCCATCGGCATGACCTGTCCACCCACCCCACGGTTCTGCGACAGATCAGGGCCGGGCGGCTGGGGCGGAAATCGGGCGGCGGGTTCTTTCGCAAGAACAAGACCGGCGCGCGCGAGGCGCTGGACCTCGAGACCGGGGAATACCGGCCATTCGCGCCCGTGGTCGCCGACGACCTGCCGGAAGCGGGGCGCGATCCGAAGGCCCTGATCGACGCCGGTGGGCTTTACGGGGATTATGCCTGGTCCGTCTTCAGCCGACTGGTGACTTATGCGGCCGAGACGGTGGAGGAGATCGCACAAAGCGCGGATGCCCTCGATACCGCCGTGTCCCTCGGATATGGCTGGCGGCAGGGCCCCTTCGCACTCGCCGAACGGGTTGGCCTCTCGTCTATCGCGGCGCGTCTTGCTGCCGAGGGCAGGCCCGTGCCCGATGAATTGCAGCGGGCCGCTTTGCAAGGCGTACACCTCGGCAATACCCGGACGCCTGATGCCGGTCTCAAACGGGCACGCGTTTTGCGGGGTACCCCGATGGCACGTCTCGAAGATGCTGGCGACGGGGTCGGGATCGTCCGGTTGACCTCCAAGATGGGTGTCATCGGACCCGAGACCTTCGACGTTCTCGAGGCAGCGCTCGACGGGGCCGGAGGCGAGTTTCGCGCCCTTGTCATCACAGGCGATACCCGCCGGGCCTTTTCTGCCGGTGTGAACCTCCGGCATTTCCTGCACCTCATGGATCGTCCCGACGCGCTCGACGCCTTTCTGGAACGCGGGCAGCGGATCTATGAGCGCCTGCGGCTGGCGCCTGTCCCCGTCGTCGCGGCCCTGAGGGGGCTGGCGCTCGGGGGCGGTTGCGAGCTGATGCTGCATTGCGATGCCGTGGTGGCCCATGTCGAAACGAGGATCGGCCTGCCGGAGGCCACGCTCGGCATTCTCCCCGGTTGGGGCGGATGCACGCGGATGCTGGACCGCTGCCTTGCATTGGAGAGCGCGGACCCAGCGGCTGCGGCGGCGCGAGCCTTCACCATCCTTCAGGCGGGGACCGTCGCCGCGAATGCGCGGGAGGCGCAGGGCGTCGGGTATCTCGACCGCGCGGCGGAAATCGTGATGCACCCCGATGACGTGGAACGCGTCGCAATCGAGACGGCGCACCGCATGGCTCAGGACTATCGGCCGCCCGAACCGCCCACGATCCCGCTTGCCGGGGGCGCGGCGGCCGCGGCGCTCGCGGCCGGGGTGTCGCCACGGTCCGACACCGACCCGGATTGGCACACGACCGTCGCCCGCGATATGGCAGGGGTTCTGACGGGCGCGGCGGGCGGCGAGGTGCCGTGGTCCGCGTCGGCACACCAGATGCATGCCCTCGAACGCGCCGCTGTGCTGCGCATGGTCGGGCGGCCTCAGACCCGCGCCGCGATCGACCGGATCGTCGCCTGATGACGGCGCAAGCGAAAGGAACGCAACATGCCGCAAGGCCCTCGTGAAACCACGTCAGCCGACATGCCGCAGCTGCCGTCGCTGTCGCTCCGCGTCGAGGGCGAGATCGGCTATCTCGGGCTCGACCGGCCCGACACGCTGAACGCCTTCGACATGGCCATGATCGAGGACATCACGGCTGCGGCCGAATGGTTCGATGCCCGGCGAGAGGTCAAGGTGGTTGTGGTCCACTCGACCGGGCGTGCCTTTTCCTCCGGCTTCCATCTCGACCAGTTCCGCAATGCCGACGCCGAGACCGTGGCACGCAATATCGATACCGGGCGCCGCATGATCGACACGCTCGAACGCATGCGCCCGCTCACGGTCTGCGCGGCGAACGGGCATTGTATCGGCGGCGGGCTGATCCTCCTGCTGGCCTGCGATTTCCGGTATGCCTCACACGATCTGTCCTGCCTGCTGCCCGAGACGCATCTGGGCATACCGCTTCCCTGGGGGGGCGTGCCGCGGTTGGTGAGGGAGCTCGGATCGGCACGCGCCCCGCCGAGATTGTCCTGCTCGGCGAGCGGTCGGCCGCTGCTGCGCTGAAGGATTTCGGCATCCTGAACGACGTGCTCGAACCACCGGCGCTGCTTGATCATGCGGACGGCGTGGCGCGGCGACTTTGCCAGCTGTCCCGCTTCGTGCTCGAGACCACCAAGGCCCAGCTGCGTGCCGCCAAGGAACATATGGCCTCGACCGACCTTTCGGTGCCGGAGGGAAACGCCGTGCGGATCGGGATGTCCGATCCCGAGAGCATTCTCGTCCGGAAACAGAGGCTCGAACGTCGAGGCCATTGAGGCGGACGGGCATGCGCCCCTCCTTCCGCACAAGGATGGACGGCAGGAAGCGTCTTCGTCTGTCAAACCTGCTTTGGGCGATATCTGGCGAAGCGCAGCTTCGTCCGCATCCAGCCTTGCATGCGCCAGCGAAATACGACCGGAGTTGGGGCAAGCGGACCACCAAAAGAGCCACGCCGCTTGTGACGGGAGATTGTGACCCGGACGGATGTTCCATCGCTCCGGAGATCATCTGCGAGCCTTCATGTTGCATCATGGCAGATGCGAGTGCGACGGCCACCTCTGCGTGGGTATGCTCGGCCGCCGGTCCGAACTCTCGCATCACCATCACCTTCGCGTGGTGTCGTTACGTTTCGGCGCGCGAGATGGACATTCTCGTCATTTTGTCCAGATCGGGTTTTGACATGGGTGCCCCTCCGATCTGTCAGCTCTCGAAGGGGATTCGAGTTCCTCCCCGCTCGTTGGACAGTATCCGGCGCAAGTTAAGCAACTCTTTGCACCTGCTGATCGGTGATGCTGCGATCTGCGACGGCTTCTGACCGGCGCGGACCTTCAGCCCCCGCGCGGCGGTCAACCGTTCCGAGCCCGATGCGGGCGCAACTCCGAGATGTTTTGGAGCACTGAAGGTTTCGCTGGCTTCATAATTATCGTAGCCAGCGGCCGGAGGTATTTCGAATGTGTGGATTTGTCTGTCTTTGGCGCGTCGGTGATGAGGGTCTTGCAGAGCGCATGATCCGCCAGATTGCTCACCGGGGTCCCGATGCACTTGCGGTGGCGCGGCTGCCCAACGCACCGGTGGTCATGGCCCATTGCCGTCTGTCGATCATCGGCACCGAGGACGGTGCGCAGCCAATCCATCAGACCGACGATCTCCTGGTGGTCAACGGTGAGATCTACAACCACACGGACCTTCGTGCGATCCTGGGCGAGAGTGCCTTCGAGACCGCCAGCGATAGCGAGACGATCCTGCATCTCTTCCGTTCGGGCGCGAGCCGGTGGATCAGCAAACTGGACGGCATGTTTGCCTTCGTGCTCGCCACCCGCGATCGGATCATCGCTGCGCGTGACCCTCTCGGGATCAAGCCGCTCTACATGGCGCGCCTGGGTGAAGGCGTGGCCTTCGCGTCGGAACTGAAGGCGTTCGACGGCGTTCCCGTGGACTCGGTCGAGTTCATCCCGCCCGGCGGGCTTTACGACACGCGAGACGGCTGGCGTCAGTGGTACCGGACGCCCCACGGCGCTGCAGAGGCCGAGGAGGGCCTCGACATCGAGCACACGGCGAAGGAGCTGCGCCTCGTCCTTGAGGAGGCCGTTGCGAAATGGATGGTGGCCGATGTCGAAGTGGGGTCGTTCCTGTCTGGCGGTCTCGACAGTTCCATCATCGCCGCCATCGCGCAGAAGGTCCGTCAGGATACCGGACGTGACCCGCTCAGAACCTATGCCGTGGGCCGCAAGGGTGCGCCCGACCTCGAGGCGGCGCGTGCAGTGGCTGACCATATCGGGTCAAACCATCGCGAGCATGTCTTTACCTCGGACGACCTGGCCAAGGCGCTGCCGCATGTCATTTACCACCTCGAGTCTGCGGATGTGGACCTGGTGCGCAGTGCCATTCCGACGCTATTCGCAGCCCGGCTTGCACGCGAGGATGTCAAGGCGGTGCTGACAGGCGAAGGCGCCGACGAGCTTTTTGCCGGCTACACCTATCACCATCAATACGTGGACGACCCGCGGGCCCTGGCGGATGAGCTGACGCGCTCACTGGGAACCATGCACAACATCAACCTGCAGCGCGTGGACCGGATAAGCATGTCGGAAAGCCTCGAGGCGCGGACGCCCTTCCTCGACCGCGAGTTGATCGACTACGCGCAATCCATCCCGGCGGAGCTGAAGCTGCGTCGGACAGATCCCGAGGCCGAGGAGGCGACCGGGCCGACGACTGAGAAATGGATCCTGCGCAAGGCCTGCGCCGACATGCTGCCGACGGACCTCGTCTGGAGGAAGAAAGCGCAGTTCGATGAAGGCTCCGGCACGGTGGAGGCGCTACAGCAGGCTCTGCGCGGTTTACTGAACACGGAAGAACCGGTCAGTCGCGAGGCTGAAGCCGCGCTCTACGAGAAAATCCTGCGAGATCAGTTCATTGATGCTGAACGCATTCTCGAGAACGCAGGAAGCTGGACAGACGAACGCGTGAGTGTATGACGCCATCGTTGGGGGCAAATCCATGAGCCGATTTCTCACTGTCGGCGCGGCGCAGATCTCTTCCGAGACCAGCGATCTAGAGGCCAATTTCGCCAAGCATTTCGAATATGTGGAACGCGCGGCTGCCTTGGGGGTGGATCTGCTCGTCTTTCCGGAGCTTTCTTTGGTCGGCCACTACGGTGCCGAGGCGCTGCTCGACGTCGTGATGATGCGCGATGATCCGCGACTGATCGAGCTTAGCCGTGCGGCGGGGGACATGGAGATCATCCTGGGCTTCGTCGAGGAGGCCCGCGGCGCGCAGTTCTACAACGCCGCTGCTGCCTACAAGGGCGGCCAACTGCGCTACATCCATCGCAAGATCAACCTGCCGTCCTATGGACGCCTGATCGAGACCAAGTATTACGCCCATGGCCGTTTCGTGGACACGCACCGCATCACCGAGGACTGGATACTGGGCCTTCTGATCTGCGCCGATCTGTACAACCCGGCCCTAGGCCCTGTCTGCATTCATCTGAGCCAATCGATGGCGGAGACGAGGAAGACGAAGCCCATGAACCCGGTGAGGGTCTTTTCGCAGCGCAAGGCG
>LJSY01000074.1 GCA_001314805.1 Rhodobacteraceae bacterium HLUCCO18 | reverse complement strand
TCGCCAAGACCCCCCTGATGCACATCAAAAGCCCTTATTTCATTGAGCTCGGCATCACCCGGCAGGGCTCAAATCAGGCGCGAAGTGTCGAAGTTCGGTACCCCATTCCGGTCATAATCGCGCCAGTATTGGCGGGAAAATAGATGTCATTCCATTTCGGAGTGACATTATGCATTTTCATTACCGTCTTCTGAAGCTCGTATTCTCGGTCTTCCTCGCGGCGGCGCCCGCCCTTGCAAATGCCCAGGCCGAATTGATCGCAAGCGCGCCAACGACGGTCAGCGTCGCGAGCTCGGCGTCCGTGCACGTTATCGCCAATGATCGCGGCGGAAACATCGTGAGCTACGCGCACGACCTCCGGCGACTGCGGGACCAGAACAAGCTGGTTGTCTTCAACGGCCAGTGCGCCTCGGCCTGCACGATGTATCTTTCGCTCGATGCCAATCGCACCTGCATCGCGCCCGGTGCGTCCTTCGTGTTCCATCGCGCCTACGGGGCCAGTGCGGACATGAACGCGTGGGGGACGAATTTCATGATCCGCCAATACCCCGCATGGGTGCGCGACTGGATCGCTCAGAACGGCGGGCTGACCGACCGGCTGATCCGGATGGATTATTCCTATGCGGCACGATACCTGCGGACTTGTCGCGTTACCTCTGCCTGAGCTTGTAATTGCCTGACAGGGCGGACCGTTGCGCCCCGGCCGGGCGCGATGGTTGGACGGTTCGCCAAAAGGAACGGTCCCTCCGGGGGACAGGTTCCGGCCAAGCTGAGGGTTTGAACCTCAGTTGTATGGCGCAGGCGGTTCCGGGATCTGTGCGATGGGCGTGTCGCCCAGAAGCGCGACGATGAGGCCGATGCACTGTTCCTGACAGGTATCCCGAAGTTCCGGTGGCGTGTCGAAGCGGCACGTCAGGGAGTCATCGCTTCCGGCCAGAAGCAGGTCCAGCTCGCGCTGCAACGTGTTGCGATCATCGCGGTTTTCCCAGATGTACTCGCATTGCTCCTGCAGTTCGCTCACTTCCTGAGCGAGCGCGGCGTGCGGAACGGCAATCTTCGCTGTAATGGCCGCCAGGGCGACCAGGGTTCCAAAATTCTTCTTCATGTTAAAATTTGCTCCAACAAATACTGCGACGACAATGTGGCAACGACGCTCTGTCTGACAATTTGGCGCCCTCGAGATGCCACCACCCTGCCGCAGATTTGCCTTAAACCGGTTCGGATTTCAAGCTGCGCCGTGCCGTGGGGCCACACAAATCGGAAACAAACATTTCACGCAGGGTGATTACCCGGCCGGCGTCGGGCGCCGCTGCTTGGCCGGAGATGGGCGCCGGCGCGCCCGGGTGCATCGCGTTGTTCACTTTCGATCCGGCCCGGGCAGGGCGTTGACATCGGCCCCCGTTTTTCCGACGCTCTGCCAGAGGCGGTGCTGGTTCCAAACCCAAGAAAAAACAGGCTGATCGGGACGTCGGTGGTTCACTCAAACAACAAGTTCGACGTTGTGCTCCTGGCCGACATGACGCGCGGGGGCGATATCGGCCTGCGCATCCGACGGGAGCTGCAGGCGCTCGCCGGTCGAGGCTATCGCTGCGCGCTTCGTCATCTGCCGCCGGGATCCAGGCAGACTGTTTCCCCTGACATCCAGCGCTGCGTCCGCGAAGGCCTCGCGATGCCGGTCGGAGCGGGAGGCGCCATATCGGCAAGGCTCGCGATCGCCTATTCGCCCGGCGTACTGAGCGCGCCCGTCGATCTGGGCGGCCTCTCGGCGGAGCGGGTGATCCTGGTCGTCGACGGCCCGCCATCGCCCAAGCAGATGGGATACTGGTTCGGGTTCGGTGTCGGCCCGATGAGCTGGGCGCCGACGAATCGATGGGTGCGCGCGCGGCTGGAAGAGTTCGGGTTTCCCGTGCCTCTTGCCGAAGAGGATTGGCGCGCGATCGCGGCGCCCTGCCGACCGCGCCCGGACCTCGCGCCCGCGCGTCTGGTGCCGGTCCTCGGCCGTGTCAGCACCAACAGCGCCGCACAATGGCCGCAGACCGCCGAGGCGCTCGACGCGACCTATGCCGCCGGGGCTTTCGATGTCTGGATGCACGGCGGCCCGCCAAACGATCTGCGCAAGGAAATTGGCGCGGCGTCCTCCTGGACGATCCTCGACCCCGCCGAGATGTCCGTGGAGCGCTTTATCGAGGCCATCGATGTCCTTGCCTATTTCCCCGGGGTCAAATCTCCCGAGCTGCCGGAGGCCGCCATCGTGGCCGCGATGGTGTCGGGCAAGCCCGTCATCCTGCCCGAGCGGTTCCGGCCGCATTTCGGCGAGGGTGCGATTTATGCCGCTCCGTCCGAAGCCCTCTCGGTGGCCGCGCGCATTCTGGCGGATGCGCCGGCGCTCGCGGCACTGCGTGACCAGGCCGCCGAGCATTGCCGGTGGTCCAATCCGCAATCCGCCTATCTGGAGCGGATCGAGTCCCTCGCCGGTCCCCCCGAGCGCTCGGCCCGCGCTGCGCCGGCGGCGGCGGCGCACGACGCGGCGGGCGGGAAGAGCCGTGCCCTTTTCGTGCCCGCGAGCGGGATCGGCCTTGGCCACGTTGCCCGCCTGCTTGCGATCGCGCGGCGCCTCGATGACGCGGTCGAACCGGTCTTCGCCAGTCTCGGGCAGGCCGGGGACGTCATCGACGCCTTCGGCTACCGTTCGGAATACATCCCGTCACGGTCCGATACCCGCGCGCCGCTGTCGGAATGGGATGCGTGGTTCCGCCATGATCTGGGCGAAGTCATCGACCGCTACGAGCCCGCCGTGGTGGTCTTCGACGGCAACAACCCCACGCCGGGTCTGGTGCAGGCGGTGCTGGCGCATGGCGCCTGCCGCCTCGTCTGGGTCCGGCGCGGCATGGGCCCGGAAACGCCGTCTCCCTTCCTCGACAACGCGCGTTTCTTCGACTGCGTGATCGAACCCGGCGAATACGCCGCCGAGCGTGACACCGGCCCCACGTCGCGCCTGCGCCACGAGGTGGTGCAGGTGCCGCCGATCCGCCTGCTCGATGACGCAGAGCTTCTGTCCCGCGAGGACGCGCGGCGGGAGATGGGGCTGGCACCCGACCGGCCCGCGGTGCTGGTCCAGCCGGGATCGGGAGCCAACCGTGACATCGTCGAACTGACCGACCGGCTGGTGTCCGATCTGCGCCGCTTCGATGGATTGCAGATCATCATCGCCGAATGGTCGAACGGCGCGATCTCCCTGCCGCACTGGCCGGGTACGCGACGGCTGCGCGGCTTTCCGATCAGCCGCCATTTCAACGCCTTCGATTTTTCCGTGGCGGCGGCGGGCTACAACACGTTCCACGAGGTCATCGCCCACGGACTGCCGACGATCTTCGTGGCCAACCGGCATCCGTCCATGGACGACCAGGGCGCGCGCGCCGAATTCGCGCAGGATCGCGGCGCCGCCTTCGACCTGAAGGAGCAGGAGATGCATCTCTTTCCGACCCTGTGCCGCGCCATGCTCACCCCCGAGGCCAATGCCGTCCTGCGCGAGGGCTGCGCGGCGTTCGACAGGGCCAACGGGGCCGCCGAGGCTGCCGCGATCGTCAAGAGACTTGCGGGCGTCGCGCCATGAGCGGGCCCGGTCGCAAGAGGACGGGGACACCCGGCGTCTCCACGGGCGGCAGCATGGAGGGGCGGTTCTACCGGATCGCCGATATCTACGAACGCGCGCGGCAGGAGGCCGGCGCGGACGACACCATAACCCTGCCATGGCGCGCCGAGCGCAGACCGCAACCCTTCGTCCCGCCCGATCCGCTGCCGCCCGAGGTCGACGCGCTCTGGCCGTTGCGCACGAGGCCGACCAAGGCGCTGAGGCCCAACCCCGGCCACGGCGCGCCGCATGCGGCCACGGCGCACGGAACGCTCTTCGTCACGCTTTTCGGTCTGACCGAAGAGCGTCTGAAGATGGCCGTGCACCGGATCGAACGCCAGATCCGGCCCTCGCAGGATATGCGGCCCGTGTTCCTGACGGATCACCTGGACACGACCGTTTTCCGCCACGCCGGGTTCACCTACGAGTATTTTCCGCCCTCGGTGTTCGGGGCCGAAGCGCAGGCGCCGCTTTTCGCGCGCAGGTTCGAGACCCTGTGGCGCAAATGGGCCGGGGCGATGCTGATCGATTTCAGCGCATCGGGATACCTCGCGCGGCGCATCGACAATCTCGAGGAGTATATCAACCGCGAGATGGTGGGCCTCGACCGGTTCGACCCGCGTCTTCCCAAGGCGCCGTCGCGCCCCAAGCCGGTGACGGACGTGGTTGCGCTCAGGGCGGAGTACATGTCCGCCGGTCTCGACGAGGTGCCCGACACATTCGTGCTCTACCGGGTGCTCGGCAACGATCTGCCGCCGCGCCACGAGGTCGGCCAGACGCTCGCCAACCTGCGTTTCATGCTCGACCACGAGCCCGCGCTCGAGGCCTGCGAGAAACGCTGGATCGTCAATCGCATCGTCGACCCCGCGCAGGAGGCCGCGATCATCGCGCTTCTGGAGGAACGGGGGCAGAGCTACCTGCGCATCCCGTTCGATCTGGAGGCCTATGGGCGCGTCGGCTGGGATTTGCACAGCTTCCCGGACGAAGCGTTCTTTTTGCGCGGGCGTTACGGGCAGATGAGCACCTATGACCAGCTGCGCGCGCAGGCCCATGTCCGTCGGTTCAAGAACAACTACGTGATCAACAACAACGGCGCGCGGAACGCGGCGCTGCGCGACGGCAAGGGCCGCGCGAAATGGGTGCTGCCCTGGGATGGCAACTGTTTCCTGACCGCGCAGGCATGGTCCGAGATCGTCACGGCGGTGCGCGCGCGTCCCTACATGAAGTATTTCACCGTGCCGATGGCGCGGGCCACCGACAACCAGGCGCTACTTGATCCCGATTACCGGCCCGAGCCGGATTCCGAGCCTCAGATGCTGTTCCGATCCGACAGTGGCGAGGAATTCGACGAGGCGCACTACTACGGGCGCCGGCCCAAGGTGGAGCTGTTCTACCGGCTCGGGATTCCCGGTCCGTGGGACCGTTTCTATGACGATGTCTGGGATCTGCCGCGCCCCGATCTGTCCGAGGATGCCGGGGCAGCGGGGCAGGCCGGCTGGGTCGCGCGGCTGTTTTCCGGGCAGGGAAGGCTGGAAACCGAAGGGGGGTCAGCTCTGCGGGCGAGGGGAGAGGCCCGGATCGCGGCGATCACCGAGATGCTGGACCGCCTCGACGTCGAGGCGATGAAGCTGACCTACCGGCCGGAAAGCCTCGTCAGCTACGACGAGGGCGCCGTCAGGGCGCTGGCTGGTGCGGTCGAGGGCACGCCCGAGCGGCGCCTGCAGGACCGCCTCGTGCTGGAGGCCGATCTGGCGCTTCAGCGCGGCCCTTATTCGGTCGTGAACAAGTCCGACCTGCCGCCAGGCGGGGACCGCCACGATTATTACCATCCCGCGCCCTACTGGTGGCCAAACCCGGCGACATCGAACGGCTATCCCTTCGTCTTTCGCGACGGTGAGCGGGTTCCGGGCACGCAGCTTTATGAACCCGAGAGCGCCCGCTACGACCGCACGCGCCTTCAGTTCATGTTCGACGACACGACCACGCTCGCGCTGGCGTGGCTGGCCACCGGGCGCGACGCTTATATCGGGCATGCCGCCGACCTCGTGCGGCGCTGGTTCCTCGACCCCGAAACACGCATGGCGCCGCATCTGACCTATGCGCAGGTTCGCGGACGCTGGCCGGGCGATACGGGGGCAAAGTCGGGCCTCATCGAGATGAAGGACCTCTATTACTTCCTTGACGCCGTCCGGCTCGTCGAGCGTGCCGGCGCGCTGTCGGAGGAAGAGAAGGAGGGGTTCCGCGCATGGCTGCGCGACTATCTCGGCTGGCTGCAAACAAGCGAACAGGGCCTCGCCGAACGCGCGACACGCAACAATCACGGAACGTGCTACGACCTCCAGACCGGGTCCATCGCGGCCTTTCTGGGGGATGCGGAACTACTGGAGCGGACTTTCCTGACGAGCCGCGAGCGCATTCTGGAACAGTTCACGGCCGACGGGCAGCAGCCGCACGAGATGACGCGCACGCAGACGGCGCATTACTGCTGCTTCAACCTGCAATGCTGGGTGAACCTCGCGACGTTGGCGTCGGCCTGCGGGCATGACTTGTGGTCCTTCGAGGGGCCGGACGGTCGCGGCATTGCCCGCGCCTTTGCCTGGCTGCTGCCGCATATGGCAATGGAGGATTGGCCATACCAGCAGATCGAACCCTTCCATCGGGGCCGGTTCCTGCCGCTCTTCTTTGCCGCCCGCGACGCAGCCGGGGCGGTCGGCTCGCGTTTCCTCGCGCCTTCGGTCTGCGATCCACTATATTTTCCCCATGACGGCGTGAAACCCTACTGGATGCTGGGCCGTTCCCCCGGGCGGCGACCCTCGGCGGGGACATGGGACGAGGTGGCGCGGGGCCTCTCTGCGCTCGCGCCGACTGTTGTCGACTGGTTCGAGGCAGTCGAAGAGCCTCTCGACGCTGCCGGTCTGGAGGCGCGGCTCTGGGGTGGGTTCTCCGACAGCGCGCTGACCGGCCTGCGGCGGATGCGGACGGCGGTGGAGGCCGGCCCGGAGGAACAGGACGCCGCGACACGGGTCTTGGCGAAATGGGCGTTTTGCCAGGGGGCGCATGACGAGGCGCTGGCGCTTGCCGACGCGATACGGCCCGTCTCGGCCACCGACCGCAGGGAGCATGCGCTGATGCGCGCTGCCTGCCTTGCCGCGACGGGAGAGACCGCAGAGGCGGATCGCATCCTGCGGGCGCGTCTTGAGGTCCATCCTCACGATCCGGATTTCTGCTTGCTGATGGCGAACCTCGCGCGCTCCGGCTCCGGCGCGGATGATGGCTGGACAGAGTGGCTGAACCGTCTCTATCGACGCGCGGGTCTCCACGGTCTGCTCGAGGGCGCCGATGGACGTGTCGGCTGGAGCTGGCCGCAAGCGTCGGACGCCGAAGGCGCCGGCCGATCGGCGGATGACGAGGTGCCGCGCGTCACGATCATTCTGACGCCGCCCTCCGGAGAGGCCTGCCCCGAGACCACTCTGGCCTCCGCCCGGTCGCAGAGCTGGGGCAATCTCGAAATCCTCGTCGTTGACCGCTCGGGCGACGCCGGCATCGCGGCGGACCTGGCGGCGCGCGCCGAAGCGGACCCGAGGGTCCGTGTCCTGACCTGCCCGGTCGACGCGCCGGAACATGTCGCGCGCAACATGGCGGTGGAGCGGGCGACGGGTGCCTTTGTCACGCGGCTCGCGGCGGGTGAATGCGCGCATCCCATGAAGATCGCACTGCAGGCGGAGGCGTTGGTCCGTTATGGCGTCAAGGCGACGCGCACGCGCCACGTGCGCATGTCCCCGGAGGGAGAGACGCTGGTCGGCTGGTCCAAGGGTCCGCAGCTGTTGCAGGACAATCCTGCCAGCCTCATGATCGCCACGGACATGCTTAGAGCCTGTGGCGGATGGGATGCGGTGACGGACGATCCCGATGCCCTTCTGGTCTGGCGGCTGCAGAACTCCGGTGACCTGACCGAGCCGCATTTGGTCTGCCCGGATGTGCCCCTGTCGCTCAGTATCTCGGAGGTGCACATGGCCGTGCCGCCTTGCCCCATGCGCGGCCCCGGTGCGGCAAGGGATGCCGAGACGCTTCTCCGGCATCGTGCGAGGGCCGCCGTGCAAGCGCCGGAAGTCGAGCCTGAAACCGACGCCACGCTTGCCGCGCTTCCGCCCCTGTCGCCAGCCGATGGGCTGGATATCGTGTATGTGGGCGATTTCGCGACCGGAACGGCCGGGCTCGACCATATCCTCGCTGCGATCGAAGCCGAGACCCTCGGGACGGCGCGCATTGGCCTGTTCCACTGGCCGGATTACGCGTCGGACTGGCGGTCCGACCCGGACGGCCGGGTGCTGGACCTGATCGCTGCGGGACGCGTGCGCTGGGTCCATGCCTATGAGCCGGCCCGCGCCGGGCGCGTCGTGCTTTGCCAGACGCACATGATCGGACACCGGATCGATGGACTTCCCGATTTCCGCGCCGACCGTGTCGAGGTTCTCGCCGGTCCGCAATTGCGGGCCGCGGTCCCGCCGAGCGCCATGGGGCGGCACCAGCCGTGCGAGCCCGAGATCGAACGTCTCTTTTCCGGTGACGTCAGCTGGAAAGCGATCTGAGACGTGCCGGCCCCAAGGCGGGACACGGCGCGATCGCATTGTTTCGTCCAGTGCCGCGCATCGCTGACCACCCGCCGGTAGCGATTGCGTGTCGGAGCAGTGTCCGACAACTTTTGCTTCAATGCGGAAACAAGGCGTTTCCGTGGCAAAAATGAGGTTGATCTGTAGCGCATTTGGGGTAAATCAGGGGGTGATCGGCAGCGTCGGAGCCATGCGTACGCTTGGTGAACCGGGATCAGGACAAAAAATGCCGCGCGATTTGCGTGAGTTGTTCGTTTCCGGGGGCGTAAATTATGTGGCGACTGACCTTTGGAGAAGGCTGTAGGGTTATGAAACATTTGAAGATTACCGCGATTGCTCTGGCACTTAGCCTCAGTGGCGCGGCACAAGCATCGACGATCACGCTCGAAACATTCACGACGGCCGGTTGGCAAAGCGCGGCCCAAGGCGGTATTTTCGAGGATTTCGAGAACGCGACGGCCGCAAACCGTGGGTTCGCGGACAACAAAGCCTTCGTTGATCCGGTGAACAGCGCCGTGTATGGGGAGCTGAACGCCGCCGGCTACAACTCCCGCGTCGGGAACTTCACGACCCTCGGCGGGGTCGGCACGGGGACGACCTGCACGGATTTGCTCGACGCCAATGGCGGTGGATGCAGCCAGATCGCTCTCCAGTATGATCCCGGCATCAATGGGCAGGGCAACGCATACCCCGAGACGGGCGAGTGGTCGTTGAACTCCGCCGACACGGAGGGCATGCTTTGGACCGCGGAGCGCGAGGACGGTGGCATGTTCCAGCGGCTCGTGTTCGCTCTGACCGACCCCGCGGATACGGGTGACAAGTCGCTTGAGATCAGCGTAAACGGCACCACGGAAACTTGGAAGTCGCTCTCGAATGGCGCGACTTGGCTTGCCGTCATCAATCTTGACGCCCCGACCAATGCGGTCGCTGTGGAAATCCGTACGTCGCTTCGCGATGGGTTCACTCTCGACGGGGCCGCGCTGGCGCCCGTTCCGCTGCCCGCGTCGGTTCTCTTCCTGCTGGGCGGTCTCGGCATGATGGCGGTGTTCCGTCGCCGCAACGCGCAAACCGCGTAACCAGACCTCCTAACGCTGGGCCACAGTCTTCAACAAGAAACCGCCGCTCGGGTCACCCCGAGCGGCGGTTTTCTTTGCAGCGGACGGACGGGAGGCGCGCGAGACCGCGCGCTGCCGACTCCGACCTAGAGCGTGTCGCCCCTGATCGGATTCTGGATTCCCATAGCGGTCAACCTGTGCTTCCATATCTTGGAGGCAGATATGGGGGTGAGAGATGGGGAAA
>LJSY01000073.1 GCA_001314805.1 Rhodobacteraceae bacterium HLUCCO18 | reverse complement strand
TCCTCCTCCGCATCCAGGAGTTCCATGTTGAGGCCCAGGCCGCGGACCTCCTTGACGAGAACGTTGAACGATTCCGGCACGCCGGCCTCGAAATTGTCCTCGCCCTTGACGATCGACTCGTAGACCTTGGTCCGGCCGGCCACGTCGTCCGACTTCACCGTCAGCATCTCCTGCAGGGTGTAGGCCGCGCCGTAGGCTTCCAGCGCCCAGACCTCCATCTCGCCGAAGCGCTGGCCGCCGAACTGCGCCTTGCCGCCCAACGGCTGCTGGGTCACGAGGCTGTAGGGCCCGGTCGAGCGCGCGTGGATCTTGTCGTCCACCAGGTGATGCAGCTTCAGCAGGTACTTGACGCCGACCGTGACCTGGCGCGCGAATTTCTCGCCCGTGCGCCCGTCGAAGAGATCGGACTGACCGCTTTGGCTGAAGCCCGCGCGGATCAGCGCGTCGTTCACGTCGGCCTCTTTTGCACCGTCAAAGACCGGGGTCGCGATCGGCACGCCAGTGGTGACGTTGGACGCGGCCTCGATGACCTGACCTTCGTCCATGCCGCTGAACGCGTCGTCATAGGTCTCGTCGCCATAGGCGATCTTGAGCGCATCGCGCACCGGCGTCATGTCGCCCGAACGGCGATATTCATCCAGCGCCTCGTCAATCTTCAGGCCCAGACCGCGCGCGGCCCAGCCCATGTGGGTCTCGAGGATCTGGCCCACGTTCATCCGCGACGGCACGCCGAGCGGGTTCAGAACGAAGTCGACCGGGGTCCCGTCCGCGAGGAACGGCATGTCCTCCATCGGGACGACCTTGGAGATGACGCCCTTGTTGCCGTGACGGCCGGCCATCTTGTCGCCGGGCTGAAGCTTGCGCTTCACCGCGATGAAGACCTTGACCATCTTCATCACGCCCGGAGGCAGGTCATCGCCGCGGCGGACCTTCTCGACCTTGTCGTCGAAACGGTGGTCGAGCGCGCGTTTCTGCGCTTCGTACTGTTCGTGCAGGGCCTCGACCTGGGCCGCGTCCTGCTCATCGCCGAGGGCAAGCTGCCACCACTGACCGTGGGACAGCGTCTCCAGAAGCTCCTCGGTGATCTCGGAGCCGGCCTTGACGCCCTTGGGTCCCTTCACCGCGGTCTTGCCGAGGATCATGGACTTCAGGCGCGCGTAGATGTTGCGCTCGAGGATGACGAGTTCGTCGTCCCGGTCACGGGCCAGTCGCTCGACCTCTTCGCGCTCGATCTGAAGCGCGCGTTCGTCCTTCTCCACGCCGTGGCGGTTGAAGACGCGAACCTCCACGACCGTGCCGAAATCGCCGGGCGGCAGGCGGAGCGAGGTGTCACGCACGTCCGAGGCCTTCTCGCCGAAGATCGCGCGCAGGAGTTTTTCCTCCGGCGTCATCGGGCTTTCGCCCTTGGGCGTGATCTTGCCCACGAGAATGTCGCCCGGCCCCACTTCGGCGCCGATATAGACGATGCCCGCCTCGTCGAGGTTGCGAAGCGCCTCCTCGCCGACATTGGGGATGTCGCGGGTGATTTCCTCGGGCCCGAGCTTGGTGTCGCGGGCCGCGACCTCGAATTCCTCGATATGGATCGAGGTGAAGACGTCGTCGCGCACGATGCGCTCGGAGATCAGGATCGAGTCCTCGTAGTTGTAGCCGTTCCACGGCATGAAGGCGACGATCACGTTCTTGCCGAGGGCCAGTTCACCCATGTCGGTGGACGGGCCGTCGGCGATGACCTCGCCCTTCGACACCTTGTCACCCACCTTCACCAGCGGACGCTGGTTGATGCAGGTGTTCTGGTTCGAACGCTGGAACTTGCGCAGGCGGTAGATGTCCACGCCGGCGTCGCCAAGCTCCAGATCCTCGGTGGCGCGCACCACAATGCGCTGCGCGTCGACCTGGTCGATGATACCGGCCCGCCGCGCCTGGATCGCGGCGCCCGAGTCGATGGCGACCTTGCTCTCGATGCCCGTGCCCACGAAGGGTGCGTCCGCCTGCAGAAGCGGCACGGCCTGACGCTGCATGTTGGAGCCCATCAGCGCCCGGTTCGCGTCGTCGTTCTCGAGGAACGGGATCAGCGAGGCGGCGACGGAGACCAGCTGTTTCGGCGAAACGTCGATCAGGTCCACGGCCTCGCGCGGGGCGAGCGTGTATTCGCCGGACTGGCGGGTGTTGACCATTTCGTTCTCGAAACGGCCCGCGTCCGACAGGTGCGCGTTGGCCTGCGCCACGGTGTGACGCATTTCCTCGGTCGCGGACATGTAGACCACCTCGTCGGTGACCTGCGCGTTCTCGACCTTGCGGTAGGGCGTTTCGATGAAGCCGTACTTGTTCACCCGCGCGAAGGTGGCGAGCGAGTTGATCAGGCCGATATTCGGACCTTCCGGCGTTTCGATCGGGCACATCCGGCCATAGTGGGTCGGATGCACGTCGCGCACCTCGAAGCCCGCACGCTCGCGCGTCAGGCCGCCCGGGCCCAGCGCCGAAAGACGCCGCTTGTGCGTGACCTCCGACAGCGGATTGGTCTGGTCCATGAACTGCGACAGCTGCGAAGAGCCGAAGAATTCACGCACCGCAGCCGCCGCGGGCTTGGCGTTGATCAGGTCCTGCGGCATCACCGTGTCGATCTCGACCGACGACATGCGTTCCTTGATCGCGCGCTCCATCCGCAGAAGGCCCACGCGGTACTGGTTTTCCATGAGCTCGCCCACGGACCGCACCCGGCGGTTGCCGAGATGGTCGATATCGTCGATGTCGCCCTTGCCGTCGCGCAGTTCCACCAGCGCCTTGATGCAGGCGATGATGTCTTCCTTGCGCAGGGTGCGCTGCGTGTCGTCGGCGTCGAGGTCGAGCCGCATGTTCATCTTCACGCGGCCCACGGCGCTGAGGTCGTAACGCTCGCTGTCGAAGAAGAGCTGGTTGAACAGGGTCGAGGCGGCGTCCACGGTCGGCGGCTCGCCCGGGCGCATGACGCGGTAGATGTCCATCAACGCGGTGTTGCGGTTGAGGTTCTTGTCCGCCGCCATGGTGTTGCGGATGTACGGGCCGACATTGATGTTGTCGATGTCGAGCACCGGGATATCGGTGACGCCGGCGTCCAGCAGGTCCTTGAGCGTACCGCCGGTGACCTCGCCGTCCTTGTCGACCTCCCAGGTCAGCTCGTCCCCGGCCTCGACATAGATCGCGCCGGTTTCCTCGTTGATGATGTCCTTGGCGACGTAGCGGCCGACGATCTGGTCGAAAGGCACCAGAAGCTCGGTGACCTCGCCCTCGTCGATGAGCTGCTTGACGGCGCGCGGCGTGACCTTCTTGCCGGCCTCGGCGATGACTTCGCCGGTCTTGGCGTCCACAAGGTCGAAGGCCGGACGGGTGCCGCGCATACGCTCGGGGAAGAACCTGGTCACCCAGCCCTGGTTCTTCTTCGCGAGCTTGAAGCCGACTGTTTCGTAATAGGCATCCATGATGCCTTCCTGGTCGAGGCCCAGCGCGTAGAGGAGCGTCGTCACCGGCAGTTTCCGCCGGCGGTCGATGCGCGCGAAGACAAGGTCCTTGGCGTCGAACTCGAAATCGAGCCAGGAGCCGCGATAGGGAATGATCCGGCAGGCGAAGAGAAGCTTGCCCGAGGAATGGGTCTTGCCCTTGTCATGGTCGAAGAACACGCCAGGCGAGCGGTGCATCTGGCTGACGATCACGCGCTCGGTGCCGTTCACGATGAACGTCCCGTTCGGGGTCATCAGGGGCATGTCGCCCATGAAGACATCCTGTTCCTTGATGTCCTTGACGGATTTCGCGCCGGTGTCCTCGTCGACATCGAACACGATCAGGCGCAGCGTCACCTTGAGCGGCGCGGAATAGGTGAGGTCGCGCTGCTGGCACTCCTCCACGTCGAACTTGGGCGCCTCGAGCTCGTATTTCACGAACTCCAGAACGGCGGTCTCGTTGAAATCCTTGATCGGGAACACCGACTGGAAGACACCCATGATGCCTTCGCCTTCGGTCGGGGCGTCAGCGTCGCCCGAGTTGAGGAACAGGTCGTAGGACGACTTCTGCACCTCGATGAGGTTCGGCATCTCCAGCACTTCGCGGATCTTGCCGTAGAATTTGCGGATACGTTTCTGGCCTGCGTAGGTCTGAGCCATGTGGTCGCGCACCTTTCAAGTCTCTCGCGCGGCCCTCTCGCCGCCGGGGCCTCGGCGGAGAGCTCGCAAGATCACAGACGTGGGGGATCAATCCGTTCGCCGTCCCACCGGCGACTCCCGATCCCATGCCTTCGTCTTGGGAAATCCCCCGCTTCGGGGGCCCTTGCCAAGACGCGGACAGCTGGGCCCGGAATGTCTCCGGACCCAGCCATTTTTCTGGCTCGGGGAGCGGATTTCTCGAGAAATCCGTTGGAAAACTCGAGTTTTCCCGACGTTTTCCGCGCGGAAAACGCTCCCCTGACGTGGCTCAGGCCAGCTCGACCTCGGCGCCGGCTGCTTCCAGCTTGCCCTTGATCTCTTCGGCTTCGGCCTTCGCGATGCCTTCCTTGATCTTGCCGCCGGCTTCGACCAGATCCTTGGCTTCCTTGAGGCCAAGTCCGGTGAGGGCGCGCACTTCCTTGATCACGTTGATCTTCTGTGCGCCGGCGTTCTTCAGGACGACGTCGAATTCGGTTTTCTCTTCCTCTGCCGCAGCGCCGGCGTCGCCGCCTGCGGGGCCGGCCATCATCACCGCGCCGCCGGCGGCGGGTTCGATGCCGTATTCGTCCTTGAGGATGGTCTTGAGTTCCTGCGCTTCCAGGAGGGTCAGACCAACGATCTCTTCTGCGAGTTTCTTAAGATCAGCCATTTGTCCAGGTTCCGTATGTAGGATTGTGTTCCGACGCCGCAAGGTGCGCGGCTCAGGGATGCCTTATGCGGCCTCCGCCTTTTCCTCGATGGTGGAAAGGATGGAAGCGATGTTCGAAGCAGGTGCGCCAATGGCCCCGGCGATGTTCGATGCCGGTGCCCCGATGCAGCCGACGATGGAAGCGATAAGCTCCTCGCGCGACGGCAACTTGGACACGGCCGTAACACCGGCACGGTCCAGAACCTTTCCGTCCATGGCTCCGCCGATTATCACGAACTTGTCGTTCGACTTGGCGTAGTCCTCGGCGACCTTGGCAGCTGCCACGGGGTCTTCCGAGTAGGACAGAACGGTCATGCCCGTGAGGAAGTCCGCGATGCCAGCGACATCGGTTCCTTCCAGGGCGATCTTGGCGAGCCTGTTCTTGGCGACGCGGACCGACCCGCCAGCGTCACGCATGCGTGCGCGCAGGTCCTGCATCTCGGCAACCGTGAGACCCTCGTAGTGAGACACCACGACGACGCCAGAGCTTTCGAAGATCTGGCCGAGTTCCTCGACCACTTTCTCTTTCTGGGCTCTATCCACAGTTTCACTCCAGTTTGGGAGGATACCCTCCCGGCTCGATGGTACCGGATCGCTCCGGCGGTTTTGGTCCGCCGATCCCGGCCGAAACCGCTGATCGGACAACGGGAACCAAGCCACCGGTGAGCGCTCGAACGGAGCCCTCGGCCTTCTGGTCTGATCCCGCCTCGGGCAGGAATTACCGAGAGTTGCCTCTCGACCCACCGTCTCGGACGAAACGCAAAAGAGCGCGTGACGAATCGCGCGCTCTCTCGCAAGGGTGGTGACTACAGGGCGCGGGGAGTTTTGCCAAGTCCCTGTCAAGGGAAATCCACAGCGCAATGGACCGACCCGCAAACGGACACGGCGCGCCCGGACAGGACCGGACGCGCCGTTCTTGGAATACGCGCGTGGCTCAGTTGCCCGTCGCGCTGGACACGTCGACCGAGACGCCCGGACCCATGGTCGAGCTGAGCGAGACCTTTTCCATGTAGGTGCCCTTGGCGCCGGCAGGCTTGGCCTTGCTCACCGCGTCGACGAAGGCGCGGACGTTCTCGACCAGCTTGTCGGTGTCGAAGGACACCTTGCCGATGCCGGCATGCACCACACCGGCCTTCTCGGCCTTGAACTGAACCTGTCCGCCCTTCGCGGCCTCGACGGCTTCTTTCACGTCCATCGTCACCGTGCCGATCTTCGGGTTCGGCATCAGGTTCCGGGGGCCCAGCACCTTGCCCAGACGGCCGACGATCGGCATCATGTCGGGCGTCGCGATGCAGCGGTCGAATTCGATCGTGCCGCCCTGAACGGTTTCCATCAGGTCCTCGGCGCCGACGATGTCGGCACCCGCCGCCTTGGCCTCATCGGCCTTGGGACCACGGGCGAAGACAGCCACGCGGACGGTCTTGCCTGTGCCGTTGGGCAGGTTCACCGTGCCGCGGACCATCTGGTCGGCGTGGCGCGGATCGACGCCGAGATTCATGGCGATCTCGATCGACTCGTCGAACTTGGCCGTGGCGTTCGCCTTGACCAGCGCGACGGCCTCTTCGACCGTGAGGTTTTCCTTGCCTTCGAAGGCGGCCTGCGAGGCCTTGAGACGCTTTCCGATCTTGCCCATGACTTACCCTTTCACCTCGATGCCCATCGACTTGGCGGAGCCGAGGATGATCTTCATGGCGGCCTCGACGTCATTGGCGCTGAGGTCCTTCATCTTGGCTTCGGCGATCTCGCGCAGCTGCGCGGCGGTCACCGTGGCCACGGTTTCGCGGCCGGGGGTCACGGCGCCCTTCGGACGGTTGCGCTTGCCCTGCGGCTTCAGACCGGCCGCCTTCTTCAGGTAATAGGACGCCGGCGGCGTCTTGATTTCCATCGTGAAGGACTTGTCCTGATAGTAGGTGATCAGGGTCGGACAGGGTGCGCCCGGCTCCATGTCGGCGGTCCTGGCGTTGAACGCCTTGGTGAATTCCATGATGTTGATGCCGCGCTGGCCGAGGGCGGGGCCCACGGGCGGCGAGGGGTTGGCCTGGCCTGCAGGGATCTGCAGCTTCATCTTGCCGGCAAGTTTCTTGGCCATGACTGACCGTCTCCTTTTCCAACAGCCTCGGGACGCGTCCTTCGGCCTTTGTTAGCGTGGTCCGGTCCGCGCTTCGCGAAGCGCTCGCCTCCCACGACGGGAATCCCGCTGGGGGATGTCCGTGCTGTGACGGACCGCGGGGGCATAGACGGGCAGGCCCGCCAATGCAAGACGGTTTCCACCGGCTGGGGCGTCGCCGGGGCATTGGCGCGCGCCCTTCCGCGTGCCATCGTCCGCCCCATGAGCACCCGCACACGCCGATTGTCGCTGTCGAAGGGATCGGTCGTCTTTTCGCCCGGCGACCCCTGCCCCGGTTTCGTCCAGCTGGAAAGCGGCACGATCCGCGTGTCGCTGTCCGCCGGGAACGGGCGCGAGGTCGTGCTCTACCGCGTCCAGCCCGGGGATGTGTGTCTGCAGACCTTCTCCTGCCTGATCAACCACGGCACCTATCGCGCCGATGGCGTGGCCGAAACCGACCTGTCCGGCACGCTCCTGCCACCAGCGCTGTTCCACGCGCGCATGGCCGAGGACCCCGCGTTCCGCGATGCGATCTTCAACTCCGTCGCGCGCCGTTTCGGCGATTTCGAGCAGCTGGTGGAGGATGTCGCCCTGATCGGGTTCGACGCCCGGCTCGCCCGGACGCTCCTGCGCCTGCGCGACGGGGCGGACCGGGTGACGGCCACCCACGAGCAGCTGGCGACAGAGACCGCCTCGGGCCGCGCCTTCGTCTCGCGCCGGCTGGCGGAGCTGGCGCGGCAAGGCCTCGTGGCGCCCGGGCGCGGCTGGATCGACCTGACCGATATCCCGGGACTGGAACGGATTGCCGCGGACCAAAGGTGACAGTGTCACCGTCGAATCGGCATTCAGCGCGGTACCGTCTGCCCATCCTCACACACGGAGACAAAGATCATGACCCGCAACGAAGGCACGCTCGACCGCGCATTGCGCATCATCGCAGGGCTCGTCCTGATTTCGCTGGTGTTCATCGGCCCGCAGACGCCATGGGGCTGGATCGGCCTTGTGCCGCTGGTGACCGGGCTGGTGGGCATGTGCCCGCTCTACTCGATCCTCGGGATCAATACCTGCCCGATGAAGAAGGGCTGAGCGGCGCGGCCTGCGCGCCCGCTGTCGAACCCATGACACCGGCGTAGCCTGCGACAAGCGGCTGCGCCGTTTTCCTGTCCGCCGTTTTCTTGGCCCAAGCCTCAGTTCTGCTTGCTGACCTGCGTGAATTCCAGCTCGACCGGCGTGGCGCGTCCGAAGATCGAGACCGTCACCTTCAGGCGCTGGTTGTCTTCGTCGACTTCCTCGACCATGCCGTCGAAATCCTCGAACGGGCCGTCGTTGACCTTGACCTTCTCGCCCACCTCGAAGGTGATGGTCGAGCGCGGTGCGGCCTCGCCTTCCTCGACGCGGTTGAGGATGGCGTTCACCTCCTCGTCCTTCATCGGCATCGGGCGGCCCTGTGGGCCGAGAAAGCCGGTGACGCGCGGAATGGAATTGATCGCGTGATAGCCGATATCGGTCATGTCCATGCGCACCAGCACGTAGCCGGGCATGAAGCGGCGCGGCACGGTGACCTTCTTGCCGCGGCGGATCTCGATCACGTCCTCTTCGGGCACCAGAACCTCTTCGATGACCTCCTCGAGACCCTTTTCAGCCACGGCGGTGCGGATCTGTTCAGCCACACGCTTTTCGAAGTTGGACAGCACGCTGACCGAATACCACCGTTTCGCCATCTCGCTCGCGTTCCTTCGTGTTTCGGCCAGGCGGCCGCGATTTTTCGTTCCGGTTCAATGCCCTGAGGCAAGTCCCCGAAAAAGAAACAGCGTGCATCACGATTCGATGCACGCCATTTTCGGGGGATGGAGACCGACTTACCCGCCGGTCCGGGGGAAATCAAGGCCGGCCTGCCGAGGCGTGGCTCAGCCGGCGAAGAAGGTCAGGATCAGCTCCAGCACCTGGCGGATGACCCAGTCCACACCGAAGAAGAAGATCGCGAAGACCACCGCCAGCAGGAAAACCATCGCCGTCGTGACCAGAACCTCACGGCGCGTCGGCCAGACCACCTTGGCGATCTCGGCACGCGTCTGCTGCAGGAACTGGAACGGGTTGGCCATGGTGGTGTCCTTGCGGGTTGTTGCAGGGCATATACGCAGCGTGGCACCCGTGTGCAAGCCGCGCGACGCAGCCCGCCGGCGATCAAGCATGGGAGACACATCCGATGACGGTAGCGACGCCCGCGCGACCGAAACGCGCGATCCTCGTGCTCGGCGCGGCGGTCTGGTCCGGCGGACGGCCTTCGCGGACGATGGCGCGCCGCACGCAGGAGGCCGCCCGCCAGTGGCACGCTGGCGCGGCCTCGGTCGTCATCCCCTGCGGCGGCGTCGGGCGGCACAAGCCGTCGGAGGCCGAGGTGATGACGCGCCTGCTCGTCGAGGCCGGCGTGCCGGAGGCGGTCATCCACCCCGAGGCCAGATCGACCAGCACCGCGACGAAC
The DNA here is from genome assembly GCA_001314805.1 of Rhodobacteraceae bacterium HLUCCO18. Taxonomy (GTDB): domain Bacteria; phylum Pseudomonadota; class Alphaproteobacteria; order Rhodobacterales; family Rhodobacteraceae; genus Roseibacterium. The sequence continues at coordinate 323 of LJSY01000073.1, read as the reverse complement.
ATCGCCCTCGCGCGGCCGATCCTGCAGGAGCTCGGCCTTTCCGAAGTGCTCATCGTGTCCGATGCCTACCACCTGCCGCGTGCGCGCCTCCTTGCACGGCGCGCGGGACTGAAGGTGCGTACCGCAGCGCCGCCCTTGCGTGGCGCACGTCCCGCGACCTTTCTCAAGGGCGTCCTGCGCGAGATACCGGCCTACCTGGCGGCATGGCTCGGCGTCGAACGGCGCTAGGCCCTGTCTGCATTCATCTGAGCCAATCGATGGCGGAGACGAGGAAGACGAAGCCCATGAACCCGGTGAGGGTCTTTTCGCAGCGCAAGGCGATG
>LJSY01000072.1 GCA_001314805.1 Rhodobacteraceae bacterium HLUCCO18 | reverse complement strand
CAAGCACACGAACAACGGCATGCTGTCGCCCGTTGATTTCGAGATCAGACAGCAGAAACTGAATGAGGCAGGTGTCTAGGAAACTAGGGGCACCTCAGTGTCCCCATGTCGCTGTCCGTCGAAGAACAGTACCTGCTCGAGCTGATCAACCAGGCCCGTCTCGATCCGCTGGCCAAGGCCGCGGCGCTGGGCGTGGACCTCAACCAGGGGCTCGCGCCCGGAACGCTGAACGGTGCGGCCAAGCAGGTTCTTGCTCCCAACGCGCTGCTGGCGCAGGCGGCCGAGACGCATTCCGACTGGATGCTGGCGACCGACACGTTCGGCCATGCCGGCGCCGGCGGCAGCAGCGCGGGCGACCGGATCGAGGATGCCGGTTACACCTTTTCCGGCGCCTGGACCTGGGGCGAGAACCTGGCCTGGTTCGGGACGACGGGCACCGTCGATCTCGCCGCCGCCGCCGTCACCCATGACGAGGGCCTGTTCCTGAGCCCGGGGCATCGCGTGAACCTGCTGGCCGATGCTTATCGCGAGATCGGGATCGCGCAGGTCGAAGGCGCGTTCACCCATACCAACGGGATCACCTACAACGCTTCGATGCTGACCGAGAAATTCGCCCGGACCGGAACGGACGTGTTTCTCACCGGTGTGGCCTATTCGGATATGGACGCGGACGGGGCCTATTCCATCGGCGAAGGGGAGGCGGGCTTGTCCTTCGAGGTTGGTGGGCAGGCCACGCCGAGCGCGATGGCCGGCGGCTACGCGCTGGCGGTCGCGCCGTCCACCGGCACCGAGGTACGGATCACGGGGCAGGGCCTTGATACATGGGTGTCCGTGGATACCAGCGGTGGCAACGCCAAGCTCGACGTGGTCGATCGGACATGGATCCTCGCCTCGGTCGACCTGACGCTCCTGTCGGGTCTGGCCGATGCGCGGCTTCTCGGTGTGGCCAACCTGAGCCTTTCGGGCAGTGCTGCGAACAACGGGCTGGTGGGGAACAAGGGCGACAACCACATTTCCGGTGGCGATGGCGATGACGTGCTGATGGGCGGTCTGGGCGCGGATGCGCTTGACGGCGGCGCGGGCCGGGATACCGCCAGCTATGCGGAGGCCGCCGGGGGTGTCTTCGTGCGGCTCTGGTCGGGCGAGGGGCTGTCGGGCGAGGCGGCCGGGGATGTGCTGACGGATATCGAGAACCTGCGCGGATCGGCCCATGCCGACACTCTGGTGGGCGATGGCGGCGCCAATGAGCTTCACGGCGGGGCAGGGGCCGACCAGCTCTGGGCCGGCGATGGCGACGACACCCTGTCCGGCGGCCCGGGGGCGGATCAGCTGCAGGGCCAGGGCGGGCTCGATACGGCGAGCTACGCCGAGGCCACCGGGGGTGTCTTCGTGCTGCTCTGGTCGGGCGAGGGCCTGTCGGGCGAGGCGGCGGGCGACATCCTGACCGGCATCGAGAACCTGCGCGGCTCGGCCTTCGCCGACACTCTGGTGGGCGATGGCGGCGCGAATGTGCTGTCCGGCGGGGCCGGGGAGGACCAGCTCTGGGGCGGGGAGGGTGACGACACGTTGATGGGCGGTGGGGGCGCGGATGTGCTCCATGGTCAGGGCGGGCTGGATACCGCCAGCTACGCGGAGGCGGCCTCGGGGGTCTTCGTGCGGCTCTGGTCGGGCGAGGGGCTGTCGGGCGAGGCTGCGGGCGACGTCCTTGTGGGCATCGAGAACCTGCGCGGCTCGGCTTTCGCCGACACTCTGGTGGGCGATGGCGGCGCGAATGTGCTGTCCGGCGGGGCCGGGGAGGACCAGCTCTGGGGCGGGGAAGGCGACGACACGCTGATCGGGGGAAAGGGTGCCGATACGCTTCAAGGTCAGGGCGGGCTGGATACCGCCAGCTACGAAAACGCCGCCGAGGGTGTCTTCGTGCGGCTCTGGTCGGGCGAGGGGCTGTCGGGCGAGGCGGCGGGCGATGTCCTGACGGGCATCGAGAACCTGCGTGGCTCAGCACATGGCGACACGCTCGTGGGCGATGGCGGCGCGAATGAGCTATCCGGCGGGGCGGGCGCGGACCAGCTCTGGGGCGGGGAGGGCGCCGATACCCTTTCAGGAGGTGCGGGCGCGGATGTGCTCCATGGTCAGGGTGGCGCCGACACCTTTGTGTTCATGGATGGCGGGGGCATGGACACGATCGTCGGATGGCAGGATGGGATCGACCTGCTTTCGTTCGACGTGACCGGTGTGACGGGACCGGGCGACCTGAGCGTCGAGGTGGTGGGCGCCGATACCCTGATCCGGGCCGGCGATGTCGGGGTCGTCCTGCTTGGCTGGCGTGACGGCCAAGACGGCATCATCGACGCGTTCGATTTCGTCTGACCGCGCTATGCCCTCATCCTGGCCCGGACCCTTCGACAGACAGGGAGACCGGCACGCGGGCTCACTTCCAGTCCAGTTCGCCCTCGGCGATGAACTCGTTCAGGATCTGCTCGTAAGCCGACTGGTCGATCCGCGCGCGTTCGCGCCCGGTCGACCTGCGGAATGACAGCCACTCGCGGAATGTCGCCCAGCCGGAAAGCTGCTCTTCCTCATCTTCGGCGCCTTCGATGGCCCGCGACACCATGAAGAGGATGTCGGCGTCGCTGCCCTTGTCCACCGTGAACTCCTCGCCGAGGATCACGCGCAGCGGGAGATCGTGCGCCTTCAGCCGGTCCGGCACGGCGGCCGCGTGCAGGCGGGTCTGCAGGTCATCCCGCGTGAGCGCGCTGCGCCCCTCGCAGGCCGTCAGCAGAATGCCGTTTCCCAGATGCGTGATCACGTCGTCGCTGGGCTCCGTCAGCTCCGACACGCATCTAGCGATCGCATCCATCAGTTGCTGGTATTCCGTCGTCGAGAGCCGGGTGAATATGTCATGGATCGACGCCACCTTGATCGCCCGGATCGACAGGGTTGTGCCGTGGCGCTTCTTGGCCTGCAGGAGGTAGTTCTGAAACGCGTCGCGCCGGATGCTGCGGGCGATCGCGGGCAACAGGACGGCGTCCTCGAGCGCATTTATGACCTCGCGCCCGGCCTGGGCCGTCGACGACCCGAAGCTGGCGCGTCCGGCCTTGAGGTGATTGCGCCGCCGCCGCAGCCAACCTTCCTTGACCAGCTTGGAGCGTATTTCCCCGATTTCAAAGGGTTTGGTGATGTAGTCGTCCGCACCGTTGGCATAGGCCCGGTGAAGAAAACGCCGTTCCGTCATCGCCGTGAGCATGATGATCGGCACGTCCCCATAGCCCGGCGTGCTGCGGATGATCGCGCAGAGCTCGATACCGGTCGTGCCCGGCATCTGGATGTCGAGAAAGATGCCGTCGAAGGGCTGGTCTTCGTCGCCAAGCGCCGACAGCGCCTCCCTGGCGTCATGGGCCGCCGTTACCTTGCAGGTATTTGCCGCCTGAAGCGCCATCGCAAGCAGGCTGCAGACATCGGGTTCGTCATCGACCACCAGAAGTCGCAGTTTTTGCCCATCCTCCATGCCTGATGACGTACCATTTGCTTGGTGAACGGCTGCCGTAATCATTTTCTTAAATTGCCCCAAATCTCTCCCGCCCGCTGATCGGTGAGAAATGTGTCCATCGCGTGGGTAGATTGTGGCGCTTTTCCAACAGGCTCTACCCTCGGCCCTTGGCTTCCGCTGGAAAAGCTTTCGGGAAAAACTTCAAAAACAGTAAGTTATGAGAAAACGTGTCACACACGGCCGGCGTGCCGCTGCCTGTTCACAGGGGGAAACACCGTGTTTCCCGGTGAGCGCCTCGGGAGGCCCGCGTATGGCGCCGCCGAAGACGAGGTGCCAGCGGCGCGCAGCCACGCAAAGCGCCACGATCCGATCGGCTTTTGGCCGGACATTCGCGGCTCGTCCTCGACCGCGGCCTCAGCCGATCCGCGATCCGGAAATCTCGGCCGAGGGAACCCGCGGATAACCTGATCGGCGCGGCGACAGGCGCCAGGGACGACCGGACCCTGCGGCCCGGACGGTCATCCCTTGCTACGCTGATCCGGAGGGCCGTGATCGCCATGACCGCCATGATCGGCGGGGCCTGAGACGGGCGCGGCCAGCGGTGCCGCCGCGCCCCTTTTCGTAAGCCTTAGCCGGCGTTCGCCACCGCGCGCTTGGCCATGACCTTGACGAGGTTCGCCCGGTAGGCCGCGGTGCCGTGGATGTCGCTGAGCATTCCGTCCTCGGAGATCGACACGCCGTTGAGCGCGCCGGCCGAGAAATCCGACGACAGCGCCGCCTCCATGCCGTCGTGCCGGAACACGCCGTCCTCGCCAGCACCGGTCACCGCCACGCGCACCGCGCCATCGGTCTCCGCCACGAACACCCCCGCCATGGCATAGAGCGAGGCGGGATTGCGGAACTTGGAATAGCCCGCCCGCGTCGGCACCGGGAAGCGGATGGCGGTGACGATCTCGTCTTCCTCCAGGGCGGTGGTGAACATGCCCTGGAAGAAGTCGTCGGCCGCGATCTCGCGCTTGCTGGTGACCACGGTGGCACCCAGCCCCAGCACCGCCGCCGGGTAGTCCGCCGCCGGGTCGTTGTTGGCTACGGAGCCGCCGAGCGTGCCCATCGCGCGCACCGCCGGATCGCCGATCCCGCTCGCCAATGCGGCCAGCGCCGGAATATGCGCCTTGACGTCGGCGCTGGTGGCGACATCCATGTGGCGGGTCGCGGCGCCGATGGTGACGGACCCGTCGCCCGCGCTGATGCCGTTGAGCTCGGCGATCCCGCGCACGTCGACAAGATCGCCCGGCGCGGCGAGGTGCTGCTTCATCGTGGGCAGGAGCGTCTGGCCACCGGAGAGGATCTTGGCGCCCTCCGATCCGGCCAGAAGGGCCACCGCGTCCGGGACGGAGCCCGGCTTGTGATACTTCGTCGGATACATCTCGGCTCTCCTTATTCCGCGGCCATGGGTGTCTTGGCGCCCTGAAGCGCCGTCCAGACCGCAAGCGGGGTGGCGGGCATCTGTAGATCGTTGGTGCCGATGGCGTCGGTGATCGCGTTGATGACGGCAGGCGGCGCGCCGATGGCCCCGGCCTCGCCGCAGCCCTTGACCCCAAGCGGGTTCAGCGGCGAGGGCGTGCAGCCGTGATCCAGCGTGAAGGCCGGAACGTCGGCCGCGCGCGGCATGCAGTAGTCCATGTAGGAGCCGGTGATAAGCTGGCCGTCCTCGTCATAGACGACCTGCTCCAGCATGGCCTGACCGATGCCTTGCGTGACACCACCATGGACCTGCCCCTCGACGATCATCGGGTTGATGACCGTTCCGAAATCGTCGACGGCGGTGAACTGCACGATCTCGGTGACGCCGGTGTCGGGATCGACCTCGACCTCGCAGATCAGCGCACCGGAGGGGAAGGAGAAGTTCTGCGGATCGTAGAACGAGGTTTCCTTCAGGCCCGGTTCCATGCCGTCGGGCAGGTTGTGCGCGGTGTAGGCGGCAAGCCCCACCTCGTGCCAGCCCATCTTCTTGTCGGTGCCCGCGACCTTCACCTCGCCGCCCTCGATGACGAGGTCGTCCTCGGAGGCTTCGAGCACATGGGCCGCGATCTTCTTGGCCTTGTCCTCGATCTTGTCGAGCGCCTTGACGATGGCGCTCATGCCCACCGGGCCGGACCGGGAGCCGTAGGTGCCCATGCCGAACTGCACCTTGTCGGTGTCGCCATGGACGATCGCGACGCTGTCGATCGGCAGGCCGAACCGGTCCGCGACGAGCTGTGCGAAGGTCGTCTCGTGGCCCTGTCCGTGGCTGTGGCTGCCGGTGAGGATTTCCACGGTGCCCACGGGGTTGACCCGCACCTCGGCGGACTCCCACAGGCCGACACCCGCGCCGAGCGATCCCGCGGCGGCCGAGGGCGCAAGGCCGCAGGCCTCCACGAAGGTCGAGTAGCCGATGCCGCGCAGCTTGCCGCGCTGCGCCGCCTCGGCCTTGCGGGCCGGGAACTCGTCGACCTTGGCGTGCTTTTGCGCCATGTCGAGCAGCGTGAAGTAGTCGCCGCTGTCATATTGCAGGAGGACCTGCGTCTGGTACGGGAACTCCTTGATGAAGTTCTTCCGGCGCAATTCGGCGGGGTCCATCCCCATCTCGCGCGCGGCGGTCTCCATCATCCGCTCGATCATGTAGGTGGCCTCGGGCCGGCCCGCGCCGCGATAGGCGTCGACGGGCACCGTGTTGGTGTGGACCGCCCGCACCGTGCCGTAGATCGCGGGGATGTCGTAGGTCCCCGACCAGAGCGTGCCGTAAAGGTAGGTCGGCGTCGCCGTGGCGAAGAGCGACACGTAAGCGCCGATATTGGCGATCGTGTCCACGTGGAATCCCACGATCCTGCCATCCGCGTCGAAGCCCATCTTGGCCGTCGTCACGTGGTCGCGGCCATGGGCGTCGGTCATGAAGGCCTCGGAGCGGTCCGAGGTCCATTTCACCGAACGCCCCGTCTTCATCGAGGCCCAGAGGCAGGCGATCTCCTCGGGGTAGATGTAGATCTTGGAGCCGAAGCCACCGCCCACGTCGGGCGCGATCACGCGCAGCTTGTGCTCGGGCGCGACCTGGTAGAAGGCGCTCAGGACCAGCCGCGCCACATGGGGGTTCTGGCTGGTGGTGTAGAGCGTGTAGTGATCCTCCGCCTCGTCATGGATGGCGACGGCCGAGCGCGGCTCCATCGCGTTGGGGCTGAGGCGGTTGTTGGTGATGTCGAGCGTCGTGACATGGGCCGCGCCGGCCATCGCGGCCTCGGTCTTGGCCTCGTCGCCGATCTCCCAGTTGAAGATCAGGTTGCCCGGCACGTTCTCGTGGACCTGCGGTGCGCCGTCGGCCAGCGCCTTGTCGGCAAAGACCGTGGCGGGCAATTCCTCGTAGTCGAGTTCCACCGCCTCGGCCGCGCGGCGCGCGATGTCCTGACTTTCGGCCACGACGATGGCGATGGCGTCGCCCACGTAGCGCGCATAGGTCGTGACCATCGGGTTCCAGACGCCGCATTGCATGGGCGTGCCGTCCTTCGACGTGATCGCCCAGCCGGTGATGATGTCGCCAATCCCGTCATCCTTCATCTCGGGGCCGGTATGGACGGCGATGACGCCCTCCATCGCCAGTGCCTCCGAGGCATCGATGCCGTTGATCTTCGCATGCGCCACCGGGCTGCGGACGAAGGCGGCATAGGCCTGGTTCTCGACGCGGAAATCGTCGGTGTACTTGCCCTTGCCGGTCAGGAAACGCTTGTCTTCCTTGCGCGCCACGCGCGCGCCGATACCGTCGCTCATGGTCCCGTGCCTCCCTTATTCCGCGGCCTTGGACATGGCGGCCATCTGGCCCGCCGCGTCCTCGATGGCGTTGACGATGTTGTGATAGCCGGTGCAGCGGCAGATATTGCCCTCCAGCTCGTGCCGGATGGCGGCTTGCGTCAGCTCGCGCCCTTCCGCCTGGTAGCGGTTCACCATGTCGATCCCGGCCATGATCATGCCCGGCGTGCAGAAGCCGCATTGCAGCCCGTGATGGGCATTGAAGGCGGCCTGCATCGGGTGCAACTCGCCGCCCTGCGCGACGCCTTCGATCGTGGTGACTTCCGCGCCCTCCAGCGACGCGGCCAGAACGGTGCAGGATTTCACCGCGCGGCCGTCCACATGCACCACGCAGGCGCCGCACTGGCTGGTGTCGCAGCCCACATGGGTGCCCGTCAGGCGAAGATGCTCGCGCAGAAACTCTGACAACAGCGTGGTGTCCGGGACCTCCCGGCTGACGGTTTTCCCGTTCACCGTCATCTTGACGTCGGTCATTCTCTTCCTCCCTTTGGTCGGGCCTGACGCCCGCGTGTCCATTGTTTGAAACGGCCTATCGGGCCCGGAGCGGACGCACCGGGTTCAAGTCGAGCATTCTGGAAAGAAATCGCGGCGCGCGACCGCATTCGCCCCTGCCTTCGGTCGGCAGGCGTCAATCATCCGGTCTGGACGGGCGTTCTCCATGCTGGGCTTCCTCCCCGGAACCTGGCTTGGGTGTCTCGTGCCAGCCTATTGCGGTCTGCCGGGAAAGCAAATGATTTGAGGGCCTTTGGACGAAAGGTCACAAATCCGTGCGGACTTCGGCCAGCATCCGGTCCCGCAGGCCCCGTTGCCCGAACGCGTCCGACAGCGCCTGAAGGCTGTCGAGCGAGTGGCAGGCGTGGAAGCTGTCGACGTGGGACAGCAGCGTGCGCACCCCGCCCGCGCGCGGGGCGAAGCCGTCCCACCGCAGCAGCGGATTGAGCCAGATGACGCGGCCCGCGCTTCGGGAAAGCCGGGCGGCCTCGCGGTCCAGCAGGCCAGGGTCGTCGCGCTCCAGCCCGTCGGTGATCAGGATCACGACCGCGCCGGAGGTCAGAACCCGCCGCGACCATTCCCGGTTGAACCGCTCCAGCGCCGCGCCGATCCGGGTGCCGCCTTCCCAGTCGCTGGCCTCCCGCCCCACGGTGGCAAGCGCGAGGTCCGGATCGTTCTGGCGGAGTGCGCGGGTCACGTTCGTGAGACTTGTCCCGAAGGTGAAGGCGTGCACATGGCCCCAGCCGCGATCACGCGCGTGGGTCACGGCGTGCATGTAGCGCAGAAGCATCCGCGAATAGACCGACATGGACCCCGAGATGTCGCACAGCGCCACGAGATCGGGGTGGCGGACGCGCGCGGTCTTGCGTTCGATCCGCTCGATCTCACCGGCGCGGCGGCGGGCCGCGCGCAGGGTCGCGCGGGGATCGGGCCGCGCGCCATAGCGGTCCGGCCGCGTGCGCCGCGTGAGGATCGGTTTCACGGGCAGGTCCAGCACGCGCACCGCGCGCTCGGCCTCGGCCAGTTCCGATGCGCTCATCTGGTCGAAATCCTTGCGCCGGAGCACCTCGCGGCCGGACCATGTCAGGATCGCCTGCCGTTCGATCTCGTCGCGCTGCGGGCGATCCTTATGCTGCGGCGCGCCCGAAAGCGCCTCCTCGGCGCGGCGCTGGCCGGCGTCCGGTTTCCGGCGCTCCGGTTCGCCTTCAAGCTGTGGCGAGAGCATGTGCATCAGGCTCGTCAGGAAATCCGGGTCGCGCCAGAACATGGCAAAGACCTGATGGAACACCTCCAGATGCTCGGCGCGGGTGATCAAGGTGGCGCGCAGGGTGTGGTAGAAGTCGATGCGCCTGGAAAACCCCGCCTCCGCCACCGCGCGGATCGCGGTTTCCACCTGCGCGGTGCCGACCTTCACCCCCGCCTTTCTCAGCGCATGGGTGAAATGCAGGATGTTCTCGACCAGCCGCCCCTCGGCGTCGTGATCCACTGCCGGCGTCATTCCGCGTCCAAGAGGCTCCGGCGCGCCTCGTCCAGAAGCCGCGTGGTCTCGGCGCCGGCGATGCGCGCGATATCGTCCTGGTATTTCAGCAGCGCGCCCAGCGTGTCGGTGATCAGCTCGGGCGAAAGCGCCACGGCGTCGAGCGCCACGAGGCACCGCGCCCAGTCGATGCTCTCGGCCACGCCGGGCGATTTGAACAGGTCCTGTCCGCGCAGGCTGTGAACGAACGCGACGATCTCGGAGGAAAGCCTGTCGGTCGCCTCCGGCACCCGCTTGCGAAGTATCTCGATCTCCCGTTCGAAATCCGGATAATCGACCCAATGGTAGAGGCAACGCCGCTTGAGCGCGTCGTGCACCTCCCGCGTGCGGTTCGACGTCAGGATCACGATCGGAGGTTCGGAGGCCTTGATCGTGCCGATCTCGGGAATCGTCACCTGGAAATCCGACAAGGTCTCGAGGAGGAAGGCCTCGAACGGCTCGTCGGTGCGATCGACCTCGTCGATCAGCAGGACCGGCGGCCCACCGTCCTGCGGCTCG
>LJSY01000071.1 GCA_001314805.1 Rhodobacteraceae bacterium HLUCCO18 | reverse complement strand
CATGTGGCATATCCCTTTCTCGGCTGAGAATTGACGGCGACTCGACACCGCCATGATATGCCGCCCCTCAGGGCATCACCAACTTCCGACCATAGCTCTGTTCCAGCCTTGGCGCCTGCAAAAGTGCGAGAGTCATCCCATGCACACCGGACGCAAATGCGAGGTGCCCAAACGCCTCATATCACCACTGCTTCGGTCCGATCCTCCAGCATGACCATATTGATTTGCTAAGTTTCACTCGATCGGCGACTACTGGAGGGGACGGGACTGGGAGCCAACGTTCTCCGCCTGCCAAGGTTCTGATTTAATTATATCTTAATAGGTTGAAGCGGATCTATGTCTCGAACGCAATTGACGGCCCGGCCTCCTCGACTGCTTTGCTCCGGTGAACGCACGGCGTACCGCAATATTCCTGAAGCCTGGCAGCTTGATTAGGCTGAACAGAAGGGAGAACACCTGGGACCGAGCAAACCGGTGAGGATCACTATCGGGATGGGCGAGATCGTTCGCTGGCGTGCGATGTGTAGGGATAAGCGGGACCCCATATGTCGCGAGCATCCTTTGCAACGAGGCTGTCCTGAAGCTGGTCAAGTTCTTCAAGGGCGCGTGAGTGATCTTTCGTTCGCGCCAACGCACGCTCGAAGGCGGCGCGCACGGAACGCGGCCGCCAAGGCAGGACTGCCGAGGCGAGCCATGCACGCAGATCGGCCGGGAGCCGGTCGTATTCCCGCATCGGGTCCTCGTTCCGGCGCTTGAGTTTGAGGTTCGTCTTGCCGCGATTGCCGCGCATCAGACTTCCTCCTCGGGATCGTCGACCGGGTCGAGCACGAGCACAAGCCGCGTCTCGCCGGTGCCCTCGATGGGTGGCGAGCGATGCATCAGCCCGGAGCGCGGGCGTTCAGGCCAGAGCGTGCCGCGCAGCAGGAGCGGCGCACCCGTCGGCACGGTGAAGATCCGGCGCGGCTCGGCCCCGTCGGTCGAGATGCCGTATTGCGTGCCCGTGCCACAGTAGGTGCAGACCAGCCTAGCCGTCACCGCGTCGATATGGAAGCGGCGGCAGGCGTTTGTGGATACGGCGTCGAGGCGCAGGCGGAGCCAACTTGCCCGCATCAACCCGGCGAAGATGTCGGCGAGCGCCGCAATGTCGTCCACGAGACGGTCTCGCTCCGGGCCAACGGGTGTGCCGGACGCATCGCAGGCCTCCGATGCGGCGTTGCGCACCGCCTCCGGCCGCAGGATCACCCGTGCCCGCGGCAGGACGTCCGGGTCGAGCCTGTTGATCCACGACTGGAACCCCGGCAAGGGCTGCCGCCGCCAGATCGCGGCGGCGCAGCCGGGACGATGCAGCGCCGAGAGCCCCTCGGGCGTGTCCGCGACGCCGACCCCGATGGCGGCGTCGCGGACGACCTCGCGGACGAGACCGTCAGTGCGCATGCTCGGCCTCTGCCGTGAGCAGGAGCAGCGATTGCGGCTGACCGCCCAGATCGACCCGGTCCACGATCTCCAGCGTGTCGGCATCGACCATGACGACCTGCCCCGCGGCGGGGTCGGAGACGGCAACGCGGTGACCGGCCACCGCCACCATGGGCCGGGTCACGCCGCGTTCCATCGAATAGGCGCCGGTGGCGACTGCCGCCTCGCCGAGGATGCGCCCCGTGAGCGCGGAGAACCGGACGAGCCGCCCGTCGGCCAGCATCGCGAACCCCTCCATGCCCGTCTCGTCGAGCGCCCAGGCCATCCGCGCGGCGGGGAGCTCCGCAAAGACGAAATCGCCTGTCTCCGAGGAGGGATCGAAGATCGCCATGTGCGCAGCGCCCCAGCTTCCGACGAGCGCCATGGTGTCGCGCGGGCTCAAAAGCTGACGGATCATGCCTTCGGCAGGCACATCCTCGGGGTAAGCGACGAACCGGCCCGCAGGCGGCGTCACGGAGGTGTCGAATATGGCGACGCCATTCTCGCAGGCGACCGCGATGAAGCCACCCGCCTTGCCCTCGCCATGCAGGTTCAGGCAGTCGACGCGGGACAGCTCCGCGCCGTCAGGGCCAAGGACCGCCAGAACGTCGGGCAGGCCCTCGCCTTCGGGAGCCACGGTCGCTATGGTGAAATCGCCGACCGGCACGGCCACGCCATGATGCCGCGCGCCCGTCTCGATCGTCTTGACCGGCGCGAGATCGCCCGCGGCCGCGGCGGAAGCCTCATGCAGCGTCGCGGCGCCGGTTCCGTCCCAGAACACCGCTACGCGAGCCGCGTCCATGTTGAAATGCACCGGGCGTTCGCCGCTCGCCGTGGCAGGCAGGAGCACGGGTGCCTGCAGGATTATCGCGGAATGGTCGCCGTGATCTTCCTCGACCACGCCCGTATCCAGCAGTTGCACCTGCCCGGCGTCGCGGCTCACGGCCCAGGCATGACGGCCGTCCGGCCCGACATAGAGCCGTGCGGGCGAGGCCACATCGACGCGCGTGGGCCCCGCGTCATCCTCGGCATCGACGATATGGATCTGCGCGGCCTCAGCATCGGCCACGATCAGCCGATAGCGCAACTCGTGGGCCTGCGCGATGGCGGGCGCTGCGAGCGCGAGGGCAGTGGTAAGCGTCAGAATCTGTTTCATGGGTCTGTCCTCAGGCTGCGGCATGGCGGCGCCAGGCGGGGAAAGGATCGGGCAGGTCTGGGAGCGCGTCCGGTCCGGGCGCGAGGTGCTCGGGTAGCAGGCAGGCATCCAGACGGGCCTTCAGAGCAGGCCAGTCGATGCCCGCGCCGATGAAGACGATCTCCTGCCTCCGGTCGCCCCAAGGCTCGTTCCAGTGCTGGGCGATGTAGGCGCGGGCGCTCTCGTGCTCGGGCCAGCGCTCGCGCGGCACGGCCGCCCACCAGGTGCCGAGCGGCTTGACGGAGGACAGCGCGCCGGCGAGTGAGAATTCCGCCACCCAGTCCGGGCGCGTGGCGATCCAGAAATGCCCCTTGGCGCGGATCACGCCGGGCATGTCGCCATTCAGGACGGCGAGGATCTTCTCCGGCTCGAAGGGTTGCCGCGCGCGATAGACGAAGGACGCGACGCCGTATTCCTCGGTCTCGGGCACATGGTCGGCAAAGCCGTAAAGCTCCTTGGCCCACATCGGGTGCTCATGGGCCTTCTCGAAATCGAAAATGCCGGTGTCGAGGATCGCCTCGGCCGCCACGTCCGAATGGTTGGTCTCGATGATGCGCGCATCGGCATTCAGGCTGCGGATGATCTTGCGCGCCGCGTCCGTGCGCTCGGGGCCGGCATCGGCCACCTTGTTCAGGATCACGACGTCCGCGAACTCGATCTGCTCGACGAGGAGGTTCACCAGCGTGCGGTCATCCTCCTCGCCCAGTGTCTCGCCACGGTCGCGCAGGAAGTCGTGGCTGGAATAATCCCGCAGCAGGTTCACCGCGTCGACCACCGTCACCATCGTGTCGAGGCGTGCGACGTCCGACAGGCTCTCGCCTGCCTCGTCGCGGAAGTTGAAGGTCGCGGCGACCGGAAGCGGCTCGGAGATGCCGGTCGACTCGATCAGCAGGTAGTCGAAGCGGCCCTCGGCTGCGAGTGTGCGCACCTCCTGCAGGAGATCGTCGCGGAGTGTGCAGCAGATGCAGCCATTCGACATTTCCACCAACGTCTCGTCGGTGCGGGAGAGCTCAGTATCGGCTCTCACCAGATCGGCGTCGATATTCACTTCGGACATGTCGTTCACGATCACCGCGACGCGGCGACCGTCGCGGTTGTTAAGGACGCGGTTCAGAAGCGTGGTCTTGCCGGCACCGAGGAAGCCGGAGAGCACGGTGACGGGAAGGCGGGTGTCTGTCATGGTATGGATACCTCGTTGAATTGGATGGGCTCAGCGTCCCGCTTCAGTCGGGCGCGCAGCATGTCGAGACTGCGCTGGAGCTCGGGGCGGGAGATGTCGCGCGCGATGACCACGATGCGCGAGCGGCGATCGCCGCCTTGCCAGTCGTGCAGCGGCACAGGGGGATCGAACACATGCTGCACGCCGTGGAAGACAAAGGGTGTCTCGATGCCCTCGAGAAAAACGATGCCCTTGACGCGCAGGATGTCCGGGCCACGCAGCTTGATCAGCGTGTCCAGCCAGATGTCGAACACCTCCGCCGGGATTGGATCGTCCAGCACGATCGAGGCAGTGCCGATGCGCGCGTCATGAAGCGACGGGAAGGACGTAGCCGCTGCGGACTGCGCGAGCCCCGATAGGTTCGCCAGCGGGCCCGTCGTAGGGTCCGGTCCGCGCGTCCACGCGAGCACGTCGGCGGCAGCGGCATCCGGGCGGAGCCCGCTCAGCCCCCAGAGCTGCCCCGGCATACTCTCGCCGCGCACGGCGTGCAGGATCCTTGCGCCAGGATTGATGGTCTTCAGACGCGCCTCGAACTCCGCCACTTTCTCGGTGCCAACGAGGTCCGTCTTGCTGAGCACGATCAGGTCGGCCATTGCCGCCTGCGAGACCGCCTCGAACTGCGCATCGAGCGTTGCTTGGCCGTTCGCTGCGTCTGCCACGGTCACGACGCCGTCGAGGCGGGTCTGGCGCGCGAGGACGGGATCGACCTGCAGCGTCTGCAAAATGGGGCCCGGGTCGGCGAGGCCCGTCGTCTCGATCACGATACGGTCGAACGGCGTGGCTTGCTTGCCGCCCCGGGCAAGGCGGGCGAGCGCGCCGGGAGCGCGCCGCCTCAAAAGGCCCGCGATGGTGCGACTGAGATCGCCCCGGATCGAACAGCAGAGGCACCCCGACCGCATCAGGATCGTGTCGTCCTCGGCATGCGCGATCAGGTCGTGATCGAGGCCGGTCTCGCCGAACTCATTGACGATCACGGCAATGCGCCCGGACGAGGGATCGCCGAGGACTGCATTGAGCAGCGTCGTCTTTCCTGCCCCGAGGAAGCCGGTGAGCAAGGTGACTGGGATGCGCGTGTCCGTCACGACCGAGTCTCGAGGTGTTGCGACAAGGCCCGGATCGCGACGAGCAGCCCGTCGTGATGTTCGGCGCCATCGGCATGGGCTTTGGTAAACCGCGCGTGCTCGCCTGCCGGAGGCGCGTCAGCATGGGCATCGCCGTGATTGATCGCCTCCTCGTGGCGCGCGATCTCGGCGTCGTGGTCGAGGATGCGCGCCTCGTGTTCAAATATCGCGGCCTCCGCTCGTTTCAGGATGGCCAGTGCCTCCATATGCTCACGTCGCCAGCGAAAATGGTCCCGGGACTGTGCGAGGTGGTCGGTATGTGCGCGTTGAGACGTGTCGGTCATCGTTCGGACCTCCAGCGAGCGGCTGTTTGCCAGTCGTTATCTTGTTACGTTATGTCATAACGTATAGAAGATGCAGCAATGGGGCTCAAGTCCTCATCTCACCTCAGCGGCGGCGCGCGAAACGGCGGCTGAAGCCGACAATCACCCTGGCCCATCGGGTGAAGCATCGCCGCAAAACGCAGTCCTTGGTCCGATCCAAGGTCCTGCCAGAACACGGAGGCCGACCCGCGCGAGGCGTCCCCCCGTGGCCACGGCAAGCGTCGTCGCGGCCGTTCGCAGCAGCGAGACAAGGGGCGTGCACGGCATGCCGTGATGCCCCCTGTCATGGCTTACGCGTCAGAGACAGCCGGCGAGCGATGTCGCGAGGTTGCGCAGGAGCTGCGGATAGAGGTCGGGCCCCGGCTCGAGATCGGAGCCGAGCGGGTCGAGCACCGCGGTGCTCGCCTCGGTCCCGTCCATCACGGTTGCGACGATTCCGGGATCGAATTGTGGCTCGGCAAGAACGCAATCGATGCCTTCTTCCGCAATGCGACCCTGGATCTCGGCGATCCGGGCCGGGCTGGGATCGGTCGCGTCCGACAGCGAGATCGCACCCGAGGCGGGGAAGTCGAAAGCGGTCTCGAAGTACTGATAGGCGTCATGGAAAACGACGAAACTCATGCCGCGCACCGGTTCGAGGGTCGCGTTGATCTCGGCCGACACGGCCGCGAGCTCTTGCTTGGCCGCAGCGGCGTTGCCGAAATACGCGCCGGCATTGTCCGGATCGGCGGCGGAAAGCTTGGCCGCGATCGCATCAAGCCAGACCACCGCGTTGTCGGGCGAGAGCCAGGCATGCGGATCATGCGCGCCATGGGCATGGTCGTGATCATGGTCATGTGCCTCTGCCTCGGCATGTTCCTCATGCTCGTGATCGTGGTCATGCTCATCGGCATGCTCTTCGTGATCGTGGTCGTGATCATGTGTTTCTGCCTCGGCGTGTTCTTCATGATCGTGGTCATGAGCCTCGGCCTCGGCATGCTCTTCATGATGGTGATCGTGGTCGCCGTGATCGTGAGAATGTGCCTCGAAGAGCGCCCCTTCCCGGAAATCGAGCAGCGTGACCCCATCCACCTCCAGAAGGGTCGTCACATCCGCCTCACCCGCGAGCGTTTCGACCGCGCCGGCCATCCAGGGCGTCAGATCCTCGCCCACCCAGAAGACAATATCCGCGTCCTGCAGGGCCCCAGCTTCCGAGGGCCGCAGGCTGTATTCATGGGGCGACGCACCCGGCTGAACGATCAGGCTCGGCTCGCCCACGCCTTGCATCACGCGCGCCACCAGCGAATGCACGGGGGCAATATCGACAGCGACACGCGGCACATCGGCCATGGCGGTTCCGGCCATCAGCGTTGCCGTCAGCGACAGCGGGAAGAGGTTTCTGGACATCGGGTGCTCCCTGTGACTATATAACGTTACATGCCGAATATCCGAAACGAGATAACATGACAAGTGGTGCAACCGCCCATCCCGGTGTGCCGGATCACGAGCCGGTGGGGTTCGACGCCCACGATCACCATCGCTGCGTCGAAACCGGCATTGCTGCGGCCGAGGCCCATTGCACGGCCGAAGGGCTGCGCTTCACGCCCGTGCGCCGCGCGGCGCTCGAGATCCTTCTTGGTGAGCACCGGGCGATGGGCGCATATGAGTTGCTCGACAGGTTGCACGAGGCCGGTTTCGGTTCGCAGCCACCGGTCGCCTACCGTGCGCTCGATTTCCTGGTGGCGAACGGGTTTGTTCACAAAATCGAACGCCTAAACGCCTTTATCGCCTGCGCCCATCCTGGCGCCACCCACTCGCCTGCCTTCCTAATCTGCCGCATGTGCGAGGCAGTGGCCGAGGCTCAGTCTGCCCCCGCCCGCGGCAGCCTCGGAGACGCCGCGCGAGCCACCGGTTTCCGGATCGAGCGGACGGTGGTCGAGGCCCTCGGGGTCTGCCCCGCCTGTGCCGACAAGGCCGACGCGAAGACGCCTGCATGAGCCTTATCGACATCGACCATCTGAGCGTCAGCTATGGTGCCACAAGGGTGCTGCAAGAGGTCTCGCTCCATGTGGACCCGGGCGAGATCGTCACCATCGTGGGGCCGAACGGGTCCGGGAAGACGACGCTCTTGCGCGCCATCGTCGGGGCCGTGGCGCCTACCTCGGGCAAGATCGCCCGGGCACCCGGTCTCGTCATAGGCTATCTGCCGCAGCGACTGCAAATCGACCCGACGCTGCCGATGACGGTCGAACGTTTCTTTCGCCTTCCGGGCGGTGCGAGCCGGGCAGAGGTCGCGGCTGCGCTCGCCCGGTCCGGTGTGACCTATCTCGCAAGGCGGCAGATGTCGGACCTGTCCGGCGGCCAACTCCAACGCGTTCTGCTTGCGCGCGCCCTCGTGGCGAAACCGGATCTCTTACTTCTCGACGAACCGACAGCCGGCCTCGACCAGCCGGGCTCGGCCGCCTTCTACGAGCTGATCGACGCGGTTCGGCGCGAGACGGGCTGTGCCGTCCTGATGATCAGCCACGAGCTACACGTGGTGATGGCGGCCTCGGACCGGGTGGTCTGCCTGAACGGTCATGTCTGCTGCCAGGGCACGCCCGAGCACGTATCCTCCGCCCCGGAATACCGCGCGCTTTTCGGGACCGGCACCCACGGCGCGCTGGCGCTCTACCGGCACGAGCACGACCACACCCATGACACCGCGCACGGAAAGCCGCACGCGCAGGAAACCACCGAGGCGGCCGAGTGATGCTGGACGATTTCATGACGCGCGCCACGCTGGCGGGGATCGGCGTCGCCGTCGCGGCGGCCCCCCTTGGCAGCTTCGTGGTCTGGCGGCGCATGGCCTATTTCGGCGACGCCACGGCCCATGCCGCAATCCTCGGCGTGGCGTTGTCGCTGGCGCTGCAGGTCTCGATCTTTGCAGGCGCGGTCGCGGTGGCGCTGGCCATGGCGCTGACCGTCACCGCGCTCAGCGGGCGGGGCTACGCGATGGACACGCTCCTGGGCGTGCTGGCGCATTCGGCCCTCGCCTTCGGGCTTGTCGCGGTGTCCTTCCTGTCGGGGATCCGCATCGACCTGATGGCCTATCTCTTCGGCGATATCCTTGCCGTGTCGCGCGGGGATCTCGCCGTCATCTGGGGCGGCGCGGCGCTGGTGGCGGGGCTGATCGCCTGGCGCTGGTCGGCGCTGCTGACCGCGACGCTGAACGAGGAACTGGCCTGGGCGAGCGGCATCGACCCGAAACGCGAGCAGCTGGTGCTTACACTCTCGCTGGCGATCACGGTCGCAGTGGCGATCAAGGTCGTGGGCGTCCTCCTGATTGCCGCCATGCTGATCATCCCCGCCGCCGCCGCGCGGCCCCTGTCGCGGACGCCCGAGGGCATGGCGCTGATCGCGGCGGGGCTGAAATTCGCCGCCGATTATCTGATCGGCGACAGCGCCGGCGGGCCGCTGGGCGGGCTGATCGGCGGCCTGGGCGTGTTCTCGGCGCTGTTCGCGATGTTCATCCTCGGCGCCGTCGCCTCGCAGGCGTTCTGGGCCTGGGCCAGCCTGCGCTGGGGCAAGCTGACGGCCCTGGCCGCGGGGTTGGTCCTTTATGCGCTGGTTCTGGGCGCGACCTATTTCGTGCTGCCGGCCGAGGGGGCGGGGCTGATGGCGCTGATGTTCTTCGGCGCCGGCATCGCCAACGGCGCCTACCAGCAGATCCCCTGGGCGATGTATCCCGACCATATGGACATCACCCGCGATGCCAGCGGCGAGGCGCTGGAGGGCGGCTTCGCCGCGGTCTGGCTGTTCGGGCAGAAGGTGTCGAACGCGCTGGGCCCGGCGCTGCTGGGGATCATCCTGGCCGGCGCCGGCTGGCAGGAAAGCACCGGCGGCCGGGTCGACCAGAGCCCCGAGGCGCTGGAGGCGCTGCGCCGGGCGATGACGATCTGGCCGGCGGGCTTCTTCCTGGTGGCGCTGGTCGGGCTGGTGCTGATCTACCGCCCGGTCGCGCGGGGCCTGCATGACCATAGCTGACGCGGCCGGCCTGGCGGCCTGGCTGGCGGCGCGCGCGGCGGCGGTGCCGGGGCTGCGCGACGGCTGCGCGGCCCGGATCCTCTGGGCCGGCGCGCCGGGCGACCGCACGCCGCTGTCGCTGGTCTATGTCCACGGCTTTTCGGCCTCCGGGCAGGAGCTGCGCCCCTTGCCCGACCTGGTCGCCGACCGGCTGGGGGCCAACCTGTTCCTGGCCCGTCTGACCGGGCACGGCCAGGACGGCGCGGCGCTGGGCCGGGCGGTGCTGGCCGATTGGCAGCGCGACGTGGCCGAGGCCTTGTCGATCGGCGCGGCGCTGGGCGACCGGGTGATCGTCATGGCCTGTTCGACCGGTGCGCCATTGGTGGCCCGGGCGCTGGCCGAGGGTGCGGCGGCGCGGGCGGTGATCCTGGTGTCGCCCAATTGGGGGCTGCGCAACCGGCTGGCGCAATGGCTGCTGGACGCGCCCGGCGCGCGGCTCTGGGGGCGCTGGATCATGGGCCCCGAACGCGCCTTCGAGGTGCTGAACGCCGACCACGCGGCCTTTTGGACCACCCGCTACCCGTCGCAGGCGGTGCACGAGATGGCCGCCGCGGTGCGGGCCGGGTGGACCGCACTGCCGGGGGCAACCGCGCCGGCCTTCGTCGCGCT
>LJSY01000070.1 GCA_001314805.1 Rhodobacteraceae bacterium HLUCCO18 | reverse complement strand
CGTGATCGCCGCCGTCAGCGTCGTCTTGCCGTGGTCAACGTGCCCGATCGTGCCGATGTTCACATGCGGCTTGTTACGTTCAAACTTTGCCTTTGCCATGATGGCCTCCTTTTTCGGGTGGCGGGGTTGTCCCCGCCCTACGGTTGGTGGGTAGGGCGGGGTTCACCCCGCCTTCCCGTCATGCGTATTTCGACTGGATCTCTTCGGAGATGTTCTGCGGAACCGGCTCGTAATGGTCGAACTGCATCGTGAACTGCGCGCGGCCCGAGGACATGGAGCGCAGCGTGTTGATGTAGCCGAACATGTTGGCCAGCGGAACGAAGGCGTTGATGGCGATCGCGTTGCCGCGCGGCTCCTGCCCGGTCACCTGACCGCGGCGGGAGGTGAGGTCGCCGATGATGCCACCGGTATAGTCCTCGGGCGTCACGACCTCGACCTTCATCATCGGCTCGAGCAGTTTCGCGCCGGCCTTCTTGAGGCCCTCGCGCATGCCCATCCGCGCCGCGATCTCGAACGCCAGAACGCTGGAGTCCACGTCGTGGAACTTGCCGTCGATCAGCGCGACCTTGAAGTCGATCACCGGGAAGCCGGCGAGCGGACCGCTGTCCATGACCGACCTGATGCCCTTTTCCACGCCGGGGATGTATTCCTTCGGCACGGCGCCGCCGACGATGCGGGACTCGAACGAGTATCCTTCGCCCGGCTCGGTCGGGGCGATCTCGAGCTTGACCTCGGCGAACTGACCGGAGCCGCCCGACTGCTTCTTGTGGGTATAGGTGTGCTCGATCTTGTGCGAGATCGTCTCACGATAGGCCACCTGCGGCGCGCCGATATTGGCCTCGACCTTGAACTCCCGCTTGAGGCGGTCGACGAGGATGTCGAGGTGCAACTCGCCCATGCCCTTCATGATGGTCTGACCGGACTCGATGTCGGTCTCCACGCGGAAGGACGGATCCTCGGCCGCCAGACGCTGCAGACCCTGGGACATCTTCTCCTGGTCGGCCTTCGTCTTGGGCTCCACCGCGATCTCGATCACCGGGTCGGGGAAGGTCATCGTTTCCAGAACGACGGGCTGCTGCTTGTCGCAGAGCGTGTCGCCCGTGGTGGTTTCCTTCAGGCCGGCCAGTGCGATGATGTCGCCCGCGAAGGCCTCTTCGATTTCCTCGCGGTTGTTGGAGTGCATCATCATCATGCGGCCGATGCGCTCGGTCTTGCCCTTGGTCGAGTTCAGGATCGAGTCGCCCTTCTTGAGCATGCCCGAATAGACGCGCGTGAAGGTGAGCGAGCCCACGAAGGGGTCGTTCATGATCTTGAACGCGAGGCCCGCGAACGGCATGTTGTCGTCAGCACGGCGGGCGATGTTGCGCTCTTCGTTCTCGTCGCCGGGCTTGAAGCCCATGTAGTCGACCACGTCGAGCGGACCCGGCAGGAAGTCGACCACGGCGTTCAGGAGCGGCTGGACACCCTTGTTCTTGAAGGCCGAGCCACCGAGAACCGGAACGAAGGACAGCGACAGGCAGCCCTTGCGGATCAGCTTGCGCAGGGTCGGAACGTCAGGCTCCTCGCCTTCGAGATAGGCCATCATGGCGTCGTCATCCATCTCGACGGCATTCTCGATGAGGTTCGCGCGCCATTCATCGGCCGTCGCCTGAAGCTCTTCGCGGATCGGCTGACGGATCCACGACGCGCCCAGGTCTTCGCCCTGCCAGACCCACTCTTCCATGGTGACGAGGTCGACGATGCCCTCGAGCTTGTCCTCGGCACCGATCGGGAAGTTGACCGGAACCGGCGTCGCGCCGGTGCGGTCCTTCACCATCTGCACGCAGTTGAAGTAGTCGGCGCCGATCTTGTCCATCTTGTTGACGAAGACGAGGCGCGGGACCTTGTAACGGTCGGCCTGGCGCCAGACGGTCTCGGTCTGCGGCTCGACGCCGGCATTGGCGTCCAGAAGCGCCACGGCACCGTCGAGAACGGCCAGAGAACGCTCCACCTCGATGGTGAAGTCGACGTGGCCGGGGGTGTCGATGATATTGAAGCGGACCTTCGTGTCCGACGTGCCTTCGGCGCTCGGATCTTCCTGCCACTGCCAGAAGGTGGTGGTGGCGGCGGACGTGATCGTGATGCCGCGCTCCTGCTCCTGCTCCATCCAGTCCATGGTGGCCGCGCCGTCATGGACTTCGCCGATCTTGTGGGACCGGCCGGTGTAATAAAGGATGCGCTCGGTCGTCGTGGTCTTGCCGGCATCGATGTGAGCCATGATGCCGAAGTTACGATATCGATCGAGCGGGTAGTCGCGTGCCATGGGAGTGTCCTCAGGCTGAGATGAATATTACCAGCGGTAGTGGCTGAACGCCTTGTTGGCGTCGGCCATCTTGTGCGTGTCTTCCCGCTTCTTGACGGCGGAGCCACGCGAGTTCACGGCATCGACCAGTTCACCGGCCAGACGCTCTTCCATCGTGTTCTCGTTGCGGGCGCGCGCGGCGTTGATCAGCCAGCGAATGGCCAGCGCCTCGCGACGCTCGGGGCGGACCTCGACGGGAACCTGGTAGGTGGCGCCACCGACGCGGCGAGAGCGGACCTCGACGGCGGGCTTGATGTTGTCGAGCGCCTCGTGGAACACCTCGACGGGGGCGCGCTTGAGCCGGCCCTCGACGCGGTCGAAGGCGTTGTAGACGATCGTCTCGGCGACGGATTTCTTGCCGTCGATCATCAGGTTGTTCATGAACTTGGTCAGAACGCGGTCACCGAACTTGGCGTCGGGCAGGACTTCGCGTTTCTCGGCGCGATGGCGGCGGGACATGGTTGTATCCTCTTACTTGGGGCGCTTGGCGCCGTATTTCGAACGACGCTGGCGGCGGTCCTTGACGCCCTGCGTGTCGAGCACGCCGCGCAGGATGTGATAGCGCACGCCGGGAAGGTCCTTCACCCGGCCACCCCGGATCAGGACCACCGAGTGCTCCTGCAGGTTGTGGCTTTCGCCGGGGATGTAGCTGATGACCTCGTAGCCGTTGGTCAGGCGCACCTTGGCGACCTTCCGCATGGCCGAGTTCGGCTTCTTCGGCGTCGTCGTGTAGACGCGCGTGCAGACGCCGCGCTTCTGCGGGCAGCTCTCCAGGTGCTGGGACTTGGAGCGTTTGACTTTGGGCTGCCGCGGCTTGCGGATCAGCTGTTGAATCGTTGGCATACGGTTTCCCCGGCTTGCTCTCTCATGTCGGCGGCGGCCCGTGTGCCCGACCGGACAGCACGAAAACACCAAAGCCGCACGCATCCCTTCCCTACCTGGAGGACGCTGCGGTGGGTGTTTCAGAGGATCGGGGCGCTCAAACGGCCCGGATCATGACCACTACGAATCTGTATTTGCGACCCGGCCGCCGGCATGCGGCACCCCAGTCAGATGGCGCGCGGTATAGGGGGAGTCGTATGGGCTGTCAACAGCGCCCCTGGAACCACAGGCCCCGCGGACGGACGGGCCATGCGTGATGCGCGGACGGGCCCGGTCAGACGGCGGTTCCCGCGCGCGCCGCCCGCCGCGCGCGGGACGCCACCGCCCGTTCCCGCAGGATCGTGTAGACACCCGTCGCGACCACCACGCCGGCCCCCAGAAGGGCAACGCCGTTCGGCCACTCTCCGAGCAGGAGAAGCCCGAAGATCAGCGCGAAGATCAGGCCGGTGTAGCGGAAGGGCGAAACCACGGCCACCTCTCCGACCCGCATCACCATGATCGAAAAGAGGTAGCCGCCGATGATGAAGACGGAGGCCAGGGTGATGAGAAGCGCCTCCCGCAGGCCCAGTGGCGCCCATGTCTCGAAGATGCTCAGCACGCCGCCGAAGATCCCGACAGCGGCCGCGGTGATGACGGCGACGCCAAGCGACGGCAAGCCCGCGCTAAACCTGCGCGTCACCAGATCGCGCCCGGTGATGATGAGTACGGCCAGAAGCGCCGAGAGCGACCAGACGTTGAACCCGTCCGATCCGGGCTGAACGATCAGCATGACGCCCGCGAAACCCACGAGGATCGCGCTCAACCGCCGCCAACCCAGCGGCTCGCCCAGAAACAGCGCCGCCGCCAACGTGACGCTCAGCGGAAGCGCCGCGAGGATCGCGGTGGCATTCGCGATCGGCATGTTCACCAATGCCATGAGAAAGGCCACCATGGCGGCGATCTCGAACACCGTGCGCCAGCCGAGCTTGGCCCGGTCGGACGGCTCCATGCGAAAGCGCAGCTGTCCGAACCACGCGGCCAGCCCGGCCAGCATGATCGTGGTCAGAAGCCCGCGCAGGAACACGATCTGAAAAAGTGGCAGGTCCGCGGCCAGAAGCTTCACGAAGACGTCGTTCAGCGTGAAGGCGCCCATGCTCGCCGTCATCAGCAGCGCGCCCTTGAGGTTGTCGTTGAGGATCATTCGGCGTGATCCGTTCCGTGCAGGCGCCCCAGCTGCGGCCGGATGCGCATGGGCGCCAGTCCGAAGCGATCCCGCAGGACGCTGACGGCCTCGCCGGGCGGCAGGCGCTCCGCACCCTTGGGAACGGTGCGGCCACTGTCGTTGCCGTCGTGCACGCTCCGCACGAACATGTCAGGCTCGGGATCGGTCCAGCATCGCACATGCGCCAGAAGATGGGCGTGGTTCCAGCGAAAGATGTTCAGCCGGAAATCGAACGGGGTGATCATGGCGCTGGCCTGTGCGAGGGGTCGTATCTCGCTGAAGCGAAAGACCGGGAGGCCCGGTTTGTCCAGTGCCCAGTAGATCCCCGACTGAAACCCGATGGCCACGGGCGTCTCCTCCGTGGCCCAGCCGGCATCGAGCAGCCGGTCCGACGTCTCGCGCAGCCGCTCGATATAGTCGCAGGCCACCGCGTCGTCGTCGTCGAGACGGAAGC
Source organism: Rhodobacteraceae bacterium HLUCCO18 (assembly GCA_001314805.1). GTDB lineage: Bacteria > Pseudomonadota > Alphaproteobacteria > Rhodobacterales > Rhodobacteraceae > Roseibacterium. The sequence continues at coordinate 5,359 of LJSY01000070.1, read as the reverse complement.
CGGTGACGAAGGGCACGTCCTCCACCGCGCCGATCCGGAACGCGCGGCGCGTGGCCTGCAGCGGCCCCAGCGGTTCGGCGGCACAGATCTGCAGAAACGGATAGGTCGCCCGCAGCGCCTTGAGCCGCTTGCGCCACCGGATCGGCATCGCATCCCCGATCAGCACGACGAGGGTGAAATCCGGGTCCGTCTGGGCCGCGAGCGAGGGCAGGCAGATCATCTCGAAATAGGCGAAGCGGCGGCGCAGGCGTTCGGGCGCGTAAAGCGCGTCGACGATGGCGTCATGACCCTCCGCGGAAAGCCTGAAACCGGCCTTGGCCGGGTAGGAGAACCGGCACACGCCCACGATCTGATTGTCCGGTCGCCGTGCCATGGCCGCCCCCTTCGCGCCGCAGCGTAGAACAGGCGGGCAGCGGGGGGAATCCCTAGCCCTCTTCGAGAACCCGGAAGCCCGGCGTCTCCGTCTCGGCGCCCGCGATCGCGCGGACATCCTTGACCCGGGCGGCGCGCGGGCCTTTTTCGAGCGCCTTGAGCATCGTCGCCACCTGCGCGCCCGGCCCTTCGATCAAGGCCGACACGCTGCCGTCCGGCTCGTTGCGGACCCAGCCCGACAGGCCACGGGCCTCGGCCTCGGACTTGGTCCACGCGCGAAAGCCGACACCCTGCACGCGGCCGGTGACGTTGACGATCATGGCGGTGGTCTGGTCTGACATGAGGCTCCTCCTTCCCTGGACGGATCTGGCTCTGCGGCAGAAAGGGTAGTCCGTCTGGCGCCGCGCGCCATCCCCGGATGTGCCCGAGAGGGCAGGCGACAGGGGCGACGCCCCGGCTGTTGCGCAAAGAAAAACCCCCGCCAGTTTCCCGGCGGGGGTCTCGTTTCTGCGCAGCGGGTCTTACTCTGCCGCCGTATCGTCCGTGTCGGTCGATGCGTCCTCGCCGAAGACCGCCTCGGGCGCGGCCAGTGCCGCGGCCGCTTCGGCCTCGGCGCGGGCCTGCTCGATCACCTTGTTGTCCCGCTCGGCCGCGATGCGGCGCACGCGCTGCGTGGCACCGCCCGTCCCGGCCGGGATCAGGCGTCCGACGATGACGTTCTCCTTCAGGCCGACAAGCTTGTCGCGCTTGCCCTGCACGGAGGCCTCGGTCAGCACGCGCGTCGTCTCCTGGAAGGAGGCGGCGGAGATGAAGGACCGGGTCTGCAGCGACGCCTTGGTGATGCCCAGCAGGATCGGTTCACCCTGCGCGGGACGCCCGCCCTTGGCGATCGCCTTCTCGTTGGCGGCCTCGAACTCGGCCTTGTCCACATGCTCACCCTTCAGAAGCGTGGTCTCCCCGCTGTCGAGGATCTCCCACTTCTGCAGCATCTGGCGAACGATCACCTCGATGTGCTTGTCGTTGATCTTCACGCCCTGAAGCCGGTAGACGTCCTGCACCTCGTCGATCAGGTAGCCGGCCAGCGCCTCGATCCCCATGATCCGCAGGATGTCGTGCGGGGCGGGGTTGCCATCCATGATGTAGTCGCCCTTCTGGACGAAATCGCCCTCGGCAACGGGGATGTGCTTGCCCTTGGGCACCATGTACTCGACCGGCTCGATGCTGTCGTCGGCGGGCACGATGGAGATCCGGCGCTTGTTCTTGAAGTCGCGTCCGAATTTCACGTAGCCGTCGATTTCGGCGATGATCGCGTGGTCCTTGGGACGGCGCGCCTCGAACAGTTCGGCCACCCGCGGCAGACCGCCGGTGATGTCCTTGGTCTTGGCGCCCTCGCGCGGGATCCGCGCCACCACGTCACCGGCCTCGATCGCCTGCCCGTCCTCGACCGAGAGGATCGCGTCCACAGACATCGTGTAGGTGACCGGGTTGCCCTGCTCGTTGCGCACCGGTTCCCCGTCTTCGCCGACGATGATGATCTCGGGCTTGAGCTCGTTGCCCTTGGGCGCGGTGCGCCAGTCGGACACGATCTTCTGGGTCATGCCCGTGGCATCGTCGGTTTCCTCGCGGATCGACACGCCGGACGTCAGGTCGACGAACTTCGCCGTGCCCGCCTTCTCGGCGATGATCGGCAGAGTGTAGGGGTCCCATTCGAACAGGCGGTCGCCGCGCGACACGGTCTGCCCGTCCTCCACCAGGACCTTGGTGCCGTAGCCAAGCTTGAAGCTTGCCCGTTCGTCACCCTGATCGTCGGTGATGACCAGTGTCATGTTCCGGCCCATGACGATCTGCTCGCCGGCGGCGTTCTTCAGCAGGTTGGGGTTGGCGAAGTTGACCTTGCCCTCGACATTCACCTCCTGGAAGGATTGCTGACCGCCCTGCGCGACGCCGCCGATGTGGAAGGTCCGCATCGTCAGCTGCGTGCCGGGTTCACCGATGGACTGCGCCGCGATGATGCCGACGGCCTCGCCGGTGTTCACCTTGGTGCCGCGCGCGAGGTCGCGCCCGTAGCAGGTGGCGCAGACGCCCTCCTCGGCCTCGCAGGTCAGCGGCGAACGGATCGCCACGACCTGAACGCCGGCGGTCTCGACCGCGTCGGCCCGCCGTTCGTCGATCAGTTCGCCCTTGGCGACGATGACCTCGTCCGTGCCGGGCACGAGGATGTCCTCGCCCGCGGTCCGTCCGAGAATACGCTCGGCCAGGGACGCCACGACCTCACCGTCGTTGACGGCCGCCGAGGCGGAGATCGTGTTCTCCGTCCCGCAGTCGTTCATCCGCACGATGCAGTCCTGCGCCACGTCCACCAGACGACGGGTCAGGTAGCCCGAGTTCGCGGTCTTGAGCGCGGTGTCCGACAGACCCTTACGTGCGCCGTGGGTGGAGTTGAAGTACTCCAGAACGGTCAGGCCTTCCTTGAAGTTCGAGATGATCGGCGTCTCGATGATCTCGCCCGACGGCTTGGCCATCAGGCCGCGCATGCCGCCCAGCTGCTTCATCTGCGTGACCGAACCCCGAGCGCCGGAATGGGCCATCATGTAGACCGAGTTCGGCTCCATCTCGGCGCCGTTCTCGTCCTTCCTCTTGGACGAGATCGTCGCCATCATGGCGTCGGTGACCTTGTCGTTGGCTTTCGACCAGGCATCGATGACCTTGTTGTACTTCTCGCCCTGGGTGATCAGGCCGTCCATGTACTGCTGTTCGAATTCCTTGACCTGGTCCCGGGTCTCGTCCACGAGCGACCACTTCTGCTCGGGGATGACCATGTCGTCCTTGCCGAAGGAAATGCCGGCCTTGAACGCCTCGCGGAAGCCCATGGTCATGATCTGGTCGCAGAAGATGACGCTCTCCTTCTGGCCGCAGTAGCGGTAGACGGTGTCGATGACCTGCTGCACCTCCTTCTTCCGCAGAAGGCGGTTCACCAGATCGAAGGGCGCCTTGGCGTTGAGCGGCAGGAGATCTCCCAGAAGGACGCGGCCGGGAGTGGTGTCGAACCGCTGCCAGACCTCGTTGCCCTCCTCGTCGATCTGCTTGATCCGCGCCTTCACGCGGGAATGCAGATGCACCTCGCCCGCGTCGAGCGCGTGGCGCACCTCGTCGACATCGGCGAAGACCATGCCCTCGCCCTTCATGCCCTCACGCTCGAGCGTGACGTAGTAGAGGCCGAGGATCATGTCCTGCGACGGCACGATGATGGGGGCGCCGTTGGCGGGCGAGAGCACGTTGTTCGTCGACATCATCAGGACGCGCGCTTCCAGCTGCGCCTCGAGCGACAGCGGCACGTGCACGGCCATCTGGTCGCCGTCGAAGTCGGCGTTGAAGGCCGAGCAGACCAGCGGGTGAAGCTGGATCGCCTTGCCTTCGATCAGCACGGGCTCGAACGCCTGAATGCCGAGGCGGTGCAGCGTCGGCGCGCGGTTCAGCAGGACGGGGTGCTCCCGGATCACCTCGTCGAGGATGTCCCAGACCTCCGGGCGCTCCTTCTCGACGAGCTTCTTCGCCTGCTTGACGGTCGAGGACAGACCCTTGGCCTCGAGCCGCGAGTAGATGAACGGCTTGAACAGCTCCAGCGCCATCTTCTTGGGCAGGCCGCACTGGTGAAGCTTCAGTTCCGGGCCGGTCACGATGACCGAACGGCCTGAGAAGTCCACGCGCTTGCCCAGCAGGTTCTGGCGGAACCGGCCCTGCTTGCCCTTGAGCATGTCCGACAGCGATTTCAGCGGACGCTTGTTGGCGCCGGTGATCACGCGGCCGCGGCGGCCGTTGTCGAAGAGCGCATCGACGGATTCCTGCAACATCCGCTTCTCGTTGCGGATGATGATGTCCGGCGCGCGCAGCTCGATCAGCCGCTTGAGGCGGTTGTTGCGGTTGATGACACGGCGATAGAGGTCGTTGAGGTCCGACGTCGCGAAGCGGCCGCCGTCCAGCGGCACCAGCGGGCGCAGTTCCGGCGGGATCACGGGGATGACGGTCATCACCATCCACTCGGGCCGGTTGCCGGACTCGAGGAAGCTTTCGACGATCTTCAGGCGTTTGATGATCTTCTTGGGCTTCAGTTCGCCGGTGGCCTCCTTGAGATCCTCGCGCAGCCGCGCGGCCTCGGTCTCGAGGTCGATCGCGGCCAGCATCTCGCGGATGGCCTCGGCCCCGATATTGGCGCTGAACGCGTCGGAGCCGTAGGCGTCCTGCGCGTCGAGGAATTCCTCCTCGCTCATCAGCTGGCCATAGCTGAGATCCGTGAGACCCGGCTCGATCACCACGTAGTTCTCGAAATACAGGATCCGCTCCAGATCGCGCAGCGTCATGTCAAGCATCAGGCCGATGCGCGACGGCAGCGACTTGAGGAACCAGATATGGGCCACGGGGGCCGCCAGCTCGATATGGCCCATGCGCTCGCGGCGGACCTTCTGCAGCGTGACCTCGACGCCGCATTTCTCGCAGACGACGCCGCGATACTTCATCCGCTTGTACTTGCCGCAGAGGCACTCGTAGTCCTTCACGGGCCCGAAGATGCGCGCGCAGAACAGGCCGTCACGCTCGGGCTTGAACGTGCGGTAGTTGATCGTCTCGGGCTTCTTGATCTCGCCGTAGGACCAGCTGAGGATCCGCTCGGGCGACGCCAGCGAGACCTTGATCTCGTCGAAGGCCTTCGCCGGCGTCAGCGGGTTGAACGGGTTGTTGGTGAGTTCCTGGTTCATTGGGATACCTCGAATATCGCGGGCTTGGAGAAGGACGGCGGGACAGGTCCCGCCCTACCGGAGGGTGGCGTGGGGCGGGACTTGTCCCGCCGCGCCGGGGCGAAGATCACTCCGCCGCGATGTCACCACCCTCGTCGTCCTCCTCCGCATCCAGGAGTTCCATGTTGAGGCCCAGGCCGCGGACCTCCTTGACGAGAACGTTGAACGATTCCGGCACGCCGGCCTCGAAATTGTCC
>LJSY01000067.1 GCA_001314805.1 Rhodobacteraceae bacterium HLUCCO18 | reverse complement strand
GGCGATCAGCGCCATGGTCCATCCTCCCCGGAACTCTTCGCGTCACGCTACGCGCTGCCTTTCATCCGCTCAAGCCGAACCCGTCCCTTCATCTTTCCTGAAATACGACGGGGGAGGCCGAAGGCCGGGGGCAGAGCCCCCCGCCGAGGACCGGAAGGGCCGAGGCAGGGAGGACGCGGCGAAGCCGCACCGCTTACTCGGCGGCCTGCGCCTCGGCGGCCGTCGCGGCCTCGATCTCGGCGGCCTTCTTCTCGACCTGCTCCACGATGTGGTCGATCATCTGGTCGTTCGACAACTTGTGACTCTGCTTGCCGGCCAGATACACCATGCCCGAACCCGCCCCGCCGCCGGTGAAGCCCACATCGGTCATCAACGCCTCGCCCGGACCGTTCACGACGCAACCGATGATGGAAAGGCTCATGGGCGTCTTGATATGCTCCAGACGCCTTTCCAGCGCCTCGACGGTCTTGATCACGTCGAAGCCCTGCCGCGCGCAGGAGGGACACGAGATGATATTCACCCCCCGATGCCGCAGGCCCAGCGATTTCAGGATCTCGAAGCCGATCTTCACCTCTTCCACGGGGTCCGCCGACAGCGAAACACGCATCGTGTCGCCCAGCCCAGACCAGAGCAGGTTGCCCAACCCGATCGCGGATTTCACCGTGCCGCCGACAAAGCCGCCCGCCTCGGTGATGCCGAGGTGGAACGGCGCGTCGGTCTGTTCGGCCAGCATCTGGTAGGCCGCGACCGTCATGAAGACGTCCGAGGCCTTCATGGAAATCTTGAAGTTCAGGAAATCGTTGTCCTCGAGGATCTTGATGTGATCCATCCCGCTCTCGACCATCGCGTCGGGGCACGGCTCCCCGTATTTGTCGAGCAGGTGCTTCTCGAGGCTTCCGGCGTTCACGCCGATCCGGATCGAACAGTCATGGTCGCGCGCGGCCTTGATGACCTCCTTCACGCGTTTCTCGTCGCCGATATTGCCCGGGTTGATCCTCAGGCAGGCCGCGCCGGCCTCGGCCGCCTCGATCCCGCGTTTGTAGTGGAAATGGATGTCGGCCACGATCGGCACCGGGCTTTCGCGAACGATCTCCTTCAGCGCCGTCGCGGACGCCGCGTCGGGCACCGAGATGCGGACGATGTCGGCACCGGCCTCGGCGCAGGCCTGCACCTGCTCCACCGTCGCCTTCACGTCGGTGGTCAGCGTGTTGGTCATCGTCTGTACGGTGATCGGCGCATCGCCGCCAACGGCCACCGGGCCCACGTGGATCTGGCGCGTCTTGCGCCGGTCTATGTTGCGCCAGGGGCGAATGGGATTGTGCGACATGTCTGGCCTGCTCGCTGCGTCTCCGGTCGTCATCCCGGAAGATAGACCTGTCAGGCGCGATGGACAATGACGACGTGGGGACCGCTTGCGTCTCGGGCCGCGTCAGATCGCTGCCCCTGCGGTGCGGGCGTTGCTACTGCGCGGCGCCGCCAAGGACCAGTTCGGCCACCTCGGGCAGGTCGGGATCGGCTCCGACAACGGCCATGGCGAAAGTCGCGCTGAGCGCGTCGGCCGACAGTTCCACGTCGCGCACGATGGAGGCGCCGGTGCCCGCCGGCCCCAGCGTCACGCCGTTAACCGCGAAATAGAGCGAACCGGAATTGCCCGAGCGCAGCATCGGCGGCGCGTCGCTTTCGGGCAGCGTCCAGCTGTCGCCGGCGTTCAGCGTACCCTCGAACAGCGTGGTGCCATTGGCCGAGGTGATCTGGATCCAGGTGGGTCGCACGGCGAAAACGAGAACCTCGTCGTTGAGCGGGGTCTGCGTGACCTGCACCGGGGCGGGGCGTTCGACCGGAACGCCGGGCCGCGCCTGCGCAAGTTCCGTGCTGTCGGCCTGCCGGAGCGTGGACAGCGTGCCGACCTCGTCGGGGTCGAGCGTGGCCAGCGCCTCGTCGCGCGGGGCGAGAACCGGGCTTTCCAGCGGTTCGGGACGATAGAGGCGGCCGCCATCCTCCGCCCGGAACGGCGATGTCGAAACCCTGCGCCATCTCGAAGGCGCCACCGTTGGCGCCGGTCAGCGGGTCGAGCTGCGCCAGCGGGGCCGGCGCTTCGTCCACCGGCGCGATCGACAGCCGCTGCACGTCCTGAAAGATGGCCCATGCGCCGTAGCCGATGCCGGCCGCCAAAACCAGCAGCACCGCGATCGAGCCCAGTGCGCCGGGCTCCAGCCGCTGCAACCACGGCTCAGGCGTCGGCGCGAGCAGCTTGGGCGCGCGGCGCATCACGTCGTTGGGATCGACCCGAAGCGGCGCAGGCTCGGCCATGCGGCTTGGTGGTTTTCGCGCCAGCGACGCGCCATGGCCGCCATGCACGCCGCGAAAGCCTGTCTCCTCGCAGAATCTCTGGAAGGTGCGCTCGGGCTCCATGCCCAGATAACGGGCGTAGGAGCGTACGTAGCCGGCGATGAAGCCCGCGCTCTGGAAGGCGCCGATATCGCCGTTTTCGATGGCGGCGACATAGGTCGCGCGGATGCGAAGCTCCCGCTCCACGTCCAGCAGCGACTTGCCAAGCGTCGCCCGCTCGCCGCGCATCAGGTCGCCCAGCGGCACGTCGAACATGTCATATCCGTCGAAATCGTCCTGTGACCCCTGCCCGCCGGTCATGGGGTCCTCGTCACGGGATGCATCCTGCCCGAGGCGCCCGGCCTCGCGCTGGTGCGCGTCCCCCCACTGATGGCCGTCGCCCTGGCCCATGTGGCATGTCCCGTTCAAAGGCCAGCACGCCACCGAAATCTTGCGGGTGGCAGCCCGGCTTCATCGAAATGTTACCCCTAACCGCGCCTGATTCCCACGTCAGATCGCGATTTCACCGGGATTAGCACGGGACGGTGCGTCGTGCACCTGCAGAAACCGTCAGCCCGCAAGCTCGGCGCGATTCAGCGCACAATGGCTCCAGAGCGCATCCATGGCACGGACCAGACCGTCGAGCATCTTCGGGTCGTGCACCGGCGAGGGGGTGAAGCGCAGACGCTCCGTCCCGCGCGGCACGGTCGGATAGTTGATCGGCTGCACGTAGACGCCGTGATCGGCCAGGAGCATGTCCGAGATGAGCTTGGTGTGCACCGGGTCGCCCACAATCACCGGCACGATGTGCGAGCCGTGATCCACGATCGGCAGGCCCAGCATCTTCAGCCGGACCTTCAGCACCTTGGCGCGTTCCTGATGCAGGTCGCGCAGGGCCTGGTCGGTCTTGAGGTGCCGCACGCTCGCCGCCGCACCGGCGGCCACCACGGGCGGGATCGACGTCGTGAAGATGAAGCCCGGCGCGTAGGAGCGCACCGCGTCGCACATCCGCGCCGAGGCCGCGATATAGCCGCCCATCACGCCGAACGCCTTGCCGAGCGTCCCGTTGATTATGTCGATCCGGTGCATGAGCCCGTCACGCTCCGCCACGCCGCCGCCGCGGGGGCCATACATGCCGACCGCATGCACCTCGTCGAGATAGGTGAGCGCGCCGAATTCGGAGGCCAGGTGGCAGATCGCCTCGATGGGGCCGAAATCGCCGTCCATCGAATAGATCGATTCGAAGGCGATGAGCTTGGGAGCCGCCGGATCGTCGGCCTCCAGCAGCTCGCGCAGATGCGCGACGTCGTTGTGACGGAAGATGCGCTTGGCCCCGCCGTTGCGGCGGACACCCTCGATCATCGAGGCGTGGTTCAGCGCGTCGGAATAGATGATGAGGCCGGGAAACAGCTTGGGCAGCGTCGAAAGCGTCGCGTCATTGGCGATATAGGCCGAGGTGAAGACCAGCGCCGCCTCCTTGCCGTGCAGGTCGGCCAGTTCGGCCTCGAGCCGCTTGTGATAGACGGTCGTGCCCGAGATGTTGCGTGTGCCGCCCGAGCCCGCGCCAGTGGCCTCGAGCGCCTCGTGCATCGCCGCGAGGACAACCGGATGCTGTCCCATGCCCAGATAGTCGTTGCCGCACCAGACGGTGATGTCCTGCGTGGTTCCGTCGGGCTTGTTCCAGACGGCATGGGGAAACTGGCCCTTCTTGCGCTCGATGTCGATAAAGGTTCTGTAGCGGCCCTCGTCATGCAGACGGTCGATGGCTGCGTCGAGCGCTTTGTCGTAGTTCACTGGCTGTCTCCCTTCTTCCGGCCGGGGGGCGTTCGCGCCACCTTCGGCCAGACAAGACGCTGGCGTTTCCGGCATTGTCCCGCCGTGGCTACGGCAGGGGTTCCTCGTTCGATCCGGCTCCCCGCACATAGGTCGCGGCGCCCGATCCATCCAAGGTACAAATTGCCGCGATGCGAACCTTGACCTAGGTCAAGCGGCGGCGGCGCGATCTAACCCTCGACAACGGCGGTGCAATCCTCCACGCCGCAGGCCGCGAGCGCCGCCTCGCGCCCCTCGCCCACGCCCCAGCGGCCGGTGCCGGGCGAGATGGCCAGAACGCGGGACCGGCGCGGCAAGGCGCGGTATTCGTCCAGAAGTGCCGCCGTGGCCTGCGCCGACAGCTGGAGCGCGCGGTCCGGCTCCCACCCCTCGGGCCGGATGACCAGGGCCACGATGCAGGGCGCGCCTTCGCCCGCCCGGTTGGCCTCGCAGGCGGCAAGGGCCGCGGCGCGGGCGTTTTCCTCGTCGTGGTAGTTGGCCGCCAGCGCCGTGATTTCCGAGGCAAGGCCCGCGTCCGGCGCCACGGCGAGCGCGCCGTAATAGGGCTGCGGCTGCACCCGGTTGATCTGGTCGAGCGTGGCGACGTCGGTCTCGGTCAGGGCGGGGTCCCCGATCACCTCCCACGACACGGCGCCATCTTCGGCGAAGATCATGGTGCGGGCCTCGCGCAGGTCCGGCAACTCCTGCGCGATGGCCGGCAGCGCAAGACAGGACAGAACGATGACGCAAATGGAACGAAACACGTGAGAACTCTCCTTCCGAGGGTTTTCCGGCAGGGCGGAGGGATAGCCCCGCGCAGGGCATGAGGCAAGCCGCCGTGCCGCTACGTCGCGGCCACGATCCGGCGCGCGGGTCCCGCCCAGAAGCGCCAGATCATCAGCGCACCCGCCAGCACGAGGCCGATCACCAGCCCCCACCAGATGCCCGTCGCGCCCCAGCCCAGCGGAAAGCCGAGCAGATAGGCGCAGGGCATGCCCACCATCCAGTAGCTCACCACCGCGTAGATCATCGGAACGCGCGTATCCTGCACCCCCCTGAGCAGGCCCAGCGCCATGACCTGTGCCGCGTCGGCCAGCTGAAAGAACGCCGCCACGATCAGAAGCTGCGCACCCAGCGCGATGATGACCGGGCGCATCGGGTCGTCAGGCCCGACAAACAGGCCCACGAGTTCCTCCCTCAGGCCGATCAGAAGCGCGACGGTCAGCGCCACCATCACCGCCGAAAGGCCCAGCGCCGCGACCGCCGCCTGCCTGAGGCTCTCGAAGTCGCCCCGTCCCCAGGCCCGGCCCGCGCGCACCGTCGCCGCCGAACTTAGCCCCACATGCACCATGAAGGTGACCGAGATGATCTGCAGCGCGATGCCATGGGCGGCCAGCTCCTGCGTGCCGATCCAGCCCATCATGACCATCGTGCCCACGAAAAGCCCGCTTTCGGCCAGAAGCGTCAGGCCAATGGGCCAGCCGAGGCGGAAGACCGACAGGAACACCGGCCAGTCCGAGCGCCAGAACCGCTGGAACAGGGCGTATTCGGCAAGGCCGCGCGCCCGCGCCGCGAAGACCGCGAGCACCAGCAGGATCAGCGCGTGCGTGCCCAGAGATGCGATGGCCGCGCCCGCGATGCCAAGCTCGGGCGCACCGAGATTGCCGAAGATCAGCACCCAGTTCAGGCCAGCGTTGAGCGCAGCCCCCCAAAGCCACGCCCAGAGCACCACACGCGGCCGCTCCAGCGCCGAGAGATGCGAGCGCAGCACGAGGGCCAGAACCGCCGGCAGGATGCCGAGCCCCGCGATGCGCAGGTAGAGCTGCCCGTCGGTGGCGACCTGCTCGGACTGTCCCAGTGCCAGCAGGATCGCGCCCGAGAACCAGAAGACCGGCAGGCTGAGCAGGCTGAAGGCGATGCCGAGCCAGAGGCCCATCCGCGTGACCCGCCGCACCTGCACCGCGTCACCGTTGCTGGAGGCCGCCGCCACCATCGGCATGACGGCAAGAGCGAAACCCATGCCGACGATCAGGATGACGTGGAAGAACGAGCCGCCCAGCGCCACGGCGGCCAGTTCCTCGACCCCGTACCAGCCCATCATGACGGTATCGGTGAGCGTGATCAGCACCTGCGCCAGCTGGCCACCGATCAGCGGCCCGCCGATCACGAGCGTCGCGCGGATATGCTGGGTCAGCGTCATGAAGCGCCCTTAGTCCCGCCCGCGCGCCGCCGCAAGGGCGCGCGCCATAACGTGTCGGGCCGCGACGGGCCGTGGCGGGCGCTCAGACCGTGGCGAGCGCGAGGCCCGCCGCGATCCATGTCACGGTCAGGCCGATGGCGATCTCGAGTGCCGGTTGAACCCGCGCGACGCGCTCCGCCCCGTCCGAGAGGCCGGCCAGCGCGCCCCGGCGCAACAGGACCGCGGCCAACGCCACCGCGACCGTGACCGAGGCGGTGCCGAGCGCCATGGCGATGGTGCCCGCCACGCCCCAGCCGAAAACGCCCATCTGCGCCGTCAGCACCAGCAGGAAGATCGCGCCGGTGCAGGGACGGATCGCGACGGCGCCCACAAGGGCCGCAAGTTCCCGCGTCGAGGTCGCGGAGGCCACCGCCTCGGCCGATGGCGCGTGGTCGTGGCCGCAGGCGTGTCCCCCGTGGTCGTGTCCATGCGGGTCGTGGTGCTGTTGCTTAGCCTGCCCCGACGCGCCGAGACCGCGCAGGCCGCGATAGACCAGCCAGAGGCCAACCAGCGCGATAGCGGCAAAGCCGAGCGGCTGCAGCAGGCGTTCGGCCACGCCGGTCATGTACTCCCGGCTCCAGTTCAGTACCCAGACGCCCGCGCCCACCAGCGCGATCGCACTCGCGCCCTGCGCGAGGCTCGAGGCCAGCGCGACCGCCGAAAGCCTCACCGCCCCCACTGCGCGCGCCGCGCCATAGCCGCCGATCAGAAGCTTGCCATGCCCCGGCCCCGCCGCATGGAAGAAGCCATAGAGAAAGCAGACCGCGAGCAGAGGGATCACCGCCGCCGCGTCGCCCGCCCGAAGCGCGCCCAGCGCGCGGCCCATGCCGCCCTGCGCCGCGCGCTGACCCTCCATCGCCCAGGCCAGCACCACCCGATCCCCGCCCGAAGCCCAGAACACCGCCGCGAAGAGGATGGAGGCCAGCACGGCGAGGACGATCACGGCACGCACGAGAACACCAGCTTGTCCGCGAACAGCGCACCGACGGCGGGAAAGTTGTCCTCGGCCGCCACCGCGCCGCCGATGGCCGCGAGCTCGGCCTCGAGCGCGGCATAGGCGGCGTCGAGATCGGCGCGGACGAGTTCCGGCGCACAGTCGGGGGCACCGCTGATCGCGGAGGGAAGCGTCGCCTCGAAGGCGATGTAGAACGCCTCGTCATAGACCTGCGCCTCGATCTCGCCCGTGCCCGGGTCGCCCGTGACGTCGCGCCGGTGCACGGTCTCGATCCGCCCGTCGGGCCGCAGGGTCATGGAAACGGCCTCCGGCGCGCCCAGCCCGAGGGTCTCGCCCCCCCGGCTCAGGACCAGCCCGCCCTCGAAGCCGCTGTTCCAGTTGAGATCGAATCCCATCGTCTCCGCGACCTCCGCCTCGGTGAGACGCCCGTCGAAATCCTCGTCGAGGCCATAATCCTGCAACAGGATGAGCGTATAGAGCTCGTCGTAGAGCCATGTCACCTCGACGCCCGTGACCCTGCCCTCGGCGTCCGTGGTGAGCGTAAGGCCGGCATCGATGAAAACATGCGGATGGGCGGCCGAAGGCTGCGCCCATGCCAGGAGCAGCGACGCCGCGAGGACGGGGCCGGAGAGGATCATGGGCAAGCCGCGAAGCATGGGGCCAGATATGAGCAGGCCGGGCCGGGGCGCAAGGGTCATGCCGGACGCGTCGGCGGGTTTCGCCGGGTCGCGCGCGCCGGTCGGGTTGTCTCCCATACGGGGTTTTGTTCACGCGCACGGGCAGGTTTGTTGAAGGAAACGCAAGCAATCCGCCACATTTCCGCCCCAAAGCTGAACGATTGTTCGGGAGAAGTGTGCTGCCCCCAAGAGGACGTACGAGTGGTGAATTTTTTCAAAAGATTTCTTATCGAGGAACACGGCGCGATTTCGGTCGACTACACCGTTCTGAGCGCCGCCGCCGTTGGCATGGCGATCGCCACGACAGCCGTCATGACCGGCGGCATCGAAGCCCTCACCGGGCGGATCGACGCCGAACTGCGCGACCGTCAGTTGAACGATACGTTCATCGCCTTCGAATCGGCGCATTTCGAACCGCTCTACATGGAGGGACTGCTGACCGAGGCGCAGGCGACGGATCTTTGGAACAGCGCGAACTCGTCGATGAACCAGGACCTCATCGATCAGCTCGCCGACGGGATCACCAAGATCCAGGACGGCACGATCACCGAGGCAGAGCTGGGAGCGCTGTTCGCCGCCGCCTCGGTCGCCTATCAGCGTAACATCGTCGACGACGCTGTTCTGGAACATTATTTCGGTCTGGACGGCTCGGCCCCCGGCGGCTCCGACCCGAACCCGACGCTTTGATCCCGGCGCCGCGCCCGGCGCACGCCTTGGACGGACGAACCGACCCCCGATGCGCAGCACCGGGGGTTTCCTTTGGCGCGCAGACGGCACCCGGGCGTTGTCGCGATCAGGCGGGTTTCACGCGGCGCGTGTCCGGATGCAGCGATGCGCCAAGGATGTGCTGCGCACGGTGGATCACGTGGCTTGCCTGCCCGACGATCAGCGGATCGGGCGCATGGGCGACGCGCAGATCCTTGTCCGGGTAGTCGAGACTGTTGAGGAAGTGCAGCATGCAATTGAGCCGCGCGCGCTTCTTGTCGTCGGACTTGATCACCGTCCATGGCGCGTCGGCGGTGTCTGTGTAGAAGAACATCGCCTCCTTCGCCTCGGTGTAGTCCTCCCACTTGTCGAGGCTGGCGCGGTCGATGGGCGATAGCTTCCACCGCTTGAGCGGGTCACGTTCGCGGCTGGCGAAGCGGCGCCTCTGCTCCGCCTGCGTCACCGAGAACCAGTATTTGTAGAGCTGGATGCCCGACCGGACGAGCATGCGTTCGAGGTCGGGTGTCTGACGCATGAATTCGAGGTAATCGTTGGGCTCGCAGAAGCCCATCACCCGCTCCACGCCGGCGCGGTTGTACCAAGACCGGTCATAGAGAACGATCTCGCCGGCGGTCGGCAGGTGCTCGACATAGCGCTGGAAATACCATTGCCCGCGCTCGTGGTCGGTGGGCTTGTTGAGCGCCACGACGCGCGCCTCGCGCGGGTTCAGGTGCTCCATGAAACGCTTGATCGTGCCGCCCTTGCCGGCGGCGTCGCGCCCCTCGAAGAGCATCACGAATTTCTGGCCCGTCTCCGAGGCCCATTTCTGCACCTTCAAGAGCTCCGCCTGAAGTTTCGCCTTCTGCACCTCGTAGGCCTGCCGGCGGAGCTTGGTGCGGTAGGGATATTCCCCGGTCTCGAAAGCCTGACGGATTTCCGACTGCGTCGGCGTACGACGACCGCGCGGCGTCGGGGCGGCAGGTGTCCCGGCCTGCGAGACGACATCGGTTTGCGCGGCGCCGGTTTGCGCGGCGGCGGTTTGCGGGGCGGCGGTTTGCGGGGCGCCGGTTTGCGGGGCGGCGTCCACCTGCTCCGTCGGTTTGCTCAGGTCTTTCACGGCCGCGGGCCTCCCGGGTTCTGTTGCACTCACGAACCCCGCGACCCTGCAACGCTCGGGCGGACCGCGCCTTGAGGCATGTCAAGAAACCGTCACGAAGGCCCGGAAGGCCCCGCGCGCCCGCACGGACACGATCGGCACGCCGGGCCTGCATGTCACCGACCCTTCCCCCATGCCCCCAAACCTGCCATTATCGCGCAAAAGCCCCACAAGATAGAGCAGCACCATGGCCCCCATAGACGGCGGAGACCTTCTTTCCGGACACGAGCCGACGCAAGGCTACGATGCCTCCTCCATCGAGGTGCTGGAGGGGCTCGAGCCCGTGCGCAAGCGCCCCGGCATGTATATCGGCGGCACCGATGAGCGCGCGCTGCATCACCTCGTGGCCGAGGTTCTCGACAACTCCATGGACGAGGCGGTGGCGGGACACGCCTCCCGCATCGAGGTGGAGCTTCACGCGGACCATTCCGTCACGATCCGCGACAACGGGCGCGGCATCCCCGTGGATCCGCATCCCAAGTTTCCCGACAAGAGCGCTCTGGAGGTCATCCTCTGCACGCTGCACGCGGGCGGCAAGTTCTCGGGCAAGGCCTACCAGACCTCCGGTGGCCTGCACGGCGTCGGCGTCTCGGTCGTCAACGCGCTGTCGGACCGGCTCCGCGTCGAGGTCGCCCGCAACCGCGCGCTTTTCGTTCAGGAGTTTTCGCGCGGGGTGCCGCAGGGGCCCATCCGCTCCGAAGGCGCGGTCGCCAACCGGCGCGGGACCTCCGTGACCTTCCACGCCGACGAGCAGATCTTCGGCTCCCACCGGTTCAAGCCGGCGCGGCTTCTGAAGATGGTAAGGTCGAAGGCCTACCTTTTCTCCGGCGTGGAAATCCGCTGGAAATCCGCCATCGACGATGGCGAGACACCGGCAGAAGCCACGTTCCACTTCCCCGGTGGCCTCTCGGACTACCTCAGCGAGACCATCGGCGCCTCGGCCACCTATACCGACGCACCCTTCGCCGGAAAGGTGGAGTTCCAGCCCAAGTTCGGCGTCCCCGGCTCCGTCGAATGGGCGATCACCTGGACGCCCGCGCGCGACGGGTTCATCCAGTCCTACTGCAACACCGTGCCCACGCCCGAGGGCGGCACGCATGAGGCGGGCTTCTGGGCCGCGATCCTCAAGGGCATCCGCGCCTATGGCGAGCTCGTGGGCAACCGCAAGGCCGCCAATATCAGCCGCGACGACCTGATGGGCGGGGGCTGCGCGCTGGTATCGTGCTTCATCGCCGAGCCCGAATTCGTCGGCCAGACCAAGGATCGCCTCGCCACGACCGAGGCCGCCCGCATGGTCGAGGCCGCCGTGCGCGACCATTTCGACAACTGGCTTGCCGCCAACACCAAGGCGGCGGGGTCCATCCTCGATTTCCTCGTGCTGCGCGCCGAGGAACGCCTGCGTCGCCGCGCCGAGAAGGAAACCGCGCGCAAGACCGCCACCAAGAAGCTGCGCCTGCCCGGCAAGCTGGTCGATTGCTCCCAGTCGGCCCGCGACGGCACCGAGCTTTTCATCGTCGAGGGGGATTCAGCGGGCGGTTCGGCCAAGATGGCGCGGGACCGCAAGACGCAGGCGCTTCTGCCGCTTCGGGGCAAGATCCTGAACGTGCTGGGCGCGGCGTCGTCGAAACTGGGGCAAAACGCCGAGATCTCCGATCTCTGCCAGGCGCTTGGCGTCGGCATGGGCACGCGCTTCAACATCGAGGATCTGCGCTACGACAAGGTCATCATCATGACCGACGCCGATGTGGACGGGGCGCATATCGCCTCGCTCCTGATGACGTTCTTCTTCACCCAGATGCGGCCCCTGATCGACAAGGGGCACCTCTACCTCGCCTGCCCGCCGCTCTTCCGCCTGACGCAGGGCGCGACCCGCGTCTATGCCGTGGACGAGCTTGAAAAGGAGCGGCTGATGGCGCAGGGCCTCGGCGGGAAAGGCAAGATCGACGTCTCGCGCTTCAAGGGCCTGGGCGAGATGGACGCCAAGGACCTGAAGGAGACCACGATGGACCCCGCCTCGCGCAAGCTGATCCGGGTGTCGGTGGATGACGAGATCCCGGGCGAGACCGGCGACCTGGTGGAGCGGCTGATGGGCAAGAAGCCGGAGCTGCGGTTTCAGTATATTCAGGAGAACGCGCGGTTCGTGGAGGAGTTGGATGTTTGAGGTTAACCAGATGTTGATGTTTGGAGGACAGTTTGCTCTAAACGTTGTTGAATAGTGGGGAGAGCAGTGTGACTCACCAAGCATGTTTTGATCTTCGAGCGTTCCTCGACGGGCAACGTTTTTCTACCGTTATGGCTGACCCGCCTTGGCGCTTCACGAACCGAACTGGAAAGGTCGCGCCAGAGCACAAGAGGCTCGCTCGCTACCCAACCATGGATCTTGACGACATTTGCGAGTTACCGATTGCCGAACACCTTAACGACACGGCCCACTGCTATTTGTGGGTGCCCAATGCCCTGCTGCCTGACGGTCTGAGGGTCTGAGGGTCTGAGGGTCTGAGGGTCTTGAATGCATGGGGATTTGAATACAAGTCCAACATTGTTTGGCACAAGGTCAGAAAAGATGGCGGGTCTGACGGACGCGGCGTCGGTTTCTATTTTAGAAACGTCACGGAGATCATTCTTTTTGGAGTTCGGGGAAAAAACGCCAGAACACTCGCGCCCGGTGCTCTGACCCCCGATAGTTCCTCCATCTGATACTGGAGTCCGGCCCAATGAGAGGACCGGACCATGAAGAGATCGAAGTTCACCGAGGAGCAGATCA
>LJSY01000069.1 GCA_001314805.1 Rhodobacteraceae bacterium HLUCCO18 | reverse complement strand
GGCGAAAGCCGAGGGCGTCCGCGTGCTGCCGTTGGCCCGCGCGAAGAAGCGCAGGCAGGTCCATTGCGCCGCGGTCAGCTCGGAGCGCGCATCCTCGCTTTGAACCGCGCGCCCCAGATGCACGAGCAGCTCCGCAATCCGATCTGGTGTGTGTGGCTCAGTGGTCATGGCCAACTGATAGCGAATCGAAACCGCTTTGACAATCGCTCGCGGCCCAAACTAGTATCGAAGCGACATCAAAATGCATCGCCGCAATGAACAAGCCATTCACGAACCAAGCCCATGGCACCCGTCGCATCCGCACTCCGGGCATGCTGTCTGCCGAGGTGGAGCGCGACCTTGTGCGGGCTTGGCAGAACCACGGCGACCGACGCGCTCGCGACCGCTTGCTCCGGGCCTTCACCCCGTTGGCCATATCGGTCGCGAGGCGTTTCAATCGCGGTGCGCGTGAGCCCGATCCCGATCTGGTCCAGCAGGCCAATATCGGGCTGATGAAGGCCGCCGATCGCTTCGACCCCGCACGGGACATCCGCTTCTCGACCTATGCGGTCTGGTGGGTGCGCGCCGAAGTGCAGGCTTATGCGCGCGCGAACATTTCGGTCGTGCGACGCCCGAACTCCGCCAAGGCGCGTGCGGCGGTGTCCAGGATCGCCGCGCTCGACGCCGAGATATCGGCCGATCCGGGGGTGGACCCTGGTGATGTAACGGGCCGGCTTGCGGATGCCCTCGGCGTGGATCGGGAGAAGGCGTTGGAACTACGTGCGCAGGTGACCGGAACGGACCAGTCCCTGAACATGCCGACGCTCGAGGAGGGGGGCGAAGAGCGCATCGCTCTGCTGGTCGACCCGGACACCCTCGACAAATCCGCACCGGTTGAACGCCTCGAGACGGAAGCGCTTCGGCGCGTGCTTGTCGAGGTGCTTGCCACGCTGCCCGACCGGGAACGCGAGATCATCGTTGCCACGCAGGTGGCGGACCCACCAGCGACGCTCGAAGGCCTCGGGGCGATATATGGTGTCTCTAAGGAGCGGATCCGTCAGCTTCGCGAACGCGCGTTCGAACGGCTCAAGCTGGCCCTCGCAAAGCGGGGTATGGATCGCAACTATTTCGGTTGAAGGTGGCCCAGACTGCCGCGAAAAACCGCGCCTTCATGCAGACACTTTCCCAAACTTCCTTCCGGTGCCGCCCATGCTTTTTGCGCTCAGCCTGATCCTGTCCTGCCAACTGGCCGGTGAACTCATCACACGCGGGGCCGGCCTGCCGGTGCCCGGTCCGGTCGTGGGCCTCGCCCTTTTACTCGCGGTTCTCACGGTGCGACCGTCGCTGATCGCGGCTATTCGGCCGACAGTGGCGGTCATTCTCGCGAACCTGTCTCTGTTCTTCGTACCCGCGGGCGTGGGCGTGGTGGCCAATCTCGAAATCCTGTCCAACGAGTGGATCGCGATTATCGCGGTGCTCGTCGTCTCGACCGTTCTCGCGATGCTCGCGTCCGTGGCCACGTTCCTCGCGGCGCTCAGGATCCTCGAACGGGAGGCGGAATGAGCGTGACACCCGGCCTTTGGAGCTATCTCGCCGCCGCGCCGCTGACATGGCTCACGGTCACGCTGCTGGCCTATCTCGGCGCCTCCATGGTATCCCGGTCACTGGATCATGCGCCACTGGCGAACCCGGTGCTCGTGGCCGTCTGCGTGATCGCGCCGATCCTCTGGCTTACGGGCACCGGCTATGACAGCTATTTCGAGGGTGCGCAGTTCATCCATTTCCTGCTCGGCCCTGCCACGGTCGCGCTCGCTGTGCCGCTCTATGACAATCTCGCCACGATCCGCCGACTGGCGGCGCCGATCCTGCTGGCCCTCGTAGCGGGATCCGCCGTGGCCGTCGTCTCCGCAATACTGCTCGCGCAGGCCCTCGGCCTGCCCGAGCCCGTCATCCTGTCGCTCAGCCCCAAATCCACCACCGCGCCGGTCGCGCTCGGCGTGTCGGAGGCCGTCGGCGGCATCCCGACCCTGACAGCGGTGCTGGTCATCCTTACCGGAGTGATCGGGGCCATCGTGGTCACGCCCATGATGAACCTTCTGCGCATCCGCGACTGGCGGGCGCGCGGGTTTGCGGTGGGCGTGGCCGCGCACGGGATCGGGACGGCGCGCGCCTTTGCGGTCAACGAGACGGCCGGGGCCTATGCCGGTGTCGGCATGGCGCTGAATGCGCTGCTGACCAGCCTGATCGTGCCGGTCTTCGTCTACTGGCTGATCTGAAAGACGACTGCGCGCCAGCCAGTGCGGACCGTGAACGCTCTCCAGCCCGTTCGGCCCTGCTCGCGTGGCCTCGTGCGCAGGGCCAAGCAGCCTGACATGATGTCTCAAAGAAGCGGATCCGTCAGCTTCGGGAGCGCGGATTCGAGTGGCTTCGCGCCGCGCTTCGTCGGCGCAGTCTCTCGTCGGAGAACCTTTTCTGAGGCGGGACGTCAGTCCCGAAGACGGATCAGGCGCTCCAGCTCCCGGCATGCAGAGGGTGCATCATCGAAGACCAGATCGATGTCCACGAGGTCGTGCAGTCGGGCCGCATCGACATTCGTCGCGGGAGCGACGCCGATGATTGCCGATGGCATCGTGATGCGCAGCGCCACGACAAGACGCACCAGCGCATCCAGCCGCTGTTCCGTGCTGAGCGAAAGTCCGATGATGTACGGCTGCGTGTCCTCGACATGCGCCAGCAGATCGTCATGGTTGGTGCCCGTTCGAAGGTCGATCTCCCAGCCCGCTTCGCGGAACAGGTCCGCGGCGACAGTTATCCCGATGCCGTGTTCCTCGCCGGGCACCGTCGCGAAAAGCGCACAGCGCCGGCCGTCGAAAGTGCGACGCGCGCTGGAGGTTTCGGCCCGCAACGCCCGCATCAGGGCGTAGAGATGCCCTGTGCCATAGGTGACCTCGAGAAAGGAAAACCTATCCTCGTCCCACCCCCGGCCGAGGCTGCGCGCCGCCGCGATGATGTATCCTAGGTAGACCCCCTGTCGGGTCACGCCCTCCGTTCGCCGATCCTCGATGAACTGCAATGCCGCGGCCGGGCTTGGCTGGATGAGCGTTTCACAGAAGGCGTCGATGCTTTCGTCGCTGATCTCGGGCGCCTCGAAGGTCGGATCTTTTGATCGTGCCGACGCCAGGCGCCGCATGATGTCGGTGGCCAGAACTTCGACCGCGTCCTGCGCGAAGGCATCTCGCTTCGTGTCGAAGAGCGACACCGTGCGCTTAAATACTTCAGCATCGAACAAGAGCGAAAGTCCCTGCGAGCACCGACCTTCTATACCAGTGTACCTTAGCATGCGATTCGTTCAATCGATGCAGCCGCGTCAAAGCTGCACCTTCTGCGCTCGCTTTGAGTTCCGCGTGCTGCTACCTCGGCATGGAACTTGAACGCTCATCGGTTTCAACAGCCGGAGGCGGCGGGACTTGTGCCTACGGGGACCTCATGACGCTATTTCCACTTTACCTGGCGATCTGCGCCGTTCCTGCTGCGGGAGGTCTGCTGTTCAAGCCCGGAGCCTGGTATCGCGACCTCGACAAGCCCGGCTGGACGCCGCCCGACAAGCTGTTCCCGGTGATATGGGCGGTGCTATACGTGTTGATGTCATGGGCGGCGGCGCGCGTTGCGATGCAACCGGGCAGCTCCTTCGCGCTCGGCCTCTGGTCCTTGCAGATCGCCATCAGCACGCTCTGGTCGGCGGTGTTCTTCGGCCTGCACCGCATCCGGGCAGGTGCGGTGATCATCGCGCTTCTCTGGGTGGCGGTTCTGGCCACGACGCTGGCGTTCCTGACACGGGACACGATTTCCGCGCTGATGATGGTTCCGTATCTGGCCTGGGGTACCTTTGCGCTGGCGCTCAACATCTCGGTCATGCGGCGCAATCCGCAGGCCGCGCCAGCCTAGGGGGATGGTGCCGCGCTGCCCGGTCAGACGGGCAGTCGACCGCTGATCCATACCGTGAGAAGCAAGGCAGCAAGCCCCGTGGCGAGGACGATCGCATCGCTGCGCGTCATCGGCGGCTGCGGCAGGGTGGTCCGGACGCCATCGCGCTGCAGACCGCGCGCCTCGAAGGAGAGAGCGGCGCGCGTGGCGCGGCGGATGGCGTAGGCCAGAAGCGGGATCGCCAGCGAAATCGCCTCCGTCGGCACTGGGACCCGCCGCAACGGCCGGCCCAGTCGCATTGCGCGCGCCATGCGCAGCTGCAAGAGTTCGGCGCGCAGATCGGGCACCATGTGCATGGCCTGAAGCAGCGCGAACCCCATCGGCGCAGGCAGCCGAAGATGCTGCATCAGCGCGCGTACGAACCGCCCCGGGTCCGTCGTCAGCGCAAAGACGGCCGAGGCCATGCCACATGCGAGCACCCGGAAGAACAGCACGAGCCCCGGCGCCACGTCGGGACCACCACCCTGTTCCTGCGCCATCTGCATGGCAAAGCCGGACTCCGCGCGAAACAGGACCGACGTCGTAAAAAAGCCGAACCCGAACAACGCGAACGGCACCATCAGAAGCAGCAGCCGCCGCAGCGGGATGCGCGCGTCGATCAGCAGCACCAATGTAGCCGCCACGAACAGCAGGATCTGAAACGACAGGCGAAATACCACCAGCGAGGCGAGGATCAGCGCAAGGCAGAGCGCGAGCTTTGGCAGCGGGTGGAGCGTTGTCAGCATGCCGCGTCCAGCCAGTCGAGCACGGGAGCCGCTTCCGGCGGGAGGAGCCCCGCGCGCGTCAACCGCGCCCTGTCGCGCATCAGATCAGGGCAACTGCCGCAGAATTCCACGCCGCCGCGATCCAAGAGCACCGCTCGGTCCGCGACCGCCAGCGCGAAATCCATGTCATGCGTGCTCACGGCGATCCCGCGCCCCTCGCGGGCCAGTTCCCTGATCCGCCGCGCGAGCGCTGCTTCGGTGCCGCCGTCCAGCCCGGCCGTCGGCTCGTCGAGGATCAGGAGCGGCCATCGCCCGGCCTCGGCGATCAGCGCCAGCGCAAGGCGGCGCTTCTGGCCCTGCGACAGGGTGAAGGGGTGCTGGTCGGCGACCCGGTCCAGCGACCAGTCCGCAAGGATACGCCCTGTCACCTCGGGCCCGTGGCCAAGCCCCTCGATCTCTGCGCGCACCGACTCCCGGCTGAAATGGGCCTCGGGGTTCTGGAACGCGACCGCGCCCGGCGCCCCCTTTCGCGTGCCCGCCTTCAGCGGCACGAGCCCCGCAAGACACCCTGCCAGCGTCGATTTGCCGGCGCCATTCGGCCCGAGGATGGCGAGAACCTCGCCCGCCCGCACGGTCAGGCTTACGTCGCGCAGCACCACGGGCCCGAAGGGCGGTGCGCAGGCCGCCCGGTCAAGGGTGACCAGCTCCGGGCCCGCCTCGATCGGGTCGGGCAGGATCGCGGCGCGCAGTCGGTCGGCATGGGCCGGTACGACACGCCGCAATGCCCGCGAAAGCGGCAGGCGCGGGTCGATCAGGTCGGGCCACGCGGTGTGAAGCCGGGTTGCCAGCGGAAGGGCAATGCCGGCCTCGGCCAGCGCCTCACCATGCCGCTCCACTACGTCGCGCGGCGGCACTTCGACCATGACCCGCCCGCCAGCGCCAAGGGCGATACAGCGATCCACATGATCGAGGATCGGGCCGGGCTTGTGCTCCACGACCATCGCGGTGCAGCCCGGCGCCAGCAGAAGCTCGGCCATCCGTCGCGCCGCCATCGGGGCAAGGCTGGCTGCGGGTTCGTCGGCCAAAGTGACCGGCGCACCCTGTGCGAGCAGCGCAGCCAGCGCCACAAGTTGCCGTTCGCCGCCGGACAGCGCGGTTATGCGCCGGTCCGCCCAAGTCTCCGGGATCCCGACGCGCCGCATGCTCAGGGCCACGAAATCGTGGATCTCGGCCGGGTCGACGCCGCGGTTCTCCGGCCCGAACGCGATCTCGTCGCGCACGGTGAAGCCGGCCAGCGTTTGGGCGGCATCCTGGAACAGGTAGCCGCAGGTATCGGCCCAATCCGCCGGACGCCGGCTGTCGACCGGGCGCCCATTCAGCACGATCTCGCCGTGCCGCGCGCCGCCGATGGAGACGGGAAACAGCCCGGTCGCGGCATGCAGCAAGGTGGACTTCCCCGCCCCCGACGGCCCCATCAACAGCACACGCTCACCCACGCACAGATGAAGCGACACCGGGCCCACCGCAGGCGCCGTCGCCGCGTCGTGCTGCAGCGCGACGTCTTGATAGGTCAGCGCCTCAGGCACCGGCGGCCCGCGCATCGCGGTCGATGGCAAGGCCGGACAGGACGCCGGTGCGATACAGCGCCTTGACGATGATATGGGCCAACAGGCCGCCCAGCAGCGCCCCCGAGGCGAGGCGCAAAACGAACATCGCGATCAGGAGACCCGGCTCAAGGCTGCCGTAGTCGAAGCGGATCCAGGTGTAGGCGAAGGAAAACACTGCGGCGCCCATTCCGGCGGCCATCAGGACGGTGACGGAATAGCGCCGCCACCGTGTCGCGGCGAAGACTGCTTCGGCGCCCGCGCCCTGCACGAGCCCGGTCAGCAGCAGAAGCAGCCCCGCCGGACTGCCGAGCAGCACCTGCACCGCGGCCGCCATGACCTCGGAGATCAGGGCGACACCGGGCTTGCGGATGATGGCCGCCGCGATCATCGACACGACCAACCAGAAGCCCATGACGACATCCATCGTCACCGGCCCGAAGATCGCCTGCAGCACCAGCCAGACCTGCACCCAGCCCAGATAAAGCACGCCGAACACGGCGCCCAGCACGGCGACGATCAGGGTTTCACGAAGAGTCCAGACGGATTGGTCGGGCATGGGAGCCTCCTTGGTGGTGCGCGTTGAAAGAGGGGAAAGCAGGCCGTCAGGCGGCCCGCGGGATCAGCGGTCGCTCGGCGAATTCGCCGAAACGGTCACGTCCATCGCCAGATGGCCGGCCTCGGCGCCGAAGCCCGTGAAGGCCTGGCTCAAGGTCTCGAAGACGGGGCCGGCATCGCCGCGCAGGGCGGTGCAGAAGCTCTTGGAGCGGTCGAACACGCCCGAGGCCTTCAGGAACGCGATGCAGCCGTAGATCTCGTCCATGTGGTGGTCGACGCCGAGCGGATAGAGCGACAGCTGCGCTGCGACGGTCTGGTTCATGGATGGCGCTGCCGCCACCGCGCTGCGGCCCTCTGCGACCCGGTCGGCAAGCGGCATGTCGCGCCGCCCGCTTGCAACTGGTGTGCAGATAGGGTCGTCCGGCTCGCCCGGGCAGCCCCGCGACACGGTGGCGTGCATCGTGGTGTGGACGCCCGAGCGCGACGCCGCGCAGAACAGATCGCGCATAGCGGGCAACAGGATATCCGGAGGGCCGACCATCAGCGTCGACAGGGGGTCCGTCTCGAGGCGCAACCGGTCGCGCCAAGGATCAAGCGACTCGATCGCCCCCAGGATGATGTCGACGAAATCGTCCGACATCGGGTACAACGACACTTGTGCTCCGGAAAACATGTTCACCTCGCTCCGCTGGCATTACCCAGATCAGCTTGAGGGTTCGAGGACTTGCGCCCTTCATCTCAGCCCCGGCACTACGGAGCTCCCCTGTTGTTCTTTGGTGATGGCAAATTCGTCATACGAAGTCAACGGTCCGGCGCCGGAACGGGATGGCACTCGATCTCGAAACGATCCGGCTTGGCGTATCGTCGACGATAATCTGCCAACCGTGAAGAGGCTGAGCGACCGCATGGTGATGCGGAGGCAGGCACGGGCGCGCCGTTGATCGCGCGCGGCTTGCTTGCTCCGGCTGTCATCGCTTGGGAAGGCCGAGATTTCCGGCAAGAAATACGACGCCCGAGCGGTTGAAACATTGCTGGAATGCCTCTCGGTCGAATTCCGGGGCGTCAGTGCAAGCCATCTGCCAGACGCGCGGGTTGGCCTGTTCGAGTGCGGGATTGCAGGGCGGGCGGAAGGCGAAATGTCCCGCCGCGTCGACAATATGGGCCTCGGACGGTGGCGTCAGTGCGGCGGCAAGCGGCGCAATGTTCGTGTCCTGTGGCACGCGTGCGTCCTCTGCCGCGCCCCAGAGCTGGATGGCTGCATCGAGCTCCGCGATCTGTGCCGGCTCGAACCCGAAGCCGAAACCGGGCGCGGCGGCGACCACGGCCCGGAGGCCGGGCAGAGGCTCGGGGAAGGCATCGGCTGCGGCGACCACATCGGCGGCCATGCCGCTGCGGCAGACAAATTCTTCCGGTGTGGCGGCGCAGTGCGCGGCAATGCGGTCCATCGAAGTCTCCCCGCCGGCGGCGGCCAGCACACTGTGGCCACCGGCGGAGAAACCGAAGGCGCCGATCCGCGTTGCATCGACGTGGCCGGCGCCGGGCCAATCGCCGCTCATGTAGGCGACAACCCGGGCAAGGTGGCGCGGGCGCTCCGTGATCCAGCGCGACGGGGGCGCGGTCGTGTCCCCGTCGGAATTGCCGGGATAGTTGAGCGCCACGGCGATCAGTCCCGCCTCGGCTATCGCGCGGGCCAGGGCCGCGTGCCCGCCGACCCATCCGGCATCGCCGTGCGAGATCACCACAAGCGGCAGGTCGGTGCCCGCGACGGGAGCCTGCATCGCGACGGCCTGTCCGAAGGGCGTATTGGGCGCGTCGGGAACGGCGGCGTCGCTCGGGTACCAGACCGCGGCCTCGATGGGCGGGATGTCGGCGGCGGCGGGGATCTCCACGAACTGGAAGCCGGTGGCGAGGGTTGGCCCGGCAGCGAAGGTGAGAAGTGTAGCAAGGCGAAGGGGCATGGTGTGTCCTTTCCTTGTGAAGGGTGACGGGGTGCAGGCCGGCTCAATCGCCCGCGACGGCCTGCGCGATGGCGCGGAAGGCGGCGACGCTCTCGTGATCGTTGTCGTCGAAGAGCGGATCGGCGCTGGTCTTGACGATCACCACCTCGCGGGTGGGATCGACGTAGATGTACTGCCCCCAGACGCCGATGGCGAGGAAATCGCCCTGCGGGTCCTCGGGAACCCACCACTGGTAGCCATAGCCGAAGGTCCAGTGGCTGGCCGGGTTCTCGCCCGGTTGCAGGTGCGGAGCAGTGGGCACGATCGAGGCTGCGACCCAGTCCGCCGGCACGATCTGCCGACCGTCGCGCGCGCCGCTTTCGAGGTAGAGGCGGCCGAAGCGGGCCCAGTCGCGGAGCGTCGCGTTCAGGCAGCAGAGGGCGAACTCGCGGCCCGCGAGGTCGGTGCTCCACGTGGCGTCGGCTTCCGCGCCCATCGGGCCCCAGAGGTGGCTGGCGAGGTAGTCGGCCGGGGCCATGCCCGTGGCGGCCTCCAGCACGAGCCCCAGCGCCATGGAGTCGGAACTGACGTAGTCGTTGTAGGTGCCGGGCTCGCGCACGCGCTCCAGCCCGGCGAGCGTCTCTTCCGCCGGCACGCCCATGGCCATCGCACGGATGAACAGCATGTTGATGTCGGACATCGGGTTCTCGTAATCCTCGTCGAAGGCCACGCCCGAGGACATGGTCAGCGCGTCCTTGATGGGCACATCTGCGTAGCCCGAACCTGCCAGCGCCGGGACATAGGCGCCGATGGGGTCGCGGATGCTGGCGATATGGCCTTCCTCCACCGCGATGCCGATCAGCGCCGACAGCACCGATTTCGCCACCGACCAGGAGGTGAAGGGCGAGGTCGCGTCGGCGCCCTGCCGGTACTCCTCATGCGTGATCGCGCCCGCGTGAACGACGAGCAGCCCCGTCGTCTCGCTCCGGTCGAGGAAGGCGGCGAGGTCGCGGGTCGCGCCAGCGAAGGCGTAGGTCTCGGGCAGCGGTGCCGGCGCGCGGTCGAAGGCCCAGACATCCGCGCCGCGCCGCACGGGCCGGTCGGGAAAGACCCGATCCATGGCGCGGAAGTTCTCCACCCGGTGACTTTCCCAGAACAGGGTGATCCCGGCCCAGGCAGGTGTCTGCCGCAGCCAGAGGAACGCGGCGAGGATCAGAACGGCGAGGGCTGCGAGGGTCCACAGCGCGATGCGGGTCAGGCGGCGTGCAAGCATGGTCCTGTCTCGTTGCGATAGGAAATGTCTGCGGGTCAGGCGCGGACGGCGCCGCGCGTCACGCGGGCGCTCCACCAGAAAATGACGGGGGTGATCAGCGCGGTGGGCCCGAGCCACACCACAAGGTCCGGCAGGAAGCCGAGGTTCACGACGCCCGCGGCGGTGATCGTAGCGATGGCCCCGCCTAGCATCCGGCTCAGATGTCGCGCGATGCGCGCCTTGCCGGTGATCGGCCCGCGCGCCCAGTCGCGCCAGTCCGACAGCGCCAAGGTCAGGCCGATGGCGCCGAATACGAGGAGGATCACCGGCTGCGCGCCGCTGTCCGTGAGTACGCCCTGCACGCCCCAGCCCAGCATGGCGAGCCCCGAGAGCGCCATCACGGCGCCGCCGGCATGGTCGAGGCGCCGGGGCCGCCCGTCGCGTACCATAGCCGCGTGCCAGCCGGTGAAGACCAGGTAGAGGCTGAACACCCCCACCGCGAAAAGGAACGGGTTTGGGTGCACCAATGCCAGCACCAGCGCGCTGATCCCGACGAAGGCCATGGCCAGCGTGTAGATGTTGCCCGAGCGCCGGTGCAGCTTACCGCCCTTGGCGCTGCCGACGGCGATGCCGGCCGCGGCCAGCGCCGCGACGCCGGCCAGAATGTGCAGGAACAGGATCGTCTGGATCATGGGTCGATGCCTCCGATGCGGGGAAAAGCGGTGTTCTTGATGCTGCGGGGGATAACGACGCTGTGCCGGTCCGGGCCAGTGAAGTTACGGAAACGGTTGGGAAATTGCGCGAACGGCATGTTAGGATACGTTCACGATGCGCGAACGACTTGCCCGCCTGTCCCTCCGCCTCGGCCCGCCGATCGGCGTGGGCCTTGTCATGGGACTCCTCGGGCCGTTCGGCACGTTCGACCTGCTGCCCACCGCACCGCGGCTGGCCTACTGGCTGGCGGTCATCTCCGTGAACTGGCTGCTGGCCGATGCCGTTTTGCGCCGACTGGATGCGGTGGCGGGGGAACGGATGCCGATGCCGAGACTGACTGTGCCGCTTCTTGGCGCCTGCCTCGCCGCCGTGCCCGCGACCGGCGTGGTGGCGCTGGCCAACGGGCTTTCGGGGATCGGCTGGCCCGATGATGTCGCGGTTTTGTTCGGGCGGGTGTTGCTGCTGCTCGCCGCGATCTCCCTGCCGGTCTACACGTGGGAAGACATGCAGGAACGGATCGCGGCCATGCCCGACCCCGCACCGCCCGAAGGCGCGTCGTCAGGAAGCCAGTCTGAGGAGATCGAGGCCCGGCAACCGGGCGAGGACGGGCTGTCGCTCTTCACGGCGCGCCTGTCCGCGCCGATCGGGGGGCGGCTCCTCTGCCTCGAGATGCAGGACCACTACCTCAAGGTGCACCATACCGCCGGATCCGAGTTGATCCTTTGCCGCATGGAGGACGCCACGCGTGAACTGAGCGGCCTCGGCCGGCGCGTGCACCGGTCCTGGTGGGTAGCCGAGGATGCCTTGGACGGCGTCGAGCGCGAGGGCCAGCGCATCCTCCTGCGCTTGGCCGACGACCGACGCGTTCCTGTGGGTCGCTCGTTTCGCCCTGATCTCAAGGCTTCCGGTTGGCTGTAAAGGTCGGCTGCATGTCTCCCTTGTTCTCGTGACGGTCTGGCTGAGCGGTTGCACGACGGTCGGTTCTGACCTCGGCGGACAAGGGGCATGTCCGCCCGTGGTCGAATACAGCCGGACGTTCTAGGCGAGGGCAGCTGGGGAGCTGGCTCTGTTGCCGGAGGGATCGGCGATCGCGGAAATGCTGAGCGACTACGCCGTGATGCGGGAGCAGGCGCGGGTGTGCGACCGCTAGAAGGCATCGCGTTGACTGGACGACGCTGCTACTCGACGACCGGATAAAACGGCCGCCCCCAGTCCTCCATAGGGTTGTCCATCATCAGGTCCACGAAAACAGGGAGCAGGAAGGCGAGTATCGCTGCGCCATCGCGGACCTGTGCCCGGTTCACTCCGCTGTTCCAGGTCGATCCGCCATGCACCAACTGATTGCGCAGCACGTAGAGCCGGTCGAAGACGAAGCTGAGAACACGCACGCTGTCGCCGGCCTGGAACGACTGTGCGAAGCTGCGAG
>LJSY01000068.1 GCA_001314805.1 Rhodobacteraceae bacterium HLUCCO18 | reverse complement strand
AGGCCGGCCCGCGAAGGCGGCGAGGTCCATCCACTCCAGCGCGCGGGCGACGGCGGCCCGGTCTGCGTCGGTCGCGCGGCGGGCGCCGAGATGGGGCAGCCGGCCCAGCGTCACCAGCCGCTCGACGCTGACGGGCGGGATCTTCATCCTCGCGGCCCTTGCCATCAACGGGCTCTTGGGCGCACGGCGTCCGGTGGCACAGGCCTGAACCGCGAGGGGCGCCTCACTCCGCCGCTTCGGGCGCCTTCTTCTCGGCAGGCTTGTCCTCGGACGCGCTGCCCCCGTCCTCCAACGCCTTCTTCGCCGCCTCCCCGTCGGGATAGACGAGCCCCGCCGAGATGATCATCTTCGCCGCGTCCTCGACCCCCATGTCGAGCACGATAAGATCCCGCCGGGGCACGAACAGAAGGAAGCCCGAGGTCGGGTTCGGCGTCGTCGGCATGAACACCGCGACCACGTCGTCGTCTGTGCTGGCCTGCACCTCGCCCCGCGCCTTGGAGGAGATGAAACAGATCGCCCAGACACCCTTGCGCGGATATTCCATCAGCGCGGCTTTCTCGAAATTCTGCTCGCCCTGGCTGAGCACCGTTTCGACGATCTGCTTGAGCCCGGAATAGAGGCTGCGCACCACGGGGATCGACAGAACGAGACTTTCCGCCCAGAGGATCAGGGACCGCCCGATCAGCCCCTTGGCCACCCAGCCCACCAATATGGTGAACAGAAGGAAGGTGACGACGCCGATGCCGCGGATATTGACCTCGATCCCGGTCCAGTCGCGGATCAGGAGCGCCGGATTGTAGGCGTTCGGAATGAGCGGCAGGACCCAGCTGTCGATCCAGCCCGTCAGCGTCCAGATCAGCCAGATCGTGACCCCGATCGGCGCAATGACCACGATTCCGGCGAAGAAACTCGACCGGAGTCCGGCAAAGAAGCCGCGTTTCGGGGGCGGTGGCGTCTCGGGCAATTGCATGCGCGTCTGGTGCGTGAGGTCAGGACCGTCGTTGACGCTTATCTAGGCGGCGCGGGGCGCGCGCACAAGCTTGCCCGTCCAGGAATAGCCACTCAGGATGCCAATGCCAGCGCAATCCGCGCCGCCAGCCGCGCATTGTTCAACACGAGGGCGATATTGGCCTGAAGCGTCCGGCCCTCGGTGCGCTCGAAAAGCCATTGCAGCAGGAACGGCGTCACCGCCTTGCCGGTGACGCCCCGTGCCGTCGCCAGGGCCTGCGCCTCGGCGATCAGCGGCGCAAGCGTCGCGGACGCAATCTCGGCCTCCACCGGGATCGGATTGGCCACCAGCTGCCCGCCCGGCAACCCCAGCGCCCCCCGCATCCGGTGGGACGCGGCGATCTGCCCGGCCGTGTCGAGCCTGAGAGGTGCGGGAAGCCCGCTGTCGCGCGACCAGAAGGCCGGAAACGCGTCCTGGCCCACGGCGATCACCGGCACGCCGAGCGTCTCGAGCACCTCCAGCGTCTTCGGCAGATCGAGAATCGCCTTGGCGCCGGCCGCCACCACTGTCACCGGCGTCTGGGCCAGTTCCCTGAGATCGGCGGAAATGTCGAAGCTTTCCTCGGCGCCGCGATGCACGCCGCCGATCCCGCCCGTGGCGAAGACGGCGATCCCGGCCAGATGCGCCACGATCATCGTCGCCGCCACCGTGGTCGCCCCTGTCTCGCCACTGGCCAGACACACCGCGAGATCCGCGCGGCTGAGTTTGCGCACGCCGCGCGCCTGGGCGAGCGCCTCGAGCCCGTCATCGGACAGGCCCACGCGCAGCCGCCCCTCGATGACGGCGATCGTCGCGGGCGTCGCACCGGCCTGCCGAACCGCGTCCTCAACCGCGCGCGCGGTCTCGAGGTTCTGCGGATAGGGCATGCCATGGGTGATGATGGTGGATTCCAGCGCCACGACCGGACGGCCCTCGGCCTGTGCGGACGCGACCGCGTCGGATCGCAGGATCAGCTCATCCATGATCGTGCCCTTCCACATAACGGGCCGCCGCCGCCACCGCGAAGCCGAGCGCCTCGGCCCGGTCGCTGCCGCCAAGCTCCGCGGCGATATGGGCGGCCATGAACGTGTCGCCCGCGCCGGTGATCCGCCGCGCCTCGATCCCGGGCGGCATGGCGCTGACCAGCCCGTCCCCTGTCGCGTCCACCACCTCGCCGTGACCGTCGGTGACAACCGCCCGCCGCGCACCCGCCGCCAACAGCGCGAGGGCGCCGTCGCGCGCGGTGGCGCAGGCTGTCCCCGCGATCAGCCCGGCCTCCTCGAGATTGACGTAGAGCGTCGCGCGCGGATGGCCCAGCAGTGGGCGCAGGCGCTCCGCCTTGCCCGGGCTCGCGGGCACCAGCCGCAGATCGGCGGCGGCGAAGGCGGGGCTCTCCGCGATCTCGCGCAACAGCTCCTCGGTCAGGTTGCCGTCGATGGCCATCGCGCCGGGGTAGGGGGCCTGCGCGGAGCCGAGACGGCCGTCGGCCAAAGGGGCGAGGATGCGCCCGCCCACCCGCTCGAGCGAGCGCGCGTCGGCCACCGCCGCGATCAGCCCGCCCGCCGCCTCGATCGCCATGTAGCGGTCCGTGGGCAGATCGGCCGCCACCAGCACATGCTCGGTCAGAAGGCCCATCCGCCCGCATTCCGCCAGCAGGTCCCGCCCCTCGGGATCGTCGCCCACCACCGTCAGAAGCGCGGGCGTCAGGTCGAAGCGCCTGAGCGTCATGGCGATGTTGAGCGCCACGCCCCCCGGCAGCCGCGTGATCATGCCGGGCTTGTCGTTGCCGGTGCGCATGGGCGCGTCGCAGCGGCCGATCACGTCCCAAAGGACGGACCCGATGCACAGGATATCCGCACGCGCGCTCATGCTCCGGCCCTTAGCGTCCGGGGGGCCCCGCGTCCATCCCTCGGGATCTCGCACCCCCTCATCCCCTTCATCCTGGCAAAAAACCTCCGGGGGAGCGCCCACAGGGCGCGGGGGCAGAGCCCCCATGCGATTATTCGTACGAATAATCGCGCCCCCAAACGCACCCTGTGCAGTTCGACGGCAGGGGTTGCCATTGCTCCCGAACCCCCTTATCTGCGCGATCATCTCACAGGCGGAGGCGGGCCGGCGGCGGGAGACATCCCCGTTCGGTCCACCGGTTGGGTCAGAGGCGCGACGCGGCTCGAAACCCTATCCTCCGCCCAAGGCGCGAAACCGGAAAGGATTTTGGACATGGCGCTCCCTGATTTCTCCATGCGTCAGCTGCTCGAGGCTGGCGTTCACTTCGGTCACCAGACGCAACGCTGGAACCCGCGGATGGCCCCGTATATCTACGGCGACCGCAACGGCATCCACATTCTCGACCTGACGCAGACGGTGGAGCTGCTCGACCAGGCCCTCAACGTCATCCGCGAGACCGTGGCCAAGGGCGGCCGCATCCTCTTCGTGGGCACCAAGCGCCAGGCGCAGAAGCCTGTCGCGGACGCCGCCGAGCGCTGCGCGCAATACTACATGAACCACCGCTGGCTGGGTGGCACGCTGACCAACTGGAAGACCGTGTCGAACTCGATCTCGCGTCTCAAGGAGATCGACGAGAAGATGGGCATGGGTCTCGAGGGGCTGACCAAGAAGGAACGCCTCGGCATGGAACGCGACCAGACGAAGCTTCAGGCCTCGCTGGGCGGCATCCGCGAAATGGGCGGCCTGCCGGACCTGCTGTTCGTCATCGACGTGAACAAGGAAGACCTCGCCATTCTCGAGGCCAAGAAGCTCGGCATTCCCGTGGTGGCCGTGGTCGACACCAACTGCTCGCCCGATGGCGTGGATTACATGATCCCCGGCAATGACGACGCCGCGCGCGCCATCGCGCTCTACTGCGATCTGGTCAGCCGCGCCGCGCTCGACGGCATGACCGCCCAGATGGAGACCGCCGGCGTCGATCTCGGATCGCTGGAGGAAGGCACCGTCGAGGAGGCCCTGGCCCCCGAAGCCGCCGCGGAGGCGCCGGCCGAAGCGGAGACTCCGGTCGAAACCGAAGTCCCGGCCGAAACGCCGGCCGAAAGCTGATCACGAGGCGGGTCCGCGCCGCGGGCCCGCGCCATACCCGAGACATAGTCACCGAACTGACACGAGGGCAGGGGTATGACCCCGCCCGAGCCAGCACCAATCAGGAGACCCGACCCATGGCGATCACAGCCGCACAGGTGAAGGAACTGCGCGAAGCAACCGGCGCAGGCATGATGGACGCCAAGAAGGCGCTGACCGAGACCGATGGCGACATGGACGCCGCCGTCGACTGGTTGCGCACCAAGGGCCTTGCCAAGGCCGCCAAGAAATCCGGCCGCACCGCCGCCGAGGGCCTCGTGGCCGTGGCCTCCGAGGGCGGCACCGCCGTCGCCGTCGAGGTCAATTCCGAGACCGACTTCGTCGCCAAGAACGCCGAGTTCCAGGAGATGGTGTCGGGCATCGCGCAGGCCGCGCTCGGTGTCGAGGACCTGGCCGGGCTGCTGGAAGCGGAGCTTGCGAACGGCAAGACCGTCGAGCAGACCGTCACCGACAAGATCGCCACCATCGGCGAGAACATGACCGTGCGCCGGATGGCCCGGATCACAGGCGACAACGTGGTCTCTTACACCCACAACGCGGCGGCCCCGGGCATGGGCAAGATCGGCGTTCTGGTGGCCTTCTCGGGCGGTGACGAGGGTTTCGCCCGGCAGGTCGCCATGCACGTGGCCGCCGTGAACCCCGCCGCGCTGAACGAGGGCGATCTCGACCCGGCCGTCGTCGAGAAGGAAAAGCAGGTCCAGATGGACATCGCCCGCGAAAGCGGCAAGCCCGAGCAGGTCATCGAGAAGATGATCGAAGGCCGGATGAAGAAGTACTTGGCCGAGGTCACGCTTCTGAGCCAGCAGTTCGTGGTGAACCCGGACCTGACCGTCGCCGCCGCCGCCAAGGAGGCCGGTGTCGAGATCACGGGCTTCGTTCGGCTCGAGGTCGGCGAAGGCATCGTGGTCGAGAAGGAAGACTTCGCCGCAGAGGTCGCAAAGGCCGCCAAGGGCTGACGCATCCCCGGGCGCAAGCCCGACACCGAAACATCGCGAAGGCGCGGGGCAGGGAGGACTGCGCCCCGCGCTTTTTCGTCTCCGGAACGGAAAACGACACCGCCCACAGAAGAGGCGGTGCCGCTCTTTTCCGCCATCCGCGCCGGTTTTGGGGACAAAACGCGCATGACGGGAAATCAAGGCGACACCGCCGGCGAAATCGCGCGCGGCGGTGCGCCACCCACCCGGGAAACCGGATGCGGGCGTCGCGATGCGAGAAAGGCACCGCTCGACCCGATGTTCCTGGCAGAGAATTGCCATCACTCGCGGAACGTTTTCACTATGTGACATGAGGATGGAAACCGGCATTGCGGAATCCCTTACCTTTACCGAACGCCGTCCGATCCGCGTCCGAATTAGCGGTTGTCCGATACCGCGCCGGCAAGATGTGGACGGCGTGCCTCGGCGCCCCCGGTCCGGTCGAGACGGAAGATCTGGTTCAGGACGGAGGCCTTGCGCACCGCCTGAGCCGTCGTTTCGACCCCGAGCGCGTCGCGCGCGCCGCGCAGATGCTTTTCGACCGTGGCCACGTTCCGGCCCAGCAGCAGAGCGATGTCCTGCATCGTCTTGCCATCGGCCACCAGTTCAAGCACCTCGGCCTGCCGCGCCGTCAGGAGGCGGCGCTGACCGGCGGCGGGCAGCTGCAGGATACACAGATGCGCCACATGGTTGATGATCTGTATGATCTCGCCATGCTCGGCCCAGATCGCGTCCACGTCGTCCTGGGTCAGCCCTTGGCGGGCCACCAGGCCGATCCCCGCATTGGCGTTCTTGATCGCCATGGGAAAGCTGATCGTGTAGCCGGCCACCAGCCCGTGACGGGCGTTAAGCTCCTGCATCGCCTTCTGGCCCTTGGTCAGCGGCTCCTGCAGCATATCCTTGTAGACGTCGCGCCAGCTGGCCGCGCCAGTGTTCCTGACCGCCCATCGCAGCATGACACCGTCGCGGAACATGCCGCCGTCGACATAGGCCTCCACATATTCGGTGGGCATGTTGGTCAGCAGAAGCGCGTCCTCGGGATTGTCGTAAAGCCCCGCGCCGCGAAACGCGTTGAAGGCGTAGAACAGCCGGTCGAAGCCGAACTCCGCCATGACGCCGGTGTGATGGGCCCAAAGCGCATCGACACAGTCCATTGCGAGGTATGGCAGCAGCCGTTTCATCCCGCGTGCGCCCCCAGATGTGCGACGATCGCCCTGAGCGCCAACCCGTAGCCCGCGGCGCCGAAGCCCTGGATGACGCCGATGCAGACCGGCGCGATCATCGAGACATGGCGAAACGTCTCGCGCGCATGGGTGTTCGACAGGTGCAGCTCGATCACCGCCATTCCCGTGGCCGAGATCGCGTCGCGCAGCGCGATGGACGTGTGGGTATAGGCACCCGCGTTCAGGATCACGCCGTCGGCGCCGGTTCGCGCCGCGTGCAGCGCATCGACCAGCGCGCCTTCGTGATTGCTTTGCTCGAAAGCCACCGTGACGCCGAGATCACCGGCCAGCGTCCGGCAGGCGGCTTCGATGTCGGCGAGAGTGTCACGGCCGTAGATGTCCGGCTCGCGCGTGCCGAGCAGGTTCAGGTTCGGTCCGTTCAGAACGAGGATGTGCATGACGTCGTCTTCCTTCGCCGCGCAGTATAAGCGCCTGACGCGCCGGGGAAAGGGGACGCGCTCACCTTGGGACGCGCATCACGGACAATCGTGTCATCTCGGCAGTGTGCCCGCTGTTTGTCATTGTAATGCAGTGTCTTGCCGTGCATTCCTCATCCTCGGGCAACGCGACTGCGGCCAACGAACCAAGCACATCTGTCATTCTTTAATTAACATAATCATGATTACTGGCTAAACACGTGAGGAATTCCCGGGTCCCGGCACGGTCGCTCATGCCTCGGGAAACAGCACGCTGAACGTGCTCCCGCGCCCCTTCTCGCTGGTGATCCTCAGCCGTCCGCGATGGCGGTTGACGATGTGCTTCACGATCGCGAGGCCCAGCCCGGTACCGCCCATGGCGCGGCTGCGATGGGTATCGATACGGTAGAACCGCTCGGTCAGGCGCGGCACGTGCTGTGGATCGATCCCGTCACCATGATCCGTCACGTCCACACGGATCACCTTGCCCTTCATGCTGCCGCTGCCATCCTCGCGCGACAGCGTCAGGTCGACGGGGCGATCCGGACCGCCGTATTTCAGCGCGTTCTCGGTGAGGTTCAGGAACACCTGCATCAGCTGGTCGCGGTCGCCGAGGATCAGGTTGCGCGGCGCCTCCCCCTGCCCCTTCTCCCTGACGGCCTCCACCGCTTCCGTGTGCAGCACGATGGTGTTGCCGGTCAGCTCCGCCGCGGGCCGCATCGCCGCAAGCGTGCCGTCCAGAACCGCGCGCAGGTCCACCAGGTCCGAAGGGCGCATCCGTTCGGCAGCCTCCACGCGGCTCAGCGACAGAAGATCCGAGACAAGCCGGTTCATTCGCCGCGCCTCGTCCTCCATGATCGACAGGAACCGGTCGCGCGCGGCCTCATCGTTGCGCGCGGGTCCGCGCAACGTCTCGATGAAGCCCAGCACCGCCGTCAGCGGCGTGCGCAACTCGTGGCTGACATTGGCGACGAAATCACGGCGCATCTCCTCGGCCTCGCGCAGATGGGTGATGTCGGTGAAATGCAGCAGAAGCGGAAAGCGCGCGCTGTCGGGCCGCAGGCTCGCAGGGGTCTCGGACAAGCCGCGCAGCGCCGTGATACGGACGCGGAACTGGGTACTCCCGGCACTGTCAGCCAGCTCGAATCGCGCCTCACCGGGGTTGCCGTCCGCCTGCACCGTCTCGATCCGGCCCAGAAGCGCGGGCTGGCGCAGCACGGCGGCATAGCTGCGGCCCTGGATCCAGTCGCCCAGGAGGCTCCGCGCCGCGGCGTTCGACGCGACGATCAGACCGGCTGCATCGAGATGCAGCATCGGTTCGGGAACCGCCTCGATCACGGTATTGAGCTGATTGCCGACCATCCTGGCCACCTGCGATTCGTCACCCCGTCATGACTTGCGCCAAATCAGGCCATCTGACAACGCGCCGCAGCTGTGGAAATCGTTGCAACGACAATCTTTTCATTGCAGCAGAGCCAAGGTTTGCTACTATTTCATCACAACCGATACGGCTTCGGATGAGGCCGGAGCTGCGACATCTCAATCCATGGCACGAACGACCGACCGCCGCACATAAGGGCCAGACAATGATGGACGGCCGCGACAAGAAGCTGACTGCAGCCCCTGGCCGGGGCGCAACCGATGGGGATACGCATTCCCGTACGGTGCTTGCCGTTGCGCTGGCTTCGCAGGCGCTGGACCTGTTGCCCCGCAATGTGCTGGAGCCGCATTCCTACATCGCACGGGTCAGTTATGACGAGCTTGATTCGATCGTCTTCAGCGGTCCGGAGTCCCCGGCGCTGGTGCTTTCCCCGCTTTTGACGCCTATCTTCGACGCAATCGACCTCGCGCGCTACCTCAGCCAGCGCGGCTATCGCGGACGCTACCTCGCGCTTGTCGAACGGCTGCCCTCGGCCAACCTGATCCGCCGCGAGGTGGAAGCCCAGTCCCCCGACCTGAATTTCGATGTTGTGGTGCTTGATGGATCCTCGCCTCTCCATTCGCTCTGAGATCGGCGCGCTCGGCCTCGCGCTGGCGCTGCTCACCCCCCTGCCCGCGGCGGCGCAAAGCCTGCTCGACCGGCTACAGGGGCTGTACTACCCGGCGAACCAGGGTGCATGGGATTGCACCACGCTGGGCATGGATGGCGGCGCGGTGGGCATTCAGGGACAGACGCTGCACGGTGTCGAGAACGCTTGCACGCTGACCAACGCCTTCCCCATCCCCGGCATGGACGCGATGATGTTCGAGCTGGAATGCAGCGGCGAGGGAATGACCTATGACGGTGGCCGCGTCATCCTCGTGCCGACGGAGACCGGTCTCGGCCTCGTGCGCGACGGTTCCGTGAACACCTGGCTGCGCTGTCCCTGACCTTTCGATCGCCGCGAAGCCTCAAACCGCCGCGAGGGCCATGTCGAAATCGGCTCTCAGCAGGTCGATCTCCTCGATCCCGACAGACACCCGGAAAAACCCGTCCGATATCCCCAGCGCCGCCCGGCCATCGGGCGTCAGCGCCCGGTGCGAGGACGAGGCCGGGTGGCTCAGCGTCGTTCCCACGTCGCCCAGCGTGGGCGCGAAGGGCAACTGGGGCGCCGCGCGCACCATCCGGTCCGCCGCTGCGGCATCCCCGTCGATCTCGAAACTGACCATGTTGCCGGTCCGCGCGCCCAGAAGCTCGGTCGCGCGGGCCGCGTCCGGATGGTCGGGCCGCCCGGGGTAAAGCACCCGCGCCACCTTCGGATGGGCCGCCAGATGCTCCGCCAGCGCCTTGGCGTTCGCCTCCGCCCGGTCATAACGCAGCGGGAACGTGTATAGCCCCCGCTCCGCCAGCCAGCATTCGTAGGGCGAGGGCGTCAGGCCGACCGTCACGGCGAAATCGTAGATCGCGCGCGCGACCCCCGGGTCCTTCGCGGCCACGTAGCCCAGCGTCACGTCGGAATGGCCCGCCAGAAGCTTGGTGATCGAGTGGATGACGATATCCGCCCCATGATCGAAGGGCCGCCAGGCCCGCGGCGTGGTGAAGGTGTTGTCGACCGCCAGCAGAACCCCCACCTCCCGCGCGAGCGCCGCGATCCCGTGCATGTCGGCGACCCTGAGCGTGGGGTTCGACACCACCTCGACCAGGATCATTCGCGTCTCGGGCCGGATGGCCGCGCGCATCGCCTCGACGTCCGTCGGATCTGCAAGGCTCGTTGCGATCCCGAAGCGCGCGAGGTCCTGGTTCATCAGCCTCAGCGACCGGCCGTAAAGCTGGTTCGCCCCCAGAACGTGATCGCCCGCCTTCAGGATCCCCATCAGCGCCGCGGTCACCGCCGCCATGCCCGAGCCCGTGACGATGCCGCCCTCCGCTCCCTCGAGTTGGTCGATCTTCTGCGCCAAAAGCGTCGCGTTCGGGTGCCCCTCGCGCGCGTAGGTATAACCCGTCTCGCGCCCCTCGTACTGCGCGTGCAGCACGTCGATCGAAGGCGATGCATAGACGACGGAGGGCTGGATCGGCGTCACGACGGGCCGGCTCACCCCCTCCACCAGCGCCTTGCGGCGCACGATCGTGCCTTCGCGCTCATTCCTGCGGTCTTCTGACATCAAGCTTCTCCTTCACGCGCGCCTTTGTCTTCGGCGCGGTCTGATGTTTCATCCTGGCAAAAAACCTCCGGGGGGCGCGCGGAACGCGCGTGGGGGCAGAGCCCCCTCCCCGCTCAGGGTCGCACCGTCCCCTGCCCCGTCACGAGATACTTGAACGAGGTCAGCTGCTCGGCGCCGACCGGTCCCCGCGCATGAAGCTTGCCTGTCGCGATCCCGATTTCGGCGCCCATCCCGAACTCGCCCCCGTCGGCGAATTGCGTCGAGGCGTTGCGCATCAGGATTGCCGAATCGAGCCGCTGAAAGAACCGCGCGGCGACGGCGTCATCCTCGGTCAGGATGCTCTCTGTATGGGAGGAACCGTAGGTGCGGATATGGTCGATCGCGCCGTCGATGTCGTCGACCACCCTGGCGGCGATAATCATGTCGAGGAACTCCCGGCCCCAATCTTCTACAGATGCCGGCACGACACCCTCGATCTTCTGCAAGATCTCGTCGCCGCGCACCTCGACGCCCGCGTCAAGCAGCGCGCGGACGACGCCCTGCCCGATCGTGTCCACCACGTCGCGATGGATCAGCAGGCACTCCGCCGCGCCGCAGATGCCCGTGCGCCGCGTCTTGGCGTTCAGCACCACCTTCAGCGCCACCTCCGGATTGGCGGCGGCATCGACATAGACATGGCAGATGCCCTCGAGATGCGCAAAGACCGGCACCCGCGCCTCGGCCTGCACCAGTCCCACGAGGCCCTTGCCGCCGCGCGGCACGATCACGTCCACATGGTCCGTCATGGTCAGAAGCGCGCGCACCGCCGCCCGGTCGCGCGTCGGCACCAGCTGCACCGCCGCCTCGGGCAACCCGGCCGCGCGCAAGCCTGCCTTCAGGCAGTCCACCAGAATGCCCGAAGAATGAAAGCTCTCGGACCCGCCGCGCAGGATGACCGCGTTGCCGGATTTCAGGCAGAGCGCGCCCGCATCCGCCGTCACGTTGGGCCGGCTTTCGTAGATCACGCCGATCACGCCCAGCGGCGTGCGCACGCGCTCGATATGGAGCCCGCTTTCCATGTCCCATTCGGCGATGACCTGCCCCACCGGATCGTCCTGCGCCGCCACGGCGCGCAGCCCCGCGGCGATCCCCGCGATGCGCCCCTCATCCAGCATCAGCCGGTCCAGCATCGCAGCCGATAGACCCTTTTCCCGGCCGAACTCCATGTCCATGGCGTTCGCCGCGACGATCTCACCGGCGCGCGCCTCGACCGTTTCCGCCGCCACTTTCAGCGCCCTGCGCTTGGCCTCTGAGGGCGTATGGGCAAGCTCCGCCGCCGCGTCCCGCGCCTTGCGCCCCAAGGCCGCCATAGTGGACAGAATGTCGTTCAACTCGTTCATCGACGTCACCTCCGGATCATCCCCGTAGGCGATCGCG
The DNA here is from genome assembly GCA_001314805.1 of Rhodobacteraceae bacterium HLUCCO18. GTDB lineage: Bacteria > Pseudomonadota > Alphaproteobacteria > Rhodobacterales > Rhodobacteraceae > Roseibacterium. The sequence goes on along the minus strand of LJSY01000068.1, from coordinate 774 downwards.
GCCGAATGATCCAGAGGGCGCGCGAAGTGGGTCAGGCTGTCCGGATGCGGCGCACCGAGACGAGTCCGACCAGTCCGGCCATCAGAAGCAGTCCCGTAGCCGGCAGTGGCACGGGCGCAAGTTCCGTTACGTCATAAGCCACGTTCTCGAACGCCAACTGCTTTCCGTCATCATCGTAGTTCACGGTGCTGAAAAGCAGTCGAAACTCATTGAAATCGCTGAGCACAAGGGGCAAGGGCAAGGTATTGTCGGGCCCGAGTGTGCCCGTGGCACGTGCCGTTGCCTGGATGACGAATTGTTCCACGGTCCCCGTCAGCGGTGCAGCAGAAAGTGAAAACGAATTGATGCGCTCGAGCCCAGTTGTCGTGGTGAAAGAGCCCAGTGGGGACGAGCCGACCCCGCTCAGGTCGACACCGTCGATCGAAACAGCGGGAGGTGCGTAGAGTGTAGATGATGAATCTGCGTCCAAAACTGCAAGATCGAAGGTGAGGGTTCCCGAGATGCCGCTGACCGGAAGCGCATCCACGATACCGTCAATGTCATCGTTCGGTGTTCCTGAACCCCGTTCGGCCGTGAAGCGGTAGGACACTGTCGAGGCCAGAACCGATGTTGCCGAAAACGACATAATGAACAGAAGAACGATCAAGCGCATCAATATACCCCCAGATTCAAAGCATTAGAGCGTGTCGCGTTTAATCGGTTTGGTATCCTGCTGCTCTGAAGAAGTTGTAGCATTCCTCGTCGCTGAACAGGCTGCATACATGTCCGACCACC
>LJSY01000066.1 GCA_001314805.1 Rhodobacteraceae bacterium HLUCCO18 | reverse complement strand
GCTTGCGCAGCGGTGTGACGTTCGAGGGACGCTCCGCCGGTGCGGGATCGGCCTTGGCATCGTCCTGTGGCGCGGCGGCGGGCGCGGGCCTCGGCGCGGCGGCTTTCGCCGGTTTCGCCGCCTTCGGGGTCTCCGCCTCGGGCGTCGTGGATTTGGCCGAGGTCGCGCCGCCCCCGCCGGAACGGTTCGACAGACCCAGACGATGCACCTTGCCGATCACCGCATTGCGCGTGACGCCGCCAAGCTCCTTGGCGATCTGGCTGGCGGACTGACCCTCACCCCACATCTTCTTGAGCAGTTCGACGCGTTCGTCGGTCCAGGACATGCCGTTCTCCACTTTGCGTCCGGGGCGGCCGGACTTCCACAGACCCGCCATATGGCGATGGCGCCGCCCGAATGAAAGCCCCATTCTAAGCCGCCGCCGCCCGGTGACAAGCGCAATGGCGGTGGGGGTTGCGGATGCGACCGCGTAACGCCACGTCTTTTGGATGCGCTGGCCTGCCCTCCTGCTTGCTCTGACCGCCGGTGTCTCGCCGCTTGCGGCCGAGGCCGACATGCCCGAAATCGCGGAAGCACTTGCCGCCCATCCCGCCGTCCCGGGGGCCTTCGTCGGATGGACCACCGCCGAGGCGCAGGCGATGGCCGTGGCCGGGCTGCGCCGCGCGGACGGGACCGCGCCGGTGGACGACGACGATCTGTGGCACATCGGATCGCTCACGAAATCCATGACGGCGACGCTGGCCGCACGCATGGTCGAGGCCGGCCTGATCGGCTGGGACACGACCGCGGGCGAGGCTTTCGGCGACCGCTATCCCGACATGCGGGATGCGTGGCAGGACGTCACGCTCGAGGCGTTCCTGCGCCACGCCTCGGGCATGGGCGCCAATCTCGGGCTGCTCGCCACCCTGCTGCAGGGGCAGGGGCCGCGCGAGGACTACGTTTCGCGCGTTCTGTCGGAGGCGCCGGAGGCGGAGCGTGGCGGTTATCTCTATTCCAACGCCGGCTACGTGGTCGCGGGCGCGATGCTGGAGGCGGCGGGCGGCGCGTCCTGGGAGGACCTGGTGGCGCGGGAGGTCTTCGACCCGCTTGGCCTGTCGAGCGCAGGGTTCGGCCCGCCGGCGGGGGACCAGCCCATGGGCCATCGCGCGGCGCTGATCGGGGGGCTCAGACCCGTGCCGCCGGGGCCGCGTGCGGACAATATCCCTGCGCTGGGTCCCGCCGGGCGGGTGCATCTGTCGGGCGGCGACATGCTGCGCTACCTGCGCGTGCATCTCGTGCGGGAGGCGGATTACCTTTCGGCCGATAGCTGGGAGCGGCTCCACCGGGCCGAGGGGCCGGGGGATTACGCGATGGGCTGGATCGATCTGGACGGCGTACTGCGCCACTCGGGGTCGAACACCCTGTGGTTCGCGCAGATGCGCCTCCACGAGGCCGAGGGCGTGGCCGTCTTCGTCGCGGTCAACGCGGCGCTTCTGGACCGTGTCCGGGCCCCGGTGGAGGCGGCGGCCGAGGCGGCGCTGGCAGACGCGCTCAGGGCTGCGGGCGGGGTCGATTGACCCTTTCGCGCCACGCCAGCAGAGCCGCACCCGCCACGATGGTCGACGCCCCGAGCACGCTGATCGCATCGGGAAGGACCCTGAAGAACAGCGCGTCGTAAAGCGCCGCGAAGACCAGCGTGAGATAGGTGAAAGGCGTGACGAAACTCGCATCCGCGCGGGCCATCGAATTGACGAAGCAGAACTGTGCCGTGGCCATGGTCAGGCCGAGAGCGGCCATGCCCGCCCATTGCGCCGGCGTCGGTGGCTGCCAGACCCAGATCACCGCCAGCGTCGAGATGACGACCCCGATGGAGTTGCTGATCACGAGGATCTGCACCGCCCCCTCGCGCCCCGACAGGCGCTTGATGAAGATCAGTTCGAGGCCCAGCACCATCGCCGCGCCAAGGGCGAAAAGCGCGCCAAGCTCCACCGCGCCGCCGGGGCGGATCAGGATCATGGCGCCCGCCAGCGCAATCGCCGCCGCCAGCCAGCGCCAAGGGCCCACCCGTTCGCCCAGCAGCGGGATGGCGAGGATCATGCAGAAGACCGGGTTGAGGAAACTGATCGCCGTGGCGTCCGCCAGCGGGATCATCGCGGCGGTCGCGAACATCAGCGTCACGCCGGTCCAGCCACAGAGAACGCGCATCACATGGGTCCGCATGTCGGGCTGACGAATGCGCAGCCGGATCATCGCTGCGATGGCGACGAAGGCGATCCAGGCGAAGAGGAACCGGCCGAAGGTGACCTGAAGGGGATGCAGGGCCGGTCCCAGCGTCTCCGTCCCCAGCGCCTTGGCCAAGAGCGTCGTGCCCGCCAGAAATGCCGTCGCCCCCAGCATGAACAGGATCGCCGCGCCCGGAGCCTGCGGCGCCTGCCGGACGGTGTCAGACACCGAGGCACCAGCGCATGATCGCCTTCTGCGCATGGAGCCGGTTCTCGGCCTCGTCGAAGATGACCGATTGCGGCCCGTCCATGACCGCGCTCGTGACCTCGTCATCGCGGTGGGCGGGCAGGCAATGCATGAAAAGTGCGTCCGGTTTCGCGTGCGCCATCAGCACCTCGTTCACCTGGTAGGGGCGAAGCTGGTTGTGGCGGCGTTCGCGCGCGGACTGGCTGTCATGCATCGACACCCATGTGTCGGTGACGACCAGATCGGCACCCTCCACCGCGCGTTCGGGGTTGCGGTCTATGGTGACGGTCGCGCCCCGGGCCCGCGCCTCTTCGAGGAAGACCTCTTCGGGGTCGAGCGTCTGGGGCCCCGAGAAGGTGAGGTCGAAACCGAACTGTCCGGCGGCATGGGCGAAACTGGCGAAGACGTTGTTGCCGTCGCCGCACCAGACGACCTTTTTCCCCGCGATGGGGCCGCGATGTTCCTCGTAGGTCATGACATCGGCCATGATCTGGCAGGGATGGGTGCGGTTCGTCAGCCCGTTGATCACAGGCACGGAAGCGTACTCGGCCAGCTCCAGCAGGACGTCCTCCTCGAAGGTGCGGATCATGATCAGATCCACGTAGCGCGACAGCACCCGGGCAGTGTCGGCGATGGTCTCGCCATGGCCGAGCTGCATCTCGGAGCCCGAGAGCACCATGGTCTGCCCGCCCATCTGCCGCACGCCCACGTCGAAGGAAACGCGCGTGCGGGTCGAGGGTTTCTCGAAGATCAGCGCGACCATGCGGTCCTTGAGCGGCAGCGTGTCGTCGGGCGCACCCTTGGGACGGTCCTTGCGGGCTGTTTTCATCCGGTTGGCATCGTCGATGATCGCCCTCAGGTCGGCGGGGGCGGTCTTGTTGATGTCGAGGAAATGGTTCATCGGATCGGTGCTTTCGGCTGCGGGCGGAGCGAGGGGGCTGTCTGCTCCCTCGCGCTCCCCCGAGCGGTATTTGGGGAAAGATGAAGGGGCTATTCCGCGGCTGTGCGTCGTTCGAGCGCCGAGGCGGCGGCGTCGAGACGCGAGACGCCTTCGCCGATCTCCTCCTCGGTGATGGTGAGCGCGGGGAGGATGCGCACCACGTTGTCGCCGGCCGGCACCGTCAGAAGGCCAGCGTCATAGCCCGCCGCGACCACGTCGGTGTTGGTGGCCTTGCAGACGAGCCCCAGCATCAGGCCCTCGCCGCGCACGCTTTCGAAGATGTCCGGATGGGCGCCGACGAGGCCCTCGAGCCGCTGACGCAGGTGGCCCGCCTTGGCGCGCACCTCGTCGAGGAAGCCCGGTTTCGTGACCTCGTCCATCACCGCCGCCCCCACGGCGCAGCCCAGCGGATTGCCGCCATAGGTGGAGCCATGGGTGCCCGCGGTCATGCCACGCGCCGCATTCTCGGTGGCCAGCAGCGCGCCCAGCGGGTAGCCGCCGCCGATGCCCTTGGCCACCAGCATGATGTCGGGCGCGATGCCCGCCCATTCATGGGCGAAGAGTTTGCCCGTCCGGCCCATGCCGCACTGGATCTCGTCGAGGATCAGCAGAAGCCCGTGTTCGTCGCAGAGATCGCGCAGGCCCTTGAGGCAGACATCCGGCAGCGGGCGGATTCCGCTTTCGCCCTGCACGGGCTCGACCATGATGGCGCCCACGTCGGGTGCGGCGGCGGCGGCGCGCAGGGCGTCGTGATCGCCGAAGGGCAGCTGGCGGAAGCCCGGCAGGAGCGGCCCGAAGCCCTTGGTCAGCTTCTCCGATCCGGCGGCCGAGATCGCGGCCATGGAGCGGCCGTGAAAGGCGCCCTCGAAGGTCAGGATCGTCGTGCGCTCGGGCTGCTCGCTCTCGTGGCGGTACTTGCGCGCCATCTTGATGGCGAGTTCCGCGGCCTCGGTCCCGGAATTGCAGAAGAAGACCGTGTCGGCGAAGGTGTGTTCGACCAGCCGCTCGGCCAGCGCCTCCTGCTCGGGGACGGTGTAGAGGTTCGACGTGTGCCAGAGCTTCTCGGCTTGGTCCTTGAGCGCCTGCACCAGCGCCGGGTGCCCGTGACCCAGCGCCATGACCGCGATGCCGGAGGCGAAATCGAGGAAACGTCGGCCGTCGGCCTCCACCAGCCATGCCCCTTCGCCCTTGACGAAGGAGAGCTTTGCGCGTGCGTAGCTTGGCAGAACCGGCGAAATCATCGGTCGTCTCCCGTGGGTTGAACACCAAAGCCCCGGCTTGGCCGAAAGCGCCGCCCAAGTCAATTCGCGGGGCGTGATGAGCCTATTCAGCGCTCATGATAAGACAGGTCGTGGTGCCGGTGGCGTAGAGCTTGTCGGTCCCGGCATCGCGTATCTCGCCGGAGGCGACGGCGGTCGAGCGCCCGGCGTGGCCGAGGCGGCCCGTGGCGATCACGTCGCGGCCCTGCGGGATCGCGCGGATCAGGTTCACCTTGTATTCCAGCGTCGTGTAGGCGCGGCCTGCGGGAAGCGCCGTCATGACGGCACAGCCCATGCAGCTGTCCAGAAGCGTGCCGTACCAGCCGCCATGCACGCCGCTCATCGGGTTGAGATGATCGAAAAGCGGCGCGCCGTGGAACACGACCTCGCCCTCGGAGACGGCGGTGACGCGGAAATTCAGGATCCGCGCGATGGGGGCCTGTGGCAAGGTGCCGTTGGCCACGCGCTGCATGAAGTCGAGGCCCGACATCGACAGGATCGTGGCGCTGTCGGCCATGTCCGCCGGGCCGGTGGCGAAGAAGGGCTCGGGCATGGGCGTGCCTGTTCGCGTGGTTGCCGTACGGCGTGCACGCGATCACGGCCGGGGCGCGAAGACAAGCCCGAAGGTCCTGGTATCAGGCGACTTCCGACAGTTCCACGCGCGGGGCGACGCCGAGGGCCGCGCAGACCTCGCGTGTGAGGTCGGGCGTGTTGAGCGTGTAGAAATGGAGCGCATCCACGCCGCCATCGACCAGCTCGGCGCAAAGCTCCGTGCAGAGAGCGGTGGACAGCAGACGCTCGCGGTCGTCACGGATCGCCTTGTCATAGGCTTCGTCCAGCCATGCGGGAATGACGGTGCCGCAGGCCTCGGCGAATTTCCGGACGCCCTTCCACGAATTGATCGGCAGGATGCCGGGGATGACGGGCGCTGTGATGCCGGACGCGGCGCAGGCGTCGCGGAAGCGGAAGAAAGTCTCGGCCTCGAAGAAGAACTGGGTGATGGCGGAGGTCGCGCCCGCGTCGATCTTGCGCTTCAGATGATCCACACAGTCCTGCATGGTCGCCGCCTCGGGGTGCGGGTCCGGGTAGGCGCCGACGCGCAGGGTGAACTTGCCGGTTTTCGCCAGCGCCTCGACCAGCTCGACCGAACCCGCGAAGCCTTGCGCGTGCGGGGTGAAGCGGCCCTGGCCCCTCGGCGGGTCGCCGCGCAGGGCGACGATCTCGGTCACGCCGGCCTCGGCATAGCTTTCGGCGATCTCGAGCGTTTCTTCCCGAGTGGCGTCGACGCAGGTCAGGTGGGCCGCGACCGACACGCCGTAATTCTTGTGGATCGTCTTGACCGCGTCATGGGTGAGCGCGCGCGTGGTGCCGCCGGCGCCATAGGTGACGGAGACGAATTGCGGATCGAGGGGCGCGAGGACGCCCAGCGTGTCCCAGAGCCGGAACGACGCCTCGAGCGATTTCGGCGGGAAGAACTCGAAGGAAACGGTCGGCGGCGTCATGGCGATTCTGATCCTTGAAATGTCGCTACCGGATGTCGCATAGAGTCGGGCTTGCGGCAATTTCATAATCTTCAAGATCAATATGAGGTCTGTATGCATATCGAGTTTCGCCATCTGCGGACCATCCGCGCGATCCACGAGGAGGGAGGTCTGGCGCGTGCGGCCGAGCGGCTGCACATCACGCAGAGCGCGTTGTCGCATCAGATCAAGGGGTTGGAGGATCAGGCCGGGGTGGAACTTTTCGTGCGCCGCTCCCGGCCGATGCGGCTATCCTCGGCGGGGATGAAGCTGCTCCGGCTGGCCGAGGACGTGCTGCCGCGCCTCGCCGCGCTGGAGGAGGAATTCGAGGGGCTCAGGTCGGGCAAGTCCGGGCGGCTGCATATCGCCATCGAATGCCATGCCTGTTTCGACTGGCTCCTGCCGGTGCTGGAGGCGTTTCGGACGTCCTGGCCCGAGGTGGACGTGGATATCCGTCCGGGGCTTCAGTTCGAGGCGCTGCCGGCGCTGTTGCGGGAAGAGGTCGACCTCGTGGTGTCGTCGGATCCCGAAGAGCTGCAAGGTGTCGATTTCACGCCGCTTTTCGATTACGAGCCTGTCTTCGTCTGTGCCGCCGATCACCCGCTGGCGGGCAAACCGTGGATCGAGGCGGAGGATTTCGCCGAGCAGCACCTGATCACTTACCCGGTGGAACGCGCGCGGCTGGACGTGTTCAGCCAGCTTCTGTTCCCGGCGGGGGTGGAGCCGCGTTCGATCCGGCAGGTGGAATTGTCGGCGGTGATGCTGCTGCTGGTGGCGTCGGGGCGCGGGGTGGCGGTGCTGCCGGACTGGGTGGTGCGGGACCCGCGCACGCCGGGGTCCATCGTGACGCGGCCGCTGACGGAAGGCGGGCTGACCCGGCGGCTTTACGGGGCGACGCGCGCCGATGACACGGCCAAGCCCTTCATGGCGCATGTCCTGAAGCTTTGCCGGACGGAGCCGCCGAAACTGCAGCGGCGCACGGCGGCGGAGTGAGGAAGAAGGCACGAGGTCTTCCGGGCCTGCATGTCTTCTCACCTGCCTGCCGAAGGACGGTCGGCTACAGGCGCTGACGTCCGGTTTCCCAGTCGAGCGCTGCTTCGAGCCGGTCGTCGCCCCAGAAGAGCTCCCCGTCGGTGACGAAACTCGGCGAGCCGAAGACGCCGAGGGACTTCGCCGTGTCGGTCTCCAGTGCCAGGGCGGCCTCCCATTCGGCGCTGCGGGCGCGGGCGATGGTCTCCTCGGGGCCGACACCCACGGCGGCGAGGCTGTCCGACAGGTTGGGCTCGTCACCCGGGCGCTGCCCGTCCACGAACCAGCGCCGGTAGGTTTCCTTGATATAGGCCACGCCCCAGCCCTCCTTCAGGCCCATGACCGCGACCTGGTTGGCGAAGGGAAGCTCGGGCAGCGGATAGGGCGCGGGAAGGCTCGCGGGCAGACCATGCAGCGCGGCCCGGCGTTCGATGTCGCGCCACATGTAGGCGGTCTTGACCGGCTTGTCCTTGAACGGAATATTGTTCTGCTCGACCATGATCTCGCGCACGTTGAAGGGGCGCCACGTCACGGATACGCCCGCCTCGGCGGCGGCGGCGTCGATCCGCATCACGGTCAGGTAGCTGTAGGTGCTTCCGATCGAGACCCAGAACTCCATCGCCGTCTCCCTTTCGCAGCCGATCGACAGTCTGCGGGGCAGGCCCGGCCTTGGCAAGCGCCGCCTGCGGGCCTATAGCGCCCGGGCACTTTCCCCGAAGGAACACTCCATGCAAGGCTCCGCCAATCTCAACATCATGATCAAGGCGGCCCGCAAGGCGGGCAGAGGCCTCGTGAAGGATTTCCGCGAGGTTGAGAACCTTCAGGTCTCGGCCAAGGGGCCCGGCGATTTCGTCAGCCGCGCCGACCGGGCGGCCGAGGAGCTTCTGAAGGAAGAGCTTCTGGGCGCGCGGCCCAATTACGGTTTCCTCGGCGAAGAGGGCACCGAGGTCGAGGGCAAGGACCCCACGCGGCGCTGGATCGTCGATCCGCTCGACGGAACCACGAATTTCCTGCACGGCATGCCGCACTGGGCCGTGTCCATCGCGCTTGAGCACAAGGGCGAGATCGTTGCCGGCGTCGTCTTCGACCCGGCCAAGGACGAGATGTTCTACGCCGAGAAGGGCCAGGGCGCGTGGCTGAACGACAGCCAGCGGCTGCGCGTTTCGGGCCGGACCAACATGATCGAATGCGTCTTCGCCACGGGCGTGCCCTTCGGGGGCGCGAAATACCTGCCGGCGACGCTGCAGGATCTGGCGCGGCTGATGCCGCAGGTGGCCGGCGTGCGCCGCTGGGGATCGGCCGCGCTCGACCTCGCCTATGTCGCGGCGGGGCGCTACGACGGATACTGGGAGCGCGGGCTGAATCCGTGGGACATCGCCGCGGGCATCCTGCTGGTGCGAGAAGCGGGGGGCCTCGTGTCGCCGATCCGCGAGGGGCAGGACCTGCTTGGTGACGGGCAGGTCGTCGCGGGCGCGGGCGCGATCTTCGACCGGTTTGCGGGCGTCATCCGGGAGAGGCCTGGTGCCTGACCGTAGGAAAGAAGCCGCCGACTAGGCGCGCTGCTTCGCGTTCCGCGCGGGCCACACCTGCTGCGCGATGCCGGCGACCAGCAGGTAAACCGAGGTCGCGGCGACCAGCGCGGTGAGGACCGGGTTCGAGGCGAAATCCGTCCAGGCCGCGAAGGCGATCCCCGCAGTCCAAAGGACCGCGACCGACAGGGACAGCGCCCGCCAGCGCTCGGTCCGCACCGGATGGACGAATTTCAGCGACAGGAACATGGCCGCCGTCAGCACGATCACCAGCCCCAGCGTCACCCACCAGGGCGGTGCGATCACCAGAAGCGCCAGAACCACCATGTTCCAGCAGGCCGGAAAGCCGGAAAAGCTGTTGTCGGCGGTCTTCATCCTTGTATCGGCGAAATAGATGGCGCTGGTGAAGGGCACCAGCAGCACGACAAGCCAGCCCGACCATCCGGGCAGGAGCCCCGAGGCGTAAAGCGCGTAGGCCGGGATCACCACGTAGGTCAGGAAATCGATGATCAGGTCCATCAGGACGCCGTCGATCTCGGGTGCGTTCTTCTTGACGTCGAAATGGCGCGCGAGCGGGCCGTCAATGCCGTCGACCACGAAGGCGAGTGCCAGCCACAGCGCCATGGTCGCCCAGTCCTGCTGGAACGCCTCGTGGAGCGCGAGCATCGCGAGCGACGCGCCAATGGCGGTGAAGTGATGGACGGCAAGCGCGGAGAGGCGGGGGGTCATGGGCCGCGTGATGCCCGGTTGCCTCGGGGTTTGCAACAGTCGCGTGACGCCGCACCGGCGGGCACGTCAGGCCCTGGGGTGCGCAGCGTCGTAGACCTCCATCAGCCGGGCGGTGTCCACGGCGGTATAGGCCTGGGTCGTGGACAGGCTCGCATGGCCGAGCAGTTCCTGGATCGTGCGCAGATCACCGCCCGCGTTCAGCAGATGCGTGGCGAAGGAATGGCGCAGCGCATGCGGCGTGGCGCTGGACGGCAGGCCCAGTTGCAGGCGCGTCCGCTCCATGACGCGGGCGACGCTGCGGGGCCCGAGCGCGCCGCCCCGGATCCCGCGAAAGAGCGGCGTGCCGCGACCGAGGTCATGGGGGCAAAGCGCGGCGTAGCGGCCGACGGCGGCGCGGGCGACAGGCAGGACCGGCACGTCGCGTTCCTTGCCGCCTTTGCCGCGGATGCGCAGCGCGTCGGGAAAGGGCAGGAGCCCCGCGTCGAGCGACAGTGCCTCGGAGATGCGAAGCCCGCTGCCGTAGAGCAGCGTGACGACGGCCACGTCCCGCGCCGCGACCCAGTCGCGGGCGTCCTGATCCGCGACACCCGAGAGCATGTCGCGCGCCCCGGTTTCGGTCAGCGGCCGGGGCAGGCGGCGCGGGTGGCGGGGCGCACGGGTCGACAGCACGATGGTGGCGTCGAAACCGTCACGCTCGGCCCACCAGCCGTAGAAGGACTTCACCGAGGAGAGCGCACGCGCCAGCGACCGGGCGCCCACGTCCCGGCCCCGTTCGGCGGCCATCCATGCGCGAATGTCGCGCGCCGAGATCGCGCGCAGCGCCGAGGGTCCCGGCGCGCCGCCCAGATGCGCGGCCTGGAAGACGAGGAACCCGGTGACGTCGCGGCGATAGGCGTCAAGCGTCGCCGGCGCGCGGCCCCGCACGCCGCGCAGATGCGTGAGCCACGCCTCGAGCAGGTCGCGCACCGCCGGTGTGAGTGCGAGGCTCATCGCCCCGGCCCTCAGTCCAGCCAGCCGCGCATCAGCCGTTCGAAGACCCCCGCGAAGAAGGTCAGAAGGTCGGTGCCCTGCGTCGGGCGGAACTGGTGCGGATCCTCCGCGCCCATGACCAGAAGGCCGGGCAGACGCCCTGGCCCGAGGTCGAGCCGGATCAGCGCCTCGGACCGGATCCATTGCGCGGCCTCGTCGCCGAAGATCTTGTAGGAGCCGGACGTCACCTGCCGCAGCGTGACCTGTTTCGACGGCACTTCGCGCCCGCCGGTGACGTATTCCTCGACGAAGCCGGGGGTGACGACGGTCAGCACGTCCTCGAGCTTCTGCACGCGGGGGGCCTCGGTCTCGGTGGCCTCGACCGACTCCAGCACCAGCCGGATGCGGTCCACGCGCAGGATGCCCGCCACATCGGTGCCGAGCGCGTTCAGAAACGTGGTGAAGTCCTTCTGCTCCAGAAGTGCCAGCACCGCGCGGTGCACCTGGTTGGTGCCGGCAAGGTTCTCGTAGGCGGCGGCGATCACCGAACGGTGCGTGTCCTCCAGCCGGTCGAGCCGGTTCTGCAGACGCTCCATCGCGATGCCGCGCATGTCGACGATATTGCCGCCCATCTGGCGGTCATTGGCGGAGATGAGCGCGCGCATCAGGTCGCGATCCTCGAGAATGAGCTCGGGATTCTCCAGCACGCGCGTGCGCCAGTCATCAGGAAAATCGGGCCGGGTTTCGGCCTGGTCACTGCTCACGGGTCTGCCTCGTTCTGTCGTTTTTGTGTTCGTTTTCCGGTCTCCTAACATGGCGCCCGGCCATCGGGGAAGCGGTTTGGCCGCGCCGGTCCAAGGGGCGGAGCGTCTGTGCGGTTCGGGTCACATGGGTGGAACGGATGCGCTGTTGCTGGTTGGGGAGGACCAAGCAGAAAGGTCCACACGCTCCGGATTTGGGACATCTGGACCGAGATTGGTCTGAAACTGCGCGCAAGGGCGATAGGCTGGACGAGAATCCTGGGTTTCCGGGGAACATTCGTTCCTGTCCTCCGCGTTGCGCGTTTTCTCGTCAGGCCATACTTCCGCGGTGCAATCAATGCCGACGGAAAGCTCTCGCCATGTTCGAAACCCTGTCCATGACCCTCGGCCTGGACATCGGCCCGCGGGCCGTGTCGGTCTGGCTCGGCCTCGCGCTGGGCATTGCCTTCGGGGCGCTGGCCTTCCTGACGCGTTTCTGCCTGCGGCGCGCGCTGGTCGGGCCTGCACCCGAAAGAGCACCTGCGCGTGGCGTCTGGGCGCTGGCGCTGGCAGTGGCCATTCTCGGCACGCAGATCGCCGTCGCCGCGGGCTGGGTCGATTTCGCCGCGCACAGGTTTCACGCCGCGTCCCTGCCCCTGGTCCTGATCGTGGCCGGCGGTCTCCTGTTCGGGGCGGGGGCCGTGCTGGCGCGGGGCTGCATCACCCGCCTGACGGTGCTGACGGGGGGCGGCAACCTGCGGGCCCTGACCGGGCTTCTGGTTTTCGCCGTGACCGCCCACGCGACGCTTCAAGGGCTCCTCATGCCGCTGCGGACGAGCCTCGGCGCGCTCACGGTCACCCCGCCCGCGGTGTCGCTGGGCGACCTGCCGGGCGGGCCCTGGGTCTGGTCGGGCCTGCTGGTCGCGGCGTTGCTACTGGTGGCCTTGCGTTCCGGCGCGGGTCGCGGGGCGCTGTTCGGCGCGGCGGCGCTGGGCGCTCTGGTCCCGGCGGCGTGGGTTGCGACCGGGTTCGTCCTGTTCGACGAATTCGACCCCATCGCGCTCGAGGGCCTGTCCTTCACCGCGCCATGGGCCGAGACGCTGTTCTGGTCCATGGCCGCGAGCCTGACGGCGCCGGGCTTCGGCACCGGGCTGAACTTTCTGGCCACGCTTCAGGCCTGGCGCGCGGCGCGCATCCCCGGCACCCTGCGCTTCACCTCTTTCGAGGCCTATCCGATGCCGCTGGCCGATCTTCAGCGCGCCCTGTCGGTCTATCCGGACCTGCCCGCCGAGGTGCTGACCGGCACCGGCACCGTCGCGCCGCATCTGCCGGGCCCGGATTTCGATCTGACCATCGTCGAGGGCGATGCGCGGCAAAGCCTGGCCCAATGGCAGGGCCTGGCAGATGCGTGGTATCTTGACGGGTTTTCGCCCGCAAAGAACCCTGAACTGTGGCAGGCTGACCTTCTGGAACGGGTCGGCGCCCATACCGCACCCGGCGGCAGCTTCGCCACCTATACCGCCGCCGGCGATGTCCGCCGCGCCCTGCAAACCGCCGGCTTTGCCGTCGAACGTGTCCCGGGCTACGGCCGCAAGCGCCACATGAGCCGGGGATGGCGGGCCTGATGCAAAGCAATCCCCGCCTCGGCATCGGGCTGATGATCGCCACCACCCTTGTCTTCGCCCTGCAGGACGGGCTCAGCCGGCACCTGGCCGGCGCCTATAACGTGGTGATGATCGTGATGATCCGCTACTGGTTCTTCGGCGCCTTCGTCATGGTCGTCGCCGCCCGCAAGGAAGGCTCGA
>LJSY01000064.1 GCA_001314805.1 Rhodobacteraceae bacterium HLUCCO18 | reverse complement strand
CGGGCCCGACCCATTGGGACAGTTTCGCCGCCACGCCCGGCAACGTGGTCCGTGCCGAGGACGGGGCGCTGGCCTGCGACCATTACCACCGGTGGGAAGAGGATCTCGACCTGATCGGCGCGCTTGGCGCCGATGCCTACCGGTTCTCGACCTCGTGGGCGCGGGTGCTGCCGGAGGGGACGGGCGCGCCCAATGCCGAGGGTCTCGATTTCTACGACCGGCTTGTGGACGGCATGCTTGCCCGCGGCCTGAAACCCGCTGCCACGCTCTACCATTGGGAACTGCCGCAGCCGCTTGCCGACAAGGGCGGCTGGCGCAACGCCGACATGCCGAGCTGGTTCGCCGATTTCACAAACACGATCATGTCGCGGATCGGCGACCGGGTCTGGTCGGCCGCGCCCATCAACGAGCCGTGGTGCGTGGCATGGCTCAGCCATTTCGAGGGGCACCACGCCCCGGGGATGCGCGACATCCGCGCCGCGTCGCGGGCCATGCACCACGTCCTGAAATCCCATGGCGCATCGGTCGAGGTGATGCGCGGGCTCGGCATGACCAATCTCGGCGCGGTGGTGAACCTCGAATGGTCCAAACCCGCCTCGGACAGCCCCGAGGATATCGAGGCAGCCGCGCGCCATGACGCGATCTACAACCGGTTCTTCCTCGGCGGGCTGTTCCATGGCGGGTATCCCGAAAAGGCGCTGGAGGGGATAGAACCGCATCTGCCCCAAGGCTGGCAGGACGATTTCGCGCTGATCCAGACCCCGCTCGACTGGATCGGCATCAACTACTACACGCGCAAGCGACTGTGCGCGGCCGATGGTCCATGGCCCGGCTATGCCGATGCCGGGACCGTCCTGCCCACGACGCAGATGGGCTGGGAGATCTACCCCGACGGCCTTCGCGACTTCCTGCTGCGGGTGGCGCGCGAATATTCGGGCGATCTGCCCATCCATGTCACCGAGAACGGCATGGCCAATGCCGACGTGCCCGACAGGCCCGACACCGAACGGATCGCCTATCTCGAAAGCCACATGAACGCCGTGCGGGAGGCCATCGCCGCCGGCGCGCCCGTCGCGGGCTATTTCGTCTGGTCGCTGATGGACAATTACGAATGGGCGCTCGGTTACGAAAAACGCTTCGGCCTCGTGCATGTGGATTTCGAGAGCTTGGCAAGAACCCCGAAAGCGTCCTATCAGGCACTCGCCCGCTGGTGGCGCGACGCCGCCAGCTGACCCGTCTGACACGAAAGTCCGCCCCATGACCGCGTCCGGTCCTTCCGCCGACCTGTCCCTCGTCGCCGATATCGGCGGCACCAACACGCGCGTGGCGCTTGCACGCGGGCCGCAGGTGGATGGCGACAGCGTCGAGCGCTTCCGCAATTCCGAATATGCGGGCATCGCGCCGGTGATCGCCGCCTATCTCGAGCGCCACGGCGTCACCGACGAGGAGATCGGTGGCGTTTGCGTGGCGGGTGCCGGACCGGTGCGCGAAGGGGTGGTTCAGCTGACCAATCTCGACTGGCGCATCGACCGCGCCGCTTTGGCCAGCGTGCTGACCGCCGAGAAATCCGCCGTGCTGAACGATCTGCAGGCGCAGGGCCACGCGATCGGGCAGATCGCGGCGGAAAACCTCGTCGAGGTGCTGCCGCAGCCCGACCATTCGCCCCGCGCCGCGCGGCTGGTGGTCGGCCTCGGAACCGGGTTCAACGCCTGTCCGGTCTTCGAAACGGAAAACGGGCGCTTCGTGCCGCCGTCCGAGGCCGGACACGTGGCGCTGCCCGTATCGGTGCCGGGCCTCGTGGCCATCCTCGACCGGATCGGCGACAGCCACGGTTTCCCTTCGGTCGAGGAGGTGCTTTCGGGCCGGGGGGTCTGCACGCTGCACAAGGCGCTGCACGGGACCCGGGCCGCGGCCGCCGACATCATGGCGGGCATGGAGGCGCGCGACGCGCAGGCGCTCGAGACAGGCCGCCTTTTCGTGCAGGTCATGGGCCATGTGATCGGCGATCTGGCGCTCGGCCATCTGCCTTTCGCCGGCATCTCGCTTGTGGGCGGCGTCACCCGCGCCTTCGCGCCATGGCTGGACGAGTTCGGCTTTGCCGAGGCGTTCCGCGACAAGGGCCGTTTCTCGGAGTTCATGGAGCAATTCGGCGTGCAGGTCGTCACCGACGACTACGCCGCGCTGACCGGCTGCGCGTCGTTCCTTGCGAAGCTCTGACACGGGCCGCCCGGCGCCGTGGAACGTGACGCTGGGGAAAGGGCACCGAATGCCGCACAGGGCGGTTGCCCCGCCGATTTATCCGCGCCATGCTCCTGACTGCACGCCCCGGGAAAAACCGGGGACGCCAGTGACATGACATCGGTCAATCAGGGAGGTACGACCGTGACGAAATTCAACCTTGCCGCCGTATCGGCGGCAGCCACCGGCCTTGCGCTTGTCGCAGGCGCCGCGTCGGCCCAGGAAATCCGCTTCATGTGCTATTCGGACGGCAATGAGTGCGAAGTCTACGACGACGTGCTCGATCGCTTCGAGGCCGAGAACGAGGGCGTGACCGTCGTCGTCGACGTGGTGCCCTACCAGGCGATCCTCGAGAACCTTCCCGTCCAGCTTGCGGCCGGCAGCGGCCCGGACATGGCCAAGGTCACCGATCTCGGCGGTCTGACGCAGTTCTATCTCGACCTGTCGCCTTACGTGGACAGCGCCTACTGGGAGGCCTCCTTCGGCGACACGCTCGACTGGTATCGCGGCGCCGAGGGCGGGGACGCGATCTACGGCATGCACAGCCAGCTGACCATCACCGGCGCCTTCGTGAACGCCACGCTCTTCGAGCAAGCGGGCGTCGATATGCCGGCGGACGACGCGACATGGGAAGAGTGGGCCGAAGCCAGCCGCGCCGTCGCCGAGGCGACCGACACGCCCTTCCCCATGGCCATCGACCGCACCGGCCACCGCGTGGGCGGCCCGGCGATCTCCTACGGCGCGGCCATCGTCTCGGAGGATGGCACCCCCACGCTCTCGGACGAGGGCTTCGCGGCCTTCGTCGAGCAGTTCGTCGCGTGGAACGAGGACGGCACCATGGCGCGGGACGTCTGGGCCGGACAGGGCGGCGCGACCTACCAGGACGCAGCACAGGAATTCATCAACGGCGAACTGGTGTTCTACTACTCCGGCTCCTGGCAGGTCGGGCGCATGGATGAACAGGTCGGCGACTTCTTCGACTGGCAGGTCGTGGGATCGCCCTGCGGTCCGGCGGGCCTGTGCTCCGGCATGCCGGGCGGCGCGGGCATCGTCGGCTTCGAACAGACCGAGCACCCCGAGGCCGTGGCCGCCGTGATCGACTTCCTCGCGCAGGAGGACATCTATGCCGAGGTCGCGGCACGCACACGCAACCTGCCGGCACATCTGGGCGTGGCCGAGGCAGGGGTCGAATTCGAGGGCGCCTCGCCCGCGGCCGCCGCCGCGCTGAGCGCCTTCGCCGCCGACCTCGCCGATGTCGCACCCGCCGCGTTCCGATATCAGGGATACGCGGGCAACCGCGCGATGTTCGGCATCACCGCCGAGCGCGTGAGCCAGGCCATCGTGGGCGAACTGACGGTCGAGCAGGCCGTGACCCGAATGGCGAGCGACCTCGAAGCCGCGCTCGCCGAGCAGAACTGAAACCGATCCGGTCCCCGCGATCCCCGCGGGGGCCGGACCGACGGCGGCGCACAGGCATGCTAGCGATCATTTCCCCCCTCATGCGGATCGTCGAGATCCCCATGCTGGCGCTGCAGCGCCTTCTCGGGATGAACCGGCTGGCTTGGGTGTTCCTGGCGCCGAACCTGATCCTTTTCGGCCTCTTCGCCTTCCTGCCGGTGATCCTGAACGTCGCCTATGCGACGACGGGCGGCAGCAACGTGCTTCTGGCCGACCGGCCCGACGTGGGGCTGAGGAATTTCGCCACGCTCACCGATTGCGGAAGCGTCCTCGACCCCAATTCCTGCCGCGAGGACAAGTTCTGGCGCGCGGTGTGGAACACGACATGGTTCGTGACACTGCAGGTCGGCTTCATGGTGGGCTTCGCGCTTCTGACCGCGATCATCCTCAACCGCGACATCCGCGCGCGCGGCTTCTTCCGGGCGGTGTTCTTCTTTCCGGTGCTGCTGTCGCCCGTCGTCGTGGCGCTGATCTGGAAATGGATTCTCCAGCGCGAGGGCGTGTTGAACGCATTCCTCGACTGGGCGGGCCCCGGCGGCTTCAACTGGCTGGTGGACGCCAACTGGGCCTTCACGTGGTCCGTCTTCATCTCGGTCTGGGCGCATATGGGCTTCTACACGTTGATCCTGCTGGCGGGCCTTCAGGCCATCCCCCGCGACGTCTACGAGGCCGCCACGATGGACCGCGCCTCGCCATGGCGGGCGTTCCGCAAGATCACCCTGCCCCTGCTCGCCCCCACGATGCTGGTGGTGCTGGTGCTGGCGCTGATCAAGGGCGTGCAGACCTTCGACGAGATCTACGCCTTCACCGGCGGGGGTCCCGGGACGGCCACGACCTTCATCATCCAGTACATCTACGAGGAAGGCTTCGCGGGCGCCCCGCGTCTCTTCGGCCTCGCGGCGGCGGCCTCGCTCATGGTCGCGTTCGTCCTGGTGATCCTCACGCTGATCCAGCTCTGGGTGAACCGGAGGAACGTGGATGGCTAGTGTCGCCGAGTTCCTCACCCGCACCCGGGGTCGCGCCAATGGCGGCACGCGGCTCCACTGGACCGACTGGGCCTCCTACACCTACCTCACCTTCGGTATCCTCCTGATGTTCGGCCCCGTCGTCTGGCTGGTCCTCTCCTCCTTCAAGACCGAGGCCGACCTGCAGCGGTATCCGCCCACCTTCCTGCCCTACCAGCAGCAGACGATGCTCATCGAGGGCTATGACGAGCCCCTGCCCCTTTTCCGCATGACCGGCGGCGACTACGAGGGCATGGTGCTGGCGCAGGTCCGGCGCGTGGGCCTTCAGGCGCAGATGGTCGATCCCGCCAACCCGGGCGAACGCCTGCGCACCGGCATCGAGGACCGCGAACCCGTTCAGCGCGTGCGGCTGGCGACCGAGAACTACACCGAGCTTTTCGAGCGCTTCACCTTCCTGCGCTATTTCTGGAACTCGACCTTCATCACGCTGATGTCCACGGCCATCATGCTGCTGGTCAACTCCATGGCCGCCTTCGCGCTGTCGAAATACCAGTTCCGGGGGCGCACGACGGTACTCCTGCTCGTGATCGGGACGCTCATGATCCCGCAGACCGTGGTTCTCGTGCCGCTTTTCCTGATCGTGACGGAGCTTGGCATGTTCAACTCGCTCTGGGGCGTGATCATCCCCGGGGCGGCCACGCCCACCGGCGTCTTCCTGCTGCGTCAGTACATGCTGACCATCCCCGACGAGATCCTCGACGCGGCCCGCATGGACAAGGCGTCGGAGTGGAAAATCTACTGGCGCATCATCCTGCCGCTTTCGGCACCCGCCATCGCGGTGCTCGCCATCCTCGCCATCATGTGGCGCTGGAACGACTTCCTCTGGCCGCTGATCGTGCTGACGCAGTCCGAGAACTTCACCCTGCAGCTCGCGCTCAACTCCTTCCAGGGGGAGCTTCTGACCGACTGGTCGAGCCTTCTGGCGATGACGGTGCTGACCCTCCTTCCGATCGCGGCGGTCTTCATGTTCCTGCAGAAATACATCGCCACGGGCATCGCATCGACGGGCGGAAAATGAAGACGGGGGGGCACGAGATGGCACGGCTCGAGCTGCGCAACGTGGTGAAATCCTACGGCGCGGTCGACGTCATCAAGGGCGTCGACCTGCAGGTGAACCACGGCGAGTTCTGCGTCTTCGTCGGGCCTTCGGGCTGCGGGAAATCCACGCTTCTGCGGATGATCGCGGGGCTCGAGCCGATCACCGGCGGCGAGATCGCCATCGGCGAGGAGGTAGTCAACCACATCCCCGCCGCCGACCGGGGGCTGGCGATGGTGTTCCAGTCCTACGCGCTCTACCCGCATATGACCGTGCGCCAGAACCTCAGCTTCGGGCTCGAGAATATCAACACGCCGCGCGCCGAGATCGCGACCAAGGTCGGCGAGGTGGCGAAGATGCTCCAGATCGACATGTTGCTCGACCGCCGGCCCAAGGACCTCTCCGGCGGCCAGCGCCAGCGCGTCGCCATCGGCCGCGCCGTGGTGCGCGAGCCGCGCGTGTTCCTCTTCGACGAGCCGCTCTCGAACCTCGACGCGGAGCTTCGGGTGGACATGCGCGGCGAGATCTCGGCGCTCCACAAGCGGCTCGGCAACACGATGATCTACGTCACCCATGACCAGGTCGAGGCCATGACCATGGCCGACAAGATCGCGGTCCTGCGCCTCGGCGAGCTGGAGCAGTTCGGCCGCCCGCTGGATCTCTACAACGCGCCCGAGAACCTTTTCGTCGCGGGCTTCATCGGCAGTCCCAAGATGAACTTCCTGACCGGGATCGTGGGCGAGGATCGGACGCATCTCACCCTCGACACCGGCGACGCGATCACGCTGCCCGAAACAGGCTTCGCCCAGCGGTCCGGCCAGAAGGTGACGCTCGGCCTGCGGCCCAACGACCTGCACCCGGACGGGAACGGCGCGCTCCATGCCGAGATCCGCTCGGTCGAACAGCTGGGCTCGGAAAGCTATCTCTACGGCCATTTCGCCGACGGCACGCCGCTGACGGTCCACAACCCGGGCCAGACCCGCCTGCAGACCGGCGACCGCGTCACGCTCACCGCGAATGCCGAGGCCATCCACCTCTTCGACACGGAAACGACCCGCTCCCTGCGGATGTGATCCCACCCCTTCCTCTGGTCGCAAATATCCCGGGGGGCGAGGGGGACGGCGTCCCCCGACCGTCCGACAAGGGCTTCCGAAGGAGGCCCGCGAAGGACGGTTCGCCCTCAGGGCACCTCGGCGCCCAGAGTGGCCGAATAGATCTCGAACCAGTCCTCCCGGCTCAGCGTCACCTTCAGCGCGTCCGCCAACCCCCTGATCCGGCTCAGCGAATTGGTCCCCATCACCGGCAGGATCCGGGCCGGGTGCCGCAGCAGGAAGGCCATGGCGACCGCACCGGGCTCCACGCCCTGCGCATGGCCGATCCGGGTCAGAACCTCCCGCACCGCCGCGCCCTCTTCGGTGAAAAGCCGCCCGCCGGCGAGCGGCGACCAGGCCATGACCGCGTGGCCCTGTTCCTGGTGGAAGGCCAGGTCGCCATTGGTAAAAGGATCGAGGCACATGACGCTGACCTCGATCTGGTTGGCCACGAGCGGCGTCTCCATCGCCGATTGCAGCAGGCTCCAGTCCCAGGGGCGGAAGTTCGAGACGCCGACGGCCCGCACCTTGCCCGAGGTCACAAGCGCATCGAGGGTGCGGCCTGTCTCCACGTGATCCATCAGCGGATCGGGCCGGTGGATCAGCAGAAGGTCGATCCGGTCCGTGGCCATGTCCCGCAGCGAGCTCTCCACGCAGGACGTGATGTAAGCCTCTGACGTGTCGTAATGTTTCACCCGCTTGTCGGCATGCTTGCCGATCGGCGCGACGATATCGCATTTCGTCACCAATTCGACCCTGTCGCGCAGGCCGGGCGACGCCCTGAAGGCCGCGCCCAGCAGCGCCTCGGCCCCGTAATCGCCGTAGATATCGGCCTGGTCCATCGTGGTGATGCCCTGCTCGAGGCAGGCCTCGACCTTGGCCTGCACATGGGCGGGCGAGGTGTCGTCATCGTCTCCCAGCCGCCACATGCCGTAGACGATGCGGCTCAGTTCCAGCTCTCCGACCTTCACGCGGTCCATGTCACGGGCCATCAGCGGCGCTCCCCAATTCCAAGCGGTGTCGCGGGAACCTGCGCCGGGACGCGGCCGTATTCAACCGGAAGCGAGCAGGTCTTCAGTTCCGGCATCACGAGGCGCCCGAAATGGCGGCATTCCTTCAGATGCGGATAGCCCGAGAAGATGAAGGCGCGGATGCCCATCTTCCGGTATTCCTCGATCTCGCTCAGGACCTGATCGGCCGAGCCCACGATGGCCGCCCCGCAGCCCGAGCGCGCGCGCCCGATCCCGGTCCACAGATGCGGCTCGATATAGCCGAACTGGTCGGCCAGCTCCCGTGCGCGGGCCTGGTGGCTGACCCCGAGGGAGCCACTGTCGAGCGCGCGTTCCCGGATCAGCGTGCCGAGCTCATCGTCGAGCTTCGAGACGAGATGCTCCGCATACTCCCGCGCCTCGGCTTCCGTATCGCGGACGATGACATGAACGCGAAGACCGTAGTCCAGCGTTCTGCCATATCTTTCAGCCACCTGGTTGACGGACTTCATGCGCTCGGCGATCTGCTCTTTCGGCTCGGGCCACATCAGGTAGACGTCGCAATGTTGCCCGCAAAGCTCCATCGCGGCGGGCGAGTAGCCCCCGAAATAGAGAAGCGGCCCGCCGGTCTGGTAGGGTTTCGCCGGATCGGTGGTCAGCCCCTTGAAATCATAGACTTCGCCCGCGTAGTTGATCTCGTCCTGCGTCCAGGCCTGTTTCAGGATCTCCACCACCTCGCGAGAGCGTTGATATCGATAGCCGCTGTCGGCCGTCTCGCCCGGAAAATCCGAAGAGATGATGTTCACCGTCAGCCGCCCCTCGAGCATGTGATCGAGCGTCGCGATGGTCCTCGCCAGCATGATCGGCTGCATCTCGCCGCAGCGGACGGCGGCCAGCATGTTGATCCGAGCCGTGACCTGAGACCCGGCGGCCACGAAGCTCAGCGTGTCCTGCCCGACCTGGTAGGAGGACGGGCACAGGATGTTGCGAAACCCCTGGGCCTCCGCCTCGTTCAGGATGGCCGAACAATGCGCCCAGGACGACCGCAGATCGCCCTCCGGCACGCCGAGAAAGCGGTAGTCGTCGGAACAGAGTGCGGCGAACCAGGATACCTCGCAGGCGTCCAGGTCGGTGGATGTGACGGGCACGACGGTCATCGCGATAGGGCCTCCCAACCCGTTTCGATTTCCCTTTGCGTAGCCGGTGCCCCGGGCTAGATCAATGGTATAACAATTTCAACGATCCGGTCGGGAGGGCCGCGTCGCACATGTCCACCGGAAGCCAGGCGGGCGCACTTCCCGCGTATCTGCGCATCGCCGAGCATCTGACGATCGAGATCGGGGCGGGCAGGCTTGCCGCCGGCGACCGCCTGCCGCCCGAGCGCAGCCTCGCCGCGCGCTACGGCGTGTCGATGATGACGCTGCGCAAGGCGCTCGGGGTGGTGACGGAGCGCGGGCTGATCGAACGCCGGCGGGGGTCGGGCAATTACGTGCTGGGCGGAGCGAGACATGTGGGCACCTACGCGCTCTTCCGGCTGGAGTCGGTGCCGGATGGCGGCGGCCTGCCCACGGCGGAGCTTCTGAGCCTCGACCGGATCCCGAAACCGGACGACCTCGCCGATATCGGCACCGCGCCGGAGGGCTGGCGCATCCGCCGGCTGCGCGCGCTCGACGGACGGCCCGTGGCGGTGGAGGAGATCTGGCTCGATGGCCGCTACGAGGGTCTCAGGACCGATCACCTGTCGGAATCGCTCTACAAGACCTATGCCGAGCGGCTGGACCTGACCATCGCGCGCGCCGAGGACCGGGTCGGGGTCGGCCCCCTGCCCGGCTGGGCGCCCGAAACACTCCGTCTTGCGCCCGGCACCACGATGGGACTTGTCGAACGGCGCAGCTTCGATCAATACGGCAAGCCGGCGGAGGCGTCGCGCAGCTGGTTCGCACCCGATCGCGCGCGCTACTACGCACGGGTGCCGTGACGGCACGGTCTGGGAGGACGACACATATGCGCTACGGCATCGTCGGATGCGGCATGATGGGACAGGAGCATATCCGCAACATAGCGCTGCTGGCGCAGGCGGAGGTCTCGGCTTTCGTCGAGCCGGACGTGGGAATGGCGGCAGCCACGCAGGCGCTGGCGCCCGGTGCTGCGCCCTGCCCCGATCTTCAGGGACTGCTGGCGCGCAACGACGTGGACGCGCTGGTCATCGCCTCGCCCAACCATTGCCATGTGCCGCAGCTGCAGGACGTGGCGCGCACCCGGCCCCTGCCGGTCCTCGTGGAAAAACCCGTGGCCACTCGCGTCGAGGACGACGCCGCGCTGCGCGATCTGGCCCGCGCCTACCCCGCGCCGATCTGGGTGGCGATGGAATACCGCTACATGCCGCCCATCGCGCGGTTCCGCGAGATGGCCGAAGAGGTCACGGGCGGCATCAAGATGCTGACGATCCGCGAGCACCGGTTTCCCTTCCTCGACAAGGTCGCCGACTGGAATCGCTTCAACCGCAACACGGGCGGAACCATGGTCGAGAAATGCTGCCATTTCTTCGACCTGATGCGCCTGATCCTGCAAGACGAGCCGGTGCGCGTGATGGCCAGCGCCGGACAGGCGGTCAATCACCTCGACGAGCGCTATGGCGACGAGATCCCCGACATCTGGGACCACGGCTATGTCATCGTCGACTTTGCCCGCGGCGCCCGCGCGATGCTGGAGCTGTGCATGTTCGCCGAAGGCTCCGACTACCAGGAGGAACTGGTCGCCGTCGGCCCCACGGGCAAGATCCAAGCCTTCGTGCCCGGCCCCACGCGGTTCTGGAATTTCGACCTCGGGCCCCAGCCCGTGCCCCACCTGATCGTCAGCCCCCGCCACCCGACGGGCCCGAGCCGCATCGACATCCCCGTCGATCCGCAGCTGCTGGAGGCGGGCGATCACAATGGCGCCACCTACTACCAGCACCGCCGGTTCCTCGACACCGTGCGCACCGGGCGCAAGCCCGAGGTCACGCTGCAGGACGGCGCGATGGCGGTGCGCATGGGCCTCGCCGCGCAGGAGGCCGCGCTCACGGGCAAGGCCGTGACGCTCTGACCATGGCAACCCGCATCGACATCGGTATCGACGGCGGCGGCAGCGGCTGTCGCGTGGCGATTTCGGTGGATGGCGGCGAGATCACCGAAACCCGCGGCGGCGCGGCCAATGTCGTGACCGACCCGGCGGCGGCCGAGGCGGCCATTCGCGAGGCGCTGCTGACCGCGCTCAAGACCCATGGCCTGCGCCTCGAGCACATGACCCGCGCGCGCGTCTGCGCCGGTCTTGCCGGGGCGCGCCTGCCCGGCGTGGCGGATGCCTTCGCCACGCGGCTGCCCTTCCTCGCCTATGTCGTCGATGACAGCGTGACGGCGCTGGAAGGTGCGCTCGAAGGCGCCGAAGGCACGCTTGCGAGCCTCGGCACCGGCTCCTTCTTCATCCGCAAGTCGCGCGAAGGCACCCGCCATGTCGGCGGCTGGGGGTTCCAGCTGGGTGACGAAGGCTCCGCCGCATGGCTCGGCCGCCGCGCCCTGTCGCTTAGCCTGCGCGTAGCCGATGGCCGCCTGCCGCCCGACCCGCTGGCCGAGGCGCTGACGCGGGCCGCGCCGCCGCACCCGGTTCTTTTCGCCCGCGACGCCAGCCCGGGCGATTTCGCGCAACTGGCGCGCCTCGTCCCGGAACATGCCGAGACGCCCCTCGCGCGCCGCCTGATCGGCGAGGTGATCGAGGCGCTCTTCGATGGCCTGCGCGACGTGGGCCACGAACAGGGCGAGCCCCTCGTCCTCGTCGGCGGCCTGGGAGAGCTTCTGCGCAGCCACCTGCCCGCCGCCCTTCGGTCTGATCTGCGCCCGGCGGCGGGCCGTCCGCTGGATGGCGCGCTGGCGCTGGCCCGGGGGCTGCCATGAAGCTTGAGGGCGTCGATCTTCTGGACGGCCATGGCTGGCGGCGCGGCGTCGATCTGGAGATCGCCCATGGCCGGATCGCCACGATCCGACCCGGAACACGCCGCAAGGGCGCCCCGGTCATCTGCCCCGCGCCGCTCGATCTGCAGGTCAATGGCGGCGGCGGCCGGATGCTGGGCGAGGCGCAGGCACCCGGCGACGTGCTGGAGATCCTCGCCGCGCATCGCCGGCTCGGCACGGGCGCGATCCTGCCCACGCTGATCTCCGACACGCCCGAGGTGACGGACCGTGTCATCCACCTCGTCGCCACGGCGCGCAAGGCCGATCCGGGCATCCTCGGCCTGCACCTCGAAGGACCGCATATCGCGTGCCCCGGCGCCCATGACCCCGCACGCCTGCGCGATCTGACAGCGGCCGACATCGCGGCCCATGTGGATGCCAAGGCCCGTCTGGGCCACCTCCTCGTCACGCTGGCGCCGGAACGCGCCACGCCCGCGCAGATCGCGGAACTGGCCGAGGCGGGGGTCATCGTCTCGCTGGGCCACACCGATTGCAGCTCTGCGCAGGCCGAGGCCGCCTTCGCCGCCGGCGCGCGCATGGCCACGCATCTCTTCAATGCCATGTCCGGCCTGCATCACCGCGCGCCCGGCCTCGTCGGCGCGGCCCTGACCAGCGGTCAGGCCTACGGGCTGATCGCGGACGGCCACCACGTCGCCGATGCCGCGCTCCGCGTGGCGCTCGCCGCGCACCCGGAGGGCGCGATCCCGGTCTCCGACGCCATGGCCGTCGCCGGCACCGACGCCGAAGGCTTCACGCTTGGGGACCGCCGCGTGCACCGAAGGGACGGCCGGCTCACCCTCGACGACGGGACGCTTGCGGGCGCGGACCTGAGCCTGTTGGACGGGCTGCGCCACATCGCGCGCGTGACCGGCCAGCCGCTGGCCGGCGTGCTGTCCATGGGCTTCGACCGGCCGCATCGTTTGCTCACGGGCCGGCCCAATACCCTGACCGAAGGCGCACCCGCGCGGATCCTGTTTCTGGACGGCGACCGGATCGAGGGGTACGACGGCCACACCTGGCGCGTGCTGCCCGACCGGACCCTCAGACCGGCAGGCGGAGCTTCCCGGGATTGAAGATGTTCAGCGGGTCGATCCCCGCCTTGATCGCCGCCATCACCGCCATCGCCTCGGGCCCAAGCTCGCGCTCCAGATAGGCCGCCTTGCCCTGCCCGATGCCATGCTCACCGGTGCAGGTCCCGCCCATGGAAATCGCAAGCTCGTTCAGCCAGCCCACGAAACGCTCGGCCCGCGCGACCTCGGCCGTGTCCTCCATGTCGATCAGCAGGAGCACGTGGAAATTCCCGTCCCCCACATGGCCCACCACCGGCGCGACGAAACCCATCTCGGCGGTCTTCTCCTGCGCCGCCGTCACGCAATCGGCCAGCCGCGAGACCGGAACGCAGACATCCGTCGAAATCCCCTTGGCCCCGGGACGCAGCGCGAGGCTCGCCCAGTAGGCGTCATGCCGCGCCTGCCAGAGGCGGNCCTCCTCGCGCGTGGTGAACGCGAACCCCGTGCCGCCATGCTCTCCCGCGATCTCGCCGAAAACCTCCGCCTGTTCGGCGACACTCGCCTCCGAGCCGTGGAACTCCAGCAGAAGCATGGGCGCCTCGGTC
Source organism: Rhodobacteraceae bacterium HLUCCO18 (assembly GCA_001314805.1). Lineage (GTDB taxonomy): Bacteria > Pseudomonadota > Alphaproteobacteria > Rhodobacterales > Rhodobacteraceae > Roseibacterium. The sequence continues at coordinate 729 of LJSY01000064.1, read as the reverse complement.
AGCGCGAGCCTGGAATAGGCGTTGACCGCCCGCACCTGAAGCGCATCCAGCAATTCGATCCGCGCCACCGGCACGCCGTACTGGATCGTCGCGATCACCGTGTCGCAGGCCGCTTGCACGCTCGGGAAGGAACAGGTCGCCGCCGAAACCGCCTCGGGCACACCATGAAGCTTCAGCGTCAGCTCGGTGATGATCCCGAGCGTCCCCTCGGACCCCACCACAAGGCGCGTCAGGTCGTAACCCGCCGAGCTCTTCCGCGCCCGCGCGCCCGTCACCATCACCTCGCCCGAGGGCAGCACCGCCTTCAGCGCCAGAACGTTGTCCTTCATCGTCCCGTAGCGCACCGCGTTGGTGCCCGAGGCGCGCGTCGCGGCCATCCCCCCCAACGAGGCATCGGCGCCGGGATCGACCGGAAAGAACAGGCCCGTGTCCCGAAGATGCGTGTTCAGCGCCTTGCGCGTCACGCCGGGCTGCACCACGGCGTCCATATCCTCGGCATGGACCTCGAGAATGGCATGCATCTTGCTGAAATCGAGCGAAATTCCGCCCGCCGGCGCGTTCACGTGCCCCTCCAGCGAACTGCCCGTCCCGAAGGCCACGATCGGCACGCGATGGCCGGCGCAGATGCGCACGATCTCCTGCACCTCGTGTGTCGAGGCGGGAAAGATCACCGCGTCCGGCGGCTGGGTCCTGAGCCAGGTGGTCGTATGGGCATGCTGCGCGCGGAGC
>LJSY01000063.1 GCA_001314805.1 Rhodobacteraceae bacterium HLUCCO18 | reverse complement strand
CGGCAGGTCGCGCCGGTCCGGCCAGTGGAGCGCATAGCCGATCGCATGCCGCATGTCTGGCGCGCCCAGATGCGCCATCAGCGCCCCGTCGCGGAACCCCACCAGCGCATGCACGATGGATTGCGGGTGGATCACGGCCTCGATCCTGTCGGGCGGGATGCCGAAAAATTCCCTGGTTTCAATAAGCTCCATGGCCTTGTTGAACATGGACGCGCTGTCGATGGTGATCCTCTGGCCCATGTCCCAATTGGGATGCGCGCCCGCGTCCGCGACGGTTGCACTGGGCAGCGCCTCCAGCGGCCAGTCGCGAAGCCCACCGCCCGAGGCGGTGACGATGATCTTCTCCACGGCCCCGATATCCTCGCCCACAAGCCCCTGGAAGATCGCGGAATGTTCGCTGTCGACGGGCAGGATCGTGGCGCCTTGCGCCGCGGCTTCGGCCAAAAGAAGCGGCCCGGCGGTCACGAGGCTTTCCTTGTTGGCCAGCGCCAGCGTCGTGCCGTGCCGCAGCGCGCGGAACCCCGGCGCCAGCCCCGCGGCCCCGACGATGGCCGACATGGTCCAGTCGGCGGGCCGGTCGGCGGCCTCCAGCAGCGCGCCCTGCCCCGCCGCGGCCTCGACGCCCGATCCGGCCAGCGCGGCACGCAGCTCCTCCAGCAGATCCTCGTGGGCCGTCACCGCCACCTCTGCGTTCAGCCTCCGCGCGTCCTCGGCCAGTTGAGCGATGTTGCCGCCGCCCGTCAGCGCCACGACATCATAGCTGCCCGGATCGCGCGCGATCAGGTCGAGCGTGTTCTGCCCGATGGACCCGGTGGCCCCGAAAACGCTGATCCGACGCATGTCTCCTCCTCAGGTCGTGACGGGCTCAGGACGTGACGGGAGGAAACCCCGTAAAGCTTTCGATCACCAGAAGCAAAAGCGACGCGCCCAGCATTCCGTCGAACCGGTCCCAGACGCCGCCATGCCCCGGCAGGAGCGCGGAACTGTCCTTGACGCCCGCGCTGCGCTTGATGGCCGATTCCGCGATATCGCCCAGCTGGCTGGCCATGCTGAGCGCCACGGATATGCCGATGAGCGCGGGGCCCATGCCCGTCACCGCCATGAAGGCCCAACCGACGATCCCGGCGCCGACCCAGCCCGCCACGGTTCCCGACCACGTCTTTTTCGGACTGACGCGCGGCCAGAATTTCGGCCCACCGATGAGCCGCCCGGCGAAATAGCCCGCGATATCCGTGACCGCGACCACCAGCACGAGCCACAGCATCCATGTCACGCCGAACGTGTCGCGATGGGTGATCAGACCGAAACTGGCCAGCATGATTAGCGTGGCCACGACAAGGAACAGGATCCGGTTGCGCGGCAGCAGCGACAGGCCGGCAAGCCCCGTCACCGCCAGAAGCGGAAGGCCGAGCCCGATGGGCAGAAGCTTCGCCGCCAGCAGCAGAACGCCGCCCGCCACGCCCAAGCCAAAGGCCGGGTTGCGCGGCGCGCCCAGCATATGCGCCAGTTCCCAGATCAGCACGCCGATGATGACCGCCACCAGCAGCGTGAACCACGGGTAGCCCGCCCAGATGGCCGCAAGACCCACGATGGCGACGGCCGTGCCGGTCAGTAATCGGGTGAGGAGATCGGAAAAACTGTCGCGCGCGCGCGCCATGCCGGCCCGGTCCTCAGACCGGGACCGCGCCGAAGCGGCGTTCGCGCGCGCCGAAGCGGGACAGGACGCGGGCGAATTCATCGGGCGTGAAATCGGGCCAGAGCGTGTCGACGAACTCGTATTCGGAATAGGCCGACTGCCACAGCAGGAAATTCGAGATGCGCGCCTCGCCCGAGGTGCGGATCACGAGGTCGGGATCGGGCAGAACGTAGGTGTCTAGGTAACGCGGGAAGGTCTCGTCCCCGATCTCGCGCGGGTCGAGTTTGCCGGCGGCAACGTCATGGGCCAGCCTGCGCGCGGCGCGCGAAACCTCGTCGCGCCCGCCATAATTCAGCGCGATGGTCAGGTTCGTGCCGTCATTTCCGGCGGTCATCAGCTCCAGCCCGTCCATCAGGTCCACCAGCGCAGGCTCCAGCCGCACACGGTCGCCGATGAAGCGCACGCGCACGTTTTCCTCGAAGAGCGAGGCCGCCTCGCGCCGGATGTAGCGCTTGAAAAGCTTCATCAGCCCCGCGACCTCGGACTGCGTACGCTTCCAGTTCTCGGTGGAGAAGGCGAAGATTGTCAGGTAATCGACCCCCAGTTCGGGGCAGGCCCGCACGATGTCCTTGACGCGCCGCGCCCCCTCGTGATGGCCGAAAAGCCGCGCGCGTCCGCGCAACTGCGCCCACCGGCCGTTGCCGTCCATGATGATCGCCACATGCCGGGGCGTCTGATCGCTCATTTCTGGGGTGTCCTTGTTGTTGCCGCGGCTGCGGTCTGGGCGAACAACGGGGCGATTTTTGGGCCACAGGAGGTCACGGCCGCCATTGTTGTCGGGAAGTGCGGCGCATGTGAGAGACGGCGCGGCACGCGTTGCTCAGACCTGCATGATCTCCGCCTGTTTCACCTCGAGCGCCTGATCGACCTTCGCGATATGGGCATCCGTCATTTCCTGCACCTCGGATTCCCAGAGCTTCTGGTCGTCCTCGGACATCCCCTGCGCCTTGGCCTTCTTGATCTGGTCCATGCCGTCGCGGCGCACGTTGCGGATCGCCACGCGCGCGTGTTCCGCGTATTGGGCTGCCACCTTGGTCAGTTCGCGGCGGCGTTCCTCGTTCAGCTCCGGGATCGGCAACATGATGATCGTACCGTTGAGCTGCGGGTTGATGCCCAGCCCGCTTTCGCGGATCGCCTTCTCGACCTTGCCGACCAGCGACTTGTCCCAGACGTTGATCGTGACCATGCGCGGCTCGGGCACGTTGACGGTGCCCACCTGGTTGATCGGTGTGGGCGAGCCGTAGGCGTCCACCATCACCGGATCGAGCATCTGTGCCGACGCGCGGCCCGTGCGCAGCGAGGCGAATTCGGTCCGGAGCGCGGCGAGCGCCCCGTCCATGCGCCGCCCAAGGTCGTCAAGGTCGATGTCCAGCTCTTCGTCTTCCGCCATATCGATAGCCCAGTTCCGTGATCCTTGCGCCGGTGATACCGCGCCACGGCAAAAGATGCCAGAACCCGATTGGCGGGATGGCGCGACCAACACGCCACGCGCCGGCGAGAGACGATGCGTGTGCCTGGGCCGATTCCGCAGATGCGCGCGTCACAAACCGGACAGGACCGCCTGTGACTGCGCCAGTTGCCCCTGAAGGCCGGCCATCGATCCCTGGAAGCGGTCGAAGGCGGCGGCCGTGTGGGCACTGTAGGACCGGTATTCGTTCGCCACGCACTGTGCCCGCTCTGGCGTGCCATCGGCGAAACCGTATCCGGCGCATCGGCGCGTCACGAAGTCGACGCGCTGCTCCTCCGAGGCGCCCCGCCACCAGATCGGGCCGCCCTCCGGACCGGTCGGGTTACCTGTCCCGACGCAACCCGACACTGCAATCACTGCGACTATCAGCCAAAGAGGTCTTTTCTTCATTCGGGGACTCCTCGAATGGAAGGGAAAGGCCGTCGGACCACCCTACACCACCGCGCGCACGGAGTCACCGCATTGCGTTCATCGCCACCAGTGAGCCCTTAGCCGGAAACCTTCGTATACGTCCCCTCCCCCGCAAGGATGCCGCGGAAGCCGCCGGGCTCATCGAGGCTGAAAACGATGATGGGGGTCGAGTTTTCCCGCGCCAGCGCGATGGCGGAGGCGTCCATCACGCCCAGATGCTGGGCCAGGACCTCGTCATAGGTGATGGTCTCGAACCGCCGCGCATCGGCATGTTTCTTGGGGTCCTTGTCATAGACGCCATCGACCTTGGTGCCCTTGAAGATCGCCTCGCACTTCATCTCGTTGGCGCGCAGCGTCGCGGCCGTGTCGGTGGTGAAATAGGGGTTGCCGGTGCCCGCCGCGAAGATCACGACGCGCCCTTTTTCGAGATGGCGCACGGCGCGGCGGCGGATATAGGGCTCGCAGACCTGGTCCATCGGGATGGCGCTGATGACGCGGGTATAGACGCCCATCCCCTCCAGCGCCGACTGCATGGCGAGTGCGTTCATCACCGTGGCGAGCATGCCCATGTAATCGGCGGTCGTGCGCTCCATCCCCTGCGCGCTGCCCTGCAGACCGCGAAAGATGTTGCCGCCGCCGATCACCATGCAGATCTCGACGCCGAGATCGTGCACCGACTTGACCTCGCGGGCGACGCGCTCCACCGTCGGAGGATGCAGGCCGAAGCCCTGATCGCCCATCAGCGCTTCGCCCGAGATCTTCAGCATAACGCGCCGGTACTTTGGCCGGACCCCGTCGGGGGCGGGGACTTGGACGTCCTGCGCGGCAGACTGCGGCGAGGGCTCTGGGGCGGTATCGGTCATGGAAGGACGCGGATCCTCTGGCTGGGGCCGCAAGTCGGGCCAGGGTGTTGCGGTGGCCGCACCATGGTCTAAAACCGGCACCGGTTCAACGCCCTACACCGCCGCAACGCGATCCGCTTCAAGAACGAGCTGCAGTCTCCTGTTTTCAATAGATAACATATCCCCGGAACAGCCCGTTCTCATCGCCGGCCCAACCGCGTCGGGCAAATCCGCGCTGGCCTTTCGGATCGCCGGGACAGCGGGCGGCGTGATCGTCAATGCCGACGCGCTCCAGGTCTACGAGGGCTGGCGCATCCTGACCGCGCGCCCCTCCGCCGAGGAGGAGGCACGCGTGCCCCACGCGCTCTATGGCCACGTGCCCTTCGAGGCTGAGTATTCGGTGGGCGACTGGCTGAGGGCGGTGGCGCCGCTCCTTCAAGGAGAGCTGCGCCCAATCGTCGTGGGCGGCACCGGCCTCTATTTCCGGGCGCTCACCGAAGGGCTGGCCGAAATTCCGCCCATCCCCGACGAAATCCGTGCCGAGGCCGCGATCCTGTCGCCCGGGGAGCTGCTCGGCACCCTGCGGCAGGACGATCCTGCCACCGCCGCGAAGATCGACACGCAGAACCCCGTTCGGGTGCGCCGTGCGTGGGAGGTGCTGCGCGGCACCGGGCGCGGATTGTCGGACTGGCAGTCAGAAACGGCCCCGCCGCTTCTGCCGCTGGACCGCGTCGCCCCTCTGGTGCTCGACGCCGAGCGCGACTGGCTGAACGCGCGCATCGAACAGCGCTTCGACACGATGCTGGAGGCCGGCGCGCTGGAAGAGGCCCGCGCCAACCTGCCCCGCTGGGACCGAGCGGGCGGGGCGCGCAAGGCCATCGGCGCGCCGGAGCTGATCGTGCATCTGCGGGGTGACATGACGCTGACGGCTGCGCGCGAGGCCGCGATCACGGCCTCGCGGCAATACGCCAAGCGCCAGCGCACGTGGTTTCGGGCGCGGATGCACGCATGGCGGCCCGTGGCGCTGCCTTGAACGCCCCGGTTTCCGGCGGAATCCCGACCGCCAAAACCGCAGGCACGGTTCCCGCTTGCCATTCGCGGCGCCGTCGCTAGCCTCGCGCCCATGTTCGAGACCTCCCGCCGTCCCCTCGCCCATTCCGTCAGCTCGCTGGGCAAACTCAGGATGCAGGGCGCGTGGAAGATCGAGCTTCTGCATTCCTCGCCGCGGCACCGGCTTTACTGGATCACGCGGGGGCAAGGGCGCATCAGCGTCAACTGCATCACGCGCGGCTACGGGCCGAACACGGCCGTTTACGTCCCGGCGCGCGCGCCCATGGCGCTGGAGCTGCCGTCGCAGACCCAGGGGCTCGAGCTCTGCCTGCCGCCCGACGACAGTCTCGGCCTGCCCGAGGAACCGTTTCACCTGCGCATCGCCAATATCGAGGCGCAGGGCAGTCTGACCAGTCACCTCGAGAAGATCGAGCGCGAGCTTGCCGCACAGGCGCCTGCGATGGAACGCGCGCTGGCGGCCTATTCGCTGCTGGTCTCGGTCTGGATGGCGCGAGAGCTTGCCCGGCAGGAGGGTGCAATTCTCCGCGAGCGCAGCCATCGCCTGGTGGAGCTGTTCGCCGAGCGGATGGAGGCGCAGTTCCGCACCGGACGCGGTATCGCCGACTACGCAGGCCAGTTGCAGGTCACCCCCACCCATCTCAGCCGCGTCTGCCGCGACGCGGCGGGGCGTCCCGCCCATGCGCTGCTGACCGAGCGCATCATGTACGAGGCGCGCCGCCTGCTGCTCGAAACCGACATGCCCGCGCGGGAGATCGCCGAGCATCTGGGCTTTTCCTCGGCCGCCTATTTCACCCGCGCCTTCGCACAGGCGACGGGCCGGACGCCGTCCGATTTCCGCACCCCCGCACGACGCGCGTGATTGCATCACGCAACCCGACATGACGAAAAATCGGGTTGCGGTCTTGAGCGGTGTCGTTTTTGTTATAGGTGCACGTCGCAAATGAGCGAAGACAGCCAGCAACTAGTAGTTGACCTTTGGCGGTGTACCGCGCGCTAATGCGCTGGGGCTCCAGGAACGACAATGACAAGGCTGAATGGCTTGCGCGTGCAACGGCGCGACGACGCCAAACGGACTTCGGGCCCGCGTAGAATACTTATAAGACCTGTTCCAGGGAGACAGCATCAATGACCGATCACGCAACCTCGCATCTCAAGAGCCATCCGGCCGCAGAGATGTACGCGGAGGAATACAAGGCGGGCAAACTCAGCCGCCGCGAATTCCTGACCCGCTCGACCGCCCTCGGCCTCAGTGCCGCGGCAGCCTATTCACTCATCGGCCTGAGCCCGGCCGAAGCGCAGGAAAGGGAAACGCCCCCCATGGGCGGCAGCCTGCGCATCCAGATGGAACTGCTCGCATTCAAGGATCCGCGTACCTACGACTGGTCCGAACTGGGCAATGTCAGCCGCGGATTGCTTGAATACCTGATCGAATACAACGCCGATGGTACCTTCACCGGTGTCCTTCTGGAAAGCTGGGAAGCCAATGAGGACGCCACCCAATACACTCTGCGCTTGCGTCAGGGCGTCAAGTGGAACAATGGCGACGACTTCACGGCCGAGGATGTCGCCGCCAATTTCATCGGATGGTGTGACACCTCGGTCGAGGGCAATTCGATGGCGGCCCGCATGGGGGGGCTGGTCGATTCCGAAACCGGCGCCGCCCGCGAAGGCGTGATCGAGATCGTCGACGACTACACCGTGCAGATCAACTACCCCGCGCCCGACATCACCCTCGTGCCCGGGATCGCCGACTACCCGGCCGCCGTGCAGCACCGTGACCTGATCGGGACCAACCCGCTCGACCACGGTGTGGGCACCGGCGCCTATCGCGTCGCCGAGTACGAGGTCGGCGTTCAGGCCCGCCTCGAAAAGAACCCCGATCACGAGTACTGGCGCGACGCGTATCTCGACGAGATCATTTTCATCGATCTTGGCGCGGACCCGGCGTCATGGTTCGCGTCCGCCGAAGCGGACGAGTTCGACATGACCTACGAGACCGTGGGCGATTTCATCGAACTGTTCGATGCGGTCGGCTGGGAGCGATCCAGCGTCGCCACAGGTGCCACGCTGGTCATCCGACCCAACCAGAACAACGCGCCCTACGAGAATGTCGAGGTGCGGCGCGCCATCCTGGAGGCGGTCGATCTCAACGTCGTTCTCGAACTGGGCATGAACGGTCGCGGCATCGTCGGCGAGAACCACCACATCGCGCCGATCCACCCGGAATACGCGGAACTGCCGCCGTTCCCCTACGACCCGGAAGGTGCGATGGCGCGTCTCGAGGAGGCGGGTTTCGCCGATCACGTGTTCGAGATCACGTCGCTCGACGATGGTTTCAACCGGTTTGCCTGTGATGCGGTGGCCGCGCAGATGCGCGACGCGGGCATGACGGTCGAGCGCACCGTGATCCCCGGCTCGACCTACTACAACGGCTGGCTGGAATATCCGTTCTCCGCAACGGAGTGGAACCACCGCGAACTGGGCGTGCAGATCCTCAATCTCGCCTACCGCACGGGTGTGTCGTGGAATGAATCGGGGTTCTCGAACGCGGAATTCGACGAACTGCTGACGCAGGCCAACGGCATCGCCGATGCCGATGAGCGTCGGCAGGTCACGGTCCGGCTGCAGGAGATCATGCAGGAAGAGGCGGTCGCGATCATCCCGTTCTGGCGCTCGCTGTTCCGTCACTACAAGCCGGAGGTCATGAACGCGGACATGCATCCGAAATTCGAGATCAACGTGCATTATCTCGGCATCGCGGCCTGATCAGGCCACGCTTTTCCGGGGCGGCGCATCGCCGCCCCGGTTCGCCCGCCAGTCCCCGGCGCGGCACCCCATCCAACGAAGGGCCCGAAACAAGAGGCCCGACATAACGGCTCCGTCGGGGCCGACACAAGACAGGGATACACATGGGACTGTTCATTCTTCGCCGCGTCGGCGTGATGCTCCTGACGGCGCTCTGCCTGACTTTCGTGGTCTTCTTCCTCACGAACCTCCATCCCAACCTCGAAAAGCTCGCGAAGACGCAGGGCAACACGCGGATGAGCGATGCCGAGGTCGCCTCGTGGCTCGACCGCAACGGCTACGGAGGGCCGTTGATCCTGCGCTACGGGGAATGGCTCGGGGTCGTGCCGGGCTGGACGCGCGAGGCAGATGACGGGACCGTCACGGGTCGCTGCATCGATCGGGGCATGGAGCCGGGCGACGCGCCCGCGTTCTGCGGGCTCCTGCAATTCGATCTCGGCTTTTCCACCGTCTCCGACGACGAGGTCTCCAACATCATCGGCGGGCGATTGGGATATACCGGCATCCTGATGTTCTGGGCCTTCGCGGTCATGGTGCCCGCAGCGCTTCTGGTGGGGGTGCTCGCGGGGATGCGCGAGGGCTCGCGAACGGACCGATCCCTGTCGACCTTCGCCATCGCCTCGACCGCGACGCCGGAATACGTCTCGGGGGTGATCTTCATCGTCCTGCTGGCCTCGTCGCAGATCGGTGTCTCGCCGCTTCTGGTGCAATGGGGCTGGCTCGACGGCGGCACGCTGTTCTTGGGCTCGGCGCGATCGGCGATGGATGACATCACGTTCTGGAACTTCACCCTGCCGGTAATGACCATCGCACTTTACGGCATGGGCTATATCGCGCGCATGACACGGGCCTCCATGGCCGAGGTCATGACCGCCCAATACATCCGCACCGCGCGGCTCAAGGGCGTGAGCTTTCGCAACATCGTCCTGAAACACGCGCTGAGAAACGCGCTCATCGCGCCTTTCACCGTGATCATGCTGCAATTCCCGTGGTTGCTGACCGGCGTCGTGATCGTCGAGACGCTGTTCAACTACAACGGCTTCGGCTGGACGTTGGTACAGGCGGCCTCGAACAACGATATCGAACTGCTGCTGGCCTGCTCGATCGTGGCCGTCTTCGTGGTCCTCGTGACGCAGCTGATCTCGGATATCGGCTATGTCTTCCTGAACCCGCGCATCCGCATTTCCTGAAGGAGGACCAGACATGGAACCCTTGACCTGGTCCGGCGCCCTTGGACCCTTCCTCAACCCGATCATGCTGGCGGCCCTGGTGGTCTTCGCACTCGGCTTCGTCACCAACATGCTGCTGACGCTTGCGGGCGTCAGGGCCGGCGAGGTGCAGATCAACCCCGACCATACGCTGACGATGGATCGCACGCCCGTGGACTACGCGCTGATGGCGATGAAATACGCCGTCCTGCTCTTCGTGGCCTGCTGCGTGGGCTACATCGTCGGCGGCATGGTGATGCCCGGCTTGGAAGCGAAGGGCATCATCGGCGGCATGGCCGCCCGGCTGACGCCGGTGTGGATCGCGCTGGTGGTGGTTTTCGGTCTGTCGATCAGCTTCAAACGCAAGCTCGGCCTCTACGGCAAGCTTTTCGACAGCCCCATCGGCATGGTGGGCTTCGGCCTCGTGATGTTCTGGATCTTCTCGGCGGCCTTCGCGGGCGTCGTGGCGACCCACGGGCCCATCGACGTCATCAGCCAGATGCGCAACGAGGTTCCGGGCAGCGCTCTGCCCGCGCCGGACGAGGGCATGTACCCCTACTACCTGCTGGGCGGCGACAATCTCGGTCGCGACGTCTTCAGCCGGATGATCTACGGCGGGCAGGAAGTGCTCAAGATCACCCCCGCCGCAACGCTCTTCGCCTTCATGGTGGGCGTCACGCTGGGCCTGCCCGCGGGCTATTTCGGCGGCAAGCTGGACACCTCGATCACCTTCATCGCCAACCTCGCGCTGGCCTTCCCGGTCATCTTGCTGTTCTTCCTGCTGGTGACCCCGGAAATCGTCGCGGCCGGCGTGCCGCAATACATGTCGATGGTGCTGTTCGTCTTTCCCATCATCTTCTTCGTCGTGCTGTTCAACTCGCGCTACCATACCCAGGCGCCCAAGCGAAATCTGCTGGTGGCCGCCACGCTGGTGATCGGGCTCTGGGCCTATCTGTCGCTGATCTCGAACGCCGACGACCCCGACCTTCCGCTGATCTTCCGGCTCTGGCCGAAGCCGCTGGACCTCTTCGACATCCAGGGCAATATCCTGATCGTCTTCGTCTCGGTGGTCTTCGTGAACTCGCCCACCGTGTTCCGGATCGTTCGCGGCATCGTGCTCGACATCAAGACGCGGGATTACGTCGCCGCCGGCCAGACCCGCGGCGAGGGTCCGTGGTACATCATGCTGTGGGAGATCCTGCCAAACGCGCGCGGGCCGCTGATCGTCGATTTCTGCCTGAGGATCGGCTACACCACGATCCTTCTGGGAACGCTCGGCTTCTTCGGCCTCGGCGTCAGCCCGGAAAGCCCGGACTGGGGCTCGACGATCAACGAGGGCCGCAGGCTGCTCACGATCTACCCGCATCCGGCCCTGCCGCCCGCCCTGGCGCTCATGAGCCTCGTTCTGGGCCTCAACCTGCTGGCCGACGGCCTGCGCGAAGAGAGCCTGAAGGACTGATGCCGAATTTTCGTACGAAAATTCGCAAGCGACAAAGTCTTCGTACGAAGACTTTGTCGCTTGCCCTGTCGATCGCATGCGCCGCGATACCGGCAACCGCGTCGCAACCCGTCTGGCAACCGGCCATCTACTGCGCCGCGCTCGACTTCGCCCGGGCGGAGCTACTGGCCGAAGCCGATGGCGGAATGCCCGACTGGGTCGGAACGACGCAAAGCGCCGAACAATCCGGCCGCGGGTATCTGCGCATCGCCGCCGAGGCGCTCGATTGCCCGCCCCGGAACGTGCTCGCGGCCTATCTGACCAACGCCCGCATCGGCGTCCGGCACCGGATGGAGACGGCAATCGGCTACGGCATCGACCCGTCGGTGATGGCGCTTCCCATCGCGTCCGAGGCCGAACTGGTCTGCGAGCTTCACTTCGACCCGGATCTGCTCGAGGCCGCACGCGCGGCCGAAGCCACCGACCCGCCCGAGGCGCTTTGCCCGAACACCGAATGAGGCGCCAAAGGCGCGCCGGAACAAAAGAGCCCGCCCCCGGGCCACAGGGAGACCGAAACCATGCTGGACGAAAGCCCGAAAGCCTCAGAGGTCGTGCCACAGACATATGATGGTCCGATCCTCGAGATCGAGAACCTTTCGATCTCGTTTTTCACCCGCCTGCGCGAAATCCCGGCGGTCATGGATTTTTCCACCACCGTGATGCCGGGCGAAGCCATGGGCCTTGTGGGCGAGTCCGGCTGCGGCAAGTCGACGGTCGCGCTTGGCGTGATGCAGGATCTTGGGGTCAACGGCCGCATCGTCGGCGGCACGATCAAGTTCAAGGGCCGCGATCTCAACGAGATGTCGGACGAGGAGCTGCGCGCCATCCGGGGCAAGGAGATCGCGATGATCTACCAGGAGCCGATGGCGTCCCTGAACCCGGCCATGAAGATCGGCAGGCAGCTGATGGAAGTGCCGATGATCCACGAGGGCGTCGGCGCGCAGGAGGCCTACCAGCGCGCGCTCGAGGTGGTGACGGACGTGCGCCTGCCCGATCCCAAGCGCATTCTGGACGCCTACCCGCACCAGCTTTCGGGTGGGCAACAGCAGCGCATCGTCATCGCCATGGCGCTGATGGCGAACCCCTCGCTCCTGATCCTCGACGAGCCCACCACCGCGCTCGACGTCACGGTGGAGGCGGCCGTGGTCGATCTGGTCAAGGATCTCGGCAAGAAATACGGCACCTCGATGCTGTTCATCTCGCACAATCTCGGGCTGGTGCTGGAGACCTGCGACCGCATCTGCGTGATGTATTCGGGCGAGGCGGTCGAGACGGGCTCCATCAAGGACGTCTTCGACAAGATGCAGCACCCCTATACGCAGGCGCTGTTTCGTTCCATTCCGCTGCCGGGCGCGAACAAGAACGAACGCCCTCTCGTGGCGATCCCCGGCAACTTCCCCCTGCCCCATGAGCGCCCCACGGGCTGCAATTTCGGCCCGCGCTGCGACTATTTCGAGTCGGGCCGCTGCAACGCGCAGGACATCCCCATGTTCGAGGTGCCGGATGACGACCGGCATGAGACCCGGTGCCTGCGCTACGAGGAAATCGACTGGAACGCGCCCATCGCCGCGTCGCAGACGACCGAGAAGGCCACGGTGGGCGACGTGGTGCTGCGCGTCGACAATCTCAAGAAATATTACGAGGTCGCGGCCAACGCCATGTTCGGCGGCGGCGACAGGAAGGTGGTTAAGGCCAACGAGACGATCAGCTTCGAGGCCCGCGAAAGCGAGACGCTGGCCATCGTGGGCGAATCGGGCTGCGGCAAGTCCACGCTCGCCAAGGTGCTGATGGGGCTCGAGACGGCCACGGACGGGCATGTCTTTCTCGACAACACCGCCATCGGGGACACCGCGATCGAAGACCGCGAGACCGCCACCATCTCGTCCATCCAGATGGTGTTCCAGAACCCGTTCGACACGCTCAACCCGTCGATGACCGTGGGCCGCCAGATCATCCGCGCCCTCGAGGTGTTCGGCATCGGCGAGAACGACGAGGCGCGCCGCAAGCGCATGCTGGAACTGCTCGATCTGGTGAAACTGCCCCGCGCCTTCGCCGAGCGCATGCCGCGCCAGCTTTCGGGCGGGCAGAAGCAGCGCGTGGGCATCGCGCGGGCCTTTGCCGGCGGCGCGCGGATCGTGGTGGCGGACGAACCCGTCTCGGCGCTCGACGTGTCGGTGCAGGCGGCGGTCACGGACCTCCTGATGGAAATCCAGCGCGTGGAGAAAACGACGCTTCTCTTCATCTCCCACGACCTCAGCATCGTGCGCTACCTGTCGGACCGTGTCATGGTCATGTATCTCGGCCACGTGGTCGAGATCGGCTCGACCGATCAGGTCTTCTCGCCGCCCTACCACCCCTATACCGAGGCGTTGCTTTCGGCCGTTCCCATCGCCGACACCAAGGTGCACAAGCAGCATATCGTGCTGGAGGGGGACATCCCCTCGGCGATGAACCCGCCACCCGGTTGCCCCTTCCAGACGCGTTGCCGCTGGAAGAAGGACGTGCCGGGAAATCTCTGCGAGACCGAGGTGCCGCCGATGCGCACGCTGGACGCGGGTCACCAGGTCAAGTGCCACCTGGCGGAAGACATCCTGAACCGGATGGAGCCGGTCATCGTGATCGACGCTGCCCAGTAGGGACGCATCGCGCCTCCGCGCGCTCCCCCCTCGAACCGAAGTCGGCCGCGTTGCGCGGGACGGCGGAACCAGGGGTATGGCCCGAGCGCCTGATTCGGCGCGAACGGGACCCGGGACGGCTCGGCGTGCCATCGCGCCTTGATCCATGTCAATTCGGCAGGACCCGGGGGCGCATTAATCTGACCTCTCGGCCAGATGCGAATGCCCGTAACGCGTTTCCACCCAGCCGCCGGCGAGATTGCGCAGGCCAGACGGACAACCGGACAAGCGGGGGGGCAAGATGCATCAAAGGACCCTGATCCCCGGTCCCGGCACACCCGATGGGCTGGATCTGCGGGACAGCAGCCAGGGGAGCGCACATGTCCTGCCGCCGGCAGCCGGACGGAAGGGCCAGGATCATGCATGGCGGTGGGGGCGCATCGCCCCTCCATGGCGGGCAGCGGTAGAGATATGCGCAGAAGTTGGTGACGCATGATCAGGCGGCAGCTTGAAGTTGGCGGACACCGTCGCGGAACTCAACCCCGCTGATGACCTCCGGCAGGC
>LJSY01000062.1 GCA_001314805.1 Rhodobacteraceae bacterium HLUCCO18 | reverse complement strand
TGATCTGCTCCTCGGTGAACTTCGATCTCTTCATGGTCCGGTCCTCTCATTGGGCCGGACTCCAGTATCAGATGGAGGAACTATCGGGGGTCAGAGCACGAGGAGGAGTTTTCCTGCGTGCTTCACCAGTTGAAGCCTGCTAGGGCACTGGCCAAAGTCGCCGCTGCCATGTTCAAGGACATCTGGGATCACCGTGCAGCTCAGGCGGGCGCACTGGCAAAGTCGGTGGGTGACCAGATCAGCGACACCGAGAAGAAGATCAATGATCTGATCGAGCTTGTGGTCAATGCCTCGCATCCGCGCGTCGTTGCCGCATATGAAAAAAAGATTGAGTCACTCGAGATGAAGAAGCTGACGCTGGCTGAAAAACAGCGCAACGTCGGCCAGCCGGTCTACCCCTTTTCGCAAATGTTTGAACTCTCGATGAAGTTCCTCGCAAACCCTTGTATTTTATGGGATTCAGGGCGACTGGAGCTGCAAAGAATAGTGCTGAAACTGGTGTTTTCGGAGGAACTGAGCTACTGCAAGAAAAGTGGATTTAGAACACCAAAAACCACCTTACCTTTCAAGGTGTTAGGTGATTTTGACAGCAGAAAGTGCGAGATGGTGCCCCCAGAGAGACTCGAACTCCCGACCCTCTGATTACAAATCAGATGCTCTACCAGCTGAGCTATAGGGGCACGTCCCATCAGATACGCGCCTTGGGACGGACGCGCAAGCGGTGGGGCCACAGGTTCGCACCCGGGTTGTCGGGCCAATTGCGTCCGGCGGCGGGCTTGTATAAATCGATGGCAGGCAGAGTGCGGGCAGGCGTCGGATCAAATGCAAGTCGTGTTTCACCTCGGGGCGCCGTGCACCGACGACGACCTGCTTCTGCAAACGCTCACCCGTAATCGTGACGTGCTCTGGAACGAAGGCGTGGCCGTTCCTCCGCCGGGGCGGTACCGGGGCCTGGTGCGCGATACCGCCCGCGCGCTCAAGGGCCGCAGGGCCGGGCCCGAGGTGCAGGACGCGCTGCTCGACGCCATCGTGGACGACGCCGACAAGGTGGACCGGCTGATCCTGTCGGACCCGCGTTTCGTCTGCATCAACCGGCTGGTGATCCAGGGGCCGCAGATCTGGCCCATGATCGACCGGCAGACGACGCAGCTGCGCGCGCTGTTTCCCGACGACGCGGTGGAATTCTTCATCGGCATGCGCGATCCGGCCACCCATGTCCCGCAACTTTTCAAGACCTCGCGCTTCTCGGATTTCGCCGAGTTCACCGAGAACATGCAGGTCCATGCGGTGGCCTGGTCGGAGATGCTGCGCCGCCTGACCATGACCCATCCCGATTGCCCGGTCACCGTCTGGTGCAACGAGGACACGCCGTTGATCTGGGGGGAGCTTCTGCAGGACATCGCGGCCGTCGGCATGGAGGTTCCGCTCGAGGGCAAGGACGTGCTGGTCGAGCAGATCATGGACCCCGCCGGCTTCAGGCGGATGCAGGAATATCTGCGCCAGAAACCGCCGCAGACCGAAGCGCAGCGCCGCCGCGTCATCTCGGCCTTCCTCGGGCGCTATGCCGTGGAGGACCGCTTCGAGGAGACGGTCAGCCTGCCGGGATGGACCGAAGCGTTCATGGACGAGCTGTCGGAGGCCTATGACGCCGACATGGCCATGGTGGCCGAGATACCGGGCGTCACCTTCCTGACGCCCTGAACGCCCTGCCCTTCAGCGCATGCCGAGCGCTTCCTTGTACATCTCCAGCACCGCCTCTTCCTCGGCGATGTCGTCGGGCTCGCGCTTTCTCAGCGCGATGACCTTGCGCATCACCTTGGTGTCGTAGCCGCGCGCCTTGGCCTCGGCCATGACCTCTTTCTGCTGGTCGGCGATGTCCTTTTTCTCGGACTCCAGACGCTCGTACCGCTCGATGAACTGGCGCAGCTCGTCGGCCGTAACGCGGTAGCTGTCGGGGCGGGCGTCGGTATCTTGCAGGTCGTCCATGGCGGCGGCTCCAGAGGGGGTGATTGTGATGAGGCCCATCGCTTAGCGATCCCCACAGGGCACCGCAAGACACCTGTGGGGGCCGACATGCCGTTCAGGCACCCGCGGAAGCTTGCGCGTATCAGGCCATTGCGGTAGCCAAAAATGACAAGGTCAATCAGGAGACGCGCAAAGATGGGATGGCTGGTCTGGACCGGAACGGCGCTGGCGATGGCGGGGCTCGTCGGACTGGGCTACTGCATCGTCGCGGCCATAGCCGCCAAGCGTGCGGGACTGCCGGACCCGGAACTGCGCAGCCGGCTGGCGCGGATCGTGTCGATCAATGTCGGCGCACTGCTGATCTCCGTGCTGGGTCTGATGAGCGTCGTGGTCGGCGTGTTCCTCGCCTGACGCGACCTCTCGGACGGGGCCTCTCGAACGGGCCGCCTCAAACCGGCATGTCGTTGAAGAGATCGTCGTCTCCGCGGTCCCCGTCGTCTTCGCCGACCTCTGGCGGCAGGACCCTGGCGCGTTTGCGCGGGCCCTCGCCGGCGGGAACCAGTTCGGTATGGGCCTCACCGGTCCCGTCCTGAGACACGCCTTGCGCGGGCGCATCGTCCTTGGCCGCGTCCTCGCCTGCCTTGTCCTCGGGCTTCGGACCTGTCCGCGCCGTCTTGCCTTCAGTCATTGGTAATGCTCCCTCTGGTCGTGGCGACGCCCTGCACCGGAGCCGCCGGATCAAAGCGCGTGTTCGGCCTGTTTCGCTTCATGAATGGGCACATCGGCGGCCCTTTCAGGAGTGGCGATGCGCCCGGCCCCGATCGTCCTTCGCAGTCCGTCCAGCCGCCGCGCTCCCTCCTGGGCGAGGGCGGCGCGGCGGACCTCTTCGCCGCCCTGCGCCCGCAACTGCCCGGCGACGGCGCGCCCGGCATCCGGCGACATCAGCAGATCCGCGATCCGGCGATGCAGTTCGTTTTCGGAGGGTCGTCCCCGCATGGTCGTGTCCTCATCGTCGCGCGCGTCCCTTTGGTGCGCCCCCTGCGTCAGACCGCGCAGAGGCGGCAGAACGGGGTCCATGGCAACAGGTCCAGACGCGCCTCGGAAATCTCGGCCCCGCATTTCGTGCAGAACCCGTATTCGCCCTCGTCCATGCGCTTGAGCGCGGCACGGATGCGGACGATTTCCTCCTGCGCGGAAAGGCCCAGCTGTTCCAGCACCTCGTCGCCCTCGCGTTCGGTGGCGAGTTCCTCCCAGTCCTTCGACTGGTGGCTTTCGAGCTCGTCCCCGATCTCGTGCAGGCGCTCGTCAAGCACCGTCAGGCGGTCTTCGAGCTGTTGGCGGCGCTGCGCGAGGTCTGTCATGGGATGCTCCTTCGGGTCGGATCTTCCGGGACTGCAGGACGGTCCGGTCACCACCCAGATTGCGGCGCACCGGCGCGCCGCGCCTTGACCTCGATCAACACCGGAAACGGGGCTCGGGAGGCAGCCCCCGCATCGGGCCTTTCGTTCGGCCCGCGCATGCGGCACTCTGGGAAAGGTCACAGGACCGCTCGCATGCAAGACCGCTCAGACCAGGGACGAACCGCCATATGGACCTCAGGAAGATCACCGATGACTACGCCGTCTCCCCGCAACTGCAGCCCGCCGACATGGCCACGCTGGCCGAACAAGGCATCACGACGGTGATCTGCAACCGGCCCGACGCGGAAAACCCACCCCCGCTGCAGGCGGCCGCGATGCAGGCGGCGGCGGAGGCTGCGGGCCTCGAATTCGTGTTCAACCCGGTCACGGGCGGCATGCTGACCGAAAGCAACGTGGACGAGCAGGCCGACGCGATCGCGGGGTCCGAAGGGCCGGTCGTGGCCTATTGCGCCTCGGGAAACCGCTCCACCATCGTCTGGGCGCTCGGTGTCGCGGGCGAGGTCCCCGTGGACGACATCCTCGGGCGCGCGACAGCGAACGGCTATGACCTCGCGTGGCTGCGCCCGCAGCTCGAGGCGCTTGCCGCCCAGCGCGGCGCATGATCCCTCGCGCGGTTCAGGCGCCGCGCCCGTGAGCCTTGTGATCGCGCGGGCCGGCCATTATGTCTGCCCGCGCGATCACCGGAGCGCCCACCCCATGCCCACGAAAAACAGGACAGATTGGCTCGACCGTCTGGCCGACAAGGCGTTCAGGGGCCTGATCTGGCTGATGCACAGGCTGCCGTGGCGGACGCGTATCCGGACCATGGGCTGGCTTTTCGCAAATATCGTCGGGCCGGCGGCGGGCTATTCCCGGCGCGCCCATGAAAACCTCAAGATGATCTTTCCCGACATGTCCGCGCAGGAGCGCAAGCGCATCGTGCGCGCCAGTCTCGACAATGTCGGCCGCACGATCATCGAGAACTACTCGCCCGAGGATCAGCTTCGCGATGTCGCGGTCCTGCAGCCCAGGGGCCCGGGCTGGCCCGCCATCGAGGCCGCGCGGCGCGGCAAGCGGCCGATCATCTTCGTCTCGGCGCATTTCGGCAACTGGCAGGCCGCGCGCGCGGCGCTGAACCAGCGCGGCTACGACATCGGCGGCCTCTACCGGCCGTTCAACAACCCCTACGCCAATGCCCATTACGTGGAGTCCATCGAACGGGTCGGCGGGCGGGCCTATGCCCGGTCGCGCCACGGGATCGCAGCCTTCCTGCGCACGCTCCGGGCCGGCGGTCAGGCCGCGATGATGCTCGACCAGTACGTGGCGCAGGGCGCGCTCCTCGATTTCCTCGGCCAGCCCGCGCCGACATCGCTGTCGGCCGCGGAAATGGCGCTCAAGCATGACGCGCTGCTGGTGCCGATCTACGGATTGCGCCTGAAGGACGGGTTCGGTTTCGAGATGCGGATCGAGGCGCCGATCCCCCATAGCGACGCCGAAGCAATGACGCAGGCCCTGAACGACAGCCTCGCCGCGATGATCCGCGCCGCGCCCAACCAGTGGTTCTGGATGCATCGCCGCTGGAAACCCCACCGCGTCGCGGCCCGGCTGGCGCGGGAAGCGGCCGGGACGGATGCGACACCGGGCAGCGCCCGCAAGGGGTGAGGCCCTCCGGGGCCCGACACCCGCCACGCACGGAGCCCGCGTCAGTCGATCCGCGCGGCCCCGAGGATCGCGCCATGATCGGCACCCTGCACGATGACCACATGCGGCAGGTCCGTCTGCGGCGAGACCCGCGCGGAGAAGGGCTCCGCGCCATCCCACTCCGAGACCACAAGCCATTGGCGCACCACGTTGTGATATTCCGCCACCCGGCCCGCATTTTCCCCGCGCGAAATCTCCACGACTTCGCGCGGGGAATAGGCCACGAGTTGTACCACCATCTCGGGCGCGGGATCGGACGCCATCCAGCGCGCCCGGATCACGTAGACGGCATTGGCGGCATCCGCGCCGATCTCCACGGCGACCGGATCGGGCAAAGCGCGATGGGCGGCGATCTGGTCGGCCAGTTCCATCGCACGCGCGCCCATCACGCGATCCTGTCCGCCCACGATCAGTTGCGGCGTATACACCACGGTCGACCCCGCGGCCCGGCCGTAGCCGTATTGCCGTTCGGTGAAGATCGCCTGCGAGAACGTGTCCTCCCAGCCGAGGTAGTTCCAGTAATCCACATGCAGGGACAGAGCGATGACGTCGTCGCGGCCGGCGAGATCGGCCATCATCCTGTCTGCGGGCGGACAGGCGGCGCAGCCCTGGCTGGTGAAGAGCTCCACCACCACGGGGCCATTGGGACCCGCATCCTGCGCCACCGCAGCCGCGCCCACAAGGAGACCCGCCGCCAGCCCCAGTCCCACCAGAAGTCGCTTCATTGCCTGTTATCCATTGCCGTCATGCCATTTCATCTAGGACGAAGCCCGCCTTCGCACCAATCAAGCCTTCGCGATAGAATGTGACACCGCGCACATTGCGCAGGCGTCATCATCTAGAGCCATCGGCGGGTCCTTTCCAGATAGGCATGCGCCTCGGCCCCGAAGAGCCGCCTGAGGCCCGCCTCCTCTGGCTCGATGAAGCGCCGGGTCAGCACCCGGTAGAAGGCGAAGGGCAGGATCACGGGGGCGAGCGATCCCAGCCACAGGACGTAACCCGTCAGGAGCGCCAGCAGTCCCAGATAGATCGGGTTGCGGCTGAGCCGGTAGGGCCCCTCCACGATCAGGGCCGAAGGCGTGTGATGCGGCTCGATCGTCGTCTTCTTGCGCCAGAACCACCATGCCGACCAGCCGATCAGCCCCAGCGCGGCCAGCATCAGGACGATCCCGAGGACGCGGTAGAGCGGCCCGAACGCCTCGACCAGCGGCAGGCCACGGTCAAGGACCCATGCGACCACCATGAAACCCGCCAGCCACACGGGCGGCAGGTCGGGAAAGCCCTTGAGCGGACCGTCGAGCAGTCTGCGGATCATGACGCGCCCCTCCGGCTGTAGCGCAGCCACATGCAGCTCAGCCCGCCATCGACCAGCGCGGCCTGCGTGGTCGGCAGCTCGACCACCGCGAAGCCCGCCTCGCGCAGCCGCTCCGCCGTGGTGGGATGGCCCGCGCTCACGAGGACGCGCCCGTTAACGGCGATGGCGTTGGCGGCGGCCTCCTCGCCCGTGGCGGTCTCGATCACGCGCAGACCAGTGAAGCAGCCGGTGGCGGCCAGCCGCGGCGTGGCCAGCACCGTCTCGGGGTCGAGAAGGCCGCATTCGGTCTTGAAATGCAGGATCTCGGGCGGGGTTCCGACCAGCTCCAGCCGGTAGCCGAGCCCGTCCACCAGCGGCGTCAGGGCCTCCACGCCATCCCGGTCGGTGCCCGCGGACAGGCCCACGAGCACACGGTCGTCGGTACACAGGATATCGCCGCCATCGACCAGACCCCGGCCGAGGTCGAGCACCCCGTCGCAATGCCGCTCCAGCGCGGGGCGGAGTGCCGCGGCCTCCCCTGCCCGGCTGGGCGCGCCCGGCCTGAGCACGATCGCCACGCCATCGAGCACCAGCGCCGGATCCTCGACGAAGACGCTGTCGGGGAACGCTTCCAGAGGGTCTAGCACCGTCACGGCCACGCCCGCCGCTTCAAGCCCCGCCACATAGGCCGCGTGTTCGGCGCGGAAGACATCCGCATCCGGCGCGCCCCGGTCCTCGGCCCGCAGCCCCTCCACGATGGAGGACGACGGCGCGCGGCAGAGCGCGTGGGTGAACGAGACAGAACGCCCACGTTCCGCGCGACCGCTCATAGCCGGTAGCCCCCGCTGACGGTCAGGACCTGCCCGGTGATGAAGCCCGCATCCTCCGAGAGCAGGAACGCCACCGCGCCCGCCACGTCCGCAGGCCGCCCGACCCGGCCCAGCGGCGTCTGTTCGGTCACCATGTCCACGATCCCGGCGGGTCTCGGCGCCTCGGCGGTTTCGATGATGCCGGGCGCCACGGCGTTCACGCGGATACCCAGCGGACCAAGCTCGCGCGCGAAGGCCTTCGTCGCGGCATCGATCCCGCCCTTGCTGGCGGTGTAGACGGCGGCGCCCATGGGCGGGCGGATGGCGTTGAACGAGGAAATGTTCACGATCGCGCCACCATCTGCCATCACGGTCCGCATCCGGTCCATCAGTGCGATGGGCGCGGTCAGGTTGACCTCGATCATGAGGCGATGGGCCTCGGTGACGCCGCCGTCGGGCCCGGCCCCCATGTCGGCGGCGTTATTGACCAGCGCGTCGATGCGACCCTCGCGCGCCAGCAAATCGTCGATGACCGCGCCGACGGCTCCCGCGGTCGAAAAATCACAGGCCACCGCGCGCCCGTCGATCTCGCGCGCCAGCGCCTCGGCGGCCTCCATCCGGCGCCGCGCGGTGAGAACCACGCACCAGCCGTCCCCGGCCAGACGCCGCGCCGTGGCCGCCCCGATGCCGCCGGCCGCTCCGGTCACCAGTGCCACGCGCATGCTCGCCCCCCGTTCAACCACACGTCAGGTAACACGAAAAAAGGGCCGGCGTGCAACCGGCCCCTTCCTCTGGTTCCAAATATCCCCGCCGGAGGCACGCCGCCCGCAGGGCGGCGCCACCGGGAATGGCCCGGGGCTCACTCCGCCGCGACAGGCGCCTTCGCGAGGTCGCGCAGCACGTAGTGCAGCACCCCGCCATGCTCGATGTATTCGATCTCGATGGCGGTATCGATCCGGCACTTCAGCGTGATGTCCTTCGTCGTGCCGTCGCCGTAGGTGATCGTCGCACGCGTCTCCATCAGGGGCGTGACCGCGTCCAGCCCGTGGATGTCCACCGTCTCGTCCCCCTTCAGGCCCAGCGTCTTGCGGGTATCGCCGCCGGTGAACTCGAACGGGATCACCCCCATGCCGACGAGGTTCGAGCGATGGATGCGCTCGAAGCTCTCGGCGATCACGGCCTTGACGCCGAGAAGCGCGGTCCCCTTCGCCGCCCAGTCGCGGCTGGACCCCGCGCCATACTGCTCGCCGCCGAAGATCACCAGGGGCGTGCCCTCTTCCATGTAGGCCATGGCCGCATCGAAGATCGAGGTCTGCTGCCCGTCGGGGCCGAGCGTGTAGCCGCCCTCGACCCCGTCCAGCATCTCGTTCCTGATCCGGATGTTGGCGAAGGTGCCGCGCATCATGATCTGGTGGTTGCCGCGCCGCGACCCGTAGGAGTTGAACTCCCGCACCGGCACCTGACGTTCGGTCAGGTATTTGCCCGCGGGCGTGGTTTCCTTGAACGACCCCGCCGGGCTGATGTGGTCGGTGGTGATCATGTCGCCCAAGATCGCCAGCACCCGCGCGCCCTCGATATTCGAGATCGTGCCGGGCTCCGCGCCCATGCCTTCGAAATAGGGCGGGTTCTGGATGTAGGTCGAGGTGGCGGGCCAGTCATAGGTCTCCTGCTGCGGCACCTCCACGCCCTGCCATTTCTCGTCGCCCTTGAAGACATCGGCGTATTTCGTCTGGAACGCCTCGCGGGTGACGGTCGCCTCGACCAGGTCGGCGATCTCCTTCTGGGTGGGCCAGACATCCTTGAGGTAGACATCGCGGCCCTCCGGCGTCTGGCCGAGCGGCTCGCTGGAGATGTCGATATTCATGTCGCCGGCCAGTGCATAGGCCACCACGAGCGGCGGCGAGGCGAGGTAGTTCGCCCGCACGTCCGGGCTGATCCGGCCCTCGAAGTTGCGGTTGCCCGACAGGACGCTCGTCGCAATCAGGTCGTTGTCGCTGATCGCCTTGGAGATCTCGGGCTGCAGCGGGCCGGAGTTGCCGATGCAGGTCGTGCAGCCATAGCCCACGAGGTTGAAGCCGATGGCGTCCAGATCCTCCTGCAGGCCCGCGGCCTCCAGATAGGCCGAAACCACCTGCGACCCCGGCGCGAGCGAGGTCTTGACCCATGGCTTGCGGGTCAGGCCCAGTGCGCGCGCCTTGCGCGCCACCAGCCCCGCGCCGATCATCACGTAGGGGTTGGAGGTGTTGGTGCAGGAGGTGATCGAGGCGATCACGACCGAGCCGTCGCGCAGCTCGTACTCCTCGCCTTCGACCTTGGCCGTCCTGCGCGGATCGATCAGCGCATCGGGGGTCGGTCCTTCCGACGCCATGTCGGTGGCGCGCCGCGATTCGTCCTCGCCGCGGAACTCGGAGACCACCTCGAAGAAGGCGCGCGCCGCCCGGTCGAGCGTGGTGTAGTCCTGCGGACGCTTGGGCCCCGAGATCGCGGGCACGATGGTGCACATGTCGAGGCTGAGCGTGTCGGTATAGACCGGCGCGTAATCCGCGCCCCGCCAGAAGCCGTTCTCCTTGGCATAGGTCTCGACGAGGTCCAGCACCTCCTCGGGGCGGCCGGTGTTGCGCAGGTAGCGCAGCGTTTCGCCGTCGATAGGGAAGAAGCCGCAGGTGGCCCCGTATTCCGGCGCCATGTTGGCGATCGTCGCCCGATCCGCCAGCGGCAGGGTGTCGAGACCCGCGCCGTAGAATTCCACGAACTTGCCCACCACGCCCTTGGCGCGCAGCATCTCCACGACCTTGAGCACGAGGTCGGTGCCGGTCGTGCCCTCCATCATCTCGCCGGTCAGCTCGAAGCCCACGACCTCGGGGATCAGCATGGAAATCGGCTGTCCCAGCATCGCAGCCTCGGCCTCGATGCCGCCCACGCCCCAGCCGAGCACGGCCGCGCCGTTGACCATCGTGGTGTGGCTGTCGGTGCCCACCAGCGTGTCGGGATAGGCCACCATCTCGCCCGACTGGTCGGTGTCGGACCAGATGGTCTTGGCGAGGTATTCCAGGTTCACCTGGTGGCAGATGCCGGTGCCCGGCGGCACGACGCGGAAATTGTCGAAGGCCGACTGGCCCCATTTCAGGAACGTGTAACGCTCCATGTTGCGCTCGTATTCGCGGTCCACGTTCATCTGGAAGGCGCGCGGATTGCCGAACTCGTCGATCATCACCGAGTGGTCGATGACGAGGTCCACGGGGTTGAGCGGGTTGATCTTCTGCGCGTCACCGCCCAGCGCCTTGATGCCGTCGCGCATCGCGGCGAGGTCGACCACGGCCGGAACGCCGGTGAAGTCCTGCATCAGAACGCGTGCGGGGCGATAGGCGATCTCGCGGGGGTTCTTGCCGCCCTGCGCGGCCCAGGTCGAGAACGCCTTGATGTCGTCGACCGACACCGTCTTGCCATCCTCGAAGCGCAGCATGTTCTCCAGCACCACCTTCAGCGCGGCGGGCAGCTTCGAGAAATCGCCAAGCCCCGCGGCCTCCGCGGCGGCGATGGAATAATAGGCATAGGTCCGGTCTCCGACCTTCAGGGTCTTGCGGGTCTTTGCGGTATCGTGGCCGACGGTAATGGGCATAAAAGCCTCCCTTCATGCGATCGTCTGAGCTGCGTCTCTGGGTCCAGTGATGGCAATGCCGCCGCTTGGCGCGCAATTGGTCAAAACATCTCCGGCTTCTTATGGTATACAATCGCATACACTGCAAGAGCACATCGCGCCGTTGCGCTAACTTGTCACTGTTCCGGCAAGGCGCCGGGCAAACCCCTTCACTCGCGCGCCGGGCCGGCCGGATGCGCTTCCCCTTCCGCGCGCAATCGGCTACCGCACTGGGACCATGCTTCTGACCGTGACCGACCTCTCCTGCGCCCGCGGCTCGGCGCAAGTCCTCGCCGGGGTGGGGTTTTCCGTGGCCCGGGGCGACGCCCTGATCCTGCGCGGCCCGAACGGCGCGGGCAAGACGACATTGTTGCGCACGCTGGCGGGGCTGACCCCGCCGCTTGCCGGCGCCATCGACTGCGCGCCCGACGCCATCGCCTATGCGGGCCATGCCGACGGGCTCAAGGCGCAACTGACCGTGGCCGAGAACCTGCGCTTCTGGGCCGGCGCCTTCGCCGCCCATGACATCACCCCCGCCCTCGACGCCTTCGACCTGCATCCGCTCGCCGACCGCCGCGCGGGCGAGATGTCGGCGGGCCAGAAACGCCGCCTGTCGCTTGCGCGGCTTCTGGTCACGGGCCGCCCCGTCTGGTGCCTCGACGAACCCACGGTCTCGCTCGACGTGGAGAACGTCGCCCGCTTCGCAGGCGCGGTGGAGGCGCATCTGGCCACGGGCGGCGCCGCGGTGATCGCCACCCATATCGACCTCGGCCTGCCCAATGCGCATACGCTCGACGTCACCCCCTTCATGGCCAGGCGCCTGCGCGCGGACGATCCCTTCGGCGGCGATCCCTTCGCCGAGGAAGTCGGCTGATGCTGGGCCTTCTGAAACGCGACCTCGCGCTTGCGGTGCGCGCGGGCGGCGGCTTCGGCCTGTCGCTGGCCTTCTTCCTGATCTTCGCCACGCTCGTGCCCTTCGGCGTGGGCCCACAGACGCAGGTGCTCCAGACCATCGCGCCGGGCATCCTGTGGCTCGGCGCGCTTCTGGCGTGCCTCCTGTCGCTCGACCGCATCTTCCAGCTCGACTGGGAGGACGGGACGCTCGACCTTCTGGCCACCGCCCCGGTGCCGCTGGAGGGCGTCGCGGCGATGAAGGCGCTGTCGCACTGGATCACCACGGGCCTGCCGCTCGTGCTGGCCGCACCCGTCCTCGGGCTCCTGCTGAACCTGCCGCTTCCCGCCTATCCCTGGCTCGTCGCCTCCCTCGCCCTCGGCACGCCCGCGCTCAGTGCCATCGGCACCTTCGGCGCGGCGCTGACCGTGGGCATCAAGCGCGGCGGGCTGCTCCTGTCGCTCCTCGTGCTGCCGCTCTACGTGCCGACGCTGATCTTCGGCGCGCTCGCCGTCATCCGCGGCGCCGAGGGGCAGGACGCCACCACACCCCTGATCCTGCTGGCCGGCATCACGCTGGGCGCGCTCGCCATCCTGCCCTTCGCCGCCGCCGCCGCGCTCAGGATCAACCTGCGCTGACCCGCCCCTTCATCTTTCCGAAAATACGCAAACCAGACGCCGCCCCGAAGCGCGCCCGCCGCCGATGGCGCGCCACCGCGTCAATCTGCGCTCCCGCGTCCCATTGAGAGCGCAAACATCCCCGCATAAAACCCGACTATGGCATCGCTCTGGGAATACGCGAACCCGCGCAAATTCATGACCGTGTCCGCGGCGATCCTGCCGTGGGTCTGGGGGCTTGCGGCTGTCTGCCTGGTCGGCGGGCTGGTCTGGGGATTCTTCTTCACACCCGACGATTTCCGCCAGGGCTCCACCGTCAAGATCATCTATGTCCACGTGCCCTCGGCGATCATGGCCGTCAACGCGTGGTTCATGATGCTGGTCACATCGCTCATCTGGCTGATACGCCGCCACCATGTCTCGGCGCTCGCCGCCAAGGCCGCGGCGCCGGTGGGCATGGTCTTCACGCTGATCGCGCTGGCCACGGGCGCGATCTGGGGCCAGCCCATGTGGGGCACATGGTGGGAATGGGACCCGCGGCTGACCTCCTTCCTGATCCTGTTCCTGTTCTACCTCGGCTACATGGCGCTCTGGGAGGCGGTGGATAACCCCGACGCGGCGGCCGACCTGACCTCCGTCCTCTGCCTCGTGGGCTCGGTCTTCGCGGTGATCTCGCGCTATGCGCTGGTGTTCTGGAACCAGGGCCTCCACCAGGGCGCGACGCTGTCGCTCGATGCCGAGCAGAACATCGCGGACGTGTTCTGGTATCCGCTGATCACGGCGCTCGCGGGATTCGGCTTCCTGTTTCTGGCTTTGGTGCTCTACCGCACCCGCACCGAGATCCGTGCCCGCCGCCTCAAGGCGCTGATCGCGCAGGAGAGGATGGCCTGATGCCCGATCTCGGACCATATGCCATCGAGGTTCTGTCGGCCTACGCGGTGACGATCGTGCCACTTGGCGCGATCGTGATCCTGTCGGTCTGGAAGGCGCGGCGCACGCGGACCAGACTGGCGGACGTGGAAGCCCGGCGCGGAAAGAGCACATGAAATTCAACTGGCTGATGGTGCTGCCCCTGATCCTGTTCCTCGGGGTCACCGGCATCTGGCTGTGGCAGCTGCAGAACAACCAGTTCGCCATGCAGCAGGGCGTGGACACCACCGCGCTCAGATCGGTGCAGCAGGGCAACCCCGCCCCCGGCCTCGACCTCGACCCGCTGGCCGACAAGACGCTCCTGACCCGCGACATGCTGGAGGGCAACGGCCTGATCGCGGTGAATTTCTTCGCCAGCTGGTGCCCCCCCTGCCGCGTCGAACACCCCGTCCTGACCGCGCTGGCCGAGGCGGGACTGCCGCTTTACGGCGTGAACTACAACGACCGGGTGGATCAGGCACTGTCCTTCCTGCAGGAACTGGGCGACCCCTATGACGCCATCGGCCGCGACGACCGGGCCGGCAACGGGCTGAACTGGGGCATCGTGGCCATGCCCGAGACCTTCTTCATCGACGACGCCGGCACCGTGGTGCTGCATTTCCGCGGCCCCGTCACGCGCCGGGCGATCGAAAACCAGATCGCCCCCGCCCTGGCCGAGTCGGGCCACGCCCTGCCCGAGATCGGAATGTCGACCGAGTAGACGCGCGGCGGATTTGCCGGCAAATCCGGAGCGGAAACGCCGGCGTTTCCGTCCCCGCACCGGCCCCCCTTCCCCTTGCACGCATGCCGCGTTACGGGAGCGGTGAAGGGGAGAACTCTCAAATGGACAATCTCAAGGGCATGGGCTGGATGACGCTGGCCATGCTGGCCTTCGCGCTGGCGGACATGTCCATCAAGCTTCTGGCGGGCGACCTGCCGGTGGGGCAGGTGATCTTCCTTCTCAGCCTTCCCGGCGCCCTGATCTTCGCGATCTGGGCGCGGGTGCAGGGCCATCGCTGGTTCTCGCCGGTTTTGCTGATGCGCCCCGTGATGCTGCGCAACGGGGCCGAGATGCTGGCGACAGTGGCCTTCGTCAGCGCGCTGGCGCTCATTCCCCTTTCCACGCTTTCGGCGGTGATTCAGGCCAATCCGCTGCTGGTAACGCTGGGTGCTGCATTGTTTCTGGGCGAGAAGGTCGGCTGGCGCCGCTGGTTCGCCATTTTCGTGGGGCTGTTCGGCGTGCTCCTGATCATCCGCCCGGGAACGGCCGGCTTCGACGCGAGCATCTGGCTCGCCGTCATCGCGGCCATCGGCCTCAGCCTGCGCGATCTGGCCACCCGGCCGGTGCCCCGGACGGTGCCCACGACGCTGCTGGCCAGCTACAGCTTCGCCTTCGCGGGGATCGGCGGGCTCCTGATC
>LJSY01000059.1 GCA_001314805.1 Rhodobacteraceae bacterium HLUCCO18 | reverse complement strand
TCGTGCGCGACCGGAAGGGCGAATATCGCAAGGAATTCACCGAATGGCAGCGCGTCGGCTTCACCCGCGTGCGGATAGACGGGGAAATGTATCCGATCGAGGAAGCCCCGGCGCTCGCCGTCCCCGAAGGCGCGCGGGCCGAGATGGAAGCGGCAGCGGCGCGGCTGCTCGGCGCGATTTCCTATCGCGGGGCGGGAACCGTGGAATTCCTGTGGGACGAGGCGCGCGGGCAGAGCCGCTTTCTCGAGGTCAACGCCCGCATCCAGGTCGAACACCCGGTCACCGAGATGATCTGCGGCGTCGATCTCGTCGCGTGGCAGATCGCGCTTGCCTTCGGCCGGTTCGAACCGCCGGGGCAATTGGTCCCGCAAGGCCACGCGATCGAGGTCCGGATCCTTGCCGAGGACACCGATTTCCGCCCGGCACCCGGCTGCATCACCGCATGGGAGCCGCCGGCCGATGCGCGGGTCGACAGCGGTTTCGCGGCCGGGTGCCGCGTTCCGCCGTTCTACGACAGCATGATCGCCAAATTGATCGTTGCCGCCCCGACCCGCGCACAGGCGGTCGAGCGGCTCGCGGCGAGCCTGTCAGAATTCGAAGTCGAAGGCATTGCCACCTCGATCCCGTTCCTGCGCCGGATCGCGACCCATGGGGATTTCGTCGCCAACCGCCTCTCCACCCGCTGGCTTGAGGCGGAGATGATGCCTGCGGCAGGAGGGGCGGCGTCGTGAAGGTCGAATTTCTCGATCAGACCCTGCGCGACGGGCAGCAGACCCAAGGCGTGCAGTTCTCCACGCCCGAGAAGATCCGCATCGCCGAGGCGCTGGACGCGCTGGGTCTCGACTATATCGAGGGCGGCTGGCCCGGGGCGAACCCCACCGACAGCGCGTTTTTCGACGCCGCGCCGAAAACCCGCGCCACCATGACCGCCTTCGGCATGACCAAGCGCGCGGGACGGTCCGCCGACAATGACGAGGTGCTGGCGGGCGTCCTAAACGCGGGCACCTCCGCGGTCTGCCTCGTGGGCAAGACGCATGACTTCCACGTGACCGAGGCGCTCGGCATCACGCTGGAGGAAAACCTCGACAACATCTCCGCCTCCGTCGCGCATCTGGTGGCCAAGGGGCGCGAGGCGCTGTTCGACGCGGAGCATGTCTTCGACGGCTACAAGGCCGATCCCGACTATGCGCTGGCCTGCCTGCGCGCCGCGCTGGAGGCCGGCGCGCGCTGGATCGTGCTGTGCGACACCAATGGGGGCACGCTTCCTGGCGAGATCGGGCGCATCACGCGTGAGGTGATCGAGGCGGGCGTTCCGGGCGACCGGCTGGGCATCCACACCCACAACGACACCGAAACCGCCGTGGCGGGCAGCCTCGCGGCCATCGACGCGGGCGCGCGGCAGGTGCAGGGCACGCTGAACGGGCTTGGCGAACGCTGCGGCAACGCGAACCTGACGGCGCTGATCCCGACGCTTCTTCTGAAAGAACCCTGGGCGAGCCGTTTCGAGACCGGGATCGCCCCGGAGGCGCTGGCGGGGCTCACGCGGGTCTCGCGCATGCTCGACGACATCCTCAACCGCGTGCCGATGCGGCAAGCGGCTTACGTGGGCTCATCGGCTTTCGCTCACAAGGCGGGGCTGCACGCCAGCGCCATCGTCAAGAACCCGGCGACCTACGAGCATGTCGACCCTGCCCGCGTCGGCAACACGCGCATCATCCCGATGTCGAACCAGGCCGGGCAGTCGAACCTGCGTCGCCGTCTTGCCGAGGCCGGGATCGAGGTCGAGGACAAGGACCCGGCGCTGGCCGGAATATTGCGGGAGATCAAGGCGCGCGAGGACGAGGGCTATTCCTACGACACCGCGCAGGCCAGTTTCGAGCTTCTGGCGCGGCGCGCGCTCGGTATCATGCCGCGCTTTTTCGAGGTCAAGCGCTACCGCGTCACGGTGGAACGGCGGAAGAACAAGTACGACCGGATGGTGAGCCTGTCGGAGGCCGTCGTCGTGGTGAAGATCGGCGACCGGAAGATGCTCTCGGTCTCTGAATCCATGGACGAGCAGGGCGGCGACCGGGGCCCGGTGAACGCGCTGGCCAAGGCGCTGGGCAAGGATCTCGGGCCCTACCAGAGCTATATCGACGACATCCGCCTCGTGGACTTCAAGGTGCGCATCACCCAGGGCGGAACCGAGGCCGTCACCCGCGTCGTCATCGACAGCGAGGACAGCATGGGACGCCGCTGGGCGACGGTCGGCGTCTCGGCCAATATCGTGGATGCGAGTTTCGAGGCGCTTCTCGACGCGATCGAATGGAAACTGGTGCGCGACGGGGCGCCCGTCGCCTGATACGCACCGCACGGGAGGTCCGCGACATGGACATGGCTGCCTTTCTCCGATTCCACGAGGGCGCGGCCCGTCAGGGTCCCGGCACGGCCGAGGACGTGGGATGGGCGGTCGCCGCGGCGGGCACGGGCAAGGGGGCGAAGGTCCTCGACGCAGGCGCGGGCGTGGGCTGCGACATCCGCGCGCTGCGCGAGGCGATCCCGGAGGCCGAGGTCGTGGCCCTCGAGGTGCACGAGGCCTTCATCGAGGCGATCTCGGGCCGCTACGGGCCCGAGGTGACGGCGATCCACGGCTCCATGGGGCCAGAGCCCGGCTTCGACGGCTCCGCGCCTGCCGATTTTGCGAAACTCGGGCCCTTCGACCTGATCTGGTGCGCGGGGGCCATCTATTTCCTCGGCGTCGAGACGGCCCTGACCCATTGGCGGCGCGCGCTGGCGGAGGGCGGGGCGGTCGCCTTCACCGCACCGGTGATGTTCACCGACACCCCATCGCAGGAGGCCGTCGCGTTCTGGCAGGGCGACCCGGTCGGAATGGTCGACGAGGTCCGGCAGGCCGTGACTGCGGCGGGCTACCAAATCCTCGCCGAGCGGCCCGAGCCCGAGGCGGGATGGGAGGCCTATTTCGCCGCCCAGAAGGATCGCATCGCGGCCCTGCGTGCCGAGATCGCCGCAGGTCGCGAGGGCGCGGAGATGGCCGAGGTGCTCGACCAGGCCGAGCGCGAGGCGCAGCAGTGGCGCACGCTCAAGCGCGAGGTCGGCTATTACGCGGTCGTGGCGCGGCCGGAATGAGCCTGCAGGCCTGCGCAGAGCTTGTGGCGCGCGGCGATCCCGACCGGTTCCGCGCCGCGATGGTCACCCCGCCCGAGGCGCGCGCGGCGCTCTTCCCGCTTTATGCCTTCAATGTCGAGGTCAGCCGCGCGCCATGGGTGACCGAGGAGCCGATGATCGCCGAGATGCGCCTGCAATTCTGGCGCGACGTGACCGGGGAGATCGCGCAAGGTACCGCCCCCCGGGCCCATGAGGTGGCCCTGCCGCTGGCGGGCGTGGTCCGGGCCGAGGACGCGGGCCTTCTGGACGGTCTGGTCGCCGCCCGGCGCTGGGACATCTACAAGGACGCCTTCGAGGATCAGGCGCATTTCGAGCGATACCTCGATGCGACGGGCGGCAATCTCGCCTGGGTCGCGGCGCGTGCGCTGGGCGCGCCGGATGCGGCCGAGGGCACCATCCGCGATGCGGCGTTCGCGGCGGCGCTGGCGCGGTTCCTCGTGGCCGTGCCGGAGCTGGAGGCGAGGGGGCGCATCCCGCTGGTCGACGGCCGGCCGGAGGCCATATCGGCGCTGGCGGCGGAGGGGCGGGGACGTCTTGCCCGCGCGCGCACGGCGCGGGCGGGCGTACCACGCAAGGCGGGCCACGCGCTCTATGATGGCTGGCAGGCGGAGGCGCTTCTGAAACGGGCCGAGGCGGATCCGCTGGCCGTGGCGGAAGGACGCCTGTCTCTCGGTGCCTTTGGGGCAAGCTGGCGTCTGGCACGTCTCGCCCTCACCGGGCGCTGGTAGCGGCTCAGGCGTAGCTTTCCTTCGGCCGCAGCGCCAGCCAGATCAGCGCCGCGCCGGCCAGCGCGAGAAACGGCACCATGGCGAGATTGACCGCGTTCCAGCCCGTCACCACATCCGTCCCCGTGCTCATCAGGAAGCCCGAGGCGAGCGAGGCGATCGTCACGCAGCCGAAGACGAAGAAGTCGTTCATGCCCTGCACGCGCCCGCGTTCCTCGAACGAATGCGCCTGCGTCAGCATCGCGGTGGCGCCGATGAAGCCGAAATTCCAGCCGATACCCAGAAGCACCAGCGCGCCGAAGAACTGGAACAGCTCCACCCCCGTCAGCGCCATGACGCCGGCCAGCGCCAGAAGGAACAACCCCAGACCCACGATCCGCATTGCCCCGAAGCGCGCGATCAGGTGGCCGGTGACGAAGGAGGGCGCGTACATCGCGATGACATGGGCCGAGACCACGTCAGCCGCCGTGCCGGTGGAAAAGCCGCAGCCAACCATGGCCAGCGGCGTCGAGGTCATCATCAGGTTCATCAGCGCGTAGGAGACCATGCCGCAGATGATGGCGACGGCGATCCTGGGGTCCTTCAGTAGCTCCACCCGGCTCCGGCCCGCGGGCGCGTCATGCGCGGGGGGCGCGGGTTTCGGCAGGTCGAGCGCGAGGAACAGCGCGGCACCGACGATGTTGATCGCGGCGGCGACGACATAGGTTCCGACGAAGGGGATCACGGTCGCGTCGGTCGTGACCTTGACCAGTTGCGGCCCGATCAGCGCCGAGAGGAGCCCGCCGGCCATGACGTAGGAAATCGCCTTGGGCCTGAAGGCCTCGGACGCGGTGTCGGCGGCGGCGAAGCGGTAGAAGCCCTGCGCCGACATGTAGATGCCGGTGAGGTAGGACCCCACGAGGAAGATCGCGAAACTGTCGGTCCAGAGGCCCCATGCGGAGACCGCGGCACCGATCGCACCGCCGAGCGCGCCCGCGAAGAACCCGGCCCGGCGTCCGAAACGCTGCATGACCGCGGACAGCCAGGGCGCCGTGGTCATGGAACCGAAGACGATCAGCGAGATCGGGATCGTGGCCATCGCCGGCGAGGGCGCGATCATCAGCCCCGCGAGACCGCCGATCACGAAGATCATCGGCATCTGGCTGCCGAGGATGGCCTGCGCCAGAACCAGAACGGCGACGTTGCGCTTCGCGCGGCGGTCGTTTTCCGTTTCCGGAGCGGTCTGTGGCATGTCGGAAAGGCTGGTCTCGGTCATGCCGCGAGCGCTACAGGAAGGTGTGGCGGTGGTCCAGACCATGCGGTGCCGCAGGAGCGCCGCGCACTGCGCGGCGATGCGTATTTGTGGAAAGATGAAGGGGATATGGCGTGGTTGCGATCATCGCAACGGAGGCGGACCTGGCCGAGGGCGCGCGGGCGCTGGTGGCGATCGAGCCGCGCTTCGGCCACGTGACCGCGGCCGGGCCCCTGCCGCTGCGCCGCCGGCCCGACGGGTTCGAGGCGCTTCTGTCGGTCATCGTCGCGCAGCAGGTCTCGACCGCGAGTGCCGCCGCCATCTGGGGCCGGGTGGAAGCCGCCGGTCTGCACCGGGAGGCGGCGATCCTGGGCGCGGAGGAGGAGGCGCTCATCGCCTGCGGACTGAGCCGGCCCAAGCGGCGCTACGCGCGCGCGCTGGCGGCGGCGGGGATCGACTGGGCGGGGCTGCGCGCGGCCGATACGGAGACGGTTGTCGAAACGCTCACCGCCGTGCCGGGCGTGGGTCGCTGGACGGCGGAGATCTACGCCAAGTTCGCGCTGGGACATGCGGATGTCTTCGCGGCCGGCGACCTCGCGCTGCAGGACAGCGCGCGGCGGCTCTTCCGCTTGCCGGCGCGGCCCTCCGAGCGGGAACTGCGCGCCATGGCGGAGGCGTGGCGCCCGCTGCGCGCGGTTGCTGCCCGGGCGCTGTGGGTCTACTACCGGTGGGAGACCGACCGGGAGGGTATTTCGTGAGCAGGGTTCTGGACTACGGGCGCAAGGCGCCGGCCTCGGGGAATGC
Source organism: Rhodobacteraceae bacterium HLUCCO18 (assembly GCA_001314805.1). Classification (GTDB taxonomy): domain Bacteria; phylum Pseudomonadota; class Alphaproteobacteria; order Rhodobacterales; family Rhodobacteraceae; genus Roseibacterium. The sequence continues at coordinate 10,156 of LJSY01000059.1, read as the reverse complement.
GAAGAACCTCGTGATCTTCCTCCACGGCTATGGTGCGGATGGCAACGACCTTCTGGGGCTGGCCGACCCGCTGGCGCCGCACTTGCCCGACACCGTCTTCGTCGCGCCCAACGCGCCGGAGCGTTCGGCGATGAACCCGATGGGGTACCAGTGGTTTCCGATTCCGTGGATCGACGGCTCTTCCGAGGAACAGTCGCTGGCGGCAATGGCCCGCGCGGTCGAGGACCTGAACGCCTTTCTCGACACGGTCATGGCCGAGGAGGACGTGGCGCCCGCACAGACGATTCTCCTGGGCTTCAGCCAGGGCACGATGATGAGCCTGCATGTCGCGCCGCGCCGGGCGCAGGCGGTCGCGGGCGTCGTGGGCTTTTCCGGGCGGCTGATGGGGCCCGAGGCCCTGGCCGACGAGGTCGTGGTGCGCCCGCCGGTCCTGCTGATCCACGGCGATCAGGACGAGGTCGTGCCGCCGCAAAGCCTGCCGCAGGCCGCCGAGGCCTTGCAGAAGGCCGGCTGGGACGAGGTCTACGCCCATGTGATGAAGGGCACGGGCCACGGCATCGCGCCCGACGGTCTGTCGGTGGCGCTGGCCTTCATGCGCGACAAGCTGGGGCTGGGCTGAGGTTCATGAGGCCCAGAGGCGGGGTTCGGCGAATTCGACGGAATTGCCTGCCGGATCGCGGACATAGAGCGAGCGCGCCCCGTTGGGCCAGTGGAAATCCGAATCGATCTCGACGGCGGCGGCCACCAGCCGGGTCCGGATCGCGGTGATCTCGGCCTCGGTCGCGGCGAAGCAGACATGGCCCGGCCCGCGCGCGCCATGGGGCGGGACGGGCAGGGCGTCCTCAGCCGGAGGCTCTGCCGTGGCGGCGGGGTTGAAGATCAGCAGGATCGTCGCGCCGACCCGGTAGAACACGTGCCGGTCGCCTGCCCGCATCAGGCGCGGCAGGCCGAGAAGGCCACCGTAGAAGGCCTCCGCCGCATCGAGATCGGGGGCGTAAAGCGCGGCTTCGAGGATCGCGCCGGGCACGGGAGCAGTCGGCAGAGCGGTCATGCCGCAAAGCGTGACCGCGGCGCGGCGGCCGCGCAACCCCCTCGAAACAGGGTCCCCCTGGACGGCGCTTGTGGATAACGTCACGAAACTGTCAGGCAGCCGGGCTAGACAGTGAGGCAAGTGGGCACAGGATGTGGTAAGGCTTGCCGCGTCAGAAAGCCTATATATAGTATCCATACGGCAGGAGCGGGGCTCCCGCTCTGGTGCCGGGTGACGGGCAGACAGGGCGGGAACGGAGTCGCGGATGCAGGCAGTAGGCGAAATAGAGTTCAGGACCCATTTCGTACGGGAACCCGGCGCGCTCAGGCAGCATCCGGCCCTTGTCCTGAATGCCGATTACAGGCCGCTCAGTTACTATCCCCTGTCGCTCTGGCCATGGCAGGAGGCGATCAAGGCGGTCTGGCTCGACCGGGTCGAGATCGTGGCCGAATACGACGAGGTCGTGCGAAGCCCCTCGACCGAGATCCGCATCCCCTCGGTCGTGGTCCTGCGCGACTACATCAAGCCGCAGAAGCGCGTCGCATTCACCCGGTTCAACCTGTTCCTGCGCGACGAGTTTTCCTGCCAGTATTGCGGGGCTAAGGGCGATCTGACCTTCGACCACGTCGTCCCACGCGCCCGCGGCGGCGTGACCAGTTGGGAAAACGTCGTGGCGGCCTGTTCGAAATGCAATCTCAGGAAGGGCGCGCGCAGCCTCAGGCAGTCCGGCCTGTCCCTGCGCAAGCCGCCGCGCCAGCCCGGCGCGGAAGAGTTGCGCAACATGGGGCGGAAGTTTCCGCCCAACCACCTGCACGACAGCTGGCTCGATTTCCTCTACTGGGACGCGGAACTCGAGGCCTGAGCGCCAGGCCGCGCGGTGGATTTCGCGTATTTTCGGAAAGATGAAGGCAGGGTGGTGACAGCCGCACCGTTCGGCGCTTAGCTGCGATGTGCTGTCCGGCAAAGGGCCAAGACGAGGAATGACGGAATGACGACCACCGATTGGGAACCGGTCTCGGGCGCGGTGCTGCCGCGTTACGCGGGCGTGCCGAGCTTCATGCGCCTGCCTTACGTGCCGGAGGGCGATCCGCGCCGGGCGGAGGTGGATGTGGGGCTGATCGGCATGCCGTGGGACGGGGCCACGTCGAACCGTCCCGGCGCGCGTCACGGGCCGAGGGGGCTGCGCGACGCCTCCACCATGGTCCGCGCGATGCATGGTGCGACGCGGCAGACGCCGTTCAAGTCCATGCGCTGCGCCGACATGGGCGATGTGGCGATGAGCCCGGTGGACCAGGACGACGCGCTGGCGGCGGCCGAGGCCGCGGTGGCGGGCATGCTGGCTCATGACATCCGGCCGGTGATGGTGGGGGGCGATCACCTCTGCACGCTGACGGTGCTGCGCGCGCTCAGGAAGCATCGGGGCGAGGCCTTCGGTCTGGTCCTGCTCGACAGCCATACCGATCTTTACCCGCCCTATTTCGGCGGCAAGACCCTGACCCATGGTAACCCGTTCCGGCAGGCCATCGAGGAGGGGTGCCTCGATCCGCACCGGACCTTCATGGCGGGGATGCGGGGGACCTCCTACAACAAGGAGGATATCGATTACGGGCGCGACAAGGGCGTGCATATCGTCGAGATCGAGGAGTGCATGGCGCGCGGCTGGGCCTCGGTGATGGAGGAGGCGCGCGCCGTCGCGGGCGCGGGCGCCACCTATGTGAGTTTCGACATCGATTTCATCGACCCGGCCTTCGCGCCCGGAACCGGTACGCCCGAGGTGGGCGGGCCGACCAGTTTCGAGGCGCTGCAATGCGTGCGCGCGCTGCGCGGGCTCGACATCATCGGCGCCGACCTCGTGGAGGTGTCGCCCCCCTTCGATCCGTCCGGGGGGACCTGCTGGCTGGGCGCGTCCGTCCTGTTCGAGCTGATCTGCGCGATGGAGCGTTAGGGCGCCCTTTCGCCCGCCGGAGTTTTTTCGCCAGGGGGCGAGGGCGGCATTGGACTGCGGCGCGCGTGACCGGTAGACTTGATCTGCGGATCGGGATAGGCCTCGGGCAACAGCGCAGTTAGCGCTAACATGCATTTGCGGAGACAGGCTCATGGTTTCGCGTGTCATACCGGTCGACCCGTTCGACCTCGTGATTTTCGGCGGCACGGGCGATCTGGCGCGGCGCAAGATCCTGCCTGCGCTGTTCCGGCGGTTCTGCGACGGGCAGATGCCGCGCGAGGCGCGGATCATCGGGGCTGCGCGGACCCGGCAGAGCGCCGGGGACTGGGCGGCCTGGGTCGGCGAGGCGCTGGAGGAAATCGTGCCCGAACGGCTCCGCACGGCGGAACATGTGGCGGAGTTCCTCGACAGGCTCGACTACCTCGCCGTGGATGCCAAGGGCGATGACGGCTGGTCGGATCTGTGCGACACCATGCGCGCGGACGCGGTTCAGGCCTTCTATTTCTCGGTTGCGCCGTCGCTCTTCGGGGATCTCGCGGAGCGGCTGCACCAGTTCGGTATCGCGCGCTCCGATGCGCGGATCGTGGTGGAAAAGCCGTTCGGCAACGACCTCGCCTCGGCCAAGGCACTGAACCGCACGCTTTCGGAATATTTCGACGAGACGCAGATCTACCGGATCGACCATTACCTGGGCAAAGAGACGGTGCAGAACCTGATGGCGGTCCGTTTCGGCAACGTGCTGTTCGAACCGCTCTGGAACACGCAATATGTCGACCATGTGCAGATCACCGTGGCCGAGGAGGTCGGCGTCGGCGGGCGCGGGGCCTATTACGACCAGTCTGGCGCGATGCGGGACATGGTGCAGAACCACCTGATGCAGCTTCTGTGCCTGACGGCGATGGAGCCGCCCTCCAAATTCGATCCCGACGCGGTGCGCGACGAGAAGCTCAAGGTGATCCGTGCGCTCGACCCCGTCGAGGCGGAAGACATCGTGCGCGGTCAGTACAAGGGGTCGAAGGACGCGCCCTCCTATGTCGAGGATGCCGAGAACCCCGAGAGCCGCACCGAGAGTTTCATCGCGATCAAGCTGCATATCGCCAACTGGCGCTGGAACGGCACGCCCTTCTACCTGCGCACCGGCAAGCGGCTGCGCGCGCGCAAGTCCGAGATCGTGATCCATTTCAAGGAACCGCCCCATTCGATCTTCGACGAGGACGCGGGGAGCCGGACCAACGTGCTGTCGATCCGGCTGCAGCCCGACGAGGGGATCGACCTGCGCGTGACGATCAAGGAACCGGGACCGGGGGGGATGCGGTTGATCGACGTGCCGCTCGACATGTCCTTCGCCGAGGCGCTGGGCGCGGAGGGCACGGACGTGCCGGATGCTTATGAGCGGCTTATCATGGACGTGATCCGGGGCAACCAGACGCTGTTCATGCGCGGCGACGAGGTGGAGGCGGCCTGGGCCTGGACCGATCCGATCATCGAGGCTTGGACGCGGCGCGGCGACCGGCCGACGCAATATGAACCGGGCAGTTCCGGACCGGAGGAGGCCTTGATGCTTCTGCACCGGGACGGGCGCCGCTGGCGGGAGATTGGCGGATGAACCTTATCGAATACCCCGATCGCGACCTTCTGATGCTGGATCTGGCCGACAGGCTCGCCAGCGAACTGGCCGACAGCCTGCGGCGGAAAGAAAGCGCCACGCTTTCGGTGCCGGGCGGAACCACGCCGGGGCCGGTCTTCGACGTGCTGAGCGAGCAGAAGCTCGCCTGGGACAGGACCTTCGTGGTGCTGAACGACGAGCGCTGGGTGCCCGAGGACAGTCCGCGCTCGAATACGCGGCTTCTGCGGGAAAGGCTCTTGGTGTCAGCAGCTTCAGCGGCGAAGCTCATCCCGCTTTATGCGCCTGCGGAGGCGCCCGAGGGGCATCTGGAAGCGCTGGCCGAGGGGCTCGTGCCGCATCTTCCGATCTCGGTCCTGCTCCTTGGCATGGGCACTGACATGCACACGGCGAGCCTCTTTCCCGGTGCGGACAACCTTGCCGCCGCGCTCGACGACGACGCGCCGCCGCTGATGGCGATGCGGGCCGAGGCGGCCGGAGAGCCGCGCGTGACGCTGACGGCCCCCGTTCTGAAGGGCGCGATCAGCACGCATGTGCTGATCACCGGCGCCGAGAAGCGGGAGGCGGTGGAGCGGGCGGCGAAGCTCAAGCCGATCGAGGCGCCGATCGCCTGCGTTCTGGGGCAGGCCACGATCCACTGGGCGGAGTGACTGCGATGACCCTGTTCGACGAGCTGCGCGCCCATCGCGCGCGCACCGCAGACCGCCGCATCCTCGATCTGTTCGACGACCCGGACCGCGCGGAGGTGTACTCCTGCCGCACGGGCGGGATGCTTTTCGACTATTCCAAGACGCATCTCGACGCGAAGGCGATGGCGCTCCTGCTCGAGCTTGCCCGTGGCGCGGAGGTGCCCGCCCGGCGCGAGGCGATGTTCGCGGGCGCGAAGATCAACGAGACCGAGGGCAGGGCGGTGCTTCATACCGCGCTCAGGGCGCCCGGCGGTCCGATCCTCGTCGACGGCGTCGACGTGATGCCCGGTGTGCTGGAGACGCGGAGGCGGATGGAAGCCTTCGCCATGGACATCCGGTCGGGCGAGATCGCGGGCGCGGGCGGGCCTTACACGGATGTTGTCAACATCGGCATCGGCGGTTCCGACCTCGGGCCCGCCATGGCGACGCTGGCGCTGGCGCCCTATCGCGACGGTCCGCGGATCCACTACGTCTCGAACGTGGATGGCGCGCATATCCATGACACGCTCAAGGGGCTCGACCCGAAGCGCACGCTGGTGATCGTGGCCTCCAAGACTTTCACCACGATCGAGACGATGACCAACGCCAAGACCGCGCGCGACTGGATGGGTCGCGCCGTGGACGACCCGGCGTCGCAATTCGCCGCGCTGTCGAGCGCCACCGACAAGACCGCCGAGTTCGGCATCGATCCGGCCCGTGTCTTCGGCTTCGAGGATTGGGTCGGCGGGCGCTATTCGCTCTGGGGGCCCATCGGGCTTGGCCTGATGCTGGCCGTGGGGCCCGAGGATTTCGCCGATTTCCTTGGTGGTGGTCATGCGATGGACACCCATTTCCGCGAGGCGGAGCTGTCGGAGAACCTGCCTGTGCTGCTAGCGCTGGTGGGGATCTGGCACAACCAGATCTGCGGGCATGCCACGCGCGCCGTGTTGCCCTATGACCAGCGGCTTTCCCGGCTGCCGGCCTATCTTCAGCAGTTGGAGATGGAATCGAATGGCAAGCGCGTGGCGATGGATGGCAGCACGCTGGCGGAAAACTCCGGCCCAATCGTCTGGGGGGAGCCGGGGACGAACGGGCAGCACGCCTTTTACCAGCTGATCCACCAGGGCACGCGCGTGGTGCCCTGCGAGTTCATGGTCGCGGCCAGGGGGCATGAGCCGGAGCTTGCGCACCAGCACACGCTCCTTCTGGCCAATTGCCTCGCGCAGTCCGAGGCGCTGATGCGCGGCCGGTCGCTGGAGACGGCGCGCGCGCTGATGGCCGCGAAGGGCCTGGAGGGCGCGGAGCTGGAACGGCAGGCGCGCCACCGGGTGTTCCCGGGCGACCGGCCGTCCACGACGCTGATCTATCCGAAACTCACGCCCCATGTGCTGGGCCAGATCATCGCGCTCTACGAGCACCGGGTCTTCGTCGAAGGGGTGATCCTCGGGATCAACAGCTTCGACCAGTGGGGCGTGGAACTGGGCAAGGAGCTGGCGCTGGCGCTGGAGCCTGTTCTGAGCGGGGCCGCCGACGGGGCCGACAAGGACGGCTCGACCCGGGCGCTGATCGGGTTCGTCCGCGGCGCGTGATGGTCGGGCGTATCGCCCGGGGCCGGCGTGGCGTTGCGTATTTTTGGAAAGATGAAGGGGATCAGGTGGTCTCTGATTCTGCGCCGTCGTCCTTCGTGAAGGCGCGGCGGCCGGCCTCGGGGATCGGGTAGCGTCCGGGCGCGTCGCGGTTCAGCAGGACGACGATCGCCTCGCCCGTCGCGGTGCAGACGGCGGCCGCCGGATCGGGCAGCCAGACGGCGAACTCCATGGTGAAGGAGGTGCGCCGGAACGCACGCGTCCGGCCCGTCACCACGTAATCCATGCCCTGGAACATCTCGGCGCGATAGTCGACTGTGGCGCGTTTCAGCACCAGCCGCGGGCTCTCGGGACCATAATCGGTGACGCCGCGCGCCTCGAGATAGGGCAGGCGAAAGCTCTCGAACCAGGTGAGATAGGCGGTGTTGTTCACATGCCCCAGCGCGTCGATCTCGGCGAAGCGCACGCGGTCGGCCAGCCCGAACCGCCAAGGCGCCGGGATGCCGAGGGCGCGCAGGCCGTCGTCGTCGATCGGGGTGTGATAGCGCAGCATGGTTCTCGGTCTCTCCCGCCGCGCCGCGCAGTGCAAGACCCTTTGCGCAATTCGGCCCCGATCTGTCGCGGATGGACATGACCGGCGTGGCATGGCCCGGAACAGTGAACCCCGCTCAACCGCCGGAGGACCCCATGCGCACCCATGCCCAGGCCGTCGTGATCGGAGGCGGCGTCGTCGGCTGCTCGATCCTCTATCACCTCGCCAAGATGGGGTGGTCGGACGTGGTCCTGCTGGAGCGGGACGAGCTGACCAGCGGATCGACCTGGCACGCGGCGGCCAACATCCACGGGCTGCACGACGTCACCAATATCAGCCGGCTGCAGCATTACACGATGAACCTCTACAGGGAGCTGGAGGCCGAGACCGGCCAGTCCTGCGGTGTGTTCCAGCCCGGGTCGCTCTACCTCGCGCAGACCGAGGACCGGGAGCATCAGCTGCGCCTGCAGGAGGCCAAGGCGCGGCGCTACGGCATGAATTTCCACGAGGTGAGCCGGGCCGAGGCCGAGCGGCTGCATCCGCTGGTGAACTATGACGGTGTCCGGCTGATCATGTTCGAGCCCGATGGCGGCAACGTCGACCCCTCGGGCGTGACGAACGCCTATGCGCTCGGCGCGCGGCAGAGGGGGGCGGAAATCCACCGCTTCACGCCCGTGATCGCGACGGAGCCGCAGCCGGACGGCACATGGATCGTGCGCACCGAAAAGGGCGATATCCGCACGCCATGGGTGGTGAATGCCGCCGGCCTCTGGGCGCGCGAGGTTGCGGCGATGGCGGGGATCGCGCTGCCGCTTCTGCCCACCGAACACCAGTATTTCGTCACCGAGGCCATTCCCGAGATCGCCGCGATGGACCGGCGTTTGCCATCCGTGGCCGACCGCGACGGGGAGTATTACCTGCGCCAGGAGGGGCAGGGCCTGCTGGTGGGCGCCTACGAGAAGGACGTGCGGTTCTGGGCCGAGGACGGCACGCCGCAGGGTTTCGGGCACGAGCTTTTCGCCGACGATCTGGAGCGGATCGAGGAGAACATGATGCGCGCCATCGACCGGGTGCCGGTGGTGGGCGAGGCGGGGATCAAGCGGGTCATCAACGGGCCGATGATCTGGTCTCCGGATGCCTCGGCGCTCTTCGGTCCGGTGCCGGAGCTCACGGGGTATTTCTGTTGCAACGGCATCATCCCCGGCTTTTCGCAAAACGGGGGCCTGGGCAAGCTTGCGGCCGAATGGATGGTGGAGGGCGAGCCTTCGCTCGACATGTTCGGCTGGGACCTTGCGCGGTTCGGCGCATGGGCGGGCAAGGCCTTTACCAGGGCGCGGGTGGCCGATCAGTACGCGCATCGCTTCAAGATCCATTTCCCCGGCGAGGAGCGCGAGGCGGGACGCCCCGCGCGCACGCGCCCGGCCTATGCGATGCAGACGACGATGGGCGCGAAATTCGGCTTGAACTACGGCTGGGAACATCCTCTTTTCTTTGATGAAACCGTGGAGGACAGCGCCGGGTTCACGCGTCAGCCCTGGTGGGAGGTCGTGGGCCGCGAGGCGCGGATGCTGCGGGAGCGTGCGGGCATCATCGACATCTCGAATTTCGCCAAGTACCGCGTGGCGGGGCCGGGGGCGGAGGACTGGCTGAACGCGGTTCTGGCCAACCGGATGCCGCGCGAGGTGGGGCGGTCCTGCCTGACGCCGCTGATCGGCAAGCGCGGCGGCGTGGCGGGCGATTTTACGGTGACGCGGCTGGGGCCGGAGGAGTTCTGGGTGCTGGGCGGAGGTGCCGCGGAGCGGTTCCACCAGCGCTTCTTCCGCGCGGTCCCGCTGCCCGAGGGCACCACGTTCGAGAGCCTGACGGAGGCGGTCTGCGGCTTCAACGTGGCCGGTCCGCGTGCGCGCGACCTGCTGGGGCGGTTGACGAACGCCGACCTCTCGAATGCGGCCTTTCCGTTCTTCCGCTCGCGGCGGATCGCCGTGGCCGGGATCGCCGTGGTCGCCATCCGGGTGAGCTTCACCGGTGATCTCGGGTGGGAACTGCACTGCGCCGAGGCCGACCAGGTGGCGCTCTACGAGGCGCTTGTGGAGGCCGGCCGCGCCGTGGGTGCGGGGCCGGTCGGCAGCAGGGCGCTGATGTCGCTCAGGCTCGAGAAGGGGTACGGCTCCTGGGGGCGCGACTTCAGTCCGGAATACTGGCCGCAGGAAAGCGGGCTCGACGGTCTGATCCGAAGCGACAAGGAATTCCTGAACATGCACGCATGGTTGCGCATCGAAGCGAATGCGCCGCGTGAAGAGATGGTGATGCTCGAGATCGACGCCACCACCGCCGATGCCAGCGGGTCGGAGCCGATCTTTCTGCCCGATGGCACGCCGGTCGGGCAGGTCTCCTCTGGCGGTTACGGCTATTCCGTCGGCAAGTCGCTGGCGCTGGCCTATGTCAAGGCGGGCATGGTCGCGCCGGGCGATACCGTCCAGGTGGCGATCCTCGGACGCCCCCACACGGCGCGACGGCTCGCCGAAGCGCCTTTCGATCCCGAGGGTCTGCGCCTGCGCGGAAGGTTGCCTGCCGAAGAGCCTGCGGCCTAGGCAGGCGAGCGCTCAAGTAGCCCAGGGGGCGGTCGCGCACGAAGGAAAAAACTGGAGCGGGTAACGGGAATTGAACCCGTAACTAGAGCGTGTCGCGTTTAATCGGTTTGGTATCCTGCTGCTCTGAAGAAGTTGTAGCATTCCTCGTCGCTGAACAGGCTGCATACATGTCCGACCACC
>LJSY01000058.1 GCA_001314805.1 Rhodobacteraceae bacterium HLUCCO18 | reverse complement strand
GTCAACTCGTAGCGACGTTGGGACATGCTGCTCTCCTCTTTCCAAAGAGTGAATCAGCAAAGCCAAAACGACGCTAGTCATTTATGAGTGCGTGACCTAAAGTGCCGGCCACCAGCGCCGTCGCGCGCCATGGGGTACGGGCACGCCGTAGCGCGGCAAACGCCTGAGGTGGGCGCGGGTCAGGACGACGCCGAAGACGCTCTGGCGCAGGTCGGGGTCGTTTTCGAGGCAAGTCCGCGTCAACTTGCGCGGGGTCCGGCCCCAGGCCGTGGCCAGCAGGAGCGCATCGGTCCTGCGGAGGATCGACTTCGCCTCGGGCGTCTCGGCCAGCGGCGGAAGGTCGACGAAAACGTAGTCGTAGCTTTCCCGCAGGTCGACGAACATCTCCCCCAGCTCCGCCATGTAGGAAAACCACGCGTCCCGCTCCTGCCCCGCACCCACCGGGAGCACGTCGAGATCGCTGGCCGGTCTCCGGGCCAGCACCGCGCCAAGATCGGCCGTGCCGTCGAGCACGTCGAGGATGCCGGGAGCGCCCGCGAGGCCCGCCTTCCGCGACAAGGCCCCCGTCGCGAGATCGCCGTCGGCCAGCAGGCAGCGCCGCCCGGCCTGCGCGGCCACGACGCCGAGATGGGCGGCGAGATGCGTGGCGCCCTCGCCGGCCCCCAGCGCCCCCACCGCGACGAGCCGCCCGGTGCGGTCGTCGTGGTCCGCGTCCAGATTTGCGAAGACGCTGCGGATCGCTCGCGCTCTCACCGGGTCATCGAGATCGCGCGCGAACGTCCAGTTTCCGGCGGTGTCGGGAGACGTTTTGCCCGACGCATCCTCGTGGCCCGGTTCCGCGAGGTGGCGGGGCGGCAGCGCGCCGCGCGCAGGCCGTTTGCGCGCGGCGACCGTCGACCGTGAGCGCGCGCCCCGGCCGACGATCGCTGCGAGGATGCGGTTGCGCGGGCGAGGAACGTAGCCCACGAAGGGCAGGCCGAGCGTGCGGGTGACATCCCCGGACGTGCGGAAGCCCTTTTCCCGCGCCTCGCGCAAGACAGCCGCGGCCGTGCCCATCATCAGCCCCACAAGCAGCCCCGCCGCGAGGTATTGCCAGGCGCGGGGTGCGGCGGCATCGCGCGGTGGAACGGCCCGCGAGAGGACGCGCCCTGCCGATACCGGATAGGTGCTTTCCAGCGTCAGTTCGCGATATCGCGACTGGAACCGCAGCACGAGGTCGTTCAGCGCCTCTGCGCGCTGCTCGAGGTCGCGCAGGCCCTGCTGGTCGGCGGCGCCGACGGCCAGCCGGAAGCGCTCGGCCTCCTCCGCGGCGACCAGCGCGTCGCGCCGCAATTCCTCCAGACGCGCCTCCATCCAGTCAGCGGTGCGCTCGGAGGCGGCGAGGTTGGCGGTGATTCCATCGGCGATATAGGCGTCTGCATAGGCGTTCACGATGTCCGCGGCGAGCGAGCGATCGTGAGAGGTGAACCAGATCTCGACCACGAAGCTGCGGTCGACACGGTGGAAACTGGTCCGGTTGCGCAGCGATTGCGCGGTCTGCAGCAGACGCTCCCGCGCGGCGACCGCTTCGTCCACCGGGCCCGGCGCGGGCGCCTCGGGCGTCGGGATCAGCGACCGGACGGCGGATTTGGCGTCGCGGATAAATGTCGAGAGCACGCTCGACGGAGGTGAAAGGAAATCGGGGTTGTTCTGAAGGTCCAGCGTCTGGACGACATCGGTCGCGACTTCCAGGGACCGCAGGACCTGCATCTCGTTGCGCATGCTCGTGTCGCTGCGGGACGCGGGCAGGATCGCGGCCAGTTCCTGTTCGAGGTCGGTCTGTTTCTCCTCGATCAGAAGCGTCGCGGCGGCCACGAAGGTCCGGGGCGTCGTGGCGTAATGCAGAACGCCCAGCAGCAGGCCGAAGGCCGCACCAAGGCCCAGCGTCCACGCCTGACGGCGCAGCGCGAGGAGTAGCTCGGCCAGCGCTTCCTCCGAGCCCGGGCGGGCGGGCGCCTCACCGTAGAAATCGGCGCCGAAGCCGCGCCTGGGGCCGAGGTCTCGGTTCATGGGGTCGACCCTTGCCGCTCATGTGGTGTGGCACCGTAGAGGACGGGCGGTGCGGCCCCCGACAGGCCGGCAACCACGCCGGCATGGAGAAACCCGCGCAGCACGGCGGCGTTGCGCCGCCCGCGATGGGCCGTGAAAGCCACAGCCATCAGGGCGCAGGCCAGCATCTTGGCCGCCGCCACGGGAACGGCGCGCCAGGGCCGGGCCGCGTGGCAGCGAAGAAGTACGCGTGCATGGGTCAGGCCCATCCTGTAGCGGCGTTGGGCGAGCCACGAAAAGCTCAGGCGCTCGGGCACGACAGGTTCCTCGACCACGGCCTTTGGCGCGTAGGCGAAGCTGGCACCCAACCGCGCCATGCGGGCGAAGTAGTCGGTATCCTCGCCGCCGCTGCGCCCCAGCTCGGGATCGAACCGCAGGGCACGTATCTCGGGCCGGGCTCGGTCGATCAGGACGTTGCAGGTGTAGCCTGTGCGGATCGCACCGCCGACCCGGACGGGCCGCGTGCCGTGGACGACCGTATCCCGCATCCATGTGGGCGATCCCGCCGGATAGACCGGCTCCACCGGACCGAGGATCACCTCGGTCTCCCCCGTGCGCGCTTGCGCGAGCGCCATGAGCCAGCCGGGCCGCGCGACCTCGTCATCGTCGAGGAAGGCCGTGTAACGCGCGGTCCCCGCGTCGAGGGCTGCGTTGCGGGCCACCGATATGTTGCGGCCGGGGTGATGGATGTAGAGCAGGCGCAGGGGCGTGTCGCGCGACAGGTCCTCCACGAGGGGCCGGGCCGTCGGCTCGTCGTCGTTATCCACAACGATGACACGCAGGGCGAAGCCTTCGGGCACCTCCTGCGCCAGAACGGACCGGATCGTGTCCGCGACACCGGGCCGGCGGAAGGTGCAGATGCAGATGTCGAGATCGGTCATGCCGTCGTCCTTGCGCCAAGGCCCGTGACGCGCATCCAGAACCCCATGGACCAGCACAGATGCATCACCAGCGCGACAGGGCCCGACAGGGCCAGCAGTGCGGACCCGCGCTTGACGGCCAGCGCCACGCCCCCCGCAAGCGTCACGGCACCCCACGCGATCGCGGGCAGCGACAGGACGAAGGCAAGCGGCGCGAGGTACGCGCAAAGCAGCATCGGCGCGACCGCGATCACCGCCGCCTGGCGAAGCCTCGGCCTTGCCCGGTGCTTGAGCAGGTTGGCCGCGCGGCCCCGCCCGAAGTTGAAATACTGCCGCGCCAGCGGCGCGAGGCCCGCGCGAGGGAAATAGGTAATCTCGGTGCGCCCGGTCAGCCAGATGCGGTGCCCCGCGCCGCGCAGGCGATGGTCGAGCTCCGCGTCCTCGTTATGGGTGAAATCGGGATCGTATCCGCCCAGCGCGCGGAATGCGGCGATCTCCATCAGGGCGTGGTGGCCATGATCCACGAACTCGCCCGCGCCGCGCCTGCGATGCTTCGAGCCGCCATTGCCGATCCGGGAATTCTGCGTCGCGGCGTTGAGCCTCTGGAATACCCCGGCCCCCGCCGAGACCATGCCGACGACGACCGAGGCCGCCCCCGTCTCGGCCGCGTCCTCCAGAAGCACGTCCAGGAAGTCGTGGGCATAGCGGCTGTGCGCATCGACGCGGATCAGGTGCGTGTGGCCGGGCCAGAATGCGGCGACCGCGGCATTGACCGCGGCACCCTGACGGCGCGCGGGATTGTCCAGAAGCTGCACTGTCTCCAGCGTGTCGGCGAGACGGGCGGCGATGGCGCGCCCACCGTCCGTGCTGCCGCCGTCGACGATGACGACCGTTCCACCGAAACGCAGCGCGGCGTCATGCATCTGACGTGTCACGGCCTCGATATGGCGGGCTTCGTCGAGGCAGGGGATGACAACGAGGGGCACAGCGCACTCGCGCCGGTCAGGGGGTATCGCCACGCACATCGCTCCGTTGGCAATGCCGGCGCTCGCGCTTCGCACGTGGCGTCGGACACCGCCCCCACGCCTTGTTGAAAAGCATGAAGGCGGCGTTCGGACAACGTTTCGCTGCACAGCAGCGTCAAACGGCGATTTGCCGCTCAAAACCGGCTGCAGCCAAGATGCGAACGCTGAAAAAACGTGCAGCCAAGGGCCGGCCCTGCGCCGTGCCCCCGCCTGACGGCAGACTATGCGGCCCCGTAGCCGCCGGCTGTGGGGGTGATGACGGTGACGGCCTCGCCCGGCTCCAGCACGGTCTGGTCGCAGGCATTCAGCACCTCGACGGTGCCGTCCTTGCGGCGCACCGAGGTCTGGCCGACCTGCCCGTCGCCGCCGCCCGCAAGCCCGCGCGGCGGGCTCGCCCGGTGCGAGGACAGGATGGCGCAATCCATCCGTTCGAGGAAGCGGATGCGCCGTTCGGTGCCGTCGCCGGCGGGATGCGCGCCACTGCCGCCGGAACCGGGGCGCAGGCCGAAATGTTCGAGCATCACGGGGAACCGCATCTCCAGCACCTCGGGGTCGGTCAGGCGCGAGTTGGTCATGTGGACATGCACGCCCGAGGTGCCGGCGAACCCGCGTCCGGAATTCATCACGCCCGCGGGGCTGCCGGAACAGATCGTCTCGTAATACTGGTGAGTGTCGTTCCCGAAGGTCAGGTTGTTCATCGTCCCCTGGCTGTTGGCGATGGCGCCGAGCGCGCCGAAGATCGCGTTCGTCACATGCTGGCTGGTTTCCACGTTGCCCGCGACGACGGCGCGCGGATAGGCCGGCTTCAGCATCGAGCCCTCGGGAATGATGATGCGGATCGGCCGCAGGCAGCCTGCGTTCATCGGGATCGGGGCTTCGACCATGACGCGGAAACAGTAGAGCACGGCGGCCCGCGTCACCGGCTCGGGCGCGTTGAAGTTGTTGTCGGTCGCGGGGCTGGTGCCGGTGAAATCGACCGTCGCCTGACGGGCGGCGCGATCTACCGTGATCCTGACCCGGATCACCTGCCCGGTGTCGGTGGGATACTCGTAGGAACAATCCTCCAACCGCCCGAGCAGGCGCGCGACCTCCTCCGCCGCATTGTCCTGCACATGGCCCATGTAGGCCTGCACGGTCGGCAGGCCGAATTCGGCCACCATGCGCCTGAGTTCCGCCGTGCCGCGTTCATTGGCGGCGATCTGCGCCTTGAGGTCGGCGATGTTCTGGTCGGGGTTGCGGGCGGGATATGGGTGGTCGGTCAGCAGGTGGCGCAAGGCCTCCTCGCGGAAGGTCCCTTCACGCGCCAGCAGGAAGTTGTCGAACAGCACGCCCTCCTCGTCCACCGTTTTCGCCAGGGGCGTCATGGACCCCGGCGCGGTGCCGCCCACATCGGCATGATGCCCGCGCGAGGCCGCCCAGAAAAGGATCGTCTCACCGTCATCGTCGAAGACCGGCGAGACGACGGTGATGTCGGGCAGATGCGTGCCGCCATTGTAGGGTGCGTTCAGCGCATAGACATCACCGGGGCGGATTTGTCCCTCGTTCAGCCGGATGACGGTCTCCACGCTGCGGTCCATCGAGCCCAGGTGCACCGGCATATGCGGGGCATTGGCCACCAGCGCGCCGGTTGCGTCGAAGACGGCGCAAGAGAAATCCAGTCTTTCCTTTATGTTGACGGAATGGGCGGTGTTCTGCAGCGCGACGCCCATCTGCTCGGCGATGTTCATGAAGAGGTTGTTGAACACCTCGAGCAGGATCGGATCGGCCTGCGTCGTGCCTGCCGCGCTGGTGCGCGCCATGCGTTCATGCCGCTGCATCACGATGTCGTCGCGCCCGGTCAGTTCCGCCGTCCAGCCGGGTTCGACCACGACGGTCTGGTTCGGCTCGATGATGAGCGCGGGGCCGCGTACCCGGTCGCCGGGAACCAGCGCCTCGCGCGGGAAGACGGCGGCCTGAACGGTCCGGCCGCCGCAGAAGATCGGCACCTGCCGGTCCGTGGCCGCATCGCGCGCGGTGGCCGTGGCGGCTTGGGCTGCACCCGTCGCGCTTGCCTCCTCGGTGATTTCGACCTCGACGGTCTCGACCGTCACCGTCTTGTCCGGACTGACGAAACCGAACTGCGCCTTGTGAGCGGTCTCGAACTCGACCCGCGTGGCGCGGACATCGCCGGTCCATGCAACGGGCAGGGTGGTGTCGGTTCCGGCATAGCGCAGGTGAAGGCGGGTGACGGCGGCGGCCGCATCCGGGTCGACCCCCTGTTCGGACAGGTCAGCCGCCGCGGCGGCGCGCAGGTCCGCGGCCAGCCTGTCGATGGCAGCGAGGCTTTCGGGCCCCAGCGGTTCGACCAGCGCCTGCTGGCGACTGGCCGAGACCATGGCCCGCCCGATACCGTAGGCCGACAGAAGCCCCGACAGCGGATGGATCAGCACCGCCTCCATCCCGAGCGCGTCCGCCACCAGACAGGCGTGTTGCCCGGCCGCACCGCCGAAGGCGTTGAGAAGGTACTTCGTCACGTCATAGCCGCGCTGGACGCTGATCTTCTTGATGGCGTTGGCCATGTTCTCGATCGCGATGGTGAGGAAACCCTCGGCGACCTCCTCGGGCGATTTGCCCTCGGCCGCGGCGATTTCGGCGAATTTCGTGCGCACGACCTCGGCGTCGAGGGCGGCGTCCTGATCCGCGCCGAAGACGCGCGGGAAGAATTCGGGGCGCAGCTTGCCCAGCATGACGTTCGCATCCGTCACCGTAAGCGGCCCGCCGCGGCGGTAGCAGGCGGGACCGGGGTTGGCGCCCGCAGAATCGGGGCCGACGCGGAAGCGGCCCGGATCGGCATGCAGGATCGAGCCGCCGCCCGCCGCGACCGTGTGGATGCGCATCATCGGCGCGCGGATGCGCACGCCCGCGACCTCGGTGTCGAAGGCCCGTTCGTAGTCGCCCGCGAAATGCGCCACATCGGTCGAGGTGCCGCCCATGTCGAAGCCAATGACCTTTTCGAACCCGGCATCGCCCGCCGTCTCGACCATGCCGACGACACCGCCCGCGGGCCCCGACAGGATCGCGTCCTTGCCCTGGAATTTCTCGGCCGCCGTCATCCCGCCCGAGGACATCATGAATTGCAGCGTCGGCCCCGCCTCGCCCGCGGGCGTGGCCCCGAGCGCATCGGCGACCCGGGCGACGTAGCGGCGCAGAATCGGAGAGAGATAGGCATCGACGACCGTGGTATCGCCGCGACCCACAAGTTTCACCAAGGGCGAAACCTCGTGGCTGACCGAGACCTGTGCAAAGCCCATGCCGCGCACGAGGTCAGCCAGCGCGATTTCATGCGCGGGGTTCTTCCATGCGTGCATCAGCACGATCGCCACGGCCTCGATCCCGTCGGCCTTGGCCTCGGCCAACGGACCGCGCAGCGGATCGGCGTTCAAACCCAGTTCCACGCTGCCATCGGCGCGCAGGCGTTCCTCGACCTCGATCACCTGGTCGTACAGCTGTTCGGGCAGGACGATCTCCTTGGCGAAGATGTCGGGGCGGGCCTGGTAGGCGATGCGCAGAGCATCGCGAAACCCTTTCGTTGTCAGAAGGATGGTTCTGTCGCCCTTGCGCTCCAGCAGCGCATTGGTGGCGACCGTGGTGCCCATCTTGACCGTGCCGATGCGAGCCGGATCGATCGTGCCGCCCAGCAGGCGGCGGATGCCCTCGATCGCGGCATCGTCATAAGCCTCCGGGTTTTCGGACAGGAGTTTCAGCGGCGTCAACGCACCGTCCGGAGCGCGAGCCACCACGTCGGTGAAGGTGCCGCCGCGGTCGATCCAGAAATCCCAAAGCTCGGGCGCATGTGCCATGATGGTCTCTCCGCTGTCCGCGCCGCCCGTTTTTCGGACGATCCGTGTGGTCGGGGAGGATGCTCCCCGACGTTTCGATGACATTTTGTTGACAAATTGTCGATCAGTGGTCAACCTCATTGTTACGCAGGGTCACCAATGAGCCCTGGACCAAAGTTTCCGGCGCCCTGACCGCGCCGGGCCAACCAACATGGGAGTTGCCCGATGACCTTTTCCTTCCGTTCCCTGGCACTTGCCACCGCGCTGTCCGCGCTGACCCTTCCCGCCGCGGCGCAGACCGCCTGGGACATGCCCACGCCTTATGGAGACACGGTGTTCCACACGATGAACATCATGGAATTCGCAGATGACGTGCGCGAGGCCACGGGCGGCGAGCTCGATATCACCGTCCACTCCGCGGGCTCGCTCTTCGGCCACCCCGAGATCAAGGATTCCGTCCGCCGCGGCCTCGCGCCAATCGGGGAAATCCTGCTGTCGCGGCTGGCCAATGAGAACCCGGTGTTCGAGGCCGATTCGATTCCCTTCCTCGCAGACAGCTACGCCGACGCCCGCGCGCTGTGGAGCGCCTCGCGCCCCGCGGTCGAGGCGCTCCTGGCGGAACAGGGGCTGACGCTGCTCTATGCCGTGCCATGGCCGGGCCAGTCGCTTTACCTGACCGAGGAAGTGACCGACCCCGCGGCGCTTCAGGGCGTCACCTTCCGGGCCTACAACACGGCGACCGAGGAACTGGCCAATATCCTTGGCATGGTGCCGACGCAGGTCGAGGCCGGTGATATCCCGACCGCGTTCGCCACGGGACGGGTGGCGGCGATGATGACCTCGCCCTCCACCGGCGTGTCCTCGCAGGCATGGGATTACACATCGGTCTATGTCGACGTGAACGCGTGGCTGCCCAAGAACGTGGTCTTCGTGAACACCGAGGCGCTGAACGCCCTGCCTGAAGATCAGCGCACCGCCCTTCTCGCCGCCGCCGCCGAGGCCGAAACCCGCGGCTGGGAGATGTCTGAGGCCGAGACCGCGACGCAGATCGCTACGCTGGAAAGCAACGGCATGACGGTGATCCAGCCCTCCGAGGCGCTTTCGGCGGCGCTGGCCGCTGCGGGCGAGCAGATGACCGCGGAATGGCTTGCGCGGGCCGGGGACGGCGGCGCCGCCATCGTCGCGGCGTTCGAGGCCGCGCAGTAACGCCCGAACCGGGGCCGGGCAGCATCGCCCGGCCCTTTTTCCATCCGGCAAACCGAAAAACGGGAGGCGGCTCATGCGACGCGCGCTCGACCTTGTCTATGCTGCGGCCCTTGTCGCTTCGGCGCTGGCCCTTGTGACCATCGCGGTGCTGGTCCTTGCCCAGATCGGGGGGCGTATCCTTGACCGGGTGCTGCTGTCCACCGGGGGGGCTGCCATCGGATTTCAGGTGCCGTCCCTGTCCGAGATCGGCGGCTTCCTGTTCGTCGGCGCGGCCTTCCTGGCGCTGCCGGCGACCCTGAAGACGGCGGGCCATGTGCGGGTCACCATGCTGGCGCAATCCCTGCCGCCGAGCGTGGCGAGGGCGGTCACGATCATCGTTCTGGCGGCCGCGCTGGCGCTGGCGCTTTTCGCGGCGTGGCACAGCGGGGTGCAGGCGCAGGACAGCTGGGCCTTCGATTCGGTCTCCTTCGGGATGGTGCGGGTGCCGCTCTGGATACCCCAAGGGGTCATGACGCTGGGTCTGGGGCTGTTCGCGCTGGCGCTGGCCGATGAGCTGGTGACGGCGCTATCGGGTCGCACACCCTCCTTTGTCGCCGCCGAAACCGCACGCGGCATCGACGGCGGCATCGACGGGGGAGGGCACTGAGATGGACCTGTTCACCCTGTCGCTGATCCTTGTCGGCGTGCTGTTTCTTTGCCTGGCGCTGGGTCTCTGGGTCGGCTTCTCGCTGATCGCCGTGGGGCTGGTCGCGATGATGCTCGCCACCCCCGCGCCGGTCGGCGCGGTCTTCGGCACCAAGGCCTGGGCGGCGCTCAATATCTGGGATCTGACGGCGCTGCCGATGTTCATATGGATGGGCGAGATCCTGTTCCGATCGCGTCTGTCCTCCGACCTCTTCACCGGGCTCGCCCCCTTCACCCGCCGCCTGCCCGGTGGGCTGTTGCACGTCAACATCATGGGCTGTGCGCTTTTCGCGGCCGTGTCGGGTTCTTCGGCGGCCACGACCGCCACCGTGGGGCGCATGTCGCTGCCGGAACTGAAGGCGCGCGGCTATGACGACCGCATGGCCATCGGCACGCTGGCGGGCTCGGGCACCTTCGGCTTTCTGATCCCGCCTTCGATCATCCTGATCGTCTATGGCGCCGCGACCGAGCAATCCATCGCGCGGCTGTTTCTGGCGGGCGTGCTGCCGGGCCTCATGCTGGCGGCCATGTTCGGCGGCTACACGATGTTCTGGGCGTGGCGGAATCGTCACCTGATGCCCCCGCCGGAGCCGCCCGCGCCCTTTCGCGAGAAGCTGAAGGCGGCCGCGTTGCTGTTGCCGACCGTCGGGCTGATCGTGGCGGTGATCGGGTCGATCTACGGCGGGCTCGCCTCTCCCACCGAGGCGGCTGTCGTGGGCGTCGTGGGCGCATTGGCCATCGCGGGCCTGTCCGGCGGGCTTGACCGCAAGGGCGCCTGGGACAGCCTGCGGGGCGCAGTCATCACATCTTGCATGATCGCCTTCATCCTCGTCGGCGCGGCCTTCCTGACGGGCGCGATGGGCTACACCGGCATCCCGCGCAGCCTGGCGGCCTGGATCGGCGAACAGGGCCTGTCGCAATATGCGCTGCTGGCGGCGCTGCTCGTGTTCTTCATCGTGCTGGGTTTCTTCCTCGACGGGATTTCCATCGTCGTGCTGACGGTCTCGATCATCCTGCCCATGGTGCTGGCCGCCGGGATCGACCCGATCTGGTTCGGCGTGTTCCTGGTGCTGGTCGTGGAGATGAGCCAGATCACGCCGCCCGTGGGGTTCAACCTGTTCGTGCTGCAATCCATCACCGGAAAGGGGATCTTCACCATCGCACGTTACGCCGCGCCCTTCTTCTTCCTGCTGGTCGCGGCCACCGTGATCCTGACCGTCTTTCCGCAGATCGCGCTCTGGCTGCCCTCGACGATGTCCGCACGATGACGGACCGTCGTCCCCCCCCGCCCGACATCGGCCCCGTCGTCTCTTCGGCGCATCTGGCCGAGAGCGCGTTGCCCGCCTTGTCCGAGGTGGAATTCGCGCTGACCATGATGAACAACGCGTACCAGCGCTGGATGGTGCGCTGCATGACGGCGGCGGGCGGGCCCACCATGTCGCCGCTCGAGGTGCTGATCCTGCATCTTGTCCACCACCGCGGACGGCCCAAGACGCTGGCAGAGGTCTGCCTGATCCTCAACATCGAGGACACGCACCTGGCCAATTACGCGATCAGGAAGCTGACACAGTCGAAGCTGCTCAAGGCCGGGCGCAAGGGCAAGGAAAAGACGGTCGAAATCACCCCGGCGGGGGCCGCGCTCTGCGCCCGCTACAAGGAGGTGCGCGAGGCGCTTCTGGTGCGCGCGGCGCGGCAACTGGGCCATGACCCCGCGGACATGAGCCGGGTCGCCTCGCTGCTGCGGGCGCTGTCTGGAAGCTACGATCAGGCCGCGCGGGGTGCGGCGGCGCTGTGATCGCGGCGCTGGCCCGAAGCGGGCGCTGGATGCTGCCGGGGGGGCTGGCGATCGGTCTTGCCTCGCCCGCGCTGGCCGAGGCGATGCGGCCCACCATCGGCCCGGTCGTGGTCATCTTGCTGTTTCTCGCCGTGCTGCGGATCGGTCCCGAGGGCTTGCGGATCGGGCGTGCGGGGCTGATGCGCGCGGGCCTTCGGGCGCTGGTGCTGCAACTGGCCCTGCCGCTCGCCGTGGCGCTGCCACTCGCGGCGCTGGGGCTGCTTCAAGGCAGTTTCGCGTTGGGGGCGGTCCTGTTCCTGTGTGCAGCGCCCCTGACGGGGGCGGCTCATTTCGCGATCATGGCGGGCGGCGATCCTGCGCCCGCGCTGCGCCAGACGGTGATCGGCACGGCGCTTCTGCCCGTCACGGTGGTGCCGGTCTTTGCGCTGGCCCCTGCGTTCGGCGGCGCGTCCGAGGTCATCGCCGCCGTTCTGCGGCTGCTTGCGGTGATCGCCGTGGCGGGCGGTCTGGCGCTGTTGCTCAGGTCGCGCGGGATCGTGCGGGGCACACCGCGGGTGATGACCGTGATCGACGCCATCGCGGCGGTCCTGCTGGCGGCAGTGGTGATCGGCATCATGAGCGCGGTCGGCCAGACCCTGCGCGACGATCCCGCCATGTTCTGGCGCGCGATGATCCTTGTCTGCGCGATCGGCTTCGGGCTGCAGGCACTGGCAGTGCTGGTGTTGCGCGCTGGTCCCGAAAGGCCCGCGCTGGCCGTCGTCGCGGGCAACCGCAACGTGGCGCTGTTTCTGGGCGTGCTGCCGACGGCGGTGACCGATGACCTGCTCTTGCTGATCGGCTGTTTCCAGGTGCCGATGTACCTGACGCCCCTTGTCCTGCCCCGGTTGATCGCGTTCAGGGATCGCAGGTTGTGCTGAAGGCGCGACCTTTCAGCCCGTCAAGCGCGGTTCGGCACGAAGTCGAATTCCGATCGGCACGTCGTGTCGCTGTCCGCCCTCTCCTGATACTCCACCATCAATGACGTCTTCACGCCAAGGACTGGCTCTGTCGCACAAATCTTGGGAGGGGGTCATCTCGTGACTCCAGCGTGGTAGCCGGGATGCATGAGCAGATCCCGATCACGGACCGACATGACCAGGACCTGGCCGGCCTGTAACGAAGCGCTCAAGCGCCGGGGCGCGCTGGCGATCTGGTTCGACCTCGAGTTGACCTGGGAGGCCGCGCCGACAGGCAGGCGTGGCCGCCAGCAGACCTGCAGCGATGCCGCCATTCAGACGTGCCGGACGGTGAAGGTCCTGTTCGGCATGGCGTTGCGCCAGACGACCGGCTTCGTCGAAAACCTTTTGCGGCTGCCGGGCAGTGGATGGAGCGGATACCACCGCCGGAGACGCGTCGAGACGAGACTGCACGGCGCGAAACTGCTGGGACGTCGACCGCCAGGACGCGGAGCTTCAGGTCCGTATCGCCGTCCTGAACGGATCACCGCGCTCCGCATACCCATCACGGACCCCTTGGGATGAGTCCGTCCGGGGAAAGAGGAACCTCGGCCATCGCCCGATTTGTGCAACAGGGCTAGGTGCAGAATGCGGAGATACGCCCCTGCGCTTGCAATCATATGTGAGAGGTTCTAACTTGATTGGAAAGAAAGTGAACATCACTCACTTTACAGAAAGGCCCAATCGCAATGTCGACCGATCCGTCCGCACCACAGGTCACGCCGACCGTGACGCCCAAGGCCGCCTATCACCACGGGGACCTTCGCGCGCAGCTGATCGCGGCTGTCCGGGACCTCGTCGAGACGCACGGCCCGGACGGGTTCTCCGTGTCCGAGGCCGCACGCCGCGCCGGTGTCAGCTCTGCGGCGCCCTACAAGCATTTCAAGGATCGTCACGAGATCCTGCGGGGGGTCGTGAGTGAAGCGATGGACCGATTGCGCGCCGCGATGGAGGCTGGTGCCGCGGCCCATCCCCACGGCTCGCTCGAAGCCGTCGCTGCCGTGGGTCAGGCCTATGTCGATTTCGCCCGGGCCGAGCCGGGGGTTTTCCGCCTCGTGTTCGGTCTGACGGAAGGGCACGAAAACGCCCCCGACCTTTTGGCCAAGGGCGAAGGCTGTTTCGGCGTGGTCGTGAAGGCCGTCGCCGCGTGCCTCGGCCTGCCCACCAGCGATCCGGATGTCCAGCGCCGCGCCTATATGCTGTGGTCGTTCGTCCATGGCCACGCGTTCCTGACAATCGACATGAAACACAAGGTCGCCGCCGCCCGGATCGGCGATTGGGACTATCTTGTGACCACAAGCCGCGCAATCCTTGCATTGGCGGCGCGGGCATGACGCCGGGCCAGGGCTTGCTGCGTGGCGGACCTGATCCCGGCCCGCTGTTGATGGGGCACGCTCAACACCCTTCACTCCCGAGGGTCATCGAGGGACCACGGCCGATCGGGTGCATCCGAACCCGGCGCGTCGCTTGCAGGTCTGCTTCGATCCGACCCATCCGGTACGCGACCATTCGAGTCCTCAAGGAACCGCCACGGGAGGTTCCCGACATTCGTAGCGCCATCACCGCCCTGTTCCGCTCGTCAGGCCCGCCAATCGTGGCGCCGCGCGGAAGAGAAATCGGACATTAAGCCCGGACCCTGTCCAGTATCGTCCGTCCGGGGAAAGGGGAAGCTCGGCCATCAGCCGATTTACGCAACAGGGCCCTGCTGGCCCCATGATTTCGCGTGTCCTGGCATCGTTCGCCGCACATCGAACCGAAGAATGACACGACGTAGTCCAGCAAGTTCAGCTTGTTGCTGGAAGCGGCGGGACCGGTCCCGCCCTACGAGTCCATCTTCAACGCGTTGATGAATGCCGATTGCGGGATTTCCACCTTCCCGAACTGGCGCATCTTCTTCTTGCCCGCTTTCTGCTTGTCGAGCAGTTTCCGTTTCCGCGTGGCGTCCCCGCCATAGCACTTGGCCGTCACGTCCTTGCGCAGCGCCGCGATGGTCTCGCGCGCGATGACCCGCCCGCCGATGGCCGCCTGGATCGGGATCTTGAACATGTGGCGCGGGATCAGCTCCTTCAGCTTCTCGCACATGGCGCGGCCGCGCGTCTCGGCCCGGTCGCGGTGGACCATGATCGACAGCGCGTCCACCGGCTCGTCGTTCACGAGGATCTGCATCTTCACCAGATGGTCCTGCCGGTAGCCGATCATCTGGTAGTCGAAGCTGGCATAACCCTTGGTGACCGATTTCAGCCGGTCGTAGAAGTCGAAGACCACCTCGTTCAGCGGCAGATCGTAGACCACCATCGCGCGGGAGCCCGCATAGGTGAGGTCCAGCTGCTCCCCCCGCCGGTCGTGGCACAGCGCAAGCACGTCACCCAGGTACTCGTCCGGCACGAGGATGGTCGCCTTGATCCGCGGCTCCTCGATATGGTCGATGGTGGCCGCGTCCGGCATGTCGGCGGGGTTGTGCAGCGCGATCATCGAGCCGTCGCGCAGGTGGATGTGGTAGATCACGCTGGGCGCGGTGGTGATCAGGTCGATATCGTATTCGCGTTCCAGCCGGTCGCGGATGACCTCCAGATGCAGGAGCCCGAGGAACCCGCAGCGGAAGCCGAAGCCGAGCGCGGCGGAGGTCTCCATCTCGAAGGTGAACGAGGCGTCGTTCAGTGCCAGCTTCTCCATCGCGTCGCGCAGGTCCTCGAAATCGTTGGCGTCCACGGGGAAGAGGCCGCAGAAAACCACGGGGATCGACGGCTTGAAGCCCGGCAGCGCGGTGGCGCACTGTTTCTTCTCGTGGGTGACGGTGTCGCCCACGCGGGTGTCGCGGACCTGCTTGATCTGCGCGGTGAAGAAGCCGATCTCGCCGGGCCCGAGCTCCGCGATGTCCTGCATGGCGGGTTTGAAGACGCCCAGCCGGTCGATCTGGTAGGTGCCCCCCGTTTTCATCATGCGGATGCGGTCGCCCTTCCGGATGACCCCGTCGATGACGCGGATCAGGACGACGACGCCGAGATAGGGGTCGTAATAGCTGTCGACCAGCATGGCCTTGAGGGGCGCGTCGCGGGTGCCCTTGGGCGCGGGCAGGCGGGTGACGATGGCCTCCAGCACATCGGGAATGCCGAGGCCGGTCTTGGCCGAGATCTCGACGGCCTCCGAGGCGTCGATGCCGATGACGTCCTCGATCTGCTCCTTGACGCGCTCGGGCTCGGCGGCGGGCAGGTCGATCTTGTTGAGGACCGGCACGATCTCGTGGTCGGCGTCGATGGCCTGGTAGACATTGGCCAGCGTCTGCGCCTCGACCCCCTGGGAGGCGTCGACCACCAGAAGCGAGCCCTCCACCGCCTGCATGGACCGCGAGACCTCGTAGGCGAAGTCCACATGGCCGGGCGTGTCGATGAGGTTGAGGACATAGGTGTGCCCATCGCGCGCGGGATAGTCGATGCGCACGGTATTGGCCTTGATGGTGATCCCGCGCTCGCGCTCGATATCCATGGCGTCGAGAAGCTGCTCCTTCATGTCGCGCTCGGCCACGGTCCCGGTCAGCTGGATCAGCCGGTCGGCGAGCGTGGATTTCCCGTGGTCGATATGGGCGACGATGGAGAAGTTGCGGATGCGGGAGAGGTCGGTCATGCGCGGCCTGCAAGGGATGGGTTGCAGGGGGAGATAGCGCGTGTGCGGGGGAGGGGGAAGGGCCTCAGAGGTCGAGCCTGCCCTGTTGGGATGCGTCGTCTTCGCGCGCGGCGCGTTTGAACGCGTCGTCGCGGCGGGCGGGCAGGCGCACGGCGCGGTCGCGAAGCTGCAAAGCCTCCTCGATGGTGATGCTCTGACCCCCGATAGTTCCTCCATCTGATACTGGAGTCCGGCCCAATGAGAGGACCGGACCATGAAGAGATCGAAGTTCACCGAGGAGCAGATCAT
>LJSY01000057.1 GCA_001314805.1 Rhodobacteraceae bacterium HLUCCO18 | reverse complement strand
GCTCGCCGCGCGCATCGCGCAGGCGGAACACGCCGCGGCCCTTGCCATCCAGGACCGCGCCGCCGCAGCCGATGACGAGAGCACGTCATGATCCGGCGCGCCGTCGCAGTCGGGGTGGGCCACTACCTGCCGGAGCGCGTGGTCGAGAATGCCGAATTCGAGGCATCGCTCGACACCACGGATGCCTGGATCCGCAGCCGCTCGGGCATCGAACGGCGCCATTTCGCGGGGGAGGGCGAAACCACCAGCGCCATGGCCGTGGCTGCCGCGCGCCGCGCGCTCGAGGCGGCGGGACTGACGGCCGACGATCTGGACGCGGTCGTCGTTGCCACGTCGACCCCCGACCTGACCTTCCCGTCCGTCGCGACGATGGTGCAGGACGGGCTCGGCATGACGGGAGGATTCGCCTTCGACGTGCAGGCGGTCTGCGCCGGATTCGTCTATGCGCTGGCCAATGCCAACGCCCTGATCCTCTCGGGACAGGCGACGCGCGTGGTCGTAATCGGCGCCGAAACCTTCAGCCGGATCATGGACTGGACGGACCGCTCCACCTGCGTGCTCTTCGGCGACGGCGCGGGCGCACTGATCCTCGAGGCGCGGGAAGGCAGCGGCACGCCGGCCGATCGCGGCATCCTGGCGACCGACCTCAATTCCGACGGGCGCTACCGCGACCTGCTCTATGTGGACGGCGGCGTGTCGACCAGCGGCTCGGCTGGCGTGTTGCGGATGCAGGGCCGCGAGGTCTTCCGACATGCCGTTGAAAAGCTTGCCGAAACCGCCGAGACCGCGCTGGAGAAGGCGGGCCTGACGGCCGAGGATGTGACCTGGATCGTCCCCCATCAGGCGAACCTGCGCATCATCACGCGTACCGCGCAGAAGATGGGCGTGGGCATGGATCGCGTGGTGGTGACCGTGCAGGATCACGGCAACACGTCCGCGGCCTCGATCCCGCTGGCGCTGTCGGTCGCGGTGCAGGACGGGCGGATCAAGCCGGGCGATCTGCTGGTCGCGGAGGCCATCGGCGGAGGCCTCGCGTGGGGGTCGGTCGTCCTGCGCTGGTAGCGGTCGTCCGCCACTGAAGGAGTGCCGGGCAAACCCCTGCATTGACTTGAGAAATCGCATCCCGCATCCTGCCTACCAGAAAACGAACGGGGGACATGAACCTATGGCTGGCAAGACTCTCACCCGGATGGACCTCTCCGAAGCGGTGTTTCGCGAGGTCGGGCTGAGCCGGAACGAAAGCGCGCAACTGGTCGAGCGCGTGCTCGAGATGATGTCGGACGCGCTGGTGGCCGGCGAACAGGTGAAACTGTCGTCTTTCGGCACCTTTTCCGTCCGCTCCAAGACCGCGCGGGTGGGACGCAATCCCAAGACCGGCGAGGAAGTGCCGATCAGCCCGCGCCGTGTCCTGACCTTCCGGCCCTCGCATCTGATGAAGGACCGGGTCGCGGCCGGCAACCGAAGCTGATCCGATGCAGGGCGCAGCACTGACGCCGGGGAGCCGGGATGAGCAAGTCGCCTGACGCATTCCGCACGATCCGCGAGGTGGCCGACTGGCTTGGCGTCGCGGCCCATGTGCTGCGCTTCTGGGAATCGAAATTCTCGCAGATCCGACCGGTCAAGCGCGCGGGCGGACGGCGCTATTACCGGCCCGCCGACATGGAGCTCGTGGGCGGGATCAAGGTGCTCCTGCACGACCGGGGCATGACCGTGCGCGGCGTCCAGCGCATGCTGCGCGAGGAAGGCGTGGCGGCGGTGTCGGCCCTGTCGCCCCCGATCGACGCGATCGCCGTTCCCACGGAACTTCTGGAGGGCATCGCCGAAGAGGCCGCCTGGCACGACGACGCGCGGGCCGAGGCCGCCAAGACCCCGGCCGACGGCGTGGATGCGGACACGGGCGAAGACGTGGGCGAAGACGTGGACGCGGAGACGCCGGTCTCGGAGGTCGACGCAGGCACTGAAGACACAGGCACTGAAACGGAGACCGCCCCCGAGCCGGTGCCGGACGACACCGAATCGACACAACCTGAGCCTGAGCCTGAGCCTGAGCCTGAGCCTGAGCCTGAGCCCGAGCCAGAGCGTGAGCCGGAACCTGAGCCTGAGCCCGAGGTCGAGGCCGAGCTTGTGGCACCGGTGGCCGCGATCGTGGATGCGACAGCCTCCCCCGAGGCGCCCGTGCTGCCCATGCCAGCGGAGGAGGCAGAGGCGGAGGTCGGGCCGGAGCCCGCGCCCGAACCGGAACAAGCGGCCGAGATCGCGGCCCGGACAGCGCCCGAAGACACCGCCCTGGCGGAGCCGGTCGCCGAAGCGCCGCAGAGCCCTGGCAACGGGCTCGACCGGCTGGCCGCCTTCGTCGCCGTGGCAAGGACCGCCCCCCGTGACGATCGCCCGCGCCTGCGCCCGGCGATCGATGCCCTCCGGCGGCTGAAGGAGCGGATGGAACGGCCCGTGACCGGCACCCACGGCTGAGCCCGCGGGGTGGGCTCTCTGCCCCCAATCCGGCCTTGCGCCCGGTCCGAAAATCGCTAGAACGGCGCGAAGTCGGGCTATGGCGCAGCCTGGTAGCGCGTCCGTCTGGGGGACGGAAGGTCGCAGGTTCAAGTCCTGCTAGCCCGACCAATTCAACCGCTCCGCATTCCGCCGAAGACATGGCCTTGAAAAGGTCCCGGAAACGGGTCTTGCCCTCGACAGGTGCACGGGGTTTCCTGTGCGCCACGCCCACATGCCGCAGGGACGACCGACCATGACCGAAAGCGTTGCCCCGCAGGGCGTCCTGCCCGATCATGCGATCCGCGCGCTGATCGAGACCGGCGGGATCGCGGCCGACCGGCCCTATGACGGCGACCAGGTGCAACCGGCTAGCCTCGATCTGCGGCTGGGGACCGTGGCCTATCGCGTCCGCGCGTCCTTTCTGACGGGGCGTGGCCGAACGCTGACCGAGCGGTTGCCGGAGTTCGAGATGCACCGCATGGCGCTCGATGAGGGCGCGGTGCTGGAAAAGGGCTGCGTCTATGTCGTGCCGCTGATGGAACGGCTGGACCTGCCCGCGGACATTTCGGCCGTGGCCAATGCCAAAAGCTCCACCGGACGCGTCGATTGCCTGACGCGGGTGATCACCGATGACGGGACCGAGTTCGACCGCATCGCGCCGGGCTACACCGGGCCCCTTTTCGCAGAGATCTGCCCCCGGTCCTTCTCGGTGCTGGTCAAACCGGGGTTGCGTCTGAACCAGATCCGCTTTCGCCGAGGCGAGGCGGTGCTGTCGGATGCGGAGCTTTCGGCGCTCCACGCCGAAACGCCGCTCGTCGCCGGCACCGAGGGCGCGCTGATCGACGACGGTCTGGGGTTTTCCGTCGACCTGACTCCGGGACCCGGCGGGCTGGTGGGCTACCGCGCCAAGCCGCACGCGGGTGTCATCGACCTGACGCGGATCGGTGCCCATGACATCGCGGATTTCTGGGAAGAGGTGCGCCCCGAAGGCGCGGCGGGCGCGGGCCACGTGATCCTCGATCCGGGCGCCTTCTACATCCTCGTCAGCCGCGAGGCCGTCTCGATCCCGCCCGACTGCGCCGCCGAGATGGCGCCCTATATCGCCATGGTGGGCGAGTTCCGCGTCCATTACGCGGGCTTCTTCGATCCCGGTTTCGGCAATGGCGTGCCCGCACGCGGCGTGCTCGAGGTGCGCTGCCACGAGGCGCCCTTCGTTCTGGAACACGGGCAGGTCGTGGGAAGGCTGGTCTACGAGCGCATGGCCGCCCTGCCCGAGCGGCTCTATGGTGCGGATCTCGCGTCGAACTACCAGGGCCAGGGCCTGAAACTGTCGAAGCATTTCCGCGCCGGCTGACTGCCCGAAAATTGTGCAGCACGGCGGAAGCCGGCAAAAATCGCACCGATTCTTTTGCCTTCGCAGGCGTGCGTGTTAGCTATTGGCGCACGACGACGACCAACCGATCTATCCGACAGGAGACGACACATGTCGATCAAGACCCTCTTGGCCGCCCTCGTTCTCACCGCGGCACCCGGCCTCGCCATGGCCGAATGCAGCTGGGGCTCGGCGCAGCAGACGACGATGAGCTGTTCCGAAGGCACGACCTGGGACGCATCCTCGCAGTCCTGCGTGCCCGTGGTCAGCAGCTGATCCGGCGACAGCCTGAATGACCCGCGCGTCGGCCCGGCTGGCGCGCGGTTTTCTGTTGTCCTCTCGAAACGGAGCCGTTCGCCGTGATCCGCGCCCTTCTGCCGCTTGCCCTGACCCTCGCCGCCGGTGCCGCCGTCGCCGTGGCCCCCGAGGACCAGAGCCCGCCCACGCCCACGCCCACGACCACCACATGTGAGGCCGGGCAGGTCTGGGACACGGAGAGCGGCGCCTGTGTCGCGATCGAGCAGAGCCGCCTCGACGAGGAGACGCTGCGCCGCACCGCGCGCGAACTGGCCTATGCCGACCGCAGCCCGGATGCGCTGGTGCTTCTGGCGCGCTCGACCGCGCCCGGGGCGTCCGAGGTCCTGACGCTCACGGCCTTCGCCCATGGGCGCGCGGGCGATCTGGACACGGCCCTGCCGATCTACGGCGCGGCGCTGACGGCCGATCCCGACAACCTGCTGGCGCGCGCCTACATGGGTCTTGCGCTGATCGCCGCGGGGCGGGCGGAGGACGCCGAGATGCAGCTGTCCGAGATCCGCGCGCGTGGCGGCACCGGCGGCTGGCCCGACCGGGCGCTTGCGCGCGGCATCGCGGCGGGGGCGCCCATCGGCTACTGAGCGGCGCGGGAGGGAGCAATGCCCGTCGAATTCGCGCTGTTCCGGGGTCCGCGATCAAACCCTTCTTCACATCTCGCGCCCCATGATGGGACCCGGAACATGCGGGGCAGGCTTTGGGTGCGACGATGGGACTGATGCCGAACCATGGCGCGGGAAACGGGCTGGGGCAGATGCGCGACATCACCCCCGCCGCGATGACGCGGCGACAGAAGGCGGCGGTGATCGTGCGGCTTCTGCTGGCCCACGGCGTCTCGCCGGGCATCGACAAGCTGTCCCCGGCCAACCAGAGCGTGCTGGCCCGCGCCATGTCGGGGCTGGGGCAGATCGACCGCGCGACGCTGGCCGAGATCGTGGGCGAGTTCACCGGTGCGCTGGACAATCTCGCGCTGATCATGCCGCGGGGGATGCATGACGCGCTGGAAATCCTCAATCCGTACATCTCCGCCATGGCGCGCGACGGGCTGAAGGCCGATGCCGCGATCGGCGACGGCACCGACCCATGGCCGCGCCTCGCCGCGATGGACGCCGCGCAGCTGCGCCCCATCCTCGACGAGGAAAGCGCCGAGATCTGCGCGGTCCTGTTGTCCAAGATCAATGTCGCCAAGGCCGCCGCGTTGCTGTCGGACCTGCCGCCCGAGCGGGCCGAGGTGATCGCTCATGCCGTCTCGCTGACCGACACGATCCTGCCGGAGACCGCGCTCAGGATCGGCGAGCATCTGCATGCGCAGATCGTGGCGCAGCCCAAGGCGACCTTCGACACCCGGCCTGCGGAACGGGTCGGGGCGATGCTGAACGCGGTCGGCACCGCCTCCCGCGAGGCGGTGCTGGCGGGGCTCGACACGCGCGACGCGGTCTTCGCCGATGGCGTGCGACGCGCGATCTTCACCTTCCAGCACATCCCCAAGCGCATCGCCGCAGCCGATATCCCGCGCATCACCGGGGCCATCGACGGCGACACGATGGTCACCGCACTTGCCGCTGGGCTGCAGGCGGCCCCCCTTTCGGTCGAGTTCATCCTCGAGAACATGTCGCGCCGCATGGCCGAGCAGATGCGCGACGAGGCCGAGGCGATGACCACCCCCAAGGAGGCCGTGGGCGAGGCCGCCATGCAGGCCGTCATCGCCGCGATCCGCGGACTGGAGGAGGCCGGCGAAATCCGCATCCGCCATGAGGACGAGGACTGATCGCTCCTCTCCTCGGCCCCTATCGTCGTCGACGCATGGCTGCCTATATGTGACCCATGGTCCTCGAATTCACCGAGGCCGGCATCTACTGCCCGGCCGCCGATATCCATATCGATCCGTGGCGTCCCGTGCCGCGCGCGCTGATCACCCATGGCCATTCCGACCATGCGCGCCCGGGCCATGGCGCGTACCTGTCGACCTCAGGCTCCGCACCGGTGATCCGACACCGGCTGGGCGATATAAGGCTCCAGACCATCGAATACGGCGAGGAACGCCGGATCGGCGGCGCGCGGATCAGCTTCCACCCCGCGGGCCATGTCCCGGGCTCCGCGCAGATCCGCGTTGAGGTCGGCGGCGAGGTCTGGGTGGTCTCGGGCGACTACAAGACCGTGGACGACGGCCTCAGCACGCCGTTCGAGCCGGTGCGCTGCCACACCTTCATCAGCGAAAGCACCTTCGGCCTGCCGATCTACAGCTGGACGCCGCAGGACGTGCTGGCGCGCGAGCTCAACACCTGGTGGGCCGAGACCGCCGCCTCCGGCCGGCATGCCGTCCTCGGGGTCTACGCGCTGGGCAAGGCGCAGCGCATCCTGCGGCTGCTGGACCCGTCGAACGGTCCGATCCTGACCCATGGCGCGGTGGAGGCCACGACGGCGGTTCTGCGCGCGCAGGGCCTCGACCTGCCCGAGACGATCCAGATCACGCCGGAGACGGACCTGAAATCGCTTTCCGGCGCGATGGTCCTCGCCCCGCCCTCCGCCCTCGGCTCCGCGTGGATGCGCCGCCTCGGTCCGGTCTCCACCGGCTTTGCCTCGGGCTGGATGCGGCTCAGGGGCGTCAGGCGGCGGCGTGCGGCGGACCGGGGCTTCGTCGTGTCCGACCATGCCGACTGGGACGGGCTGAACAGCGCCATCGCCGCCACCGGGGCGGAGCGGGTCTATGTCACCCACGGCTACACCGCGCAGTTTTCCCGCTGGCTTGCCGAACAGGGCTATCAGGCCGGGATCGTCGAGACGGAATTCGGCGGCGAAAGCCTCGACGCCGAGGACAGCGAGACCGAGGGGGCCACGCCATGAGCACGCTGACCGCGACGGATCGGTTCTGGTGCGCGATGGCGCGATGGGTCGACCGCCCCGTCTTGCGGCTGGTGGCGAACCAACGCGCCCTGCGTATGGTCTTCGAGATGTCCACGCGTATGGGCTCCGCCCTGCCTCGCGGCGCCACGGTGATCCGCGACCGTACCGACAGCCTTACGATCACGCCCCAGGGCGTTGCGAAAGACGCGCCGCTGATCTTCTACATCCATGGGGGCGGCTTCACCATCGGCAGTCCGCGCACCCATGCGGCCCTTGCGGGCCACCTTGCCGCAAAAGCCGGCCTGCGCGCCTACTTGCCCCGCTACCGGCTTGCGCCGGAACATGCCTTTCCGGCCGCACGGGACGACGTGATCGCGCGCTACGAGGCGCTTTGCGCGGCGGGCAACCCGCCGGTCGCCCTCTGCGGCGACAGCGCGGGCGGCTGCCTCGCCCTGCAACTGGCGCAATACATCCGCGACCGGGGGCGATCCGCGCCCGCAGCGCTGGGGCTTATCGCACCCGTTGGCGATCTGTCCGACGACCCCGCCCAACGCTCTGCCATCGCCCCCGACGAGATGCTGATCCCGCCGGAATGGGCGGCCCGCATCCTCGACGCCTATCTTCCGGGCATGGACCCTGCGGACCCCGCCGTCTCCCCGCTGCTTGGCGATCTGACCGGCCTTCCGCCCGCCCTGATCCAGGCCGGCGCGGAGGAGGCGCTGGCGTCGGATGCCGCGCGACTCGCCGAGGCGATGGATCATGCGACCGTCGACCTGTGGCCCGGCCTGCCCCATGTCTGGCACATCCATGCCGGGCGCGGCCCCGCCGCGAACCGGGCGCTGGCGCAGATGGCGGCGTTCCTTTCGGAAAAGGCGGCATGAAACGATTCGCCGCCCTCTTCGCCGCGCTGGATCAGACGACCTCGACCAAGGCCAAGACCGCGGCGCTGGCCGCGTATTTCGCCGACGCGCCGGAGGCCGACCGGCTCTGGTGCATCGCGCTTCTGTCCGGCCGCCGCCCGCGTCGGATGATCACCACCACCAAGCTTCGCGAATGGGCGGCGGAGCGCGCGGGCATCCCCCTCTGGCTCTTCGAGGCATGCTACCCGGTCGTGGGTGATTTGTCGGAGACCATCGCGCTCGTCCTGCCCGAACCCACGCGGGAGACGGATCTGCCGCTTGCGACATGGATCGCGCGCCTCCGCGCCCTCGACAAGGCGGAGGAGGAGACGCGCAAATCCGCCATCCTCGACGCGTGGGACAGCCTCGCGCCCACCGAACGCTTCGTGTTCAACAAGCTGCTGACGGGTGGCTGGCGCATGGGCGTGAGCCAGAAGCTCATGACCCGCGCGCTGGCGCAGGCCACCGGCATCGACGAGGCGGAACTGACCCATCGGCTGATGGGCGACTGGACGCCCGACACGGCCACGTGGGCCAGCCTGATCGAGGTGCCGGATCCAACGGCCGACCTCTCCCGCCCCTACCCGTTCTACCTCGCCTACCAGATCGACGCGGAGCCCGAGACCCTCGGCCCCGTCACCGACTGGCTGGCGGAACGCAAATGGGACGGCATCCGGGGCCAGCTGATCCTGCGCGGTGGCGAGCACTGGCTGTGGTCCCGGGGGGAGGAGCTGATCACCGACCGGTTTCCCGAGCTTGCCCAACTGCGCGACTTCCTGCCCCCGGGTACGGTGATGGACGGCGAGGTACTGGCCTGGGACAGCGCGGCCGCGACGCCGCTTTCCTTCGCGCAGCTTCAACCGCGCATCGGGCGCAAGACGGTGCCGAAGAAGCTTCTGACCGAGGCGCCGGTGATCCTGATGGCCTATGACCTGCTGGAATGGGGCGGCACGGACTGGCGCGCGCGGCCCCTTTCGGAGCGGCGCGCACAGCTGGAGGCCGCCCTTGCGGATCTGCCGGACGACCTGCCCCTCCGCGTGTCGCCCCGTGTCGCGGCCCGGGACTGGCCCGGCCTCGCCAAGGCCCGCGCCCAAAGCCGCGATCTCGGCGCCGAGGGCTTGATGCTCAAGCGCCGCGCCGCGCCCTACCTCGCGGGCCGCAAGAAGGGCGACTGGTGGAAATGGAAAGTCGATCCCCTTACCATCAACGCGGTGATGATCTACGCGCAGGCGGGATCGGGTCGGCGTGCGACGCTCTACACCGATTTCACCTTCGCCGTGTGGGATGGCAACCAGCTGGTCCCCTTCACCAAGGCCTATTCCGGCCTGACCGACGCGGAGTTCAACGAAATCACCCGCTGGGTGCGCAAGAACACCACCGACCGCTTCGGCCCGGTGCGCGCGGTGCGTCCCGAGCATGTCTTCGAGATCGCTTTCGAGGGCATCCAGAAAAGTACGCGGCACAAGTCCGGGGTCGCCCTGCGCTTCCCCCGCATGGCCCGCTGGCGCCGCGACAAGCCGCTGGCGGAGGCCAACACGCTCGACGATCTCAAGGCGATGCTGGCCCGGTACGGCTGAACCCGCGTCCAATAATTCAACCGCTTCAGGTCGGAAATCCGCCATGGAGCGGGGGCCCTGATGTCGATGCGCAACCTGTGGAGGTCGCGACATGGGTGCTCCGGTCTTCGCCGGCCTGATCTGCGTTAATGCATCCCAAGATTTCCCGTGTGAAACAGTCGCCGCTCGCTGTTTTTTCAATGAGGGGATGTGTGATGACCGATGTGGACCAGCTCTTGAAGGCGACCGTCGAGGAACTCGACAAGCTACTGAACCCGAAGAACGTGCTGGGCGACCCGATCGAACGCGATGGCGCGACCGTGATCCCGATCGTCAGCTATGGCTTCGGCTTCGGCGCGGGCGGAGGTGAAGGCGGCGAGGGCGCCAAGACCGGCACCGGCGGCGGCGCGGGTGCGGGCGGCGGCATCAAGCCGCTCGGCGCGATCATCATCGACGCGAATGGCGCGCGGGTGGAGGCCGTGAAGGGCGCCATGACCTCGGTCGCGCAGGCCGTGGCCGACGCCGCGGGACGCGTCATGGGCGCCAAGGCGGCGGCCGAGGACGATACGTCCAGGGACGGCTGAGGTCCCGATGGCCGCGCTCATCTGGATCGCGGCGGCCCTTGTCGTGCTGGTGATGCTGGCGCTTCTTATGCCGTGGCACCTGTGCTTTCGCGGCACCACCCAGCCCTTTGCGCTCCGCCTGCATCTGCGGCTTCTGGGCGGCCATGCGCCCGGGATACCGATCCCGCTCGCGCGGTCGGCGGATCGAAAGGGCGCGCGCAGGTCACGCAAGGACCGTCGCAAGCGGGCCATGCCCCGCGGCCTGCCCGACCTGGTCTTGGGTTTGCTGTCCGCCTTTCGCGTGCGGCGCCTGCGCCTGACGGGACGGTTCGGCCTGCCCGACCCGGCCGACACGGGCACGCTCTGGGGTTGCCTGACGCCTGTAATCTACGGGTTGAGCGGGGGCGAGCGGCGCATCGACATCGCGCCGGAGTTCTCGGGGGCGTGCCTCGACCTCACCGGCTCGGGCGAATTGTTGATCCATCCCCTCCGGCTTCTGCGGGCCGGCCTCGCCTTCGCATGGGCCAACCGGGGGGCGCCATGACCCCGCGCCGCCGCCTCTCGCCGGTCCTAACCTGCGGCGGCTGGCGCGTGGCCGCTGTCGAGGAATGGACCGTCTCGGCCTGGTGCCGCGGCGAAGCTGCAATCTGGGGCGGCGGGTCCAAGCACCCGGTCGCGATCCTCCTGCAAGGTCCGGGCGGCGTGCTGATGACCGCGCCCGATGGAACGCCGCTGACCCGGGCGAAGATGGAGGCGCTTCTGCCCGGCGCGCTCGGGCGGTTCTTGAATGGCACATCCCGTGATACACTGCTCACGGAGGAAGAGGAGGAAGACCGATGATGAACACCCAATACATCGTGCAGCATGCCCATGCGCTCTACCGCGCCCATGGCGACCGCGCGGAGCTGGAGGCCGCGCAGAAGGCGAAGCGTGCAAGCGACCCGTCCGAGGCCGAGACCTGGCAGAAGATACGCATGAAGATCAAGGAGCTGCGCGGCCCTCGCGCGACCTGAAAGAGGGACTTGACGGCACGCTTCCAGTCAGAACCGGACAGCCCCGGGCCTGCGACCGAACGGGGCCGCGATCCACGCGGCCTGGCATCTCGCAACCGTGCCGCGCGCCCGCGTCCGGCACATTTCCGCTCATTCCGGGATCGCCGAGATCGATCGCGCGGGCGGCCACCCCGGCGCGCAAGGCCGGAAAGACGAACAGGCGTAAAGCTTGGCACGGCAGGTCTGCGCGGCGCGGGGTCGGGCTCAGGCGACTTCCGCGACCGAGACGGGGCGGCGTCCCGCGGCCCAGGCCCGCGCCGCATCGCCGAAGGCGGCAAAGAGCGGCCGGCTGACCGGGTCCTGCGCGGCGCGATATTCGGGATGCCACTGCACCGACAACGTGAAGCCCGGCGCCCCCTCCACGTAGAGCGCTTCGGGCGTGCCGTCTGGCGCATGCCCGTCGATGACGATCCGCGCGCCCGGGCACTTGATCCCCTGCCCGTGCAACGTGTTGGTCATCACCTCGGACGCGCCGAACAGCCGGTGAAACGGACCGCCCTCGGTGAAGGTGACCGCGTGGCGCAGGGCGAATTTCTCCTCGATGGTGCCATCGGGCGGCATGCGGTGGTTCATCCGCCCCGGCAGGTCGCGGATCTCGGGGTGAAGCGATCCGCCCATGGCGACGTTCACCTCCTGGAACCCGCGGCAGACACCGAGAAAGGGTTGCCCCCGCTCCACGCAAGCCCGGATCAAGGGCAGCGCAACCGCGTCGCGCGCCCGGTCGAAGGCGCCATGGGCCTCCGTCGCGTCCTCGCCATATTCCTCGGGGTGCACGTTGGGCCGTCCGCCGGTGAAGAGAAAACCGTCGAATGTCTCGAGCAGTTCGTCGGTGGTGACGAAACGCGGATCGGAAGGGATGAGCAACGGCATGCAGCCCGCAACCTCGGCCACGGCCTCGGAATTCATCGTCCCGCCCGCGTGGGTGGCGTACTGATCGTTGATCAGGTGATGGTTGCCGATGATGCCGATGACGGGCCGCGTCATGCCTCTCCCCCGATGAATGACGAAGAGATAGCGCCTTGGTCGGTTATGTAAAAGGCCCGTCACGGGAAAGCCGCCCTGCATCCGTGCACATGCCTGCGGATTGGGCAGAACGCGCGACCGCGGCGGCGATTTCACCAGACGGCGGGATCGTCCAGTGCCGGGATGCAATGCGACGCCCCGGCCGGCGGCTCAAGCACCCACCCGCTCTGCGACTGCCCCGGTCGGCCCTCGGGGAAACTGCAACGCCAAAGGCGCCGCCGCGACCGCCGTAGTGATGGGCCTGACCCTCACGCGCCCGTCACAGGCCGGATCGCCATGGGGGAGCGCGACGTTCACGCCCCGGGCCGCGCGTCTCCCGGCCACGCGCGCGTCACGCAACGGCCTCGAACCCCGCCGCCTCGATCCCGGCCACGGCGGCCACGGCATCGTTGTCCGAGGTGTCGCCCGTGACGCCCACGGCACCGATCACCGCGCCCGCCGCATCCTTCACCAGAACGCCACCCGGCACCGGCACCACCTTGCCGCCATAGGCCCCGTTCACGGCGGCCATGAAATAGGCCTGCGCCTCGGCCCGCGCCATCTGTGCCGAACCGGGCATGCCAAGCATCACGGCACCATAGGCCTTGCCGCGCGCGATCTCGAACCGGCCCGGGCTCGCGCCGTTCTCCCGCTCGAAGGCCAGCACATGCCCGCCCGCGTCCAGAACCACGACCGAAAGCGGCTTCAGCCCCATCTCCCGGCCCGTCGCGCGCGCGACCTCGATCATCACCCGCGCCTGATCCAGCGAAATCATCTCAAATCCTCCCTGATGCGCTCCCGCATCCCCTTCATCTTTCCAAAAATACGCCGGGGGTCTGGGGGCAGAGCCCCCAGCGCCAGCACCGAAATCCTCATGCCGCCTTCCACTCCAGCCGCCTTGCATGAAGCACCGGTTCCGTATAGCCGCTCGGCTGCTCCCGCCCCTTCAGCACAAGGTCCATCGCGGCGGCGAAGGCGATCCCGTTGAAACCCGGCGCCATGGGCGTGTAGGCCGGATCGCCCGCGTTCTGCCGGTCGACCACCTCGGCCATGCGGCGGAAGGTGGCCCTGACCTCTTCTTCGCTGACGACACCGTGATGCAGCCAGTTCGCGATATGCTGCGCGCTGATCCGACAGGTCGCCCGGTCCTCCATCAGCGCCACGTCATTGATGTCGGGCACTTTGGAACACCCCACCCCCTGGTCGATCCAGCGCACCACGTAGCCGAGGATGCCTTGCGCGTTGTTCTCCACCTCGCGCGTGATCTGCGCCGGCGTCCAGCGCCGGTAGGCGGCCAGCGGGATGTCCAGAAGCGCGGTCACGTAGGCGCGCCGACCGCCCTTCTCCAACGCGGCCTGCACCGCGGCCACGTCGACCCGGTGATAATGCAGCGCATGCAGCACCGCGGCCGTGGGCGACGGCACCCAGGCGCAATTGGCGCCCGCGCGGGGATGCTCGATCTTGGCCTCCAGCATGGCGGCCATGGCATCGGGCGCGGCCCACATACCCTTGCCGATCTGCGCGCGGCCCCTCAGCCCGCATTCCAGCCCGATATCCACGTTCTGGTTCTCGTAGGCGGTGATCCAGGACTTGCGCTTGATGAAATCCTTGCGGCTGAAGGGCCCCGCCTCCATCGAGGTATGGATCTCGTCGCCGGTCCGGTCGAGAAAGCCGGTGTTGATGAAGGCCACCCGGTGTTTCGCCGCACGGATGCATTCCTTGAGATTGACCGAGGTGCGCCGCTCCTCGTCCATGATCCCGAGCTTGACGGTGTAGCGCTCCAGCCCCAGCGCCTCCTCGACGAAACCGAAGGTCTCGTCGGCGAAGGCCACCTCGTCGGGTCCGTGCATCTTGGGTTTCACGACATAGACCGAGCCCGCGACGGAGTTCCGCGCGCCGGCGGTCTTTCTCAGGTCGTGCTTGGCGATGAGCGTGGTGATCATCGCGTCCATGAGGCCCTCATAAGCCTCCGAACCGTCCTTCAGCAGGATCGCGGGGTTCGTCATCAGGTGGCCCACGTTCCTGACCAGCATCAGCGCCCGGCCCTTCACGCTGACCTCCGAACCGTCCGGCGCGGTGTAGGTCTTGTCCCCCTTCAGGATCCGCGTGACCGTGCAGCCCTCCTTCTCGAAGCTTTCGGCAAGGTCGCCCTGCATCAGACCCAGCCAATTGCCATAGGCCAGCACCTTGTCCTCGGCATCGACGCAGGCGACCGAATCCTCGCAATCCATGATCGCCGAGACCGCCGCCTCCATGCGCACATCGGCCAGCAGCGCCTGGTCGCGCGCGCCGATGGGATGGGCGCGGTCGAAGACCAGTTCCACATGCAGCCCGTTGTTGCGCAGCAGGATCGTGTCAGGCGCCCGGGGATGGCCGGTATGGCCCACGAATTTCTCCGGGCTCATCAGCGGCTTGTCGTCGGCCAGCAACTGGCCCTTGTCGACATGGTAGCGGCGGATGTCGGCATGGCTCGCGCCTGCGATCGGGAAGGCGTCGTCGAGGAAGACGCGCGCGCGCGCCACGACCCGCGCGCCGCGCCCCCGGTCATAGCCCCCCGATGGCGGCTGCGAGCCCATCGCGTCGGTGCCGTAAAGCGCGTCGTATAGGCTGCCCCACCGGGCATTGGCCGCGTTCAGCGCGAAGCGGGCATTGGTGATCGGCACCACCAGCTGCGGGCCCGCGACGGTGGCGATTTCCGGATCGATCTTGGAGGTCTCGATCGTGAAAACCCCGCCCTCGGGCACGAGATAGCCGATCTCCTCCAGGAAAACCTTGTAGCTGTCGATGTCGAAAGCCTGCCCCCGGCGCGCCTTGTGCCAGTCGTCGATCTGCGCCTGCAGCGCCGCTCGCCGGTCCAAGAGCGCGCGGTTTCTTGGTGCGAAGTCGTGCAGCAGGCGCGAGAAGCCTTCCCAGAAGGCTGCGGTTTCGACGCCCGTTCCGGGAAGCGCCCGTTTTTCAATGAAATCCGCCAGTTCGGCCGCGACCTTAAGGCCCGCTCGCTCGACTCTGTCTGGCCGCTCCGCCATGGCGCTCTCCCTCGGCAATTCTGCATGCAACCGTATTCCGCAGGCGGGATAGGCAAAAAGCCGCGCCGTCGCAAGCGGCCGGTCAGTCTTTTTGACCAATTCCCGCGCCGGCGCGGCGCGCCGCACGGCATCGGTCCGAGCAATAGCGCACCTCGTCCCAGACCTTCGCCCATTTGCGCCGCCACGCGAAGGGCCGCCCGCAGGAGGCGCAGGTCTTCTGCGGCAGCTGGGCTTTCTTGCGCAGTCTTCCCATGCGCCGGAAGCTAGAGGCGCAGCGCACCCGGTCCAGCCCCGGTTCCCGCCGTCCCGTCCTCTGGTCGCAAATACCATCGGGGAACGCGCGAGAGGAGCAGACCCCCCTCGCGGGTCCCCTCCACGTCCGGCCCTTGCACATGCAGGCCAAATCGCTAGTGCTCCGGGACCATGCAGATGACCCCAACCATGCGCCTCCTGTTCGCGCTGAACCTCGCGCTTCTCGTGCTCTATCCCGTCGCCTGGGCGATGCCGCTGATGCGCGCGGGCCTCCTGCCGCTTTTCGGGCTCGAGGAGATCTCGATCCTCACGGGCCTGCGCGCGCTCTGGGACGGGGGCGAGGTCGCGCTCGCGATCCTCGTGGCGCTCTTCGCGCTGGTGGCGCCCATCCTCAAGACCCTGTGCCTGACGCTCGTCCACCTGTCGCGCGCGCCCGCCCGGCTCCTGCCCGCGCTGCAGCTTCTGGGCAAGCTCGCCATGGCCGATGTCTTCCTGATCGCGGTCTATGTCACGCTGGCCAAGGGCCTTGCCGTGGGCCGCGTGGAAACGGCATGGGGTCTCTGGCTTTTCACCGCCTGCGTGCTGGGCTCGCTGGCGATCGGCATTCTCACCCAACGCCAGTTGAAGGAGCGATCCGCATGACCATCACCCACGCGCTCACCGCGCTTGGCGTGGCGCTTTGCGCCTTTGCCGCACTCTCGGGGCTGACATGGCTGCGCCGCGTCATCGGCGAACGCCCGTCACGGCGACAGGGCATGACCCTGAACCTCGCGCGGCGGGCGGGCCCGCCGGTGCTGGCCGGGATCGCCGTCGCCGGCATCGCGGCCCTCACGGCGCGCGGCATTCCGGCCGCCCCCGCCCTTCTGCTCATCGGCGGGGGGCTGACCTTCGGGCTGCATCGCGGATTGGTCGAGGTCGGACAGGCCGACCGGCGCGCCGTGCTGCCCCGCCTGGCCATCGCCGTGGCGGCCGGAACCGGCTACCTGTGGCTGGCCGGGCTGGCCACGCCGCTCTGACGGATCAGAACCGGAAGGCGAAGCGCAGCGCGCCGCTCGTGCTTCGCAGATCGCCGCCGAGGCCCGAAAGCGCCACCGAGGTATCGAGCGAAATGCCGTTGCCGACCTCGGTCGACAGGCCCAGTTCCACACGCCCGGTCCAGCCGTCATCGACCAGCAGGTCCTGCACCAACGCCGTGTCCGTATCGGTGTTCAGCCAGTCGGCATGAAGCCCCGCGAAGATCGCGCCGCCGGCTGTGGAGTGGCTGACCTCTCCGCCGAATGAGGCCTGCGTGAAGCGCACCGTCTCGGTGCCCGCGCCGGCCAGCGTGCCGCTGACGCCCTCGATCCGCTCGACCCCGTGCACGAGGCCCAGCATCGGTGTGACCGTGACACCCTGATCGAGCGCGATGTCGTAGCCGCCGTTGAAGGTCAGCGCCGCAAGCCGCGTGTCGCCCTCGCCGGTGCCGCCGCCCGAGGTCTGGGTGAAGTCGCCCCAGCCGTAGATCAGGCTCGCCTCGCCGGACCACGGACCCGACGCATAGGCCATGTAGGGTTGCAGGTAGCGCAACACGCCGTCCTGCCCGACCGCGCCCACCGTGGCGTCCAGGTCCTGTACGCCCAGCGACAGGCCCACCACCATGTCGGGCATCACCGCCATGTCGGCGCCGATCTGCAGGCCGCGACCCGTGT
Source organism: Rhodobacteraceae bacterium HLUCCO18 (assembly GCA_001314805.1). Taxonomy (GTDB): domain Bacteria; phylum Pseudomonadota; class Alphaproteobacteria; order Rhodobacterales; family Rhodobacteraceae; genus Roseibacterium. The sequence continues at coordinate 935 of LJSY01000057.1, read as the reverse complement.
AGCTGCGGTTGGTGCCGTCATCCTCGGCGCGGAAACCCGTCAGATCGACCCAAGTGTAAAGCCCGCCCATCATCTGCGCGCTGTCCATGGTGGACTGCGTGACGGTGAAGGACCCGGTCTCGGGATCGGCGACGCGGGTGAAGGACAGCACCTCGTCACGCGTCGTCAGGCTGTCCTGCCCGCGGGAGCGGGTGACGCCAGCGGAATTGACGATGACGAGGCGGCCAACGGCGTTGGAGCCAGCGGCGAGGGTGGCCAACTCATCCGCGGCGCCAAAGCCCAATGCACACATGATGGATATGTCCAGGAAATCGTTAAACCATGCGCCGAATTCTGTCAGAGCAAGACCACCAATGCCGCCGTCGGGGACGGTGACGCTTTGCGTGACCGGCGTGTCGCTCGTCGGGAATGTGGGCGAAAAGGCTCCGACGCCGAAACCACCGGCTAACGAGGCATCGGCGAAGGCCCATACAGGTGACCCGACAGGCTGAGTGGACGTAACCGAAGATGCGTTCAGCGTGATCGTCTCTCCTGCGTCAAACGCGAGCGGCGTGAGCGTTTCCGAGCCACGCACCTCCAGCAGAGGTTGCGAAAAGCCGTTGATAGCGGCACAGCCCGCTGACTGGGCCTGCGCCATCGACGGAACCACAAGGGCCGTGGTGGCCAGACAAGCCGCTGCAAACGTCTTTGTTCCAGGGAAAATGCGCATCTGCTCGGTCCTCTTGATTTTTGATTGGCAATTTTTCGCTTAGCTGTTCAGTCCCGGCATCTGGTGGATCGGGTCGAGGATGAATCGATCCGGCTCTGAGGTCCAGACCTTGCAGATGTATTCGTATGGCGTGAGGCCGCCGAGCGTCTTGAGCCGGCGAGCAAAGTTATAGGCGGCCATGAAGTCCGCGAGATGGGCGCGTAGCTGATCGTGGTTGTCGTAGTGG
>LJSY01000056.1 GCA_001314805.1 Rhodobacteraceae bacterium HLUCCO18 | reverse complement strand
GCCGCCGCCATCGCCGCCGAGATCGGCACGATGAAGGTGACCGAACAGATCGACGCGCTCGTGACGCTTTCGACCAACCCGCTGAAATACCTCGCCGCGCCGCGCGTCCTGGCCGCAACGCTGTCGCTGCCGGTGCTGGTGGCCGTGGGCGACAGCATCGGCATCCTCGGCGGCTACCTCGTCGGCACCACGCGGCTGGGCTTCGACGCGGCCGCCTATATCAGCAACACGGCCGATTTCCTCGAGACCTGGGACATCGTCTCGGGGCTGATCAAGGGGGCCGTCTTCGGCTGCATCGTGGCCACCATGGGCTGCTTTCACGGGATGCACAGCGAACGCGGCGCGCGCGGCGTCGGGCGGGCCACGACCAAGGCCGTGGTCTCGGCCTCGATCCTGATCCTCGCGGCGAACTACCTGCTGACCGAGGTGTTCTTCAACGCATGATCCGGCTGTCGCAAGTCACCAAGTCCTTCGGCCCCAAACCGGTGCTGCGCGGCATCGATCTCGAGATCGGGACCGGCGAGAGCCTTGTGGTCATCGGCGGCTCCGGCACCGGGAAATCCGTGCTTCTGAAATGCGTGCTGGGTCTCGTGAAACCCGATGGCGGCACCATCGAGCTCGACGGCAGGGACGTCACCACGGGTGACCGGGATGCGTTTCTGGCGCGCTTCGGGATGCTGTTTCAGGGCGGGGCGCTCTTCGATTCCATGCCGGTCTGGCAGAACGTGGCCTTCCGCCTCCTGCGCGGACGGGGCAAGCGTCCGAAGGCCGAGGCGCGCGAGATCGCCATCGAGAAGCTGCGCCGCGTGGGCCTCGACGCCGACGTGGCCGACCTCTACCCGGCGGAGCTTTCGGGCGGCATGCAGAAACGCGCGAGCCTTGCGCGCGCCATCGCCGCAGATCCCGACATCATCTTCTTCGACGAACCCACCACCGGGCTCGATCCGATCATGTCGGGCGTGATCAACGCGCTGATCCGGGAAATCGTGACCGAGATGGGCGTGACCGCCGTCACCATCACCCATGACATGACCTCGGCGCGGACCATCGCCGACAAGGTCGCGATGCTGCATGCGGGCAAGATCCGCTGGCTCGGGCCGGTCTCGGAGATGGACGCGGCGGACGATCCCTATCTGCGGCAGTTCATCACCGGCTCGGCCGAGGGGCCGATCGAGACCCTGAGATGAGCCATGCCGGCGGGGTCGCGGCCGCCGCCACGTTGATGTGGGCCTGTGCGGGCCCCGCTGCGTCCGGCACAAGCACCTGCCGCCGGTCGTGGAATTGCCCGGCCAGCTGCTCCTGGCCATGACCGCGGCTGTCGTGCCGTTCCTCGCGGGCGCCGTCTTCGGCCGTGCGATCGCGGCAGTGGTCATCGCGATCGTCCATCCCGCAGCCCTTGCCGTCGGCGTTCGCATGGGCCCCGACAATCTGCGGCAGGAGACATGGTGCGCGCAGAGACCTCCCGTCCGGCGCTCTCGGCACTTCTCGGCGGCGGGGTCATCCGGTCGCGGCACTCGCGCTGACCCGCGCCCTTCATCCTGGCAGAAGACTTCTCGGGGCGGCGCGCGCGGGCGCCAATGGAGACGATCAGAGATCCAGCTTCAGCTGTCGCGCATCGCCTTGCCGTCCCCGCGCATCGCGATCATTCACGAAATGCCGCCCCGGACCTCCGTCCTTGCGGCTCGCGTGCTTCTCGACGATCCGCGCGGCCTCGCCCCGGAACGCGGCCCCCCGCCGGACGGCCCAGACCCTGTCGCGCGCCGCGCGTGCTGCGCCCGCCACGTCGACGATCGGCTCGGGGTAGCGCTTGCCCAACACCCGCCCGGCGCCCTCCCAACCCCATGGCGCCTGCAGGAACGCGTCGGGAATCTCGGCCAGTTCCGGCACCCATCGGCGCGTGAACACGCCGCCCGGGTCCTGGTCGGTGCCCTGCTTCAGGGGGTTGTAGATGCGCACCGTGTTCATCCCCGTGGTCCCCGACTGCATCTGCATCTGCGGCCAGTGAATGCCCGGTTCGTAATCGGTGAACATGCGCGCCAGATGCGGGCCGGTGTCGCGCCAGTCGAGCCACAGGTGGTAGGAGGCCACCGCCACCAGCATCGCGCGCATGCGGAAGTTCAGCCAGCCGCCATGGTCGAGATACCGCATGCAGGCATCGACGAAGGGGATGCCGGTCTCGCCCTTCTCCCACGCCGCCAGCCGCGCCGCATCGCTGCCGCGCGGGCGCAGGCCCTCATAGGCCGGGTGAAGGCAGTGCGTCTCGATCGCGGGCTCATCCTCCAGCTTCTGCATGAAATGGTCCCGCCAGGCGAGCCGCGCCTCGAAGCTCCGCATCGCGCCTCTCCAGCCTGCCCGCGTGCCATTCGCGGAGGCCTTGCGCGCCGCGGCCGCCTGCACGGCCTCGCGCGGCCCGAGCGTGCCCCAGGCCAGATGCGCCGAAAGGCGGGAACAGGCGGTCTCGCCCTCCAGCGGCGAGGACATCGCGCGGCGATAGGTCTGCCCACGGTTGTCCAGAAACGACGCCAGCAGCGCCTCCGCCTCGGGCCGTCCGCCGCGCTGGCGTCCGGGACAGGGGTCGAAGGCAAGGCGCAGATCCCGCGCCTCGGGGATCGCGCCCGGGTCGATCGCGAAGCCCTCGATCGCGGCCGGTACGCCCAGCCGCGGCTGCCGCATCGCCCGTTCCCGCCGCGCGGCCCAGCCATCGCGGCCCTGCAGCCGCCGCACGACGCCCGGTTGCGGCACCTCGGTCCAGGCGAGACCCTGGGCGCGCGCCAAGGCCCCGACCGCGCGGTCGCGGGCATAACTCCAGGCGTTGCCGGTTTCCTCCGCACTCACGATCTCGCGGATGCCGAATTGCGCGCAGAGCGTCTCCAGAACGGCCACAGCCTCGCCCACCCGCACGACAAGGGGCGCGCCCATGACCGCGAGATCGGCGCGCAGGGCGGCGAGGCATTCGGCCATGAAACGGTACTGCCGCGCCGAGGCGTCCGGCTGCGCCCATGCCCCCGGCTCCACGATGAACAGCGGCAGCACCGGGCCGCCCCGCGCCGCCGCCAGATGCAGCGCGGGATTGTCACGGACCCTGAGGTCGCGCTTGAACCAAAGGAGAACACCATCGCCCATGCCGGGGAGATAACCGCCCCTGCTTCGAGGTCAAAGGCCTATCGGACGTGACGGCCGCGGCTTGCGGCCCGGCGCCCGTCGTCCTAGCTTCGTCGGTAGCCCATTCCCCGCAGGAGCCGTCATGAAGGACGCCGCGCCGCAGCCGATCCGGCTGTCCGATTACCGCCCGCCCAATCACCTGATCGACGCCGTCCGGCTGACCTTCAGGCTGTCGCCAAAGGCCACCCGCGTCATCGCGCGCATCGCGTTCCGGCCCAACCCGGCGGGGCTCGAGCGCGGCGATCTGCGTCTCGATGGCGAGGGGCTCCGGCTGATCCGCTGTTCCATCGATGGCCGGCCGCTTTCCGCGCTCGACTACCTGCTGACGGCCGAGGGGCTGACGGTCCCCGCCATCCGTCTGCCCGACCGCCCCTTCACCTGGGAGGCGGAGGTCGAGATCGACCCGCAGGCGAACACCGCGCTCGAGGGGCTCTATACGTCGGGCGGGATGTTCTGCACCCAGTGCGAGGCCGAGGGGTTCCGCAAGATCACCTTCTATCCCGACCGCCCCGACGTGATGGCGCCGTTCAAGGTCCGCATCGAGTCGGACCTGCCGGTGCTTCTGTCCAACGGCAATCCCACCGGCCGCGGCCCCGGCTGGGCGGAATGGGACGACCCGTGGCCCAAGCCCGCCTATCTCTTCGCGCTGGTGGCGGGCGATCTGGTGGCGCACGCGGACCGCTTCACCACCGCCTCGGGCCGCGCCGTAGATCTCAACATCTGGGTCCGCCCCGGCGACGAGGACAAATGCGCCTATGCCATGGACGCGCTGAAACGGTCCATGCGCTGGGACGAAGAGGTCTATGGCCGCGAATACGACCTCGACGTGTTCAACATCGTGGCCGTGGACGATTTCAACATGGGCGCGATGGAGAACAAGGGGCTGAACATCTTCAACTCGAAGTATGTCCTCGCCTCGCCCGAGACCGCCACCGACCGCGACTACGATTTCATCGAAGGCATCGTGGCGCACGAGTATTTCCACAACTGGACCGGCAACCGCATCACCTGCCGCGACTGGTTCCAGCTCTGTCTGAAGGAGGGGCTGACGGTCTTCCGCGATCAGCAGTTCTCGGCCTCCATGCGCTCGGCCCCGGTCAAGCGCATCGACGAGGTGCTGACGCTGCGCGCGCGCCAGTTCCGCGAGGATGCGGGGCCCTTGGCGCATAACGTGCGGCCCGACAGCTATATCGAGATCAACAATTTCTATACCTCGACCGTCTACGAGAAGGGCGCCGAGGTGATCCGGATGCTTCGCCTGCTCGTGGGGCGGGATGCCTATGACGCGGCGCTCACGCTCTATTTCGACCGCCATGACGGGCAAGCCTGCACGATCGAGGACTGGCTGCAGGTGTTCCAGGACGTGACCAACAGCGATCTCAGCCAGTTCAAGCGCTGGTATACGCAGGCCGGCACGCCGAAGCTGACCGCGCGCTGGGAGACCGTCGGCGCCGACCTCGTCCTGAGCCTGTCGCAGGAGGTGCCGATAACCCCCGGTCAGCCGCTCAAGGAACCCGTCGTCCTCCCTGTCCTGATGGCGCTCTATGCCCCCGACGGCACGCAGCTTTGCGAGGAGTTCCTCCATGTGCTCGACGGCCCCGAGGACACGCTGCACTGGAACCTTGCCGAGCTTGCGGAAAAGGCCGGCACGCAGACGCCGGCCCGTGTGATCCCCTCGCTCCTGCGCGGCTTCTCCGCCCCGGTCATTCTGGACGCGCCGCTGTCGGCCGCCGACCGGCTGGTGCTGCTGGCCCATGACAGCGATCCGTTCAACCGCTGGGAGGCCGGGCGCAGCCTGATGCGCGAGACGCTGATCGCCGGGCTTTCGGACGGCACGGCGCCCGATCCGGCGCTGTTCGAGGCGCTCGACCGGGTGGCCCGCGACGACGGCGTCGATCCCGCCTTCCGTGCGCTGGCGCTCGCGCTGCCCTCGGAAGACGACCTCGCGCAGGCGATGGCGGAGGCCGGGCTCGTGCCCGACCCCACCGCGATCTATCGGGCGCGGCACCGGATGCAGACCGCCATGGCCGAGGCGCTGCGCCCGACCCTCGAAAACCTCTATGACGGCCTCGACCCCGGCCCCGTCTACAGCCCCGACGCCACGCAGGCCGCCGCGCGGGCGCTCCGCAACACCTGTCTCGCACTCCTGTCACGGATCGAGGGGCCGGACCGCGCGCGGGCGCAATTCGACGCGGCCACGAACATGACCGATCAGCTCGCCGCCTTCACCACGCTGCTGGAGCAGGGTGTCGACGGGATCGCGGAACGGTTCTTCGAGCAGTGGAAGCAGGACCGCCTCGTCCTCGACAAGTGGTTCATGGCGCAGGTCGCCCATGCCGATCCGGACGTGGCCGTGGCAACCGCCACGCGGCTGACGGAGCACCCGCTTTTCGACTGGAAGAACCCCAATCGCTTCCGCTCGGTCGTGGGCGGGCTCACGGTAGGGAACCCGGCGGGGTTCCACGACCCGTCGGGGGCGGGCTACCGCTTTCTCGCCGACTGGATCATACGGCTCGACGGCAAGAACCCGCAGACCGCCGCGCGCATGTCCACCGCCTTCGAGACACGCAAGCGCTACGACGCCGACCGCGTGGCGCTGATGGACGCCGAGCTTGCCCGGATCGCGGCCACCGAGGGCCTCAGCCGCGACGTCACCGAAATGATCGGGCGCATGCGCGCCTGATCCCCCCGTGAGTCGGCGGCCGGGTCAAGGATCGCAGACCGCCGCAGGCGGCGCGCGCCAGCGCGTCCTTGACGCGGCCGGCGACTCGCAGACCCTTGCGTTGGCCGGTTTGCGGCAGACCTGCCCGCAAACGGCCTCTCGGCAAATATCCCCGCCTGTGGGCAAGCGCCAAGGTTGACGACCGCGCGGGCGCGCGGACCTGCCCGGAACGGGCAGCCCGCGCGCCCGGTCCTTCAACGCAGCACCTGCGTTGCCGCCCAGACCAGCGCGATCAGCACCGGCTGGTGCGCGAGATAGACCCAGAGCGAATAGCGCCCCGGCCAGGCGAGACGCCGCGCCATCCGTCCGCCCCGCCATGTCGCGAGCCGCGCCCAGAGCCCCGCGCGACTGCCCAGCCGACCCAGCGCGAGGCCCAGAAGGAACGGCCCGAACCACGGCGCCAGCGGCACGTAATCCACCGAACGCACCAGCACGGTCTGCAGGCCCGTCCACCAGAGCCACCACGCGTCGAACATCTCGGCCCGCGCGAAGGACGGCGCGGCGAAGGCCAGCGCCGCCAGGGCCAGAAGGCCGATAACGGGTACGCGCAGGAAAGCGAGCCCCAGAAGGCTCGCCGCCGCGATGGCGTGCAGGATGCCGAAGAAGATGAAGGCGCCGGGCATCGCGACCCATGTGATCGCGGTGATCAGCGCCGCGGCGCCTGCCACCCGGACGAGGCGGTTGCCGAAGCTCCGCCACCTGATCTGCGTCCCATGCCCCAGCCACAGGCTCAGCCCCGCCAGAAACAGGAACGACCCCGCCGTGCCCAGCGCCAGTAGCCGCCAGCCGCCGCTGGTCGAGGTGCCCGGCGCGAGCCAGCCGAAAAGCTCCAGGTCGTAGACGAAATGAAACACCGCCATCGCCAGAAGCGCCGCCGATCGCGCGAGGTCCACCGCCAGAACACGGCCCGCCGCGCCGAAAAGGTCGCCCTGCCGGACAGGTTTTTCGCGTTTCGCATGGAACCGGGTCGCGGTCATGCGCGTTGTCTAGCAGGCGCTGTCCGGTTTTCCCATTGCCGCGGCTGTCGTCATCTGACCGTTACCTTGCCGTGATTGCACCGCCCCATGGACATGGCCACCCGCATCGACCCGCTTATCGCCGAACGCGCGCCGTGGCTGGCGCGCTCGTCATGGGCCCGCGCCCTCGCGCGTCCGGTGCTCGACCGCCTGCTCGGCCACGCGCGCACGGTCGCGCTGGCCGAGGCGCTGGCGCCGCGCCCCGCACATGCGGTGATGGAGGCGACCGCCCGCCTGATCGCGCGGCGGGTCAACGTGGAGGGGCTGTCGCATATCCCCGCCACCGGCGGCGCGCTGATCGTGGCCAACCACCCCACAGGGATCGCCGACGGGCTGGTGCTCTGGCGGGTGCTGATGCGGCGCAGGCCAGATGCGTTCTTCTTTGCCAATGCCGATGTGCTCAGGGTGATGCCGCAACTCGAGTCCGTCATCGCCCCAGTGGAATGGCGCGAGGAACGCAAGAGCCTCGCCCGCGCCCGCGAGACCATGAGCTATGCCCGTCAGGCGCTGGCCCGTGAGGGGCGGCTCGGCGTCATCTTCCCCTCGGGACGGCTGGCCAAACGCCGCGGCCTGAGGCTGCACGAACGGCCATGGATGAATTCCGCCGCCACCTTGGCGCGGAAATACGACCTTCCGGTGGTGCCGGTGCATATCGGCGCCCGGAACTCCGCGCTCTTCTACCTGTTCGACGCCATCCACCCGTCCTTGCGTGACATCACGCTGTTCCACGAGACCTTCAACAAGGCCACGCAGCCCTTCGCGGTGACCATCGGCGCCCCGCTCATGCCGCGCGACCTGCCCTGCGACCCGGGCGAAGCGACGGCGGTTCTCAGGGCCGCGACGCTTGGTCTGGGAGAGACGACCGACGCGCCGGGACAGCCGCTTCTGGCACAGTCCGGCGGCGCGGCAGGGGCATTGTTTCGCACCCCGAGCCAAACCTGAAAAGCAGCACCGTACGGCCCGGGCCCCGCCGCTGGCGGGTCAAAGTCTGGCCCGAATCCGGCGGTCATCTGCAACCCATGGACAACGCCTTCACATACCACACCCGCCCCGGCAGCCTGCCCCTGAGCCTCCTCGCGCTGGCCGGCCTGATCCTTCTGGCCGTTCATCTCTGGGAGGTGATCCCGGGTTTCATCCTGCTGATTTTCATCCCCGCGCTGCTGGTCAGCATCGCCGAGCTGATCCTGACGCCGATCTACGGCGTCTCGATGACCGACACCGAGTGGCGGATCGAAGCCGGGCGCAAGGCGCAGGCGCTGCCCACCAGCAAGATCGCATTCGTGCGTGTGCAGGACCGTGGCACGCCACGCACCTCGGTGGTGCTGTCCGATGGCACGGAAATCGAGATGCCTCAGGTTGCCCTGCCCGACCCGCTGACCCTGATCCGCGAAGTCACCAGCCGTGGCATCCCCGTGCGCCACGCCTGAGCGCGACTATCCCGAGACGGGCCGCATCACCGGGCGGCGCAGCGTCTCGGGCCCGGGCACGCAATAGTCCTGCGACAAGAGCCATTGGCGCATGTCCTCGCGTTTGCGTGCCGAATGGAACGGGCCCCAGTCAGCCGCCACGCCGCCCATGCCCTCCGACACCACGCGGTCGCGCGACACGGTCTCTCCCATGATCCTGACACCGCAGCGCAGGTTGGCCTCGCCGTCCAGAAGCGCCTCGCCCGTCGTCGCCGCACAGCCCCTGTAACGCGCCGTCGCCGGCGAGATCTGCACCAGCCCGAACCAGCGCCCGCCGCCGCCCACGGCCTCCTCGCGATGGGTGCTTTCATGCCATGCCAGCGCCGAGACGAGCCCGGCCCAGAAGGCGCGCCGCTGGGCGGGGCCGGCCGTCTCGTAGCCCGGGCACCAGTCGGCGATGTCGTGTGGAACGGTATTCACGAGCGAGGCCCCCGGCCCCCGCAGCGCGGCCATGGCGGCAAGCGTCCAGTCCATGTCGCGGGGATGCCCGTCCCAGCGCAGCGCGGGCGCGGCCCATGCGTCGCGGGGCATGGGCCGCAGGCTGAGGGCCGGCGCGGCCGTGGCGGTGCGAAGCGTTCCGGGACGCGGCGCAGGATAGGCGGCGGGCATGGCATCTGGGGCCATGCGCTCGGCGAGGGGCTGGGCCATTTCGCTCGCCGTGACGTCGAGCGCGGCTTCCTGCCCGCCCGCCGTCACCGATGACATCAGCCAGAGCAGGATAGCCGGCGCCAGCCTCGCTGCGCGTTGTGTGTGCGTCATGCACTTACCCCCAGGTGCGTGCCGTTTCCCGCGCCTAGCGCCGCCGCAGTCGCAATGGCAAGCATTTGTTAACCATGCCGGCAAACGGGCGGGCTCCCGCGCATGGGCCAGCTCCGCCCCCGGCCTCTTGCCCGCCCACCGGACCTGGCCTAAACGCATGCGCAACGCGAAGGAGGCCCGACATGCTCGACCTGACGTACGAGACCCCTAGCCCCAAGATCATTTCCGGCGCCCGGCAGGACTGGGAGCTTGTGATCGGCATGGAGGTTCATGCCCAGGTGTCGTCGAAGTCCAAGCTCTTCTCCGGCGCCTCGACGCGATTCGGCTCCGAGCCCAATTCCAACGTGGCCTTCGTGGACGCCGGCATGCCGGGCATGCTTCCCGTCATCAACGAATTCTGCGTGGCGCAGGCCGTGCGCACGGGGCTTGGGCTCAAGGCCGAGATCCACCTGAATTCCGCCTTCGACCGCAAGAACTACTTCTATCCCGACCTGCCGCAGGGCTACCAGATTTCCCAGCTTTATCACCCCATCGTGGGTGAGGGCGAAGTGCTGGTCGAAATGGGGGACGGCACCGCGCGCACCGTGCGGATCGAGCGCATCCACCTCGAACAGGACGCGGGAAAAAGTATCCACGACATGGACCCCGCCATGTCCTTCGTCGACCTCAACCGCACGGGCGTCGCGCTGATGGAGATCGTCTCGCGCCCCGATATCCGCGGGCCCGAGGAGGCGGCGGCCTATGTCTCAAAGCTGCGGCTCATCATGCTCTACCTCGGCACCTGCGACGGCAACATGCAGAACGGCAACCTGCGCGCCGACGTGAACGTGTCGATCTGCCAGCCGGGAGCGTATGAGAAATACCGCGAGACGGGCGACTTCTCCCATCTCGGCACGCGCTGCGAGATCAAGAACATGAACTCGCTGCGGTTCATCCAAGCCGCCATCGAATACGAGGCGCGCCGCCAGATCGCCATCGTCGAGGGCGGCGGCACGGTCGTGCAGGAAACCCGCCTCTACGATCCCGACCGCGGCGAAACACGGTCCATGCGCTCCAAGGAAGAGGCGCATGATTACCGCTATTTCCCCGATCCCGACCTCCTGCCGCTCGAGATCGAGCAGGCATGGGTCGACGAGATCGCGGCCAACCTGCCGGAGCTTCCCGACGCCAAGAAGGCACGGTTCATGGGCGAGTACGGGCTAAGCGATTACGACGCGAGCGTGCTGACCACGGACCTCGACGCGGCGCAGTATTTCGAGGACGTGGTCGCGGCCGCCGGCGACGGGAAACTGGCCGCCAACTGGGTCATCAACGAGCTGTTCGGCCGTCTCAAGAAGGAAGAGCACGACATCGCCGCCAGCCCCGTCTCGCCCGCGCAACTGGGCGGGATCATCACGCTCATCAAGTCGGGCGACATCTCGGGCAAGATCGCCAAGGACCTCTTCGAGATCGTCTATACCGAGGGCGGCGATCCGGCCGAGATCGTCGAGGCGCGCGGCCTGAAACAGGTCACCGATACCGGCGAGATCGAGAAAGCCGTGGACGAGATCATCGAAGCCAACCCCGCGCAGGTCGAAAAGGCCCAGGCCAACCCCAAGCTCGCGGGCTGGTTCGTGGGCCAGGTGATGAAGGCCACCGGCGGCAAGGCCAACCCCAAGGCGGTCAACGAGATCGTGACGGCGAAGCTGGGGCTGTGACGGGCAGCACCGCGTAGGGCGGGACTTGTCCCGCCGCGCCGGGCACCCGCCCCATTCCCCGCTTGCCCTCCGCCCCCTGCAGCCCGTAAACAGCCCCGAACCAAGCCCCGGAGGCCATGCCATGCCGTTCTACGAGTACAAGGTCGTCCCCGCGCCGGAGCGCGCGCCGAAGGTCAGGGGCCTCAAGGGCACCGCGAAATTCGCCGCGGGGCTGGAGACCCTGATGAACGAGCTGGCGCAGGACGGCTGGGAATACCTGCGCGCCGAAAGCCTGCCGGACGAGGAAAAGAAAGGGCTGATGGGCGGCAAGGAGATCGTGACGCGCAACATCCTGGTGTTTCGCCGCGAGCTCTATTTCGAGGAGGCCACCGAGGAGGCGCCCGCCGTGGAGGAAGCCCCCGCCCCGCGCACCCCGCCCCTGACGCTGTCGCGCCGGACGGAGCCCACGGCCGCCGTCCGGTCCGATCCGCAGGCCGAGGCCGACGAAGCCGCCGACATGGACAGCATCTATTCCGGCGCTCAGGCGGACCCCGAAGACCCCGCGCCGACCGAGCGCCGCCCTTTAGTCGCGGATCGTAAGGGACAGGGCGTGGATTTCTGAGACCAGATCCCGCCCCAGGGCCTCATGCACCGCGCGATGACGCGCGATCCGGCTGAGACCCTTGAATTCGTCGCTTTCGATCACGACGTTGAAATGGCTTTCGCCCCCTTCCTGATATCCCGCATGGCCCCGGTGGCTTTCGCTGTCGTCGATCACCTCCAGCAGGCGCGGCGCGAAGGCCTCCTCGAGCTTCACCCTGATTTTTTCGGTTCGTGTCACGATTTCATGCCCTCGCCTCTTCACCTTGTCTCCCAAAACCCTAAACTGCCTCTTCCGAGTCGAGAAGGGCAGCCACCATGACCGACAAAGACCCGTTCAATTTCGACCTGCGCGTGTCCACCGACAAGAAAAAGCGCCGTTCGGGACGCCGTGGCATGTCGGGCGCGTTCGAGACGTCTCAACGGCCGTGCGAGCATGAGGGCTGCGAGGAGCCGGGCCAGTACCGCGCGCCGAAATCGCCCGACAATCTCGAGGATTTCAAGTGGTTCTGCCGCGAGCATGTGCGCGAGTACAATCTCAAGTGGAACTTCTTCGAAGGCACCACCGAGGCCGAGATGGAGGCGCAGCTTGACCGCGACCGCGTGTGGGACCGTCCCACACGGCCCTTCAAGAAATCCGTCGAGGAAAAGGCATGGGCGCGCCTCGGCATCGAGGACCCGCACCAGGTCCTGGGCGACAACGCCACGCGCAACCCCGGCCGCCGCTCCAACGGGACGGGCCGCAAGCTGCCGCCGACGGAACGGCGCGCCATCGAGATCCTGGACGCCAAGGACAACTGGACCAAGGCCGAGATCCGCAAGTCCTACAAGGCTTTGATCAAGGTTCTTCATCCGGACATGAATGGCGGCGACCGCTCGGACGAGGAACGCCTGCAGGAGGTCGTCTGGGCCTGGGACCAGATCAAGATCAGCCGCAACTTCGCGGACTGACGGGCGCTCAGCCCCGCCAGAAGGCGGCGGTGAACAGGACCAGCACGACGATCAGCTCCAGCCGCCCCAGCAACATGGCGAAGGCGAGTATCCACTTCGCGGTGTCGTTCAGCGTCGCGAAATTGCCCGCCGGCCCGATCGTGTCGCCCAGACCCGGCCCGATATTGCCGATCGCCGTCGCCGCCCCCGAGACGGAGGTGACGAAGTCGAGGCCGGTCAGCCCCAGCAGCACCGCGATGATGCCGAGAGACACGAAGAACAGCACGAAGAAGGCCATCACCGAGGACACGATTTCCTCGTCCACGCGGCGTCCCTCGAAACGGGGCTCGAAGACGCCATGGGGGGCATAGAGCCTGCGCACCTGCGTCGAGATCGAGGCGAAGAGGATCTGCCAGCGGAACACCTTGATCGAACAGGTGGTGGATCCCGCGCAGCCCCCGATCATGCCGATGCAGAAGAACAGCGCGACCGGGACCGTGCCCCAGAGCTGGTAGTCGGCCGAGGCATATCCCGTTCCCGAGATGATCGAGGTGACGTTGAAGATCCCCTCGCGGAACCCGCGTTCCCACGCGTCGTCGTTCACCAACACGCGGTAGAGCGTGAGCACGACACTCAACGCCAGGATCGTGCCGAGAAAGGCGCGCACCTGGCTGTCCCGGAACAGCGGCCTTGCCGTGCCCGCCACGATCTGGATGTAACGCACGAAAGGCAGGCTCGCGAGGATCATGAAGACCGCCGCCGCGTATTCGAGCGGCCCCTGGAAGGCCCCGAAGGACGCGTCTCCGTTCGAGAACCCGCCCGTGGACAAGGTCGTCAACGCGTGGATCAGCGCGTCGAACCCGGACATGCCCAGCGCCAGATAGGTCAGCCCGCAAAGGACCGTCAGCCCCAAGTAGATGACCGAGATGCGGGCCGCGATCTCAGTCGCGCGAGGCAGGATCTTGCCCATCGTTTCGAAGGCCTCGGACCGGAAGACCTGCATGCCGCCCACGCGCAGTTCGGGCAGGAACACCATGGCCACAACGATGATCCCGATGCCGCCGAACCATTGCATCAGCGCGCGCCACAGGTTGATCCCCACCGGCAGGTCTTCGAGCCCGGTGAAGACGGTGGAACCCGTGGTGGTGAGACCCGACATCGCCTCGAAGAACGCATCGACATAACGCGCGCCGCTGCCATCGGGCTGCACGGCTCCGAATACGAAGGGCAGCGCCCCGAAAAGCGGCAGCACCAGCCAGACGCCGGTTGTCAGGATGAAGGTCTGCTGGATCGACAGGCCCGAGCGCACCGCGTTCGCGCAGGACAGCATCAGGAACAGACCCGTAAGCGCCGTGATCGCCGATGCCTCGGCGAAGGCGCCCCAGTGGCCGTTGCCCGCCAGAAGGTCGGCGCCAAGCGGCAGGAGCATGGCCAGCCCGAGGGCGAGGACGAGAAACCCGAGCGCATGGCCCACGGGGCGCAAGTCATACATGGCGCGGAGCGTTGGCGCGTGGGCGCGGCGCTGTCAAGCGCTCAAGCTGCGGGAAACGCCTGATCACAGGGGCGTTTCCCGCGTGGCGCGCCGTTATCCAACATGGATGAGCGACCGGAAGAGATGCGGATCGAGGCTCGCCTGCGCGAAGGTCTCGCCCTCGGTCAGCACGCTCACCGCGTCATGGCTGTGCAGGCTTTCCTGATGGCTTGCCACCACGCGGAAATCGCCGACGCGGGGGTCACGCTCCAGCTGTTCGGCGAAGAGGCGCGTGGCATCCTCCACGAAGATCGGGTTGGCAGCGTTGAGCTCGGCGAAGGCCTGCTCGTCCTCGCGCTTGACCATGACCTGCGTCTCGGTCGGCACGGCGGCGCGGGCCATGTCGATGAGGTCCTCGAACCACAGGCAGCCCTGCCCCGCGGCCAGTTCCACCGACAGCCGCGCGACGGAGCGCTGCGAATGGGGTGTGGCAAGCTGGTTGCGCATCGCCCGCGCATGTTCGCTGAGCTCCAGAGAGCATGGGCAGGTCGAGGAATAGACGAAGTCGAGATGCACGATCTTCTGGCGCACGCCGCCCTGTTCGACCAGTTCCAGCGCGATGTCGTAATACTGGTAGCCGGACAGGCCCGAGCGCAGGCTGTCCACCCGCATCGGAAAGCTCAGCCGCATCTGGATGCGCGCGTCGAAGCTGTCCAGATCGGCCTTGTAGTCGTCGAGCGCCGCCTCGATCACCTCGAAGCTGAAGGTCTTTTCGGCATGCGCGTAGAAGGACCGCATGATGCGGCTCATGTTGATGCCCTTCTTCTCCGCTTCCAGACTGACTGTGCCGGTGACAGAGGTCTCGAGCGTCAGGTCGCCGTTGTCCCGGGTATGGTAGCGGATCGGCAGGCGGAAATTCGAGATCCCGACATGCTGGATCTGCCGGTTCGCGCCCCGGATCAGCGAGGCGGGACCGTTCTGAAGATCGGGCAGCGTCGCCTTGTAGGCGGCATCGGCGCGGAAGCTGTCGGGATAGACGCGGTCGAAGGCCGGATAGGCTTCCTGCCGCTGAAGAAGCCGCGCCATCGCGGGGTCGAGCGCGGCCACGTCCTCGGCATCGGCGGTGTCGGCCCAGTCGCGCAACAGGCGCAGTGCTTCGGCCGCATCCTCACGGGTCGGCACGTCGGCCTTGGTCGTTACCTGAATGTTCATGGGCGTTCCCCTTCCAACGGTCCTGCGCCGTACGCATATGGCACGCGCGCGCAAGAACCCAAGTCTTGTCTTTCCGGTGAGATACGCTAGCGGCGCTTGATCGGATCAAATTGACGTGAAGTTTCAGGAATTTATCGGGCATCGGCCCGGTGTCTGCCCAAGACGGAAATTTCACCCGTAGCGCGCGACGAAGCGGGCGAGAATCCGTTCGGGCACAGTGATCTCCTCGGCCAGCGCGGCCTCGGTCAGCGCCATTGCGTCGGCGGGGTCGAAATAGCCACGGTCCTTGTAGATGCGGATGCGGGTGGCGAAGGTCTCGCCATTGGCCTCTGGATGGAACTGGGTGGCGTAGACGTTTTGCCCGGTGCGCACCATCTGCACCGGGCAAGGCGCGGAAGAGACCAGGTGCGTCACGCCCTCGGGCAGCACCTCCACCGCCTCCTTGTGGCCGACCAGCGCGCGGAACTGCGTGGGCAGGCCCTGCAGCAAAGGGTCGCGCGCGCCCGCCTCGGTCACCGTGCAGTCGACGCCGCCGATGGGCTCGCCGTAAAGGCCCTTGCCGACGCGCCCGCCCATGTGATGGGCAAGGATGCCGAGGCCATAGCAGCAGCCCATGAAGGGCACGTCACGGTCCACGATCTCGGGCATGAGCGAAAGGATATCGGCCTCGATCCGCGCCTCGACGGGGTGTTTCGTCTCGGGCGGGTCCGAGACGCAGCCCGGGCCGCCGCCCACGATCACGCCGGCGTAGTCGTCGAGAGACAGCGCAGGCATTCGCCGCTGGTCGAGGCGAATGCGCTCCACCTGCCGCTCGGCCAGGCCGCCACGGGCGAGGAGGGCCGCGAATTCGTCGTCGGCGGCCTCGTCCTCGGGGCGCAGTTGCAGCACGAGAAAGGGTTTCACGCGGCCGCCTCCGCGCGGCGGATACCCTTTGCAAGGTCTTTCTCCATCAGCGCGTTGGGCAGGCCGATGCCGCGCCGCCTCACCACCTGCCGGTGCACCACGACCCAGCCACGCGCAGCGAAGAACGGCTCGGCCACGCGGCTGGCCTCTGTCTGCAGGCGGTTCAGGCCCATGGTCCGCGCCCGCCCCTCGAGCACCGCGTAAAGCGTCGCCGCCACGCCGCGCCCGCGCACGCAAGGGTCCACATAGGCGAAATCGACGAAGCGCTGGCCCGCGTCGAGCGCCATGAATCCGACCGGACCCGAAGGCAGTTCGGCCACCACCGTCTCGATCCCGCTGAGCCGCGCGTGCCAGTCGGCCCCGTCGCCCGCGCGCGGCGACCACGCCAGCCGCTGGACCAGCGAATAATGCGCCCCCGTGCCCCGCCGCACGGCACGGTGAAACACCCGCGCCAGATGCGCGGCATCCTCCGGCCGGTAGGGGCGGATCAGAAGGTCCTTCATCGTGCCGCCTCCAGCGCCTGTGTCAGGTCCGAGATGAGGTCGTCCGTGTCCTCCAGCCCCACCGACAGGCGCACGAGGCCCTGCGTGATGCCAAGTGCGGCGCGCGCCTCGTCGCTCAGGCGCTGGTGGGTGGTGGTCGCGGGATGGGTGATGATGGATTTCGCGTCGCCGAGATTGTTGGAGATGGTCACGATCTCCAGCGCGTTGAGAAAACGGAACGCCGCCGCCTGCCCGCCCGCAAGCTCCAGCGCGATCATCGTGCCGGGGCGTGTCATCTGCGCTTCTGCCAGCGCGTGCTGGGGATGCGAGGCGAGGCCGGGGAAGATCACGGACGACAAGGCCGGGTGCCCCTCCAGCGCCTCGGCGATGGCCTGCGCGCTTTCGGCCTGCGCGCGACAGCGCAGTTCCACATGTTCCAGCGATTTCAGCATGACCCAGGCGTTGAACGGGCTCATCGCACCGCCGGTGTGCTTCATGTAGGGTTCGACCGTCTTGCGGATGATCTCGCGCGGGCCAAGGATCACGCCGCCGAGGCAGCGCCCCTGCCCGTCGATATGCTTGGTGGCCGAGTAGATCACCACATCGGCCCCGAGGCCGATCGCATCGGAAAAGACCGGCGTGGCGAAGACATTGTCGACGATCACGGTCGCACCGGCGGCATGGGCAAGGCGCGATACGGCGGCGATGTCGATCAGCTCCAGCGTCGGGTTCGACATGGATTCGAAGAACACGGCCTTGGTGTCGGGGCGGATCGCCGCCTCCCATGCCGCAAGGTCGGTGCCGTCGACGAAACTGACCTCGACGCCGAAGCGCGGCAGGATATCCTCGAGGATGTAGAGGCACGACCCGAAGAGCGCGCGCGCCGACACGACGTGATCGCCCGCCTTGAGCATCGCCATCAGCGCGCCGTTGACCGCCGCCATGCCGCTCGCTGTGGCGAAGGCGTCCTCCGCCCCCTCCAGCGCCGCGATCCGGTCCTCGAACATCGCGACCGTGGGGTTGCCGTAGCGGGCGTAGATGTATTCGTCCGGCCCGGTCTCGATGAACCGCGCCTCGGCGGCCTCGGCACTGTCGTAGACGAAGCCCTGCGTGAGGAAGAGCGCTTCGCTCACCTCGCCGTACTGGCTGCGCCGCGTGCCGGAATGCACCGCGCGCGTGCGCGACTTCCACGGTTTTCGGGGCGGCGTGCGTGCGTCCTTCATGCCCTGTTCTCCCAAACTGTCTGCCCCTTGGGGCCAAATGCGGGCCGGGTTCGGGGACAGGCCCCCTGGCCCATGATCGTCATGGCCGGGGACGGGCAGATGGGCGCACGCCTCGACCTCTTTAGCGGGTTGTTTAGCGTGGCCCGCAATCCGGTTCACAAATCGCCACGTGGTGCGACGGCGATACGGCCTCGCCCGGTTCGGGTCAAGACCGATTGTCGGCGCGCAGCCTGTCACCATCCGGTCACGTCACCGAACTGTCGTGGTCGCGTTACCGACATGTTGCGGAACCCTCGTATCCGCCCACCAGATCATGATGGGGGCGGGCTGGCGGATGGCGCTTCTCAGTGTGAATACGGAGGAGAACCCGGACGGGCATGCCCCGGCAGGCGACCGGACACTCGCCGCCGCGCTCGACACGCTGGCCCCCGGTGGGTCGGTCACGGTGATGATCCACGGATACCGGTTCTGCCCACACCACCCCCGGACCGATCCCCATCGCCATATCCTGTCCCTCAACCCCCGCACCGACTGCTGGAAGGCCGTCAGCTGGCCGCGCCACCTGCATCTCGACCGGCCGGGCGCGGGGCTGGGCATCGGCTTCGGCTGGCCCGCCACCGGCCCCCTGCCCCGCGTCGCCCGCCGCGCGCATCGGGCGGGGCAGCAGCTGGCGCGGATGATCGACGCCATCCAAGCCGCACGACCGGACGCGCAGGTCAACCTCGTCGCCCATTCGCTGGGCGCGCGCGTCGCGCTGACCGCGCTTGAGACCGCGCCGCGTGACGTGGTCCGCCGGATGATCCTGATCTCGGGGGCCGAGTACCGCGCGCGCGCCGAACGCGCGCTCCGCTCGCCGGCGGCGATGCGGCTGCGCGTGCTCAACGTCACCAGCGGCGAGAACGCGGCCTTCGACCTGATGTTCCGGCTGGCGGTCGCGCCGTCCGACCC